>NZ_JADABR010000004.1:0-118430 GCF_015672585.1 Enterobacter sp. Res13-Sevr-PEC09-46 | reverse complement strand
TTTGATGCTCGTGAATTAAACTTCGTAATGAATTACGTGTTCACTCAGAGACTTGGTATTCATTTAGTGTCCGAAGACATTAAGAATCCATGTCACTTTGAGTGCCCACACAGATTGTCTGATAAATTGTTAAAGAGCAGTGCCGCTTCGTTTTCGCTGCGGCGCGGGGTGTGCATATTACGCTTTCCCGCTTCAGAGTCAAGCGTTTGTTTTGCTTTTCTCTGCTGACCCGGCGGCTTGCGTGCCGTTGTTCCGTGTCAGTGGAGGCGCATTATAGGGAGTTCTTCTGAAGTGACAAGAGGAAATTTAAAAAAAGTTTCTGACCGTGTTTTTTTTCACCAAAAGCGATGAGATCCAGCTACAAATTGTTCTATTTGATGTATCTGCAACCACAATCACACCTGAGATGGCATAATTAACCGCATCAATATTTAAGGAATAAAAGCGATGCCATTAAGCGCACAACAGCTGGCAGCTCAAAAAAACCTGTCCTATGTGCTGGCAGAGAAACTGGCGCAGCTGATCTTAGCGGGTAAATATGCTCCAGGTAGCATCCTGCCAAGCGAGATGGAGCTGGGAGATCAGTTTGGCGTTAGCCGTACCGCCGTTCGCGAAGCGGTAAAAACATTAACGGCGAAAGGGATGGTGCTTCCACGCCCGCGCATTGGCACCCGCGTTATGCCTCAGGGAAACTGGAACTTTCTCGATCAGGAGTTACTCACCTGGTGGATGACCGAAGATAACTTTAATCAGGTCGTCGATCACTTTCTGGTCATGCGCAGCAGTCTTGAGCCTCAGGCCTGCCTGCTTGCCGCCACGCTCGGCACAGCCGAGCAAAAAGCGCAGCTCAATACTTTGATGGAAGAGATGGTGGATCTGAAAAAGCACTTTAACCGCGAGCGCTGGATAGCGGTCGATATGGCCTGGCATGAACATATCTATAATATGAGCGGAAATCCTTTCCTGACCTCCTTTGCTTCTTTATTCCATTCTGTGTACCACACTTACTTTACCTCTATCACGCAGGATGAGGTGGTGAAGCTGGATCTGCATCAGGCGATAGTCGATGCCATTCAGGAGAGCGACGGGCAGCGAGCCCTGAGTGCGTGCCAGGCGTTGCTGGCCGCGCCAACCCACCAGCAGGTAAATAAATGACAGAGAAAAAAGCACGCAGTATGGCCGGACTGCCGTGGATTGCAGCCATGGCGTTCTTTATGCAGGCACTGGATGCCACTATCCTCAATACCGCCCTTCCCGCCATAGCCCAAAGCCTTAACCGCTCCCCGCTGGCGATGCAATCCGCCATCATCAGCTACACCCTGACAGTGGCGATGCTTATTCCGGTCAGCGGCTGGCTGGCCGATCGTTTTGGCACACGCAAAGTGTTCATGCTGGCGGTGACGCTGTTCACGCTCGGTTCTCTGGCTTGCGCCCTCTCCACCTCTCTGACGGAACTGGTTATCTTCCGCGTTCTACAGGGGATAGGCGGCGCGATGATGATGCCCGTCGCGCGTCTGGCGTTATTACGCGCCTATCCGCGCAGCGAACTGCTCCCGGTGCTCAACTTTGTGACTATGCCGGGGCTGGTCGGCCCGATACTTGGCCCGGTTCTCGGCGGCGTACTGGTGACCTGGGCTAGCTGGCACTGGATCTTCCTGATTAATATTCCGATTGGTGTGGCAGGGCTGATTTATGCCCGCAAATATATGCCGAACTTCACCACGCCAAGACGCAGCTTCGATATGGGTGGTTTCTTCCTGTTTGGCCTGAGCCTGGTCCTGTTCTCCAGCGGGATGGAGCTGTTTGGCGAGAAAATCGTAGCGACGTGGCTGGCGCTGGCCGTCATCCTCAGCGGTATTCTGCTGTTCCTTCTATATATACGTCATGCGCGTCGCCATCCGACACCGCTTATCTCTTTATCTCTGTTTAACACCCGAACGTTCTCCGTCGGGATCGCGGGCAATATTGCCTCGCGTCTGGGCACGGGCTGCGTACCGTTCCTGATGCCGCTGATGCTCCAGGTCGGTTTCGGCTATCCGGCCCTGATTGCTGGCTGCATGATGGCACCCACGGCGATGGGCTCGATTCTGGCAAAATCGACGGTCACGCAGGTGCTGCGCTGGTTTGGCTATCGTAAGACGCTGATTGGCGTGACGATCTTTATCGGATTGATGATTGCGCAGTTCTCCCTGCAATCTGCGGCGTTACCAATCTGGATGCTGATCCTGCCGCTGTTTGTGCTGGGTATGGCCATGTCGACGCAGTTTACGTCGATGAACACCATCACCCTTGCGGACCTCACCGACGAGAATGCCAGCAGCGGCAACAGCGTACTGGCGGTCACTCAACAGCTGTCGATCAGCCTCGGGGTTGCCGTGAGCGCGGCGGTACTGCGGTTTTATGAAGGGTTCGAGGGAACTAATACCGTTGAGCAGTTCCACTATACCTTTATCACTATGGGCGCGCTTACCGTGGTATCGGCGGTGGTCTTTATGTTGTTAAAACCAAAAGACGGCCGGAACCTGATTAAAGAGCGTCACAAAGAGAAGGCTAAACCGAACCGCGTTCCATCAGAACAGGAGTAAGCTGCAAACGTTGCTGTTGCAGCGTGGGCTGGGCCATGCGGTGGATCAACACATCGATGGCCAGCTCGCCCAGTTCATCTTTCGGCTGATGGATGGTGGTCAGTGGGGGCGTCATGTAGCGCGCCAGTTCGATATCATCGTAACCGACGATCGCCATGTCGTCCGGAACACGTAATCCCGCCTGATACAGCGCCTGATATGCTCCGAATGCCATCGCATCGTTACCGATAAACACCGCCTGCGGACGCGGCTCTTGCGCCAGCAGTTTCTGCATTGCTTCAAATCCACCGTTAAATTCGAAATCGCCGGTGATGCGATAGCCATCAGGAATGGCAAGCCCCGCCCGTTCCATGGCCGAAAGATAGCCTTCCAGACGCAGGCGCGCCGGGGTTTTATCCAGCGGGCCGGTAATACAGGCAATGCGGGTATGACCTTTATCGATCAGATGCTGAGTCGCCATATCGCCGCCCAGCAGCGAGTTATCCTGGATCAGATCGCTGGTGCCGTCGAACGGCGCCCAGTCCATCATCACCGTGGGAATAGAAGGATAACGCTGGATGATCTCTTTCGAGGGTTGATGCGTTTCGGTACAGAGCAGCAGCAGCCCGTCGACGCGTTTTTGCATCAGCGTTTCCAGGTTACGGTTCATGCGCTGCTCATCGCCTTCGGTATTGCACAGCACCAGGCTGTAGCCGCGCTCGAAGCAGCTGCGCTCCACGCCGCGCACCAGTTCAGAATAAAAAGGGTTGGTACTGGCCGTGATCAGCATGCCGATGGTGCGCGTCTGGTTGAGCTTCAGGCTGCGGGCCAGCGCAGACGGCGCATAGTTGAGTTCTTTAATTGCAGCGTCAACTTTCTCCCGAATCGCCTCGCTGACGAAGCGATCGTTATTGATTACGTGGGAGACAGTCGAGGTAGAAACGCCCGCCATACGGGCGACATCTTTCATTGTGGCCAAGCGTTACCCCTGCTGACTTAAGAATTCATCAATCTCTTTACGCCATGGAACAGAAGGCTGAGCGCCTTTACGCGTCACCGCAATCGCAGCGGCGGCATGCGCGAAGCGGATCGCGTCATCCATTGCTTTTCCTTCCAGCAGCGCCGTTACCAGTGCACCGTTGAAGGTGTCTCCTGCGGCGATGGTATCAATGGCTTTGACCTTAAAGCCCGGTACGCGACGGCCTTCGCCATTGACGCTAGCCCACACCCCACGGCTGCCGAGGGTGATGATTACGGTGCCGATGCCTTTTTCATGCAGTGCAAGCGCGGCACGCGCGGCATCGTCATCATTTTCGACACGGATACCCGTCAGCTTTTCCGCTTCGGTTTCGTTCGGGGTGATGATATCCACCAGCGCCAGCAGCTCGTCTGATAATACACGGGCAGGCGCAGGGTTAAGTAGGACAGACGTATGATTTTCATGCGCAATTTTCGCGGCGGCCAGCACGCTTTCAACCGGTGACTCCAGCTGCATCAGCAGGGCTTCCGCTCCGGCGATGATTCCACGCTGCGCTTCGACGCGTTCAGTCGTTAACGCGGCATTAGCCCCCGCATGAATACCGATGACATTCTCACCTTCCGCATTGACGAAAATCAGCGCCACGCCGGTAGATTCCCCTGCAACCACGCTGACGGGTGCAATGTCGATGTTGTCGCTTGCCAGCTGTTTGCGTACGCGCTCGCCGGTATCGTCATCACCCGTACAGGCGATAAACGCGATATTCGCCCCGCTGCGTCCGGCGGCAACCGCCTGGTTTGCGCCCTTACCGCCGAACGCCACCTGATACTGATTGCCAGTGACGGTTTCGCCCGGAGTGGGGAACGTTTCAAGGTTAAGAATGTGATCGGCATTGATACTGCCAAGGACGACGAGGTTGCCTGCGGTTTTCATGTATTGAGGTGTCCATCTGAGAGCGCCACCGGTATTACCCGGTGGCGTATGCCACACTTTTCTTTTATTTGGTGTCCCTCAGGCAGCCAGCGACTGCCTGAATCGCCTTTACTGCTTAATGACCAGTTTCAGGTCAACAGGATATTTGGCCTGAACTTTTTCGCCCTTCAGCACTTTATCGGCAGTTTGCACGCCAGTCGCGCCAATTTGCTCAGGCAGCTGAGCGATGGTCGCAGCCAGTTTGCCATCATTTACTGCTTTTTCACCATCCGGCGTGCCGTCAAATCCGACAACCATCACATCTGATTTACCCGCAGTCTGGAGCGCACGCAGCGCACCGAGCGCCATTTCGTCGTTCTGTGCGAATACCGCCTGCACATCAGGATGCGCGGTCAGCAGGTTCTGCATGACGTTCAGGCCCTTTGTACGGTCGAAGTCTGCCGGCTGGCTCGCCAGCACGTTGAATTTGTGCGCCGCTACAGCCTGCTGGAAACCTTCACCACGTTCACGGGCCGCGGAAGTCCCGGCGATCCCCTGCAACTCGATCACTTTCGCGCCTTCACCTGCTTTCTTCGCGATGTAGTCGCCAGCGATTTTACCGCCCAGTACGTTATCAGACGCAATGTGGCTGACCACATCCCCTTTCGTTGCCTGACGGTCAAGGGTGATGACCGGGATCTTCGCCTGGTTTGCCATCTTCACGGCGTTACCGACCGCGTCGGAATCGGTTGGGTTGATCAGCAGGATTTTGGTACCACGAACGGTTAAGTCCTGAACGTTAGCCAGCTCTTTCGCCGGGTTGTTCTGAGAATCCAGCACCACCAGGTTGTAGCCCAGTTTATCTGCTTCTTTCTGCGCGCCATCCTTCAGGGAGACGAAGAACGGGTTGTTCAGGGTAGAGACAACCAGCGCGATGGTGTCCTTCGCCATGGCGTTAGCACTTACGGTTGCGCTCAGCGCGACAGCAGAAACCAGGGTAGCCAGTTTTTTCATGTTCATATCTAAGATGTCCTGTAGTGTCGTCAGTTACTGTTTTTTGTTGTCTACCAGTACCGCCAGCAAAATCACCACTGCCTTAACGATCATCTGGTAATAGGAGGAAACACCTAACAAATTCAAACCATTATTCAGGAAACCGAGGATCAGTGCGCCGATCAATGTCCCAACAATGCGACCTTTACCACCCGCAAGGCTCGTACCGCCCAGAACCACTGCCGCGATGGCATCCAGCTCATAGCCCGTACCCGCCGTTGGCTGCGCGGAAGAGAGGCGCGCCACTTCGATGATGCCCGCCAGAGACGCCAGCAGGCCGCACAGGGAGTAAACGATAATTTTGACTTTATTAACGCTGATACCGGACAGGCGCGTTGCCGCTTCGTTACCGCCCAGCGCATAGATATAACGACCCAGACGGGTATGGTGCAGCATGTACCATGCCGCCAGGAAGACGATAGCCATGATCCAGACCGGGGTCGGGACACCCAGCGGGCGACCGATACCGAACCAGCCAAACAGATCGGCGTTATCGGTAAAACCGGTATTAATCGGGCTGCCGTTGGTGTACACCATGGTCACACCGCGCAGCAGCAGCATCATCACCAGCGTGGCGATGAACGCCTGAACGCGACCTTTCGCCACAATCACGCCGGTTACGGCGCCAATTGCCGCACCTGCCGCCAGGGCAGCGGCAACGGCCACCAGCGCGTTGACCTCAATACCAACAATCGACGCGGCGATCGCGCCGGTGAGGGCCAGCAGGGAACCGACGGACAGATCGATACCCGAGGTCAAAATCACCAGCGTCATCCCCACCGCCATAATGGCGTTGACGGAGGTCTGCTGAAGAATGTTGAACAGGTTATTGACGGTAAAAAAGTTCGGGCTCATGGTCGAGACAATCGCGATCAGCACCAGCAGGGCAATCAGCGATTTTTGTTCCATCAGCCATGCCTTTGTGAAATAGCGGCGACCAGAAACAGCCTGGGTAGTCATCTTCTTACTCCTGATTCACGCGATTAAGCTTGCCCACAGCGGCAGCCATCAGAACTTCCTGGGTGGCCTGCTCGCGAGTGAATTCACCGCCGAGATGCCCTTCATGCATGACGATAATGCGATCGCTCATGCCTAATACCTCTGGCATCTCGGAAGAGACCAGAATGATGCTCAGACCGTCGGCCTTGAACTGGTTAATCAGCTGATATATCTCTTTCTTCGCGCCCACGTCCACGCCGCGGGTAGGTTCATCAAGGATCAACACTTTTGGGCGCGTCATCAGCCCGCGGGCAATCGCCACTTTCTGCTGATTCCCGCCGGACAACAGGCCAATCGCCTGCTCCATCGATGGGGTTTTAACGTTAAAGAGACGGATAAAATCGCTGACCGCCTGCTGCTCATCTTTGTGTTTCAGGCTGCCGCCGCTGCGGCTGAAATAGCCTAGCGCCGTCAGGGACATGTTCTCTTTCACCGACATGCCCAGCACTAAGCCGTCGCGCTTACGGTCTTCGGAAATATAGACAATGCCGTTCGCCAGGCCATCCTGCGGCGAGCGGGTGACCACCTCATGGCCGTCAAGGGTAACGTAGCCGCTGGTGCGCGGCAGTGCGCCATAGAGCACTTTCATCAGTTCGGTGCGCCCCGCGCCCATCAGGCCCGCGACGCCAAGGATCTCGCCCTTGCGCAGAGTAAAGGAGACGTCATTCACGCCCGGCCCGCAGAGGTTATCCACCTTCAGGCGGATTTCTCCCGGCGCTTTCTCCAGATGCGGATACTGATCTTCGAGCTTACGTCCCACCATCATTTCAATCAGGGTATCTTCGGTCAGGGTTGCCACTTCGCGCTCGGCAATAAACTGCCCGTCGCGAAAGACGGTGACGTCGTCGCAGATCTCGAAGATCTCTTTCATGCGGTGTGAGATATAGACAATGCCGCGGCCCTGGGATTTCAGCTCACGGATCACGCGGAACAGGGATTCGGTTTCGGTATCGGTCAGGGCGTCGGTCGGTTCATCCATAATGATGACCTTCGACTCGAAGCTCAGCACCTTCGCGATTTCCACCATCTGCTGATCGCCGATGGAAAGGTCGCCCACCAGTCGGTCGCTCTTAAAGCGCAGATTCAGCTTCGCCAGCAGTTTGTCCGCTTCGGCATACATGGTTTTCCAGTCGATTTTGCCAAACCGGTTCACGAACTCACGGCCGAGGAAGATGTTCTCCGCAATGGTGAGCTGCGGGATCAGGTTCAACTCCTGGTGGATGATGCCGATGCCCGCTTCCTGAGAGGATTTCGGGCCGTTAAAGGTGGTCTCTTTACCCAGCCACAGCAGCGAACCGGCATCGCGTTGGTAGATACCGGTCAGCACTTTCATCATGGTGGATTTGCCGGCGCCGTTTTCGCCCACCAGCGCCATGACGCGCCCGGAATAGACGTTCAGCGCCGCGCCGGAGAGGGCTTTTACGCCCGGGAACGACTTATCGATCCCTTTGAGTTGCAGTAATACGTCCATGATGGCCTCAGAAGGTGACGCCAGCACAGAGAATGATATTCGCATACGGGGAGCACTCCCCGCTGCGAATCACCGCCTGACTGTCTGCGGTTTGTTGTTTGAACTGCTCGTGCGTTGTGTAACGAATTTCTATGGTGTTTCCCTGGTGCTGTTGCAGTTGCTCAATGTGGCTGAGCAACGTTTCGTGGAGTTGCGGATTATGTTGTTTGATTTCCGCCGCGAGAATGGCCGCCTCAACCTGCATCTCCGCGGTGACCACTTCCAGTACCTGCATGAACGAGGGTACGCCCTGCGTTAACGCCATATCGATACGGGTTGTGCTGCGCGGAACCGGTAAGCCTGCATCGCAAACCACCAGCGTATCGGTATGCCCAAGACGGGAAATCACCGATGAGATTTCTGAGTTGAGTACTGTGCCTTTCTTCATTTTTTGCTCCACTAGCGAAACGTTTCGCTAAAAACAGTGTAGCCGCAGAAGTGTTCAGAAAACCATCATGACGTAACGGATTTGTGATCAACGTCGAAACGTTTCGCTAAGTGAAATGCAATAGAGGAAAATTGCCCGGCGGCGCTACGCTTGCGCGGGCCTACGGGTCTGGTAGGCCGGGTAAGCGCAGCGCCACCCGGCATATTCAGAAGGGTTAAATCTCGACCTGCGTCCCCAGCTCAATCACGCGGTTAGGCGGGATCTCAAACTGGTCAGGCGCACGCAGGGCGTTACGTTGCAGAATGAGATACAGCTTGCCGCGCAGGCGCAGATACCATGGGCGCTTGCCGATGATCAGCGACTCATGGGACATAAAGAACGACGTCTCCATCATGCGGCAACTCAGGCCTTCCAGACCGCAGCGGTGGAACACCTCTTCCACGTTCGGCGTTTCGCGCCAGCCGTAGCTTGCCACCACGCGCCAGAAGGTTGGGGACAGCTGTTCAATCTGTACGCGACGCACGTTGTGAACGTACGGCGCATCTTCGGTACGCAGCGTCAGCAGGATCACGCGTTCGTGCAGCACTTTGTTGTGCTTGAGGTTATGCATCAGCGCAAACGGGATCACGTTCAGCGCGCGAGACATATACACCGCTGTGCCCGGCACGCGCACCGGTGGGGATTTCTCCAGCGAGGCGATCATCGCCTCAAGAGAGTTACCGTGCTCGTGCATACGACGCAGCAGGCGGAAACGTTCGCTCTTCCACGTCGTCATCACAATAAACATCACCAGACCCAGCGTCAGCGGCAGCCAGCCGCCGGAGACAATCTTGTCGAGGTTCGCAGAGAACAGCGGCACGTCGATGCAGAGGAAGCCAACCAGGATCAGCCCCACGAGGAACTTATTCCAGTGCCAGTTACGGTACGCCACGGTAGTGGAGAGAATAGAGGTCAACACCATCGTTCCGGTTACCGCGATACCGTACGCCGCCGCCAGATTACTGGAGTGCTCAAAGCTGACGATAACAATCACTACCGCGAAATAGAGCAGCCAGTTGACGAAGGGAATGTAGATCTGGCCGGACTCCATCTCCGAGGTATGGATAATGCGCATTGGGGAGAGATAACCCAAACGCACGGCCTGACGCGTCAGGGAGAATACGCCGGAAATGACAGCCTGAGAGGCAATGACCGTCGCCAGCGTCGCCAGGATCAGCATCGGAACCAGCGCCCAGTCCGGCGCCAGCAGGAAGAACGGGTTTTTAATCGCTTCAGGGTGTGCAAGCAGCAGAGCGCCCTGACCGAAGTAATTCAGCACCAGTGATGGCAAGACCACGCTAAACCAGGCGACGCGAATAGGGAGTTTCCCGAAGTGGCCCATATCCGCATACAGCGCTTCAACACCGGTAATGGACAGCACCACCGCGCCCAGCGCCACAAACGACACCACTTTATATTCAAGGAAGAAATGCACCGCCCACATTGGGTTCAGCGCGTGCAGGACATCCGGGTTGGCGATAATACTGCGTAAGCCCAGCGCCGCCAGGATCAGGAACCAGGCCAGCATAATAGGCGCGAACAGCTTACCCACCAGCCCGGTACCGTGTTTTTGTATGGCAAACAGCAACGTCAGCACGATAATAGCGAGTGGCACCACCCACGTATCAAGCTGTGGCGCGACAATCTCCAGCCCCTCTATGGCCGACATTACAGAAATCGCCGGCGTAATCACGACTTCTCCATAGAAGAAGCTGCCGCCAATCAGGCCGATGATGACCAGCACGGAGGTCATTCTTGCGGACGTATTGCGCCCGGCAAGGGACATCAGGGTCAGAATACCGCCCTCGCCCGCGTTATCAGCCCGCATTACGAAAGAGAGATACTTAAGGGAGACCACCAGGATCAGCAGCCAGAAGATGAGCGAGAGGAAACCAAATACGGCGTCACGCTCTACACCAAAACCAAACTGACCGGACAGACATTCACGAAGCGTATAAAGCGGGCTGGTGCCGATATCACCGTAGACAACCCCGATCGCCGCAAGCGTTACAGCGGGTAATGATTGCTTATTATCAGTGCTCATAGACTAGTCTTTTCGTTTGAATAACAAATGTGTGCTTAGTCCCTTGGCCCACAAAAAGCGCACAGTATGCACGATTCAATGCAAAATCGTACCCCTAAATGCAGCCGCATTAATGTAGCGCAAAGAAAATAGCGCCGCACTTCAGCCTATTACCAGGCCAGACCGAAACGTCTATACTCGCTTCAATTAGCCGCCACGACGGCGAAAGGATGCAAAACTATTATGGCTCACTCACATTTATTAGCAGAAAGAATTTCCCGCCTCAGCAGTGCGCTGGAGAAAGGCCTTTACGAGCGTAGCCACGCCATTCGCCTCTGTTTACTGGCGGCGCTGAGCGGGGAAAGCGTGTTTCTGCTGGGCCCGCCGGGCATTGCCAAAAGTCTGATCGCACGCCGCCTCAAATTCGCTTTCCAGAACGCGCGCGCATTCGAGTATTTGATGACGCGCTTCTCCACGCCGGAAGAAGTTTTCGGCCCACTCTCCATTCAGGCGTTAAAAGATGAGGGACGCTATGAACGTCTGACGGCGGGCTATCTTCCGGAAGCGGAAATCGTCTTTCTTGATGAGATCTGGAAAGCCGGCCCGGCCATACTGAATACCCTGTTGACGGCAATTAACGAACGCCGCTTCCGCAACGGCGCCAGCGAAGAGAAGATCCCCATGCGCCTGCTGGTGGCCGCGTCTAACGAATTGCCCGAAGCCGACAGCAGCCTGGAAGCGCTGTATGACCGTATGCTGATCCGCCTGTGGCTGGATAAAGTCCAGGATAAATCAAACTTCCGTTCTATGCTGGTAAGCCAGCAGGATGAAAACGAAAACCCGGTGGCAGCGTCATTGCAGGTCACGGACGAGGAATACCACCAGTGGCAGGAGGAGATCGGCAAGATAAAACTGCCCGATCCCGTTTTTGAGCTGATCTTCATGCTGCGCCAGCAGCTTGATTTGCTGCCTTCCGCGCCGTACGTCTCCGATCGTCGCTGGAAAAAAGCCATTCGCCTGCTCCAGGCAAGCGCGCTGTTTAGCGGCCGCGATGCTGTCGCCCCAATCGATCTGATCCTGCTGAAAGACTGCCTGTGGCATGACGCAGAAGGGATGAACCTGATGCAACAGCAGTTGGACGTTTTGATGACCGGACACGCGTGGGGTCAGCAGTCGATGCTCAATCAGCTGGGCGCGATTGCCCAACGTCGCCTTCAGCTCCAGCAGCAGCAAAGTGACAAAACCGCGCTGAAGGTGAACCGTCTTGGCGGGATGTTTGCCCGTAAACCGCACTACGAACTGCCCGCCGGGCTGACTGACGCCTCGCTCACGCTTCTTCTTCAGCAACCGCTGAAGCTGCATGATATGCAGGTTGTGCACGTGACGATCGAACGCGTTGCGCTGGCTCAGTGGCTGGATAAAGGCGGTGAGATCCGCGGTAAACTCAACGGTATCGGCTTTGCACAGCCGCTGTCAATGGAAGTCGACAGCAGCCAGCACCTTGTGATCCGCGACGTCAGCCTTCAGGGATCGCGCCTGGCGCTGCCGGGCACGGCCTCCGATACTGTTCCGGAGGAGATCAAACAACAGCTCGACGCGCTGGATAACGAATGGCATCAGCAGCACACGCGCTTCAGCGAGCAGCAGAAATGCCTCTTTATCCATAGCGACTGGTTAGGTCGCATTGAAGCCAGCTTGCAGGATGTCAGCGCGCAGATCAAACAGGCGCGTCAATGCTAACGCTGGACACGCTTAACGTCATGCTGGCGGTTAGCGAGGAAGGGTTGATCGAAGAGGTCGTCATTACCCTGCTCGCTTCACCGCAGCTGGCGGCCTTCTTTGAAAAATTCCCGAAGCTCCGAAAGGCAATGACGGACGATCTGCCCCGCTGGCGCGATAACCTGCGCCAGCGGTTTAAGGAGACGGAAGTCCCGCCGGAACTGACAGAGGAAGTGGCTGGTTACCAGCAGTGCCAGCGGCTTTCAACGCCGCAGTTTATTGCCCAGCTACAGCAAACCCTGACGCTGCTTGATAACGTTCACTCCCCGTTTGCCAGCCAGGCCAGAGCGCTGGTCACGGACAACCCCAGCTTTACTCCCGCCCTGCATACGCTGTTTTTACAGCGCTGGCGTCTGAGCCTTGTGGTCCAGGCCACGGCCCTTAATCAGCAGTTGCTGGACGAAGAGCGCGAACAGTTGCTCAGTGAAGTCCAGGAGCGAATGACCCTGAGCGGCCAGTTAGAACAGGTGCTGGTGGAGAATGAAAACGCCGCCGGTCGACTCTGGGATATGAGTGCCGGCCAGTTAAAACGGGGCGATTATCAGCTGATCGTGAAGTACGGCGACTTTCTGGCACAACAGCCGGAGCTGATGAAGCTCGCAGAACAGCTCGGCCGTTCCCGGGAGGCCCGGTCGGTCCCAAAGAAAGATGCGCCGATGGAAACCTTCCGTACGCTGGTACGTGAACCCTCCACCGTACCGGAGCAGGTGGACGGGCTACAGCAAAGCGATGACATCCTGCGCCTGCTGCCTACGGAACTCAGCACGCTGGGCATGACCGAACTGGAGTATGAGTTTTATCGTCGGCTGGTGGAAAAACAGCTCATTACCTATCGACTGCATGGCGAAGCCTGGCGCGAGAAGATCAGCCAGCGTCCGGTGGTACACCAGGATTTTGATGAGCAACCGCGCGGCCCATTCATTGTTTGCGTCGATACGTCTGGATCGATGGGGGGCTTTAATGAACAGTGTGCAAAAGCGTTCTGCCTGGCTCTGATGCGCGTGGCGCTTGCCGATCGTCGTCGCTGCTACATCATGCTCTTTTCCAGCGAAGTTGTTGGGTATGAACTGACCAGCCCACAGGGGCTGGAGCAGGCGATCCGCTTTTTAAGCCAGCGCTTTCGCGGCGGCACCGATCTGGCCAGCTGTTTTCGCAGCATCATTGAGCGCATGCAGGGCGGAGACTGGTACGACGCGGATGCGGTGGTGATTTCCGATTTTATCGCCCAGCGGCTGCCGGACGACGTCGTGAATAAAGTGAAGGAGATGCAGCGCGTGCACCAGCACCGTTTCCATGCCGTGGCGATGTCTGCACATGGAAAACCCGGCATCATGCGCATCTTCGATCACATCTGGCGCTTTGATACCGGGTTGCGTAGCCGCCTGCTCAGACGCTGGCGACGTTAATTAAAGAAGAGAACCGACGCTCTCACGTACCTGCTGCGGCCAGACCCCACACTGTACCTGACCAATGTGAGAGAGTTGCAGCAGCAGCATGGTCAGACGAGACTGGCCAATCCCACCGCCGATGGTCTGCGGCATTTCACCGCGCAGCAGTGCCTGGTGCCACTCCAGTTGCAGACGATCTTCATCACCGGTCACGGCCAGCTGACGCTTCAGTGCTTCAGCATCCACGCGGATCCCCATCGAAGAGAGTTCAAACGCATCTTCCAGAACCGGGTTCCAGACCAGAATATCGCCGTTCAGACCGGCATATTCGCTTTCGCCCACGGTGCTCCAGTCATCGTAATCCGGCGCACGGACGTCGTGACGTTTACCATCAGACAATTTCCCGCCAATGCCGATAAGGAATACCGCGCCCAGCTCTTTGGCGATCGCGCGTTCACGGCCTTTGGCATCCAGATCCGGGAAACGGCTCAGCAATTCCTGACTGTGAACAAAGTGGATCGTTTCCGGCAGGAACGGTGCCAGACCAAACTCTTTGCTCACGGCCGCTTCGGTTGCTTTGATCCCGGCGTAGATCGCCTCAACGGTGGATTTCAGCGTACCGACGTGACGCTCGCCATCTCCCATTACGCGCTCCCAGTCCCACTGGTCAACGTAGACAGAGTGAATCGGGGAAAGGCGGTCTTCATCGGGGCGAAGGGCTCTCATGTGCGTGTAAAGCCCTTCGCCCGCGCTGAAGTCGTGTTGTCCCAGGGTTTGACGCTTCCACTTCGCCAGGGAATGAACCACTTCGAACTGGGCGTCTGGCAGTGTTTTCACTTTTACCTGTACCGCTTTTTCGCAACCAGACAAGTTATCCTGCGTCCCGTCACCCACGCGGCTCAGAATCGGCGCCTGAACTTCAATAAGGCCAAGCTTCTCTTCCAGCTGGCGGGAAAAATGGGATTTTACGAAACTGATCTGGCGTTGTTTTGCGATGTAAGCGGTTTTCATTATTTATACTCCTGCGTCCTGTTGATACTGATTAAGCAACAGAACAGGCGCTTAATTCAATAACCCATCAACAAAAAGCCGCCTTCACTTTTGATTCGTTAAAATAAGACGCTAGAATAGAGGGAATCATTAATCTTCATAAGAAAAACCTATGGAAAATTATCAGATCGACAATCTGGACCGCGGCATTCTGGAAGCGCTAATGGCCAACGCACGCACCGCGTATGCCGAACTGGCGAAACAATTTGGCGTCAGCCCGGGGACCATTCACGTTCGCGTCGAGAAAATGAAGCAGGCCGGGATCATCACCGGCGCACGCATTGATGTCAGCCCGAAGCAACTTGGCTACGACGTCTGCTGCTTCATTGGCATTATTCTGAAAAGCGCCAAAGATTACCCCTCCGCGCTGGAGAAACTGAACGCGCTGGATGAAGTCACCGAGGCGTACTACACCACCGGGCACTACAGCATCTTTATAAAGGTGATGTGCCGATCCATTGACGCCCTCCAGCAGGTACTTATCAACAAGATCCAAACAATCGATGAAATTCAGTCCACTGAAACCCTGATCTCCCTGCAAAACCCGATCATGCGTACTATCCGCCCGTGATCGGGCAATTTCATTCCCACATTTTCCACAGGTAGATCCCAGCTCGTTCACAGCGTACAATGGCCGCCTCTTTATCTGAGCGAGCGATCAATGGCGGACATTACTCTTATCAGCGGCAGCACCCTGGGCGGTGCGGAATATGTAGCGGAACATCTGGCTGAGAAGCTGGAAGATGCGGGCTTTTCTACACAAACGCTGCACGGACCGCTGCTGGAAGATCTCCCGACTGACGGGGTCTGGCTGCTGATCACCTCCACGCACGGCGCGGGCGATCTGCCGGATAACCTGCAACCTTTATATGACGAACTGCTGGAACAACAGCCCGATCTGTCAAACGTCCGGTTTGGCGCTGTGGGGATCGGCAGCCGTGAATATGACACTTTCTGTGGCGCCATAGAGAAAGTAGAAGCTGCGGTGACCGCCTGCGGAGCAAAACAGCTGGGTGAAACGCTGAAGATCAACATCCTCGATCATGACATTCCCGAAGATCCAGCCGAGATCTGGCTCGCGGAATGGAAAAATTTACTCAAAAACGATTAAAGATCGTGCGATCAGATGTGGATAACTCTGGTTAAAAGCTCGTATTAAGCCGTAGTTATCCAAAGAACAACGTTGGTTTAGTTTTTGACCTGTGTATAAAGTGGCGATCTGATCCCAGCTTATACGGTCCAGGATCACCGATCATTCACAGCAAACGATCCTTCCTAACTGCATGATCTTATTTATGGGATCGGACTTATCCACAAAGGTCTGCGATCCTAATAAGAGATCACAATAGAACAGATCTCTAAATAAAAAGATCTTCTTTTTAATAGCCCAGGATCCCAATGCTTTCTCGAAAGACTAAAGTTGAGTAGAATCCACGGCCCGGGCTTCAATCCATTTTCATACCGCTTTACGCGAGGCAGACCACCATGTTTTATCAGGATCCTTTTGACGTCATCATCATTGGCGGGGGTCACGCAGGCACTGAGGCCGCAATGGCCGCAGCGCGAATGGGTCAGCAGACCCTGCTTTTGACACACAATATCGACACGCTGGGACAAATGTCCTGTAATCCGGCGATTGGCGGCATTGGGAAAGGACACCTGGTAAAAGAAGTGGATGCACTTGGCGGCCTGATGGCGAAAGCGATCGATCGTGCAGGCATCCAGTTTAGGATACTAAACGCGAGTAAAGGGCCTGCTGTTCGTGCGACCCGCGCACAGGCAGACCGCGTGCTTTACCGTCAGGCTGTGCGCACCGCGCTGGAGAACCAGCCGAACCTGATGATCTTCCAGCAGGCAGTTGAAGATCTTATCGTCGAGAACGATCGCGTCGTGGGTGCCGTAACCCAGATGGGGCTCAAGTTCCGCGCAAAAGCGGTGGTGCTGACCGTCGGGACATTCCTGGACGGTAAAATCCATATTGGTCTGGACAACTACAGCGGTGGCCGTGCTGGCGATCCGCCGTCGATTCCGTTATCTCGTCGTCTGCGTGAACTGCCGCTGCGCGTCAGCCGCCTGAAAACCGGTACACCGCCGCGTATTGACGCGCGCACCATTGATTTCAGCGTGCTGGCGCAACAGCACGGTGATAATCCGATGCCGGTGTTCTCGTTCATGGGCAATGCGGCTCAGCATCCGCAGCAGGTACCGTGCTACATCACGCATACCAACGAGAAAACCCATGACGTGATCCGCAATAACCTCGATCGCAGCCCAATGTATGCTGGCGTGATCGAAGGGATCGGCCCGCGCTACTGCCCGTCGATCGAAGACAAGGTGATGCGCTTTGCCGATCGTAACCAGCACCAGATCTTCCTCGAACCTGAAGGGCTGACCTCAAATGAAATTTACCCGAACGGCATCTCCACCAGCCTGCCGTTCGACGTGCAGATGCAGATTGTGCGTTCAATGCAGGGCATGGAAAACGCGAAGATCGTTCGTCCTGGCTACGCTATTGAGTACGATTTCTTCGATCCGCGTGACCTGAAGCCAACCCTGGAAAGCAAATTCATCCAGGGTCTGTTCTTCGCGGGCCAGATTAACGGTACTACCGGCTACGAAGAAGCCGCAGCGCAAGGTCTGCTGGCCGGTCTGAACGCCGCTCGCTTCTCTGCCGAGAAAGAGGGCTGGGCACCGGCGCGTTCTCAGGCTTACCTGGGCGTTCTGGTCGACGATCTCTGCACGCTGGGGACCAAAGAACCGTACCGCATGTTTACTTCTCGTGCGGAATATCGCCTGATGCTGCGCGAAGACAATGCCGATCTGCGTCTGACTGAGGTGGGCCGTGAATTGGGTCTGGTGGATGACGAACGCTGGGCGCGCTTCAACGAGAAGCTGGAGCGTATCGAACAGGAACGTCAGCGCCTGAAAACCACCTGGGTGAATCCGCAGGCGGAAACCGCTGCCGAAGTAAACGCTCACTTAACAGCACCGCTGTCGCGCGAAGCCAGCGGGGAAGATCTGCTGCGCCGTCCTGAAGTCACCTACGAGAATCTGGTCAAACTGACCGCGTTCGCGCCGGGCCTTGAAGACGCGGAAGCGGCCGAGCAGGTCGAAATCCAGGTGAAATACGAAGGCTACATCGCGCGTCAGCAGGATGAGATCGAAAAACAGCAGCGCAACGAAAACACGCTGCTGCCGGAAATGCTGGACTATCGTCAGGTGACGGGCCTTTCCAACGAAGTGATCGCTAAGCTGAACGATCACAAACCTGTGTCGATTGGCCAGGCCTCACGTATCTCCGGCGTCACACCTGCCGCGATTTCGATTCTGCTGGTGTGGCTGAAAAAGCAGGGTATGCTGCGCCGCAGCGCGTAATGCTCTGAAAATTGCCCGGTGGCGCTGCGCTTACCGGGCCTACTGAACCCGTAGGGCGGGTTAGCGAAGCGCCACCCGCCACTTAAGTTTCTCAACAGGTATCCACCGTGCTCAATAAACTCTCTCGTCTGCTGGAACAGGCAGGTATTTCGCTCACCGATCACCAGAAAAATCAGCTGGTGGCCTATGTCGATATGCTGAACAAATGGAATAAAGCGTACAACCTCACCTCCGTACGCGATCCCAACGAGATGCTGATTCGTCATATTCTCGATAGCATCGTCGTGGCGCCATATCTGAACGGGGAACGTTTTATCGACGTGGGCACCGGCCCGGGCTTGCCGGGCGTTCCGTTGTCTATTGTTCGACCGGAGAGTCAATTCACGCTGCTGGACAGCCTGGGTAAGCGCGTACGCTTTTTACGCCAGGTCCAGCATGAGCTGAAGCTGGAAAACATCACGCCCGTGCAGAGCAGGGTAGAGGAGTTCCCGGCTGAGCCACCGTTTGACGGCGTTATCAGCCGCGCATTTGCGTCACTCAATGACATGGTGAGCTGGTGCAAACACCTGCCGGCGGAGAAGGGGCGTTTTTATGCGCTGAAAGGGCAACTTCCGGGGGACGAAATCGAGCAGCTTCCGGACGGTTTTGCTGTCGAATCCATTGAGAAACTTCAGATCCCTCAGCTCGAAGGTGAGCGTCATCTGGTGATAATTAAGCCAAACACTTTTTAAAAATTAATAAAAAATGTGGAATTTGTGCTGTTCTGATCGTGTTAAAAAGCAGCACATCCCGTCTGTTTTGGCCGTTGTTAATTTAACCTTGTTGTTACCATGGGTTTTCTTATGGTTAACCTGAAGTGAGTTGTTCACTCTGAGGATAATCAACCATGAAAATATCAGCCTGCTAAAAGTGGGTAAAGGCAACAAGAATGGAATGTTAAATATTTATTAAGAATGTCAATAAAAGGTTTTTGTTGTATACGGCTCTGTTTTAAAAATAGTTGCGATTTTTTTGCTTTAATTTCATACAGATGAAATAAATCGTTTTACGTCTTTGATAAATACCACTTTATCGCAAATGTGTATTTTGTGATCTCGTGCACGCTTTATCACCAACGTTTCCGCGCTGTTTGCAGTTTTGCCTGAAGGTCGGCACTTAGGTCAAAAGTTGAAAAATAGGACTGGGGAAAAATATTTAAACATTTATTCACCTTTTCGCTACTTAATGTTTGAAATCACGGGTACGCACCGTATAATTTGACCGCTTTTTGATGCTTGACTCTGAGCCTTAAAGGACGTTTTATACGACACGCGGCATACCTCGAAGGGAGCAGGAGTAAAAACGTGATGTCTGTGTCGCTCTTGAGTAGAAACGTTGCTCGTAAGCTTCTGTTCATTCAGTTTCTGGCTGTGATAGCAAGTGGACTGCTGTTTAGCCTCAAAGACCCCTTCTGGGGCATCTCCGCCGCGTGCGGAGGTTTGGCGGTGGTTCTGCCAAACGTGTTGTTTATGATTTTTGCCTGGCGTCATCAGGCGCATACACCCGCCAAAGGCCGCGTGGCCTGGTCCTTCGCTCTCGGCGAAGTGTGTAAGGTGTTGCTGACCTTTGCTCTACTGGTGATGGCGCTGGCGGTTTTGAAAGTGGTATTCATGCCGCTGATAGCAACGTGGGTTTTGGTGCTGGTGGTACAAGTTCTGGCTCCAGCTGTAATCAATAACAAAGGGTAAAAGGCATCATGGCTTCAGAAAATATGACGCCGCAGGATTACATAGGTCACCATCTGAATAACCTTCAGCTGGACCTGCGTACATTCTCGCTGGTGGATCCACATAACCCCCCGGCCACCTTCTGGACGATCAACATCGACTCCATGTTCTTCTCGGTGGTTTTGGGTCTTCTGTTCCTGGCCATGTTCCGCAGCGTTGCTAAAAAGGCGACCAGCGGTGTTCCAGGGAAATTCCAGACGTTCATCGAGATGATCATCGGCTTCGTCCATGGCAGCGTGAAAGACATGTACCATGGTAAGAGCAAACTGATTGCTCCGCTGGCCCTGACCGTGTTCGTTTGGGTCTTCCTGATGAACCTGATGGACCTCCTGCCTATCGATTTCTTACCTTGGATCGGTGAGCACGTACTCGGCCTGCCTGCACTGCGCGTGGTTCCGTCTGCCGACGTGAACATCACCCTGTCGATGGCGCTGGGCGTATTTATCCTCATTCTGTTCTACAGCATCAAAATGAAAGGCGTAAGCGGCTTTGTGAAAGAGCTTACCTTGCAGCCGTTCAACCACTGGGCGTTTATTCCGGTCAACCTGATCCTGGAAGGCGTTAGCCTGCTGTCCAAACCTGTTTCACTGGGTCTGCGACTGTTCGGCAACATGTATGCGGGTGAGCTGATTTTCATTCTGATCGCGGGTCTTCTGCCGTGGTGGTCACAGTGGATTCTGAATGTGCCATGGGCCATTTTCCACATCCTGATCATTACGCTGCAAGCCTTTATCTTCATGGTTCTGACGATCGTCTATCTGTCGATGGCGTCTGAAGAGCACTGATTTTTTACCAACACTACTACGTTTTAATTGAAACAAACTGGAGACTGTCATGGAAAACCTGAATATGGATCTGCTGTACATGGCTGCCGCTGTGATGATGGGTCTGGCGGCTATCGGTGCTGCGATCGGTATCGGCATCCTCGGGGGCAAATTCCTGGAAGGCGCAGCGCGTCAACCTGATCTGATTCCTCTGCTGCGTACTCAGTTCTTTATCGTTATGGGTCTGGTGGATGCAATCCCAATGATCGCTGTAGGTCTGGGTCTGTACGTGATGTTTGCTGTCGCGTAGTAGTTGTTTTAAAACCCCAAGCCACAGAAATTTAAGAGGTATTGTGCTGTGAACATGAACGCAACAATCCTCGGCCAGGCCATCGCGTTTATTCTCTTTGTCTGGTTCTGCATGAAGTATGTATGGCCGCCTTTAATGGCTGCCATTGAAAAACGTCAGAAAGAAATTGCTGACGGTCTGGCTTCCGCAGAACGCGCTAAGAAAGATTTGGACCTTGCACAGGCCAACGCGACAGACCAGCTGAAAAAAGCGAAAGCTGAAGCTCAGGTAATCATTGAACAGGCTAACAAACGCCGTTCTCAGATCCTGGACGAAGCCAAAGCTGAAGCAGAACAGGAACGTACTAAGATCGTGACACAGGCTCAGGCTGAAATTGAAGCTGAGCGTAAACGTGCTCGTGAAGAACTGCGTAAGCAGGTTGCGATTCTGGCTGTTGCTGGCGCCGAGAAGATCATCGAACGTTCCGTGGATGAAGCTGCTAACAGCGACATCGTGGACAAACTTGTCGCTGAACTGTAAGGAGGGAGGGGCTGATGTCTGAATTTGTTACGGTAGCTCGCCCCTACGCCAAAGCAGCTTTTGACTTTGCTGTCGAACACCAAAATGTCGATCGCTGGCAGAATATGCTGGCGTTTGCCGCTGAGGTGACGAAAAACGAACAAATGGCCGAGTTGCTTTCTGGTGCGTTAGCGCCTGAAACTCTCGCCGCGTCGTTTATCGCCGTGTGCGGAGAGCAACTGGATGCCAACGGCCAGAACCTGATTAAGGTGATGGCGGAAAATGGTCGTCTCCGTGTGCTCCCGGATGTTCTCGAGCAGTTTGAGCACTTACGTGCCCTTAGTGAAGCTACCGCTGAAGTTGAAGTAACTTCTGCGACTGAACTGAGTAACGAACAGCTTGCGAAAATCACCGCCGCGATGGAAAAACGTCTGTCACGCAAAGTTAAGCTGAATTGCAAAATCGATAAGTCTGTAATGGCAGGCGTAATCATCCGCTCGGGTGATATGGTCATTGATGGCAGCGTACGCGGCCGTCTTGAGCGCCTTGCAGACGTCTTGCAGTCTTAAGGGGACTGGAGCATGCAACTGAATTCCACCGAAATCAGCGAACTGATCAAGCAGCGCATTGCTCAGTTCAATGTTGTGAGTGAAGCTCACAACGAAGGTACTATTGTTTCTGTAAGTGACGGTGTTATCCGCATCCACGGCCTGGCCGATTGTATGCAGGGTGAGATGATTTCCCTGCCGGGTAACCGTTACGCTATCGCACTGAACCTGGAGCGCGACTCCGTAGGTGCCGTTGTGATGGGTCCATACGCTGACCTTGCCGAAGGCATGAAGGTTAAGTGTACTGGCCGTATTCTGGAAGTACCGGTTGGCCGTGGCCTGCTGGGGCGCGTTGTTAACACCCTGGGTGCGCCAATCGACGGTAAAGGTCCGGTTGAGCACGATGGCTTCTCCCCAATCGAAGTTATCGCACCAGGCGTTATCGACCGTCAGTCCGTTGATCAGCCAGTGCAGACGGGTTATAAGTCCGTTGACGCCATGATCCCAATCGGTCGTGGTCAGCGTGAACTGATCATCGGTGACCGTCAGACCGGTAAAACCGCGATGGCAATCGACGCCATCATCAACCAGCGTGATTCCGGCATCAAATGTGTGTACGTGGCTATCGGCCAGAAAGCGTCCACCATTTCCAACGTGGTTCGTAAACTGGAAGAGCACGGCGCACTGTCTAACACCATCGTTGTGGTAGCAACCGCGTCTGAATCTGCTGCACTGCAATACCTGGCGCCATACGCCGGTTGCGCAATGGGCGAATACTTCCGTGACCGCGGTGAAGATGCGCTGATCGTATACGATGACCTGTCTAAACAGGCCGTTGCTTATCGTCAGGTTTCCCTGCTGCTCCGTCGTCCACCAGGACGTGAAGCATTCCCGGGCGACGTATTCTACCTCCACTCTCGTCTGCTGGAGCGTGCTTCCCGCGTTAACGCGGAATACGTCGAGAACTTCACCAAAGGTGAAGTGAAGGGTAAAACAGGTTCTCTGACCGCTCTGCCGATCATTGAAACCCAGGCGGGTGACGTTTCTGCGTTCGTTCCGACCAACGTAATCTCCATTACCGATGGTCAGATCTTCCTGGAAACCAACCTGTTTAACTCCGGTATTCGTCCGGCGGTTAACCCGGGTATCTCCGTATCCCGTGTGGGTGGTGCTGCTCAGACCAAGATCATCAAGAAACTGTCCGGTGGTATCCGTACCGCGCTGGCACAGTATCGTGAACTGGCTGCGTTCTCTCAGTTCGCATCCGATCTGGACGAAGCAACCCGTAAACAGCTGAGCCACGGTCAGAAAGTGACCGAGCTGCTGAAGCAGAAACAGTACGCGCCAATGTCTGTTGCTCAGCAGGGCCTGGTACTGTTCGCGGCTGAACGCGGTTACCTCGAAGATGTGGAACTGGCGAAAATCGGTAGCTTCGAAGCCGCTCTGCTGGCTTACGTCGACCGTGATCACGCTCCGCTGATGCAAGAGATCAACCAGACCGGTGGCTATAACGACGAAATCGAAGGCAAGCTGAAAGCTATCCTCGATTCCTTCAAAGCAACCCAATCCTGGTAATCGTCCGGCGGCTTGTCTCAGGACAAGCCGTCTGGCATTGAGGAGAAGCTCATGGCCGGCGCAAAAGAGATACGTAGTAAGATCGCAAGCGTCCAGAACACGCAAAAGATCACTAAAGCGATGGAGATGGTCGCCGCTTCCAAAATGCGTAAATCGCAGGATCGCATGGCGGCCAGCCGTCCTTATGCAGAGACCATGCGCAAAGTGATTGGTCACCTTGCGAACGGTAATCTGGAATATAAGCACCCTTACCTGGAAGAACGCGACGTTAAGCGCGTGGGCTACTTGGTGGTGTCGACTGACCGTGGTCTGTGTGGCGGCTTGAACATTAACCTGTTCAAAAAACTGCTGGCGGATATGAAAGGCTGGTCCGATAAAGGCGTTCAGTGCGATCTGGCACTGATTGGCTCTAAAGGCGTCTCTTTCTTTAACTCCGTTGGCGGCAACATTGTCGCTCAGGTGACCGGTATGGGTGATAACCCGTCCCTGTCCGAACTGATCGGCCCGGTTAAAGTGATGTTGCAGGCCTACGATGAAGGCCGTCTGGACAGACTGTACGTTGTCAGCAACAAATTTATTAACACCATGTCTCAGGTGCCTACGCTCACTCAGATGCTGCCGTTACCGGCATCAGAAGATGACGAGCTGAAACAGAAAGCCTGGGATTACCTGTATGAACCCGATCCGAAACCGCTGCTGGATACCCTGCTGCGTCGTTACGTTGAATCTCAGGTTTATCAGGGCGTTGTAGAAAACCTGGCCAGCGAGCAGGCCGCACGAATGGTGGCGATGAAAGCCGCGACCGATAATGGCGGCAGCCTGATTAAAGAGCTGCAGTTGGTTTACAACAAAGCTCGTCAGGCCAGCATTACTCAGGAACTCACCGAGATCGTCTCGGGGGCCGCCGCGGTTTAACCAGGTTTACGAATTACGTAGAGGATTCAAGATGGCTACTGGAAAGATTGTCCAGGTAATCGGCGCCGTGGTGGACGTCGAGTTCCCTCAGGACGCCGTACCACGCGTGTACGACGCGCTTGAGGTACAGAATGGTAACGAGAGCCTGGTGCTGGAAGTTCAGCAGCAGCTCGGCGGCGGTATCGTGCGTACCATCGCCATGGGTTCTTCCGACGGTCTGCGTCGTGGTCTGGAAGTAAAAGACCTTGAGCACCCGATCGAAGTCCCGGTAGGTAAAGCAACACTGGGTCGTATCATGAACGTATTGGGTCAGCCAATCGACATGAAAGGCGACATCGGTGAAGAAGAGCGTTGGGCTATCCACCGCGCGGCACCTTCCTACGAAGAGCTGTCCAGCTCTCAGGAACTGCTGGAAACCGGCATCAAAGTTATCGACCTGATGTGTCCGTTCGCGAAGGGCGGTAAAGTCGGTCTGTTCGGTGGTGCGGGTGTAGGTAAAACCGTAAACATGATGGAGCTGATCCGTAACATCGCGATCGAGCACTCCGGTTACTCCGTGTTTGCGGGCGTGGGTGAACGTACTCGTGAGGGTAACGACTTCTACCACGAAATGACCGACTCCAACGTTCTGGATAAAGTATCCCTGGTTTACGGCCAGATGAACGAGCCACCAGGAAACCGTCTGCGCGTTGCGCTGACCGGCCTGACCATGGCTGAGAAGTTCCGTGACGAAGGTCGTGACGTTCTGCTGTTCGTTGATAACATCTACCGTTACACCCTGGCCGGTACTGAAGTATCTGCACTGCTGGGTCGTATGCCTTCAGCGGTAGGTTATCAGCCTACGCTTGCGGAAGAGATGGGTGTTCTTCAGGAACGTATCACCTCTACCAAAACCGGTTCTATCACCTCCGTTCAGGCGGTATACGTACCTGCGGATGACTTGACTGACCCATCCCCAGCCACCACCTTTGCTCACTTAGATGCAACCGTGGTACTGAGCCGTCAGATCGCGTCTCTGGGTATCTACCCGGCCGTTGACCCGCTGGACTCCACCAGCCGTCAGCTGGATCCACTGGTTGTTGGCCAGGAGCACTACGACACCGCGCGTGGCGTACAGTCCCTGCTGCAACGTTATCAGGAACTGAAAGACATCATCGCCATCCTGGGTATGGATGAACTGTCTGAAGAAGACAAACTGGTGGTAGCACGTGCGCGTAAGATCCAGCGCTTCCTGTCCCAGCCGTTCTTCGTTGCGGAAGTATTCACCGGTGCACCTGGTAAATACGTTTCCCTGAAAGACACCATCCGTGGCTTTAAAGGCATCATGGAAGGCGAATACGATCACCTGCCAGAGCAGGCGTTCTACATGGTTGGTTCCATCGAAGAAGCCGTGGAAAAAGCCAAAAAACTTTAACGCCTTAATCGGAGGGTGATATGGCAATGACTTACCACCTGGACGTCGTCAGCGCAGAGCAACAAATGTTCTCTGGTCTGGTCGAGAAAATCCAGGTAACGGGTAGTGAAGGTGAACTGGGTATTTTCCCGGGTCACGCACCGCTGCTCACCGCCATTAAGCCTGGTATGATCCGCATCGTTAAACAGTTCGGTCATGAAGAGTTTATCTATCTGTCCGGCGGCATTCTTGAAGTGCAGCCAGGCAGTGTGACCGTTCTGGCCGATACCGCTATTCGTGGCCAGGATCTCGACGAAGCGCGAGCCCTGGAATCGAAGCGTAAGGCTGAAGAGCACATTAACAGCTCTCATGGTGACGTGGATTACGCTCAGGCGTCTGCGGAGCTGGCCAAAGCGATCGCGAAACTGCGCGTTATCGAGTTGACCAAAAAAGCGATGTAACACCGGCTTGAAAAGCACAAAAGCCAGTCTGGATCCCAGACTGGCTTTTTTTTTCGGCCTTAATTCATGATGAAAAAGATGTAGAATTTTAAGCATCAAACGTTTTTACTTCTCACACAAACTACCGTCAGGATGCGTATGTTAAACAGTGCGATGAGCGTGGTGATCCTTGCCGCAGGCAAAGGTACCCGCATGTATTCCGATCTGCCTAAGGTGCTCCACACGCTGGCAGGAAAGCCAATGGTTCAGCATGTTATTGATGCAGCGAATGAATTAGGCGCCAGCCAGGTGCATCTGGTTTATGGACATGGCGGCGACCTGCTGAAAAAAACGCTGCGTGATGACAATCTCAACTGGGTGCTACAGGCAGAACAGTTGGGTACAGGCCATGCGATGCAGCAGGCTGCACCCTTCTTCGCTGATGATGAAGATATCCTGATGCTCTACGGCGACGTCCCGCTGATCTCCGTTGAAACCCTCACTCGCCTGCGTGAAGCCAAACCGCAGGGCGGCATCGGTTTGTTGACCGTCGTGCTGGACGATCCAACCGGCTATGGCCGCATTACGCGTGAAAACGGCAAGGTAACCGGGATTGTTGAGCATAAAGATGCCACTGACGAACAGCGCCAGATTCAGGAGATCAACACCGGCATCCTGATTGCGAACGGTGCGGATATGAAGCGCTGGCTGTCCAGACTCAACAATAACAACGCGCAGGGTGAATACTACATCACCGACATCATTGCGATGGCGTACCAGGAAGGGCGTGAGATTGCCGCCGTTCACCCGGCTCGCATCAGCGAAACGGACGGGGTAAACAACCGTCTCCAGCTTTCTCGCCTGGAGCGTATTTACCAGTCCGAGCAGGCAGAAAAGCTGTTGCTCGCGGGCGTTATGCTGCGCGATCCGGCGCGTTTCGATCTGCGTGGCACGCTGACCCACGGGCGCGACGTTGAAATAGATACTAACGTTATCCTGGAAGGTAACGTCACGTTGGGCAACCGCGTCAAAATCGGCACTGGCTGCGTGATTAAAAACAGCGTGATCGGTGACGACTGCGAAATCAGCCCGTACAGCGTGGTGGAAGATGCCCATCTTGAGGCGGCATGTACCATCGGCCCGTTTGCGCGTCTGCGCCCGGGCGCTGAGCTGCTGGAAGGCGCTCACGTAGGTAACTTTGTGGAAATGAAAAAAGCGCGTCTGGGTAAGGGCTCGAAAGCCGGTCATCTGACCTATCTGGGCGATGCGGAAATTGGCGACAACGTAAACATCGGTGCTGGAACCATCACCTGTAACTATGACGGTGCCAATAAGTTTAAAACCATCATCGGTGATGATGTGTTTG
This sequence comes from Enterobacter sp. Res13-Sevr-PEC09-46, assembly GCF_015672585.1. Classification (NCBI taxonomy): domain Bacteria; kingdom Pseudomonadati; phylum Pseudomonadota; class Gammaproteobacteria; order Enterobacterales; family Enterobacteriaceae; genus Enterobacter; species Enterobacter sp. Res13-Sevr-PEC09-46. Next base: position 90,796 of record NZ_JADABR010000004.1, on the reverse strand, counting down.
TAGGCTCCGATACCCAGCTGGTGGCGCCCGTCACCGTGGGCAAAGGCGTGACCATTGCCGCCGGGACAACCGTTACGCGCGATGTGGCCGAGAACGAGCTGGTGTTAAGCCGTGTGCCGCAGGTCAGCAAGCAGGGCTGGAAACGCCCGGTGAAGAAGAAGTAACAACAAGGCGGGTGGCGCTATGCTAACCCGCCCTACGATTGAGTAGGCCTGATAAGGCGTAGCCGACATCAGGCAAACCCGGGAGAGGAGATAAATATATATCTCCCCCCACAAGCAGTACCCATAAAAATAACCCCACTCTCTACAAGGCTCGGGGCGCCCGGAAAGGGCAAATACAGGTCAGCGACAACGCATGGCATAACGCCATAATCAGGAAATCTAACTATGTGTGGAATTGTTGGCGCAGTTGCGCAGCGTGATATTGCTGAAATCCTTCTCGAAGGTTTACGTCGTCTGGAATACCGTGGTTACGACTCAGCCGGTCTGGCTGTGGTCGATGCAGAAGGTCATATGACCCGTCTGCGTCGTCTCGGTAAAGTGCAGATGCTGGCCCAGGCTGCGGAAGAACATCCGCTGCACGGTGGCACCGGTATTGCACATACCCGCTGGGCGACCCACGGTGAGCCATCTGAAGGCAACGCACACCCGCATGTGTCTGAACACATTGTGGTGGTGCATAACGGCATTATCGAAAACCACGAACCGCTGCGTGAAGAACTGAAAGCGCGCGGCTATACCTTCGTCTCTGAAACCGACACCGAAGTGATTGCTCACCTGGTGCACTGGGAGCTGGCAAAGGGCGGTACACTGCGTGATGCGGTGCTGCGCGCTATCCCTCAGCTGCGTGGTGCTTACGGTACGGTGATCATGGATTCCCGCGACCCGTCCACGCTGCTGGCCGCGCGTTCCGGTAGTCCGATGGTGATTGGTCTGGGCATGGGTGAAAACTTTATCGCTTCCGACCAGCTGGCGCTGCTGCCGGTTACCCGTCGCTTTATCTTCCTGGAAGAGGGAGACATTGCCGAGGTGACACGTCGCAGCGTGACCGTATTCGACACGAAAGGCGAGCAGGTTAAGCGTCAGGAGATCGAATCAAACCTGCAATACGACGCGGGCGACAAAGGTGCTTACTGTCACTACATGCAGAAAGAGATCTACGAACAGCCAAACGCCATTAAAAACACCCTGACCGGGCGCATCAGCCACGGCGAAGTGGATCTAAGTGAGCTGGGCGCCAATGCCAACGAACTACTGGGCAAAGTCGAGCACATTCAGATCGTGGCCTGCGGTACCTCTTATAACTCCGGTATGGTCTCGCGCTACTGGTTTGAATCCCTGGCGGGCGTGCCGTGTGATGTGGAAATCGCGTCTGAGTTCCGCTACCGCAAATCTGCGGTGCGTCGTAACAGCCTGATGATCACCCTTTCTCAGTCTGGCGAAACGGCTGATACCCTGGCGGCGCTGCGTCTGTCTAAAGAGTTGGGTTACCTGGGCTCGCTGGCCATCTGTAACGTGCCGGGCTCTTCGCTGGTACGTGAATCCGATCTGGCGCTGATGACCAAAGCCGGTACTGAAATTGGCGTGGCTTCCACCAAGGCGTTTACCACTCAGTTAACCGTTCTGCTGATGCTGGTGGCGAAACTGGCGCGTCTGAAAGGTCTGGATGCCTCCGTTGAACACGACATTGTGCATGGCCTTCAGGCGCTGCCGAGCCGTATCGAGCAGATGCTGTCTCAGGACAAACGCATTGAGGCGCTGGCGGAAGATTTCTCTGACAAACATCACTCCCTGTTCCTGGGGCGTGGCGATCAGTATCCGATTGCGCTGGAAGGCGCACTGAAACTGAAAGAGATCTCTTACATTCATGCTGAAGCTTACGCGGCAGGTGAACTGAAACATGGCCCGCTGGCGCTGATCGACGCGGATATGCCGGTTATTGTGGTGGCACCGAACAACGAACTGCTGGAAAAACTGAAATCTAACATCGAAGAAGTGCGCGCCCGTGGTGGTGTTCTGTACGTCTTTGCGGATAAAGATGCCGGTTTCGCCAGCAGCGATAACATGCACATCATTGAGATGCCGCATGTGGAAGAGGTGATTGCGCCGATCTTCTATACCGTTCCGCTGCAACTGCTGGCTTATCACGTCGCGCTGATCAAAGGCACCGACGTTGACCAGCCGCGAAATCTGGCGAAGTCTGTTACCGTAGAATAACTCCTTCAGACTCCACCTTCGGGTGGAGTTTTTTTTATGACAACCTGTCATTTTCAGCTATTTTTTCAGTGTCACATAAAGAAAATATTACTGAAATCCTGCCGTCACGTTCCCATTTAAGTGGATGAGAATTAAAGATCTTTTTGGTTTTCTTTAAGTGAAACTTTCTTTGTCATAAAACTGTCATATTTCGTACATTTATCTGTCACCTGTTTGTCCTATTTTGCTCATCGTAGCCACTTAAACAATGATTTACGAAATCCTTGCAGGAGACATTATGAAAGTTATGCGTACCACTGTCGCAACTGTTGTCGCCGCGACCTTATCAATGAGCGCTTTCTCTGCCTTTGCAGCAGCAAGCCTGACTGGCGCTGGTGCAACCTTCCCTGCGCCGGTGTATGCCAAATGGGCGGATACCTACCAGAAAGAGACCGGTAACAAGGTCAACTATCAGGGTATCGGCTCCTCCGGTGGCGTAAAACAAATTACCGCGAATACCGTTGATTTCGGCGCATCCGACGCTCCGCTGTCTGATGAGAAACTGAATCAGGAAGGCCTGTTCCAGTTCCCGACCGTGATCGGCGGCGTTGTGCTGGCTGTTAACATCCCTGGCCTGAAATCAGGCGAGCTGGTGCTGGACGGCAAAACCCTGGGTGACATCTACCTGGGTAAAATCAAAAAATGGGATGACGAAGCCATCACTAAGCTGAACCCGGGCGTTAAGCTGCCTTCGCAGAATATCGCGGTGGTTCGTCGTGCTGACGGCTCTGGTACCTCTTTCGTGTTCACCAGCTACCTGGCGAAAGTGAACGAAGAGTGGAAATCTAAAGTCGGTTCCGGCTCTACCGTTAACTGGCCAACCGGTCTGGGCGGTAAAGGCAACGACGGTATCGCAGCCTTCGTACAGCGTCTGCCTGGCTCTATCGGCTACGTAGAGTATGCCTACGCTAAGCAGAACAACCTGGCTTACACCAAACTGGTTTCTGCCGACGGCAAACCGGTTAGCCCGACCGAAGAGAACTTCGCCAACGCCGCGAAAGGCGCTGACTGGAGCAAATCCTTCGCGCAGGACCTGACCAACCAGAAAGGCGACGATGCATGGCCTATCACGTCTACCACCTTCATTCTGGTCCACAAAGAGCAGAAGAAGCCTGAGCAGGGTGCTGAAGTGCTGAAGTTCTTCGACTGGGCATACAAAAATGGCGGCAAACAGGCTAACGATCTGGATTACGCCAGCCTGCCAGACAGCGTGGTTGAGCAGATCCGTGCTGCATGGAAAACCAACGTGAAAGACAGCAGCGGTAAAGCACTGTACTAACAGGATATATTTAACGAAGATGGCGGGTGGCGCGCAGCGATCCCGCCCTACGGTTTACTCTGTAGGCCCGGTAAGCGTCAGCGCCACCGGGCATATTCGTAAAAACGTCTCAAACAGAAGAGTAATTTATGGCTGCAACCAAGCCTGCATTTAACCCTCCGGGTAAAAAAGGTGACATGATTTTCAGCGCGCTGGTGAAACTGGCTGCGCTGATTGTGCTATTGCTGCTGGGCGGCATTATCGTGTCCCTGATTTTCTCCTCCTGGCCGAGCATTCAAAAATTTGGTTTCGCCTTCCTGTGGACCAAAGAGTGGGATGCGCCGAACGATATTTACGGTGCGCTGGTGCCGATTTACGGCACGCTGGTGACCTCTTTTATCGCCCTGCTGATTGCGGTTCCGGTAAGCTTTGGTATTGCCCTGTTCCTGACGGAACTGGCGCCAGGCTGGCTGCGACGTCCGCTGGGTATCGCCATTGAACTGCTGGCGGCCATCCCAAGTATCGTTTACGGCATGTGGGGCCTGTTTATCTTCGCGCCGCTGTTTGCGACGTACTTCCAGGAGCCGGTCGGTAACGTTCTCTCAGCCATTCCGTTTGTGGGGGCGCTGTTCTCCGGCCCGGCATTCGGTATCGGCATTCTGGCGGCAGGTGTGATCCTCGCCATCATGATTATTCCGTACATTGCGGCGGTCATGCGCGATGTCTTCGAACAAACCCCGGTGATGATGAAAGAGTCCGCCTACGGCATCGGCTGCACCACCTGGGAAGTTATCTGGCGCATCGTCCTTCCGTTCACCAAAAACGGGGTGATTGGCGGCATTATGCTGGGCTTAGGCCGCGCGCTGGGTGAAACCATGGCGGTCACCTTTATCATCGGCAACACCTACCAGCTCGACAGCGCCTCGCTTTATATGCCGGGGAACAGTATTACCTCTGCGCTGGCGAACGAATTTGCCGAAGCGGAATCCGGGCTGCACGTCGCCGCGCTGATGGAACTGGGTCTGATCCTGTTTGTTATCACCTTTATTGTGCTGGCTATCTCCAAGCTGATGATTATGCGTCTGGCTAAAAACGAGGGGGCACGCTAATGGCGACTCTCGACATGCAAAACACCGCTCAGCTTGCGGAATCCCGTCGCAAAATGCAGTCAAAGCGCCGGATTAAAAACCGCATTGCGTTGACGCTTTCCATGGCGACGATGGCGTTCGGCCTGTTCTGGCTGATCTGGATCCTGATGTCCACCATCACCCGGGGTATTGATGGAATGTCCCTGGCGCTGTTCACCGAGATGACGCCGCCGCCGAACACGGCGGGTGGTGGTCTGGCAAACGCCCTGGCGGGCAGCGGCCTGCTGATCCTGTGGGCGACCGTTTTCGGTACGCCGTTGGGCATCATGGCGGGTATCTATCTGGCGGAATATGGCCGCAAGTCCTGGATCGCTGAAGTCATCCGCTTCATTAACGACATTCTGCTTTCTGCCCCGTCGATTGTCGTGGGTCTGTTTGTTTACACCATCGTGGTGGCGCAAATGGAACACTTCTCCGGCTGGGCGGGTGTGATTGCGCTGGCGCTGTTGCAGGTGCCTATCGTTATTCGTACCACTGAAAACATGCTGAAACTGGTGCCGGACAGCCTGCGTGAAGCGGCTTACGCGCTGGGTACGCCTAAATGGAAGATGATTTCGGCGATCACCCTGAAAGCGTCCGTCTCGGGGATCATGACCGGTATCCTGCTGGCTATCGCCCGTATCGCCGGTGAAACCGCACCGCTGCTGTTTACCGCCCTCTCCAATCAGTTCTGGAGCACGGACATGATGCAGCCGATCGCCAACCTGCCGGTGACGATCTTTAAATTTGCGATGAGCCCATTCGCGGAATGGCAGCAGCTGGCCTGGGCCGGGGTGCTGATCATCACCCTTTGCGTACTGTTGCTGAACATTCTGGCGCGCGTCATTTTCGCGAAGAAGAAACACGGTTAAATTTTTACGGCGCGGCACATCGCGGCGCCGAATGAGGAAATGAGTCAATGAGTATGGTTGATACTGCCCCGGGTAAGATTCAGGTTCGTGATTTGAACTTCTACTACGGCAAATTCCATGCCCTGAAGAATATCAACCTGGATATCGCAAAGAACCAGGTAACGGCATTCATCGGTCCGTCCGGCTGTGGCAAATCCACGCTGCTGCGCACCTTTAACAAAATGTATTCGCTCTATCCGGAGCAGCGCGCAGAAGGTGAAATTCTGCTGGACGGTGACAACATCCTGACCAATACCCAGGATATCGCCCTGCTGCGTGCGAAAGTGGGGATGGTATTCCAGAAACCCACGCCGTTCCCGATGTCGATCTATGACAACATCGCCTTTGGTGTGCGTCTGTTTGAGAAGCTCTCCCGTGCGGATATGGACGAGCGCGTGCAGTGGGCATTGACCAAGGCCGCATTATGGAACGAAACCAAAGATAAACTTCACCAGAGTGGGTACTCTCTCTCCGGTGGTCAGCAGCAGCGTCTGTGCATTGCGCGCGGTATCGCCATTCGCCCGGAAGTCTTGCTGCTGGATGAGCCGTGCTCAGCCCTGGACCCGATCTCGACCGGACGTATCGAAGAGCTGATCACCGAGCTGAAGCAGGATTACACCGTGGTGATCGTGACCCACAACATGCAGCAGGCTGCACGTTGTTCTGACCACACGGCGTTTATGTATCTGGGCGAGTTGATTGAGTTCAGCGATACGGACGCGCTGTTCACTCGTCCGGCGAAGAAACAAACCGAAGATTATATTACTGGCCGCTACGGTTGATTTGCCTTAGTGCATGTGGAGAAACCATGGACAACCTCAATCTTAATAAACACATTTCCGGCCAGTTTAACGCAGAACTGGAAAGCATTCGCACCCAGGTGATGACCATGGGCGGCATGGTCGAGCAGCAGCTTTCTGACGCGATCACGGCGATGCACAACCAGGACAGCGAGCTGGCTAAGCGCGTTATTGAAGGCGACCACAACGTCAATATGATGGAAGTCGCCATCGACGAAGCCTGCGTGCGCATCATTGCGAAGCGTCAGCCGACGGCGAGCGACCTGCGTCTGGTGATGGCGATCATCAAAACCATCGCCGAGCTGGAGCGTATCGGTGACGTGGCGGATAAAATCTGCCGTACCGCGCTGGAGAAATTCTCCCAGCAGCACCAGCCGCTGCTGGTGAGCCTGGAGTCTCTCGGTCGCCACACCGTGCAGATGCTGCACGACGTGCTGGACGCTTTCGCGCGCATGGATCTGGACGAAGCGGTCCGTATCTACCGTGAAGACAAGAAAGTTGACCAGGAATACGAAGGCATTGTGCGTCAGCTGATGACCTACATGATGGAAGATTCACGTACCATTCCAAGCGTACTGACCGCGCTGTTCTGCGCGCGCTCCATCGAGCGTATCGGTGACCGTTGCCAGAACATTTGTGAATACATTTTCTATTTCGTGAAGGGGCAGGATTTCCGACACGTGGGCGGCGACGAGCTGGACAAGCTGCTGGCGGGTAAAGATCCGAAAGAGTGATATGTGTGGCGGGTGGCGCTAACGCTTACCCGCCCTACGTTAATTCAACGCGTAATATCCCACCCGCGCGCCTTCCACAACGCTGGCAGTTGCGCCAGATCGGTAAAGGTTGTCACTTTTGGATGGTCGATCGGCTTGTTGTGCGGATCGGCGCAGAAGTAAAACACCTCCATCCCCGCATCAATCCCTGACTGCGCGCCGGCAGATGAGTCATCCACCAGAATGCAGTTCTCCACGTTGACGTTCATCGCCTTCGCCGCGTGGAACATCAGCGCCGGATCGGGCTTCCAGCGCTGGATATCGTAGCCGCTGAACAGTTTTTCCGGGAAGTGGTGCAACATCTCCAGCTTGCCGAGCGAGTGCTGCATTTTGCTGACCGGGCCGTTAGAGACTACGCAGATCGGCACCGTCATCGCATCCAGCAGCGCGTTAGCGCCGGCGATAACTTCCAGCTCGGCGTCGAAGAGGCGTGCGACCTCGGCGCGGTACACCGGTTCCAGATCCGCTTTCACCAGATCCACCCCGTGCTCTTCGTTAATGATGTCGATGATCTCGTACAGCTTCACGCCCTTAAAGCGTTTAAACACCTCTTCGAGATCGAGCGTAATACCAAATTCCTGGAACATGGCGACATACGCGCGGGAACAAATGACCTCACTGTCGACCAGCGTACCGTCACAGTCGAAAAATACCGCTTCAATTCCGGACATGCCTTTCCCTTTTAACAAGTTTAACGTTTTCGTACGGCAGTTCACCGGGACGCAATCGTTGCCGTATAAGCAAAATCAATGAAAAAAGTATCCCGTAACCGCCACTATTGTCGCATTTTGGTATAGGATAGCGACGAATTTTCCCTCCTTGTTCGGAAATTGATGATGAGTCAACAACACACTACCCAGACATCTGGTCAGGGGCTGCTTGAGCGCGTGTTCAAACTGCGCGAGCACGGCACAACGGCACGCACCGAAGTGATCGCCGGTTTTACTACCTTCCTGACGATGGTCTATATCGTTTTCGTTAACCCGCAAATTCTGGGCGTGGCTGGCATGGACACCAGCGCCGTCTTTGTAACCACCTGTCTGATCGCGGCCCTTGGCAGCATCCTGATGGGCGTTTTCGCTAATCTGCCCGTGGCGCTGGCCCCGGCAATGGGTCTGAATGCGTTCTTTGCGTTCGTGGTGGTTCAGGCGATGGGCCTGCCGTGGCAGGTTGGGATGGGCGCTATTTTCTGGGGCGCGGTCGGCCTGCTGCTGCTGACCATCTTCCGCGTGCGCTACTGGATGATTGCGAACATTCCCGTGAGCCTGCGCGTGGGCATCACCAGCGGTATCGGTCTGTTCATCGGCATGATGGGGCTGAAAAACGCTGGCGTTATCGTGGCGAACCCGGAAACGCTGGTGAGCATTGGTAACCTGACCTCTCACAGCGTGCTGCTGGGCGTGCTGGGCTTCTTTATCATCGCGATCCTGGCATCGCGCAATATCCATGCTGCGGTGCTGGTCTCTATCATTGTGACCACGCTGCTGGGCTGGATGCTGGGTGACGTGCATTACAACGGTATCGTCTCTGCGCCACCGAGCGTCTCTACCGTGATTGGCCACGTTGATCTGGCGGGCTCGCTGAACCTGGGACTGGCCGGGGTGATTTTCTCCTTCATGCTGGTCAACCTGTTTGACTCCTCCGGTACGCTGATTGGCGTGACCGACAAAGCGGGTCTGGCAGATGAAAAAGGCAAATTCCCGCGCATGAAGCAGGCGCTGTATGTGGATAGCATCTCTTCCGTTGCTGGCTCTTTCATCGGTACCTCGTCTGTTACCGCTTACATTGAATCCTCTTCCGGTGTGTCCGTGGGCGGTCGTACCGGCCTGACGGCGGTAGTTGTGGGTCTGCTGTTCCTGCTGGTGATCTTCCTCTCTCCGCTGGCGGGGATGGTGCCACCATACGCGGCAGCCGGCGCGCTGATCTACGTCGGCGTGCTGATGACCTCAAGCCTGGCGCGCGTGAAGTGGGAAGATCTGACGGAAGCCGTTCCGGCATTTATTACCGCGGTGATGATGCCGTTCAGCTTCTCGATCACCGAAGGTATCGCGCTGGGCTTTATCTCTTACTGCGTGATGAAGATCGGTACCGGCCGCTTCCGCGAACTTAGCCCGTGCGTGATTATTGTGGCGCTGCTGTTTGTGCTGAAGATTGTGTTTATTGATGCACACTAAGATGCTGGTGGTGTCAGGTGGCGCTTCGCTTACCTGACCTACTGACGAATGTAGGCCCGGTAAGCGCTAGCGCCACCGGGCTTTTTTATCAGGCCTTCACCCGCTTAATATAATCCCCAAACGCGGTCAGCTGGCCAGAGAGATGGTCACGCGTACTCTGATCCACCACTTCACCCGTCTGCGGGTCGACCTTGTTCTGAATCACGCCGCCCATAAATTCCGGCTTGTTCATCACCATCGCATCCAGGAACACCAGGATCTGACGCAGGTGATACTGGCAGCGCGCGCCGCCGATGGCGCCCATTGAGCTGGTCTGGATCAGCACAGGTTTACCAGACAGCGGCTGCTCCGGTAAACGGGACAGCCAGTCAATGGCGTTCTTCAGACCACCCGGCACCGAGTAGTTATACTCAGGCGTCACAATCACCACGCCGTCAGCCTGACGGATTTGCTCGGCTATCGCTTCCACACTCTGCGGGAACCCTTCTTCCTGCTGAACGTCAGCATCATAAAGCGGGATGTCGCCAATGGACGGCAGGGCACTGATCTCCATTCCCGCAGGCGCCAGCTGCGGCAGCGTACGGGCAACCATCCCGTTAAAAGAACCTTTGCGCAGGCTTCCCAGTAACGTAACAACTTTCAACGTATCAGACATGATTACTCCTGTTTCATCATGATGATCCTGGACGGATCAGCTATGGGTGTATGCTTTTTCTGCCGGTAAACTGGTTAATCGCATCAGGCGCGCGGCGGGCTCGTTGGCGCGCTCAGGTACATCCGGAAGACTACGCCAACCGCGAGTGCTGTCAAACTCCCAGATTTTCAGCCGTTCGATGGCGGGGGTCACCGCAACGGACCAGATCAGTACGTCCTCAGCGTCGCAGAGTGCCTCTACCAGCGAGGCTTTTGTCGCGCGCAGGCGTCCGGAGCCGGGGAGCAGCTGCAACAGGCTGGCGTCGTCTGACGCCGCGCCGCTCAGTTTGCGGATGCTCTGGCGAAGGGTGATGAGCTGCGCTCTGGCTTCAACGGGGTCGTTCTGGTTACGTATCCACAGCTTTTCATTGCTGGAGAGCGGGTATTCATCGAGCGCGTTAGCACCATGGAAGCTGCGCGTGACGCGTTGTAGCTCCATATCCAGGCCGCAATCACCTTCCGTCGTCAGCGCGACGCCAACAATGTTGCCGGTGTACGCAATGGAAAAATGGGGGAGTGCCGGGTCCGCAAAAACCGGGCGACCTTCTGGCTGGGTGAGTATGTCCGGTAATTCGCTGGTGCCGTAGAGCATAAAAAGCAGTTCTGCGAGGAGCGCTCGGGAAGCTAAAAACCGCGTCCTGCGGTGTTCAGGTAGTTTGAGCGCCTCACTGTGACAGGCTGAAGAAAGTCTGGCCGATACGAGATGCCCTTCCGTTAATGTTCCTCGTGCAAAGTGCGTAGCCATTTTTCGCTCCTTGATAATGGTCGTAGTCGGTTAAACGGTTACATGATTATCGCTTAACTCAGCTTCTGTTTTAATCAGTAAATGGAAATAAGAGAAGCCTGAGCACCGAACTTTACATTATCTTAGGCAAAAACCTGACCTGGTGCGGTATACAGCGCTTTGATCGTCTCGCGCAGCCAGAGGATTTTCGGATTATGGCTGTTCCGTTTATGCCAGATCAGCGTGAAGGGGACGGTGAGCTTTTCTGCCTGCGCCTCATCGATGGGAATGGGCAGACAGACCAGATTACGCTGGTGGAGTTGATTGTAGTGATGGCAGTAGTGCGGCGCAGTGGCAATGTAGTTGTGATCCGGCTGGGCCGCCATAAACATCGACTGTTCAAAACCGGGCAAACTCATGGCGATGTTACGCTCCCGACCCATCTCTCTTAGCACCTCGTCGAGCGCCCAGGTGTCGCTGCGTTCCCAGAAGATGCTGATATGCGGGTAGCGCAGAAACGTCTCCAGATCCCATGCTTCCTGGAGCGCGGGATGATCCTCGCGCAAATACACGCACGGACGGTCACTGAACAGGATTTCGTAGTCGATAAACCACGGCATCAGCTTTAGCAGTTCGCGCGAGCGAGGGTGCGTTTCACGCCCGGTGAAGCCTAGATCCACTTCTCCGCGCGTAATGGCGTCCAGCGAATCGTAATCCCATTGGCGCAGCTTCACCGTCGCCTGTGGGTAGCGTTCATTCACCTGCTCCAGCAGGGCATTAAAGCGGATCAGCATCAGCGGTGTTTCGGCGGCGAGCACAAACTTAAGCCCGCCTGGAGAGCTATGGTGGAATTTATCGAGGATCTGGTTGCCAATCTGCATCCAGTCGGCCAAATCCTGTTCCAGACTCACCGTCAGCGGTGTGGGCAATAGCCCTAAAGGCGTTTTCACAAACAGCGGATCGTCGAACCAGTCGCGCAGCTTCGCCAGCGATTTACTCACCGCGGACGGCGTCACGTTCATCCGCTTCGCGGCTTTGGTGACGCTGCGCTCCTGCAACAAAAGTTGCAGGCAAAGTAAAAGATTAAGATCGAGACTGCTGATGGGCTTCTTCATAGTGCGCCGCGGGCTGGATGACCATAAGTAAGGTAATGCAGAGTATGCTACAGCCAATCAGAACCCCGATCAGCATATTCAGCGCGTTAAGGCCGATCACCGCCGCCAGCCAAATCCACAGTGACGAACCGCAGACCTGCGCAATGCCCAGCACCGAGCTTGCCACGCCTGCCCGCAATGAAAACGGGCCAAGTGCCTGACTCATCGCTACACCAAAGCCGACGGAGAATCCGGCGCAGATCAGAGTAATGCCCACCAGCATTACAGCGTGTGAGGTGGCGGTCGCCAGGATCACGCCTGCGGCGAGGAACAGCGTCTGTGAGGTGAGCATCAGCGTGCGCTGGCGGAAGATGTTGAGCGCAAAGGGCGTGGAGAATGAAACCGCCATGCTCACCATCGCGGTTAGCGCCATCACCGTCGAATACTCACCGCGATCGAAGCCCATCGTCTCCATCAGTAACACCGGGGAAACGTTTACATAGGTGAGGATCACCGCCACGCTAAGCGTGGTGATTGCCAGCCGACTCAGGAAAAAGCGATTCATCAGCTTTTCAGCCGGATGGAGGGTTGCGGTGTGATATGGCTGTTGCGAACCGGGATGGGTCTCTTTCAGCACCGTCACGGACAGGATAAAGACGATGGCGCCCATTGCGGCCATGGTCCAGAAAAGACTCTGCCACGGAAATTTAAGCATAATCAGGTAGCCTACAACCGGTGCCAGCACCGGGATGATGCAGGTAATGCCGTTCAGCATCGACAGCACTTTAGCGCGGCGCTGGGCGCTTAAGGTATCGCGAAGAATAGCAAACGCCACCACGTAACAGCCACCCGCGCCAATGCCCTGGATAAAACGGCCTGACAGGAACATTGTGCTTTCCTGAGCTACTGAAGACAGTACTGATGCCAGCGCAAAGATAACTGCACCCGTAATGGCGACGGGCTGACGGCCTGCTTTATCCGCGATTTTCCCGGCAAATACCATCGACGACGCCATTCCCGCGAGGTAGGCCGAAAACGCGATGTGCAGCTGCGCCTCGCTGGCGCCCAGATCGCGGGCAATATGCGGTAGCCCTACCAGATACATATCAATGCCGGACGGATACAGCAGAACCAGCGCAAAACTACAGAACAGAAAACGAGCCATAAATCCCCCATAGATGCAGGCAAGCAGGATAGGGGGCGTGGAGGGATTAAGCGAGTTGCCATTTGGACAATGGTGATTTCCCTGGAGGAAATCACCCTGTATTAACGGGAATTACTTACCAATGCAGAAGCTCGAGAAAATCCGTCCCAGCAGATCGTCCGACGTAAACTCCCCGGTGATCTCGCTCAGGTTCTGCTGCGCCAGACGCAGCTCTTCCGCCAGCAGTTCACCGGCCCACGCGCCGATCAGCTGGGCTTTACCCTGCTCAAGGTGGCGAGCCGCCTCTTCCAGCGCCTGCAAGTGACGACGACGTGCCAGGAAGCCGCCCTCCATACTGGTGTCGAAGCCCATGCTCTGTTTGAGATGGCTACGCAGGGCTTCCACGCCTTCACCGGTACGGGCCGACAGGCGAATAAGTGAGTGACCATTCACATCGCTGATGCCCAGCGTTTCGCCGGTAACGTCGGCCTTGTTGCGCACCACGGTGATCGGCAGTTTAGCCGGGAGACGGGCGATAAAGTCTGGCCAGATTTCAGCCGGGTCAACGGCGTCGGTTGTCGTGCCGTCCACCATAAACAGCACGCGGTCGGCCTGCTCGATCTCCTGCCAGGCGCGTTCGATACCGATACGCTCGACTTCATCGCTCGCATCGCGCAGGCCAGCGGTGTCGATGATGTGCAGCGGCATGCCGTCGATATGGATATGCTCGCGCAGGACATCGCGGGTGGTGCCGGCTATGTCGGTCACGATCGCCGCTTCACGGCCCGCCAGGGCGTTCAGCAGGCTCGATTTTCCGGCATTGGGGCGACCAGCAATCACCACCTTCATTCCTTCACGCAGCAGGCTGCCCTGGCGCGCTTCGGCGCGAACGGCATCGAGATCGTTCATCACCTGGTTGAGCTGAGCTTCAATTTTACCGTCTGAGAGGAAGTCGATCTCCTCGTCCGGGAAGTCGATAGCCGCTTCGACATAGATTCGCAGGTGAGTAAGTGCTTCCACAAGGTGATTCACGCGTGCGGAAAATGCCCCCTGCAACGAGTTCAGCGCGGAGCGGGCTGCCTGTTCGGAACTGGCGTCGATTAGGTCGGCAATCGCCTCGGCCTGCGCCAGGTCGAGCTTATCGTTCAGGAAGGCACGCTCGGAGAACTCACCCGGCTTTGCAATGCGCAGGCCTGGCAGGGTCAGAATACGCTTTAACAGCAGGTCGAGGATCACCGGGCCGCCGTGACCCTGAAGCTCCAGCACGTCTTCGCCGGTAAAGGAGTTTGGGCCGGGGAACCACAGCGCGATGCCCTGGTCCAGCGGTGTGCCGTCGGCATCCTTAAACGGCAGATAATCAGCGTAGCGCGGCTTTGGCAGTTTACCCAGCACCGCTTCGGCCACCTCACGCGCCTTCAGGCCGGAGATGCGCAGAATGCCTACACCACCGCGTCCCGGTGGGGTTGCCTGGGCGACGATAGTGTCGTTATGGCTCATGGTTGCTCTCGTTCAATACAAATAAAAAAGGCGGTCAATCGACCGCCCTTATTTTAGCGTTAAGTTACCGAATCAGGACTTTTTCTTTTCGCGGCTATGCAGGCCACGTTTTTCCAGACCACGGTAAATCAGCTGCTGCTGGATGATGGTCACCAGGTTGCTGACGATATAGTACAGCACCAGACCTGACGGGAACCACAGGAAGAACACGGTGAAGATGACCGGCATAAAGGTCATGATCTTCTGCTGCATCGGGTCGGTCACGGTGGTCGGAGACATCTTCTGAATGAAGAACATCGTCACGCCCATCAGGATCGGCAGGATGTAGTACGGGTCCTGTGCGGACAGGTCATGGATCCACAGAGCGAACGGCGCGTGGCGCAGCTCAACGGAACCCATCAGCATGTAGTACAGCGCAAGGAAGATTGGCATCTGAATCAGCAGCGGGAAGCAACCACCCAGTGGGTTTACTTTCTCTGCTTTATACAGGGCCATCATCTCCTGGCTCTGACGCTGTTTGTCATCGCCCAGACGCTCACGCATAGCCTGAATCTTCGGCTGTAGCATACGCATCTTCGCCATGGAGGTGTACTGCGCTTTAGTCAGCGGGTACATGATGCCACGAACGATAAAGGTGATAACGATGATGGAGAAGCCCCAGTTACCCAGGAAGCTGTGGATGAACTTCAGCAGCTTAAACAGCGGCTGAGAGATGAACCACAACCAACCGTAATCGACGGTCAGATCCAGGTGCGGCGCAACGGCAGCCATTTTGTCCTGGATTTCCGGGCCGACCCACAGGGTGCTTGCCAGTTTACCGGTTTGACCCGGCTGCACCAGAACTGGCTGAGATTTGTAGCCGATGGCTGCAATACCGTTGCCGAGGTTCGCGGTGTAGAAGTTGTTCGTACCGTCGTTATTCGGTACCCACGCCGTCGCGAAATACTGTTGCAGCATTGCGACCCAACCGCCTTTAGAGCTGACGTTCAGGTTTTCGTTATCGGCAATGGTGTCGAATTTGTATTTCTCGTACTTGGTATCTGGCGTGGAGTAAGCCGCGCCACGGAAGGTATGCAGCGCAAAGTTGCTGCTTCCGGTATCACGGTGAGACGGCAGATTGATGGACTGCTTCAGCTGACCAAAGGTAGAGATTTCCAGTGGTTTCGCACCGGCGTTCTGTACGCTGTAGCCCACGTTCACCGCATACTCACCGCGTTTCAGGGTGAAGGTTTTGGTGAAGGTGTTGCCTGCCGCGTCGGTGTAGGTCATCGGGATAACCAGTTCGTTCTGACCATCAGCCAGCACAAACGTGTCATTCTCGACGTTATACAGTGGACGCGCACCGTTAGCCGGGTTATCCGGGCCATCACGACCGGTCAGGCCGCTCTGCGCCTGGTAGATAAATTCAGGCGTGGTTTCCAGTAACTGGAACGGTTCGGTAGACTTCAGCTCTTTCGGGTAGGTCAACAGCAGCGCCTGCTCAACATCACCACCACGGGTGTTGATAGTCAGCTCAAGCACATCGGTCTTAACCGTAATCTGTTTCCCCTGGCCACTGGCCGGTACGCCCTGGTCGGCGGCGCTACCCGCTGCGGTGGTCGTGGTCTGCGTGGTCTGCTGCTGGGGTTGAGGATTTTTATCCTGCTCCCATGCCTGCCAGATCATGAAAGACACGAACAACAAAGCGATGATAAGAAGATTGCGTTGCGAATCCATCGTTAGTGTTCTCTGGTATCAAAAGGTCCTGGAGGGACGGGGTCGTCTCCACCTGGGTGTAAAGGGTGGCATTTTAATACGCGTTTCACCGTCAACCAACTGCCTTTTATCACTCCAAACCTGCGCAATGCCTCAATTCCGTAGCTTGAGCATGTTGGCGTGAAACGGCAGTGTGGCCCGAGTAGCGGACTAATCAGGCGTTGATAGACCCGAATGAGGGCTATCAGGACCCGCGAGCCAGGCGACAGTGGCGGCGCCATAATTTTTCCAACGCTTCCGAGAGAGCACGGTTATCGAGGTCGGCAACCCCTTTTTTAGCCACCACCACGAAATCCATTGAAGGCAGTTCGTGCTGACGTAAACGGAAGCTTTCACGCGTCAGACGTTTAATCCGGTTGCGTTCATGCGCACGCTTAACGTTTTTCTTGGCGACTGTGAGACCGATGCGGGGATGCCCCAGCGAATTTTGGCGGCCGAGGATGGTGATTTGCGGCGTGCCAGCCCGTAATGGCTGCTGGAAGACGAAAGTGAAATGAGTGGGAGTTAACAAACGTAACTCCCTGGGAAATGCGAGCTTAACCACTCAGGGGTTAGCTTTATTACTTGGAAACGGTCAGACGAGCGCGGCCTTTAGCACGACGACGTGCCAGAACCTGACGACCATTTTTAGTAGCCATACGAGCACGGAAGCCGTGAGAACGGTTGCGCTTCAGTACAGACGGTTGAAAAGTGCGTTTCATGGCGATTTCTACCTAAACTTGAAAAAATTCATGACTTTTGCGGATGCCCGACCGAGTTTCGAATGACGGACGCCGAAGCCGTGGGTGATTAAAGAGGCCGGATTGTAATAATTGTACACTCCGGAGTCAATTCTCTTTCCTTAAATCCCTGTGTATTTCCGCACGTTTTCGCGTGGAAAATGAGCAGCGGACGACGCAGGAAGATGAGCATCACGCGCCGGGTCGAGGATTATACGGGCTCAACGATAAAGCGCAAGGATCGTCCCGGATCTTCGTTAGATCATTTAAGCCAAAAATTGTCTGTGCTCATTAAATTTTCCAATATGCGGCCTAAATCGCGAGGCACTCGCGTCAGGATCGTTTACACTTACCCGATTCTGGATCTTCCTGTGGATAAATCGGGAAGAATCTGTGAGAAACAGAAGATCTCTGGCTCAGTTTAGGCTATGATCCGCGGTCCCGATCGGGATCCAGCGATCCTGGTCGGGCATAAACACAACATCGTTCAGGTTGTATCAACGATAGCGTGTATAACCGCAGATAGCGGTTCGCACATCACCCTGATGGGGTCATGTCGATGTGCGCCAACAATCATGAATATTCAATAGTTTTCTTTTATTGTTCGAGTGGAGTCCGCCGTGTCACTTTCGCTTTGGCAGCAGTGTCTTGCCCGATTGCAGGATGAGTTACCAGCCACAGAATTCAGTATGTGGATCCGCCCGTTGCAGGCGGAACTGAGCGATAACACGCTGGCTTTGTATGCGCCAAACCGTTTCGTGCTCGATTGGGTAAGGGATAAATACCTTAATAACATTAATGGACTGCTGAACGATTTCTGCGGGTCAGATGCCCCACAGCTGCGTTTTGAAGTGGGCACAAAGCCGGTCACCCAAACCGTTCGTGAAGTTGTCAATGTGGCAGCCCCTGCACAGGCGGCGCCCGCTCCAGCGCCTCGCGTTGCACCGGTTCGTCAGGGCTGGGATAACGTTCCGGCCCCCGCTGAGCCTACCTACCGCTCTAACGTTAACGTGAAACACACGTTCGATAACTTCGTTGAAGGTAAGTCGAACCAGCTGGCACGCGCGGCGGCTCGTCAGGTTGCCGATAACCCCGGTGGCGCTTACAACCCGCTGTTCCTGTATGGCGGCACGGGTCTCGGTAAAACGCACCTGCTGCATGCGGTGGGCAACGGCATTATGGCGCGTAAGCCCAATGCCAAAGTAGTGTATATGCACTCCGAACGCTTCGTTCAGGACATGGTAAAAGCCCTGCAAAACAATGCGATCGAAGAGTTTAAACGCTACTACCGTTCCGTTGATGCGCTGCTGATCGATGACATTCAGTTCTTTGCCAATAAAGAACGATCGCAGGAAGAGTTTTTCCATACCTTTAACGCCCTGCTGGAAGGCAATCAGCAGATCATTCTGACCTCGGATCGTTATCCAAAAGAGATCAACGGCGTTGAAGATCGTCTCAAATCCCGCTTCGGCTGGGGCCTGACCGTGGCGATCGAGCCGCCGGAGCTGGAAACCCGCGTCGCGATCCTGATGAAAAAAGCCGACGAGAACGACATTCGCCTGCCGGGTGAAGTGGCGTTCTTCATTGCCAAGCGCCTGCGTTCCAACGTGCGTGAGCTGGAAGGGGCGCTGAACCGCGTTATCGCCAACGCCAACTTCACCGGTCGGGCGATCACCATCGATTTTGTGCGTGAAGCGCTGCGCGATTTATTGGCTTTGCAGGAAAAACTGGTCACTATCGACAATATTCAGAAGACGGTGGCTGAGTACTACAAGATCAAAGTGGCAGATTTACTGTCTAAACGTCGTTCCCGCTCGGTGGCGCGTCCGCGTCAGATGGCGATGGCGCTGGCAAAGGAGTTAACCAACCACAGTCTGCCGGAAATCGGGGATGCGTTTGGTGGCCGTGACCATACGACCGTGCTGCACGCCTGTCGCAAGATCGAGCAGTTACGCGAAGAAAGCCACGACATAAAAGAAGATTTTTCCAATTTAATCAGAACATTATCATCGTGACGCTATGAAATTTACCGTTGAACGTGAACATTTATTAAAACCGCTGCAACAGGTGAGTGGCCCATTAGGCGGCCGCCCTACGCTGCCTATTCTTGGAAACCTGCTGCTTCAGGTCGCGGACGGTACGCTGTCGCTGACCGGCACAGATCTGGAAATGGAAATGATCGCGCGCGTTACGCTGACTCAGCCGCACGACGCGGGCGCGACCACGGTTCCGGCACGTAAATTCTTTGATATTTGCCGTGGGCTGCCGGAAGGCGCTGAAATCGCCGTGCAGCTGGAGGGCGACCGCATGCTGGTGCGCTCTGGCCGCAGCCGTTTCTCCCTCTCCACGCTGCCCGCTGCGGACTTCCCGAACCTGGATGACTGGCAGAGCGAAGTTGAATTTACCCTGCCGCAGGCGACGATGAAGCGTCTGATTGAAGCCACGCAGTTCTCCATGGCGCATCAGGACGTTCGTTACTACTTAAACGGCATGCTGTTCGAAACCGAAGGTGAAGAGCTGCGTACCGTGGCGACCGACGGTCACCGTCTGGCGGTTTGTTCCATGCCGATTGGCGATTCACTGCCAAACCATTCGGTGATCGTACCGCGTAAAGGCGTAATTGAACTGATGCGTATGCTCGACGGCGGTGAAACGCCGCTGCGCGTGCAGATTGGCAGCAACAATATTCGTGCCCACGTGGGCGATTTTGTCTTCACATCGAAGCTGGTAGACGGTCGTTTCCCGGATTATCGCCGCGTATTGCCGAAGAACCCGGATAAAACGCTGGAGGCGGGTTGCGACATCCTCAAGCAGGCGTTCGCGCGTGCCGCTATTCTCTCCAACGAGAAATTCCGCGGCGTACGTCTTTACGTGAGTGAAAACCAGATCAAAATCACCGCCAACAACCCGGAGCAGGAAGAGGCAGAAGAGATTCTGGACGTCACCTACGCCGGGGCTGAGATGGAAATCGGCTTCAACGTCAGCTATGTGCTGGATGTGCTGAATGCACTGAAATGCGAGAACGTTCGCATCCTGCTGACTGACTCCGTTTCGAGCGTACAGATTGAAGATGCCGCATCACAGTCGGCTGCTTATGTTGTCATGCCAATGAGACTGTAATGTCGCTCACCCGTCTGTTGATCCGCGACTTTCGCAATATCGAAAGCGCGGATCTCGCTTTATCCCCTGGCTTTAACTTCCTGGTTGGCGCGAACGGCAGCGGCAAAACCAGCGTGCTGGAAGCCATCTATACGCTCGGCCACGGCCGGGCGTTTCGCAGTTTGCAGATTGGTCGCGTGATTCGCCACGAGCAGGAATCTTTTGTTCTGCACGGGCGTTTGCAGGGCGCAGAGCGGGAAACCGCCATCGGCCTGACCAAAGACAAGCAGGGCGACAGCAAGGTGCGCATTGACGGCACCGATGGCCACAAGGTGGCGGAGCTGGCGCTGCTGATGCCGATGCAGCTGATTACGCCCGAGGGGTTTACTTTACTCAACGGCGGCCCCAAATACAGAAGAGCGTTCCTCGATTGGGGATGCTTTCACAATGAAGCCGGTTTCTTTAACGCCTGGAGCAACCTCAAGCGTCTGCTTAAACAGCGTAACGCCGCATTGCGCCAGGTCACGCGCTACGCTCAGCTGCGTCCGTGGGACATGGAACTCATCCCTCTTGCGGAACAAATCAGCCGCTGGCGTGCCGAATACAGCGCAGGTATCGCCGAAGACATGGCCGACACCTGCAAACAGTTTTTACCCGAGTTCTCTCTCACCTTCTCTTTCCAGCGTGGCTGGGAAAAAGAGACGGATTATGCCGAGGTGTTAGAGAGAAGCTTCGAGCGCGATCGCATGTTGACCTACACCGCGCACGGCCCGCACAAGGCGGATTTCCGCATTCGTGCCGACGGTGCGCCGGTGGAAGACACGCTGTCGCGCGGGCAGCTGAAGCTCCTGATGTGCGCGCTGCGCCTGGCGCAGGGGGAGTTCCTCACTCGAGAGAGCGGGCGACGCTGCCTGTACCTGATAGATGATTTTGCCTCGGAACTTGACGACGCGCGGCGCGGGCTGCTTGCCAGCCGCTTAAAAGCCACGCAGTCGCAGGTTTTCGTCAGCGCCATTAGCGCTGAACACGTTATAGACATGTCGGACGAAAATTCGAAGATGTTTACCGTGGAAAAGGGTAAAATAACGGATTAACCCAAGTTGAAATGAGCGAGAAACGTTGATGTCGAATTCTTATGACTCCTCCAGTATCAAAGTCCTGAAAGGGCTGGATGCGGTGCGTAAGCGCCCGGGTATGTATATCGGCGACACGGATGACGGCACCGGTCTGCACCACATGGTATTCGAGGTGGTAGATAACGCTATCGACGAAGCGCTCGCGGGTCACTGTAAAGACATCGTGGTCACGATCCATGCGGACAACTCCGTGTCCGTTACCGATGACGGTCGTGGTATCCCAACCGGTATTCACCCGGAAGAGGGCGTATCTGCTGCGGAAGTCATCATGACCGTTCTGCACGCAGGCGGGAAGTTCGATGATAACTCCTATAAAGTTTCCGGCGGTCTGCACGGCGTAGGCGTATCCGTAGTAAACGCCCTGTCGCAGAAGCTGGAGCTGGTTATCCAGCGCGAAGGCAAAATTCACCGTCAGATCTACCAGCATGGCGTGCCTGAAGCGCCGCTGGCCGTCACGGGCGATACCGAGAAAACCGGTACCATGGTGCGTTTCTGGCCGAGCCTCGAAACCTTCACCAACGTCACCGAATTCGAGTACGACATTCTGGCGAAACGCCTGCGTGAACTGTCGTTCCTGAACTCCGGCGTGTCGATTCGTCTGCGCGACAAACGCGACAACAAAGAAGACCACTTCCATTACGAAGGTGGTATCAAGGCGTTCGTTGAGTATCTGAACAAGAACAAAACGCCAATTCACCCGAATATCTTCTACTTCTCTACTGAAAAAGACGGTATCGGCGTGGAAGTGGCCTTGCAGTGGAACGACGGTTTCCAGGAAAACATCTACTGCTTCACCAACAACATTCCACAACGCGATGGCGGTACGCACCTGGCGGGCTTCCGCGCGGCGATGACCCGAACCCTGAACGCCTACATGGACAAAGAAGGCTACAGCAAAAAAGCGAAAGTCAGCGCCACCGGTGACGATGCCCGTGAAGGCCTGATTGCCGTGGTCTCCGTGAAGGTGCCGGATCCGAAGTTCTCCTCACAGACCAAAGACAAGCTGGTCTCTTCTGAGGTGAAATCGGCGGTTGAACAGCAGATGAACGAACTGCTGAGCGAATACCTGCTGGAAAACCCGTCCGACGCGAAAATCGTGGTGGGTAAAATTATCGATGCGGCGCGTGCCCGTGAAGCGGCGCGTAAAGCGCGTGAAATGACCCGTCGTAAAGGCGCGCTGGACCTGGCAGGCCTGCCGGGCAAACTGGCTGACTGTCAGGAACGCGACCCGGCGCTGTCTGAACTGTACCTTGTGGAAGGGGACTCCGCGGGCGGTTCTGCGAAGCAGGGCCGTAACCGCAAGAACCAGGCGATTCTGCCGCTGAAGGGTAAAATCCTTAACGTTGAGAAAGCGCGCTTCGACAAGATGCTCTCTTCTCAGGAAGTGGCGACGCTCATCACCGCGCTCGGCTGCGGCATTGGTCGCGACGAGTACAACCCGGACAAACTGCGCTATCACAGCATCATCATCATGACCGATGCGGACGTCGACGGCTCGCACATTCGTACGCTGCTGTTGACCTTCTTCTATCGTCAGATGCCGGAAATCGTTGAGCGCGGCCACGTCTACATTGCCCAGCCGCCGCTGTACAAAGTGAAGAAAGGCAAGCAGGAACAGTACATTAAAGATGACGACGCGATGGATCAGTACCAAATCGCGATCGCCCTTGATGGTGCGACCCTGCACGCAAATTCCAGCGCGCCAGCGCTGGCCGGTGAGCCGCTGGAGCGTCTGGTCTCCGAGTTCAACGCCACGCAGAAAATGATTGGCCGTATGGAGCGTCGCTATCCGAAAGCGCTGCTGAAAGAGCTGATTTACCAGCCGACCCTGACCGAAGCCGATCTGAGCAACGAGCAGACCGTCACCCGCTGGGTGAACACCCTGGTGAGCGAGCTGAACGAGAAAGAGCAGCACGGCAGCCAGTGGAAGTTCGACGTTCAGCAGAACGCTGAGCAGCAGTTCGAGCCGATCGTCCGCGTGCGTACCCACGGCGTCGATACCGACTACCCGCTGGAGCACGAATTTGTGACCGGTCCGGAATACCGCCGTATCTGCACCCTCGGCGAGAAGCTGCGCGGTCTGATCGAAGACGATGCGTTTATCGAACGTGGCGAACGTCGTCAGCCGGTAGCCAGCTTCGAACAGGCGCTGGAGTGGCTGGTAAAAGAGTCCCGTCGTGGTCTCTCTATTCAGCGTTATAAAGGCCTGGGCGAAATGAACCCGGATCAGCTGTGGGAAACCACCATGGATCCGGAAAGCCGTCGCATGTTGCGCGTCACCGTTAAAGACGCAATCGCAGCGGATCAGCTGTTCACGACCCTGATGGGCGATGCGGTTGAACCACGTCGCGCCTTCATCGAAGAGAACGCCCTGAAGGCGGCGAATATCGATATTTAATCGTCGCTTTACGACAGCATAACTGGCCGCGCTTCAGCGCGGCTTTTTTATGGACGCAGGAAACTCCAGCGACATCACTGCCGGTAAACGTTTGACCAGCATATCTATGGCAATTCTTACCCTTAGCGGCAGGTGTGGCGTCTGCTGCCAGACGGCATGCACGTCGAAGCGTACATCCGGGGCCTGCTTTAAGAGCGGGACAAGATCTCCCTGCTGAATTTCTTTAATGACCATCCAGCAGGGTAGCCACGCAAGGCCGTGGCCGGCCAGCGCCGCGTCGCAGATCGCCTGTAAATCATCCATATTGAGCGATGAGCGGGGAATAAACGTGCGCGACGTGCCATCGTAATCCATCAGCTGCCAGGGTAGGACTCTGCCCGCACGCGTGTAGTTAATGGCCGTATGCTGGCGTAGATCATCAACGGTTTGCGGCTGGCCATTCTTAAACAGGTAATCCGGCGCGGCGCACAGCACCATCCGGTGCTCCCCCAGCCTTCTGGCGACCAGCACGCTGCTGTCAGCCAGAGCGCCATTGCGCACCGCCATATCAAACCCTTCTTCCACGAGATCCACGACGCGGTCGCTGAAGGACATTTCAAGCTCAAGCCCGGGATGCTCCTGCGCCAGCTCTATTAGCAGCGGGGCGATACACTGGCGACCAAACAGCACCGGCACGGCAACACGCAGCCGACCGCTGACCTGATGTTTTCCGGTTTCAAGCTGCGATTCAGCGCCACGGATCTCCTCCAGCGCGCGCAGGCAGCGTTCATAAAAAAGCGCGCCGTTATCGGTCAGCCTCTGACTGCGGGTGGTCCGGTGAAACAGACGAACCCCCAGCCTCTCTTCAAGACGAGCAATGCTTTTTCCTACCGCCGAGCGCGACAAATGCAGACGGACGGCGGCCTGGGCAAAACTTCCTGCCTCAACGGAGGCAACGAAGACGGGAATATCTTTCAGCGTATCGGTCATGGACGGATTGTGTCAATTTGGTCATCAATGAAGGGAAAACTTATCGCCACTGGCGACGCTGAGTCAACGGTAGACTGTCAGAACTGAAAATCATCTGATGACAGGAGAAAAAAATGACTGAAACAATGCAACGCTGGTCAATGGATGCCCTTGGTCGTGAAAGCCTCAGGCTCGTTCAGGAGCCTGTTCCACAGCCAGGCCCGGGGGAGGTTCGCGTAAGGGTTAATGCCGTTGCGCTCAACTACCGGGATAAAATGGTGATTGAAGGCACGATGCCGATTCCGCTTTCCTTCCCGTTTACCCCAGCATCTGACATGGCAGGCGTGGTGGACAGCATCGGCGAAGGCGTTACGCGTTTCAAGCCCGGCGCACGCGTCATCTCAACCTTCTTCCCGGAATGGATCGACGGCAAGCCGCAGGCAGACGCGCGCGATTTGCCCTATAAAACGTCCGGTGGATACTTCCAGGGCATGCTGGCCGAATATGTGATTGTGAGTGAAAACGCGCTGGTGGCGTCCCCGGAAAGCCTGGATGACGCTGAGGCCAGCACGCTTCCTTGCGCGGGGCTTACCGCATGGTTCGCGCTGGTGGAGCGCGGTCATTTACGCGCCGGGCAATCGGTGCTGGTACAAGGGACGGGCGGTGTGGCGCTATTCGCTTTGCAGATAGCAAAAGCGCACGGCGCAGAAGTTATTGTTACGTCGGGGAGTGATGAAAAACTGGCGCGGGCCAAAAAGCTGGGGGCCAGCCAGGGCATCAACCGACTGAAAGGCGACTGGGCTGAAAATACGCTGGCACTGACGCAGGATCGCGGCATCGACCATATTATCGAAACGGTGGGTGGGGAGAACCTGAGACATTCCCTGCGCGCCGTTGCCGTTCATGGGCGGATATCGGTCATTGGCGTGCTGGCCGGAACAGAAATTTCTCTGCCTGCAAGCGAGCTGTTGCTGAAATCTCCCGTCATTCAGGGGATTGGGGTTGGACACCGCCGGGCGCTGGAAGATTTTGTCCGTGCTGTTGATGTCACGGAGTTAAAACCGGTGATTGAGCATTGCTACCGCTTTGACGAGCTGGAACAGGCGCTTGAACATCTGGATCGCGGTGCGTTTGGCAAAATCGTTCTCACCCGCGAGTGAGTTCCCGTTCCCGGGATAAACGTAAAAGGGGCTTTTTGTTGCGCAAGGTAGCTCTATTTTTGTGTGCTTAATCGCGTTAGCATGAGGTAGCACTCATTTATCCCGGGGACCTCATGGCTATCAAACTCATTGCAATCGATATGGACGGCACGCTGCTGCTGCCAGACCACACTATCTCTCCTGCCGTTAAAAATGCGATCGCCGCCGCACGCGAAAAAGGCGTGAACGTGGTGCTCACCACCGGACGCCCGTATGCCGGGGTGCACAGTTACCTGAAAGAGCTGCACATGAACCAGCCTGGCGATTACTGCATCACCTATAACGGCGCGCTGGTGCAAAAGGCAGCCGATGGCAGCACGGTGGCGCAAACTGCACTGAGCTATGATGACTACCGTTTCCTGGAAAAACTCTCCCGCGACGTGGGCTCTCACTTCCACGCGCTCGATCGCAATACGCTTTACACCGCCAACCGCGATATCAGCTACTACACGGTGCACGAGTCCTACGTTGCAACCATTCCACTGGTGTTCTGCGAAGCGGAGAAAATGGACCCGGCGACCCAGTTCCTGAAAGTGATGATGATTGATGAACCTGCGGTTCTCGACAAAGCCATCTCACGCATTCCGGCTGAGGTAAAAGAGAAATACACCGTGCTGAAAAGTGCGCCGTACTTCCTCGAAATCCTCGATAAACGCGTCAATAAAGGCACGGGCGTCAAATCGCTTGCCGATGCGCTGGGCATCAAGCCTGAGGAGATCATGGCGCTGGGCGACCAGGAAAACGATATTGCGATGATCGAATATGCGGGCATGGGCGTGGCGATGGATAACGCGATCCCGTCGGTAAAAGAAGTGGCGAACTTCGTGACCAAATCTAACCTGGAAGACGGCGTTGCCTGGGCGATCGAGAAATTCGTTCTGTCGTAACAAGTGCTTTGAAAGATTAGCCCTGGTTATTAACCGGGGCTTTTTTTGGCCCTGAATTTATCGAATTGTTCTTTTTGTGATCCGGATTGTAGTACAACATTAATTGATTGTACTACATTGTCACCACAGCAAAGACGAAAGGCCTCACATTTGTACTGCAAAAGTGAGGCGAAATTCAGCGGTCGCGGTAAAGTAGTGATGGACTTACAGAGCACAAGGACTCTCCATGACACTCAATAAAACCGATCGCATTGTCATCACGCTGGGCACTCAGATTGTGGGTGGCAAATACGTTCCCGGTTCGCCGCTGCCAGCAGAGGCGGAACTGTGCGAGGAGTTTGAAACCTCGCGCAACATCATTCGGGAAGTGTTCCGCTCGCTGATGGCGAAGCGGCTGATTGAAATGAAGCGCTATCGCGGCGCGTTTGTGGCGCCGCGTAACCAGTGGAACTACCTCGATACCGATGTTCTGCAATGGGTGCTGGAAAACGACTACGACCCACGGCTCATCGGCGCGATGAGCGAAGTCCGAAATCTGGTGGAACCGGCCATCGCCCGCTGGGCGGCAGAGCGCGCAACGTCAGGTGACCTGGCACAGATTGAGTCGGCTTTAAACGACATGATCGCCAATAACCAGAATCGGGAGGCGTTCAACGAAGCGGACATTCGTTACCACGAAGCGGTATTGCAGTCGGTGCATAACCCGGTTTTACAGCAGCTTAGCGTGGCGATCAGCTCGCTACAGCGAGCAGTATTTGAACGTACCTGGATGGGCGATGAGGCCAACATGCCGAAAACGCTTCAGGAACATAAAGCGCTGTTCGATGCGATACGGCATCAGGACGGCGATGCGGCAGAGCAGGCGGCGCTGACCATGATCGCCAGCTCGACACGAAGGCTGAAGGAAATCACATGACATCACGCTACATCGCAATTGACTGGGGATCGACCAATCTGCGCGCCTGGCTCTACCAGGGTGAGCAGTGCCTGGAAAGCAGGCAATCAGAAGCAGGTGTGACGCGCCTGAACGGTAAATCCCCCGCAGCGGTGTTAGCAGAAGTGACACAAAACTGGCGCGACGGTACTACGCCAGTGGTGATGGCCGGAATGGTCGGCAGTAACGTGGGGTGGAAGGTCGCGCCTTACCTGTCAGTTCCGGTGCATTTCACCGCCGTTGGCGAGCAGTTAACGTCCGTTGGCGACAATGTCTGGATTATTCCCGGTTTATGCGTCTCTCGCGACGATAACCATAATGTGATGCGCGGCGAAGAGACGCAGCTGCTCGGGGCGCGCACCCTTTCTCCTTCTTCTGTCTACGTCATGCCCGGGACGCACTGCAAATGGGTCCAGGCGGATGCTGAGCAAATTCATGATTTCCGCACCGTGATGACCGGCGAACTGCACCACTTGCTGCTTAAGCATTCGCTGGTGGGGGCCGGTTTGCCGGAGCAGACCCCTTCGCCGGAAGCGTTTGCCGCCGGGCTTGAGCGCGGGATCGCATCCCCTGCCGTTTTGCCGCAACTTTTTGAGGTTCGCGCCTCGCACGTGCTGGGAAATCTTCCGCGCGAACAGGTCAGCGAATTTCTGTCCGGCCTGCTGATTGGCGCAGAAGTCGCCACTCTGAGCGACGCGTTCGCCGGGCAGCAGGCCATCACGCTCGTCGCGGGTTCATCGCTGACGTCTCGTTACCGCCAGGCGTTCCACGCTATCGGACGGGATGTTGCTGCGGTGGAAGGCGACACGGCATTTCAGGCAGGCATAAGGAGCATCGCTCATGCAGTGGCAAACTGAACTTCCCCTGATCGCGATTTTGCGCGGTATCACGCCCGGTGAGGCCTTAGCGCACGTTGGCGCGGTGATCGACGCCGGGTTCGACGCGGTGGAAATCCCGCTCAACTCCCCGGAGTGGGAAAAAAGCATTCCGGCAATTGTGAAGGCGTTTGGTGATAAGGCGCTGATTGGCGCTGGCACCGTATTACAGCCGGAGCAGGTGGATGAACTGGCGAAGATGGGCTGCAAGCTTATCGTCACACCGAATATCAACCCCGAGGTGATCCGCCGGGCGGTGGATTACGGCATGACCGTCTGCCCGGGTTGCGCCACGGCCACAGAAGCCTTTGCCGCCCTCGATGCGGGCGCACAGTCTCTCAAAATTTTCCCGTCGTCGGCCTTTGGTCCGGATTACATCAAAGCGCTGAAAGCGGTCTTACCCGCCAGCGTGCCGGTCTTTGCCGTGGGCGGCGTCACGCCGGAAAACCTGGGCCAGTGGATGAGCGCGGGCTGTGTGGGCGCGGGGCTGGGCAGCGATCTCTATCGTGCCGGTCAGCCCGTTGAGCGTACCGCACAGCAGGCGGCAGCATTTGTGAAAGCGTATCGAGAGGCAGTGCAATGAAAATAACCAAACTCACCACGTACCGTTTACCCCCGCGTTGGATGTTCCTGAAAATCGAAACCGACGAAGGCGTGGTTGGCTGGGGCGAGCCGGTGATTGAAGGCCGTGCGCGCACCGTTGAAGCCGCGGTGCACGAGCTGGGCGAATACCTGATTGGCCAGGATCCGGCGCGCATCAACGACCTGTGGCAGGTGATGTACCGCGCGGGCTTCTACCGCGGGGGGCCGATTCTGATGAGCGCCATCGCCGGTATTGATCAGGCGCTGTGGGATATCAAAGGCAAAGTGCTCAATGCCCCGGTCTGGCAATTAATGGGCGGCCTGGTGCGCGACAAAATCAAAGCCTACAGCTGGGTGGGCGGTGACCGCCCTGCGGAAGTGATCGACGGTATCCGGCAACTGCGCAACATCGGTTTTGACACCTTCAAACTCAACGGCTGCGAAGAAATGGGCGTTATCGACAACTCGCGCGCGGTAGACCGGGCGGTGAATACCGTGGCGCAAATCCGTGAAGCCTTCGGCAACGAGATTGAGTTTGGTCTGGATTTCCACGGCCGCGTCAGCGCGCCAATGGCCAAAGTGCTGATTAAAGAGCTGGAGCCGTATCGCCCGCTGTTTATCGAAGAGCCGGTGCTGGCCGAGCAGGCGGAATACTATCCGAAACTGGCTGAACAGACGCACATTCCCATCGCGGCGGGGGAACGCATGTTCTCGCGCTTCGAGTTTAAACGCGTGCTGGAAGCGGGCGGCATTGCGATCCTGCAACCGGACCTCTCCCACGCGGGCGGCATCACCGAATGCTACAAAATTGCCGGAATGGCAGAAGCCTACGATGTGGCGCTGGCGCCGCACTGTCCGCTTGGGCCGATTGCGCTGGCGGCCTGCCTGCACGTCGACTTCGTCTCCCGCAATGCGGTGTTCCAGGAACAAAGCATGGGCATTCACTATAACAAGGGCGCGGAGCTGCTCGACTTTGTGAAAAACAAAGAAGACTTCAGCATGGAAGGTGGTTTCTTTAAACCGTTAACGAAGCCGGGCCTTGGCGTGGAGATCGACGAAGCCAAAGTCATTGAGCTGAGTAAAAGTGCGCCGGACTGGCGTAACCCACTGTGGCGTCATGAAGACGGTTCCGTAGCCGAGTGGTAAATCGCCGGATGGCGCTACGCTTATCCGGCCTACTCTCTCGTAGGCCCGGTAAGCGAAGCGCCACCGGGCAAAAAAAACGTACATAGAAAAAATATAACCCTCTGTAAATTACAGGGCATGGTGAGCGGCTTCGCTATGCCCAAAATCTGGAGACAGATTGCGATGGATATTCCAGTTACTGCTGCAAAAACCGGGCGTCGTCGTTACCTGACGCTGATCATGATCTTTATTACCGTGGTCATCTGTTATGTCGACCGCGCCAACCTTGCCGTGGCATCGGCTCATATTCAGGAAGAGTTTGGCATCACCAAAGCGGAAATGGGCTACGTCTTCTCGGCGTTTGCCTGGCTGTATACGCTCTGTCAGATCCCTGGTGGCTGGTTCCTTGACCGCGTGGGTTCACGTCTGACCTACTTTATCGCTATTTTCGGCTGGTCCGTGGCGACCCTGTTCCAGGGCTTCGCGACCGGGCTGATGTCGCTGATTGGCCTGCGCGCCATCACCGGGGTGTTTGAAGCGCCGGCGTTTCCGACCAACAACCGCATGGTGACCAGCTGGTTCCCTGAACACGAACGCGCTTCCGCTGTTGGTTTTTACACCTCCGGGCAGTTTGTTGGTCTGGCGTTTCTGACGCCGCTGTTAATCTGGATCCAGGAGCTGCTGAGCTGGCACTGGGTGTTTATCGTCACCGGCGGGATCGGCATTATCTGGTCGCTCATCTGGTTTAAGGTTTATCAGCCGCCGCGCCTGACCAAAAGCATCACCAAAGCCGAACTGGACTACATCCGCGACGGCGGTGGCCTGGTGGACGGCGATGCGCCGGTGAAAAAAGAGGCGCGCCAGCCGCTGACCAGAGCGGACTGGAAGCTGGTCTTCCACCGTAAGCTGGTGGGCGTATATCTGGGCCAGTTCGCAGTGACCTCCACGCTGTGGTTCTTCCTCACCTGGTTCCCGAACTATCTGACGCAGGAGAAGGGCATTACCGCGCTGAAGGCGGGCTTTATGACCACCGTACCGTTCCTTGCGGCGTTTTTCGGCGTGCTGCTCTCGGGCTGGCTGGCGGACAAACTGGTGAAAAAAGGCTTCTCACTGGGCGTTGCGCGTAAAACGCCAATTATCTGCGGACTGCTGATCTCTACCTGCATCATGGGAGCGAACTACACCAACGATCCGGTGTGGATCATGACCCTGATGGCGGTAGCGTTCTTCGGAAACGGTTTTGCCTCCATCACCTGGTCGCTGGTGTCGTCCCTGGCGCCGATGCGTCTGATCGGCCTGACTGGTGGCGTGTTTAACTTCGTTGGCGGCCTGGGCGGGATCACCGTACCGCTGGTCATCGGTTACCTGGCGCAGGACTACGGCTTTGGTCCGGCTCTGGTGTATATCTCTGCCGTGGCGCTGATCGGGGCGCTCTCCTACATCCTGCTGGTCGGCGACGTTAAACGAGTAGGCTAATCCCTTCGGATGTTTTACCCTGATGCGATAACCGCGCATCAGGGTATTTTCATGAAACAAATCACCTTCGCTTCCCGCAACCACCAGCTCACCAACATCAACACCTGGACGCCAGACAGCCAGTGGCTTGTCTATGATGTCCGCCCGTCCGGCGCGTCGTTTACCGGTGAAACCATTGAGCGGGTCAATGTTAGTACGGGCGAGGTTGAGGCGATCTACCGTGCGACTGACGGCGCGCATGTCGGCGTGGTAACCGTTCATCCGGCGCAGGACAAATATGTTTTTATCCACGGCCCGAAAAACCCGGATGCAGACTGGCAGTATGATTTTCACCATCGTCAGGGGGTGATTGCGCACAATGGTCAGGTGAGCAATCTTGATGCGATGGATATCACCGCGCCTTACACCGCAGGCGCGCTGCGTGGCGGCAGCCACGTCCACGTTTTTAGCCCGAACGGGCAGTTCGTCAGCTTTACCTACAACGACCATGTGCTGCACGCGCGCGATCCGCAGCTGGATTTGCGTAATGTCGGGGTGGCGGCGCCTTTTGGCCCAGTAAACCCACAGGGGAACCATCCGCGGGAATATGCCGGCACCTTCTGGAGCGTACTGGTAAGCCGTACAACGCCGAACCCGAAACCGGGCAGCGATGAGGTAAACCGCGCCTATGAAGAGGGCTGGGTGGGCAACGACAGGCTGGCGTTTATCGGCGATACGGTGTCTGCGAAAGGCGAGAAAGTGCCCGAACTGTTTATTGTGGACCTCCCCAAAGACGAGCAGGGCTGGAAACGGGCGGGCGATGCGCCGTTGCAGGGAACGCCTGAAACAATGCCCGCGCCGCCTGCGGGCGTAACGCAACGTCGCTTAACCTTCACCCATCAGAAGGCGTATCCGGGGCTGGTGAACGTACCGCGCCACTGGGTGCGCAGCAATCCGCAGGGGACGCAGATTGCGTTTTTAATGCGGGACGATAACGGCGTTGTGCAGCTGTGGCTTATCTCCCCTGAGGGCGGCGAGCCGCGTCAGCTAACCCACACTGAGCGTGATATTCAGTCGGCCTTTAACTGGCATCCTTCCGGCAACGGGCTGGGATTTGTGCTTGCAGGCCGTATTGCCTGCTGCGATGCGCAGACCGGAGAGGTGACGTTTTTGACGTCCGATCACGGCAATCCGCCGTCTGCTGACGCTGTGGTGTTTTCCCCGGACGGACGATTTATTGCATGGATGGAAGAGAAGGACGGTTTCCGCCAGCTGTGGCTAACGGAAACCGCACAGAATTAGCGTGGAGGCATCTCTGCGGGCGGGATGACGGAATTGGTCGCCAGCTTTTCCTGCTCGCTTTTCTCAACGCGCGAACGCACTGAGCTGTCGGTGCGGAACATATCCCACGGCAGCAGAAGCGTATCGGCAACCGCCGTAAACGGCATATCAAGAATCGCCAGAGATTTGGTACCCCAGTTTGTCTCATCATCAGAGATCATTGCGGCACTGGCGCGCGTCCCCGGATATGTTCCTTCTTTACCGCCGGTGTGCGACATCACGCTCGAACACCCGCAAAGTAAAACAACCCCGCTGAACGTCGCCAGCTTAATCAGAACATTTCTCATCATCACTCAGTCATCATTAGTAGCACGGCATTGACCTGCAACTCAGGGTTATAGCGAGGCGCGTCCAAAATGGATAGCTCAAAACTCCCGCACTGTGGTCGTCATCGCAATTTAACCCTTTGTGCTGTGCCCCTGAGTCTATGCGACAACCAGCAAAGTGCAAAAAAATCTCACATCAACAGTCTTGAAAAGGCCGTATCCAGACCCATTTTAAGAATGTAACCCGATAACGGACACGCCTGATGGGTGTTCGGGGAAGCAGAAGCCTGTCCATGGTGGAAGGCTACATTTTCTCGCTGATTTCAGGAGCATTTATCCATGCGTAATTTCGATCTCTCTCCGCTATACCGTTCTGCCATTGGTTTCGATCGTCTGTTCAACCACTTAGAAAACAACCAGAGCCAGAGCAACGGCTATCCTCCTTACAACGTTGAACTGGTTGACGAAAACCACTATCGCATTGCGATTGCTGTTGCCGGTTTCGCAGAGAGCGAACTGGAGATCACCGCGCAGGACAATCTGCTGGTGGTGAAAGGCTCCCATACGGCCGAGCAGAAAGAACGAACCTACCTCTACCAGGGCATCGCAGAGCGCAACTTTGAGCGCAAGTTCCAGCTGGCTGAGAACATCCACGTCAAGGGCGCGAACCTGGTGAACGGCCTGCTGTTTATCGAACTGGAACGTGTGATTCCGGAAGAGAAAAAACCGCGTCGTATCGAAATCAACTAATTACGCGGGTCGCGTGAGCGGCCCACCCGAACTTGCTTGCCGTAACGGGAGCATATGCGAATCCGCAAGGGTTTGCAGGTACAACTGTGCACAAAATTAAACTGTGCCGAACTCGCTTCTCAGAAGGAGATTTAGTATGCGTAACTACGATTTATCCCCCCTGCTGCGTCAGTGGATAGGTTTTGACAAACTGGCTAACGCGCTGCAAAGCGCAACCGAACAGCAGACCTTTCCGCCGTACAACATCGAAAAAAGCGATGATAACCACTACCGCATCACGCTTGCGCTGGCCGGGTTCCGCCAGGAAGATCTCGACATCCAGCTTGAGGGTACGCGCCTGACCGTGAAAGGGTCACCGGAAAAACCAGACACCGAGACCAAATGGCTGCATCAGGGGCTTGTCACTCAGCCGTTTAGCCTGAGCTTTACCCTGGCAGACCATATGGACGTTTCTGGCGCGACGTTCACTAACGGGCTGCTGAACATTGACCTCACCCGTAACGTGCCGGAAGCCATTGCGCCTCAGCGCATCGCCATTAGCGAACGCCCGGCGTTGAACAGCTAATACACATTTTTGCCGCGAGGCAAACCTGCCGATCCTGTAGGTCGGGTAAGGCGCAGCCGCCACCCGACTCGCTCACAGATGCCATGAAGCCCTGCCCCGGCAGGGCTTTTTTGTGCGCCATCGCCCATACAACCGCCGTCAGCTCTGAGAGAATCCTTAGCATAACTATGGTTATACACAGGATGTGGATCATGAGTGATATCGCGTTAACCGTTAGCGTGTTGGCCCTTGTCGCGGTAGTGGGGCTATGGCTGGGGAATATCAAAATCCGCGGCGTCGGATTTGGCATCGGCGGAGTGCTGTTCGGCGGGATTTTTGTCGGCCATTTTGCCGACCAGCTTGGGTGGGTGCTGAGCGCCGATATGCTGCATTTCATCCAGGAGTTCGGCCTGATCCTCTTTGTGTATACCATCGGTATTCAGGTGGGGCCGGGCTTCTTCGCTTCCCTGCGCGTCTCCGGTTTACGCCTTAATCTCTTTGCCTTCGGCATCGTCGTGATGGGTGGGCTGGTTACCGCCATTCTGCATAAACTCTTCGCGATTCCGCTGCCCGTTGTGCTGGGCATCTTCTCCGGCGCCGTCACGAATACGCCCGCGCTCGGGGCGGGCCAGCAAATTCTGCGCGATCTGGGTATCCCTGCTGATGTCGTCGATCAGATGGGGATGAGCTACGCCATGGCCTATCCGTTTGGCATTTGCGGTATTTTGCTCTCGATGTGGCTGGTGCGCGTGCTGTTCCGCGTTAACGTCGAGCAGGAGGCAAAAGAGCATGAAAGCACGCTGACCAACGGCCATGCGCTCATTAAAACTATCAATATTCGCGTCGAAAACCCTAATCTGAACAATATGGCGATTCAGGATGTTCCCATTCTGAACAGCGCGACCATTATCTGTTCCCGCCTGAAACGTGATGAAACGCTGATGGTACCTTCACCGGATACCCTTATTCAGCACGGCGATCTCCTGCATCTGGTAGGGCAACCGGCGGATTTAAACAATGCCCGGCTGGTGATTGGTCAGGAGGTGGATACCTCACTCTCAACCCGTGGAACGGACATGCGCGTGGAGCGCGTGGTAGTGACCAATGAGAAGGTTTTGGGCAAGAAAATACGCGATTTGCAGGTTAAAGAGCGTTATGACGTGGTGATCTCCCGGCTTAACCGCGCCGGTGTCGAGCTGGTAGCCAGCCAGGATGCCAGCCTGCAATTCGGTGATATTCTCAACCTCGTCGGGCGTCCCTCATCCATTGATGCCGTAGCGGACATGGTGGGCAACGCTCAGCAAAAACTCCAGCAGGTGCAGATGCTGCCGGTCTTTATCGGCGTCGGGCTTGGCGTCATGCTTGGCTCCATCCCCCTGTACGTGCCCGGCTTCCCGGTAGCACTGAAGCTGGGTCTGGCAGGCGGGCCGCTCATTATGGCGCTGATCCTCGGGCGTATCGGCTCCATCGGTAAGCTCTACTGGTTTATGCCGCCGAGCGCTAACCTGGCGCTGCGGGAGTTGGGCATCGTGCTGTTTCTGGCAGTGGTGGGGCTGAAATCCGGCGGCGATTTTGTCGATACTCTGGTCAACGGCGAAGGGATGAGCTGGGTAGGATACGGCATATTTATTACCGCTATCCCACTGATAACAGTCGGATTACTGGCACGTATCTTCGCTAAAATGAACTATCTTACGCTGTGCGGCATGCTGGCCGGTTCCATGACCGATCCGCCCGCGCTGGCGTTCGCCAACAACCTGCACGCCACCAGCGGCGCGGCGGCGTTGTCCTACGCCACGGTTTATCCGCTAGTGATGTTTCTGCGCATCATCACCCCGCAGCTACTGGCGGTGCTGTTCTGGGGGATGGGCTAACAAGTCTTCCGGGTGGATGCGCCGCAGATGGTAGTCCACCTGGTAATCGCTGGTGTTCCGGAACATCACGGAATAATTGAGGAACTCGCCGCTGTCGCTGTAGGAAAGGGAGGTGATGCGCAGCAGCGGCGTCTGTTCCGGCACATTCATATAACCGGCCAGCTGTTTATCTGCCAGCACCGGCGTCAGGCTCTCGTAGTTGCCGCTGATGGTGATCCCACACTCCTTCTCGATGTAATCAAACTTAGACCCTTCGAGATGCGCCAGGGAAAGATTGCGGAACAGCTTCACCGGCATAAAGCTGTCCTCCAGCATCAGCGGTTTTCCGTCCACGTAACGCACCCGCCTTGAAAAATAGATCCGCTCATCAACCTGAATCCGCAGCTGGCTGGCGATGGCGGGCGGCGCGGGCATCACTTCAAACTGCAACACCTTGCTCTGCACTTCTTTCCCCTGCTGGCGCAGCACCTCCACCAGCCCGGTCAGGTTAGTCGTTTCATGATGAACGTCTTTGCGCGCCACGAACGTCCCGCTGCCGTGTCGACGTTCAACCAGCCCCCAGCTTACCAGCAGATCCAGCGCCTTGCGGATGGTCATCCGGGCTACGCCAAACTCCTTTGCCAGCGCTTTTTCTCCGGGTAACGGACTGCCAATGTTGTAGTCCGAGGAATTCAGCCGCAGCCGTAGCCGATCGGCAATTGATTTGTAGATCACCAGTAGACCTCTCTGCGCACATCATGGCGTGGATTACGTCTTAACTTGTCTATGTTTAGTTTAAAAAGTAGACCTGATTGGTCAAATTAAAACCATGAATGCGATCACGAATCGCAGCGGCATACCATGTTGCTGCATCAGTAAGTTCTTATGCTCACCTCAGGCCAGTAAAAAACCATAAAGGCCTCTATCCCCTACAGGTTGTTTCATGAGGATTTAAAAATGCTCAGTCAAATACAACGTTTTGGCGGCGCCATGTTCACCCCGGTTTTGCTGTTTCCCTTTGCCGGGATCGTGGTTGGGATCGCCATCATGCTTCGCAATCCGCTGTTTGTCGGTGAGGCCTTAACCGCGCCGGATAATCTGTTCGCGCAAATTGTTCACATCATCGAAGAGGGCGGCTGGGCGGTGTTCCGTAATATGCCGCTGATTTTTGCTGTCGGCTTACCGATTGGCCTGGCAAAGCAGGCGCAGGGCCGCGCCTGTCTGGCGGTGCTGATTAGCTTCCTGACCTGGAACTACTTTATCAACGCGATGGGGATGACCTGGGGTCACTTCTTTGGCGTCGACTTCTCTGCTGAACCCACTGCCGGCAGCGGGCTGGCGATGATTGCCGGAATCAAAACGCTTGATACCAGCATCATCGGGGCGATTATCATTTCCGGGCTCGTCACCGCCATCCACAACCGATTTTTCGACAAGCCGTTGCCGGTCTTTCTGGGGATTTTCCAGGGCACCTCGTTTGTCGTTATCCTCGCGTTCTTCGTCATGATCCCTTGCGCCTGGCTGACGCTGCTGGGATGGCCGAAAGTGCAGATGGGCATTGAGTCGTTGCAGGCCTTTCTACGTACCGCTGGCGCGCTGGGCGTATGGGTTTATACCTTCCTGGAACGTATTCTGATCCCAACCGGATTACACCACTTTGTCTACGGCCCGTTTATCTTCG
Source organism: Enterobacter sp. Res13-Sevr-PEC09-46 (assembly GCF_015672585.1). Lineage (NCBI taxonomy): Bacteria > Pseudomonadati > Pseudomonadota > Gammaproteobacteria > Enterobacterales > Enterobacteriaceae > Enterobacter > Enterobacter sp. Res13-Sevr-PEC09-46. The sequence goes on along the minus strand of NZ_JADABR010000004.1, from coordinate 52,796 downwards.
GCCCGGCTGCGGTAGAAGGCGGCATTCAGGTCTACTGGGCACAGCACCTTCAGGAATTCAGCCAGAGCACTGTGCCGCTGAAAACGCTGTTTCCGGAGGGCGGATTCGCGCTGCACGGCAACTCTAAGGTGTTTGGCTCAGTCGGTATTGCGCTGGCTATCTGGTATACCGCGTCGCCGGTGAACCGCGTCAAAGTGGCAGGTCTGCTGATCCCGGCCACGCTTACCGCCGTGCTGGTGGGCATTACCGAACCGCTGGAGTTCACCTTCCTGTTTATCTCGCCGTTGCTTTTTGCCATCCACGCCGTGCTGGCCGCAACGATGGCGACGGTGATGTATACCTTCGGGGTGGTGGGGAACATGGGGGGCGGTCTGCTGGACCAGTTCCTGCCGCAAAACTGGATCCCGATGTTCCATAACCACGCCTCGACGGTATTCACCCAGATTGGCATCGGCCTCTGCTTCACCGCTCTCTATTTCGTGGTTTTCAGGACGCTTATCGAACGTCTGAATCTCAAAACGCCGGGCCGGGAAGAGAGCGAAATCAAACTCTACAACAAAGCCGACTATAAGGCCGCGCGCGGGCAAACCACCGCCCCGGCGGCAGCCAGCCAGCAGGTCGGGCAGGCTGCTGGGTTCTTACAGGCGCTCGGCGGCGCAGCAAATATCGAAAGTATCAATAACTGCGCCACCCGCTTGCGTATCGCCCTGGTGGATATGACGAAAACCCAAAGCGACGACGTCTTCAAAGCCCTGGGCGCACACGGTGTGGTGCGGCGCGGCAACGGCATACAGGTGATTGTCGGTCTGCACGTTCCTCAGGTGCGCGACCAGCTGGAATCGCTGATGAAAACCCCTTTAACAAACGAACAAACCACTCTGACAGAGGCTATATCATGAAAAAATTCTCAGTTGTTATTGCAGGCGGCGGCAGTACATTCACGCCTGGTATCGTCCTGATGCTGTTAGCCAACCGTGACCGTTTCCCGCTGCGTGCGCTGAAGTTCTATGACAATGACGGAGCACGTCAGGAGATCATCGCCGAGGCGTGCAAAATCATCCTTAAGGAGCAGGCGCCGGAGATTGAATTTAGTTACACCACCGATCCTGAAGCGGCCTTTACCGATGTGGATTTCGTGATGGCGCATATTCGCGTGGGCAAATACCCCATGCGTGAAAAAGATGAAAAAATCCCGCTGCGCCACGGCGTGCTGGGCCAGGAAACGTGCGGGCCGGGCGGCATCTCCTACGGCATGCGCTCCATCGGCGGCGTGCTGGAGCTGGTGGATTACATGGAGCAGTACTCCCCGAACGCGTGGATGCTGAACTACTCCAACCCGGCGGCGATTGTCGCGGAAGCCACGCGCCGCCTGCGTCCGAACGCGAAAATTCTCAACATCTGCGACATGCCGATCGGCATTGAAGGACGTATGGCGCAAATCGTCGGTCTGAAAGACCGCAAAGAGATGCGCGTGCGCTACTACGGTCTGAACCACTTCGGCTGGTGGACGTCGATTGAAGATCTGAACGGCAACGATCTGATGCCGAAACTGCGCGAATACGTGGCGAAAAACGGTTATGTTCCGCCTTCGGAAGATGCGCATACTGAAGCGAGCTGGAATGATACTTTCGCCAAGGCCAAAGACGTACAGGCGCTGGATCCGGACACCATGCCGAACACCTACCTGAAGTATTACCTGTTCCCGGACTATGTGGTCGCCCATTCCAACCCGGAGCGTACCCGCGCCAATGAAGTGATGGATCACCGTGAGAAGCATGTATTCAGTTCATGCCGGGCGATTATCGAAGCCGGTCATTCTTCTGCCGGTGAACTGGAAATCGACGAACATGCGTCGTACATCGTCGATCTGGCGACCGCGATCGCCTTTAATACCCAGGAACGCATGCTGCTGATTGTGCCTAACAATGGGGCTATCCATAATTTTGACGCCGACGCGATGGTAGAAATCCCTTGTCTGGTCGGCCACAACGGACCGGAGCCGCTGACCGTTGGTGATATTCCGCACTTCCAGAAAGGGCTCATGAGCCAGCAGGTGGCAGTGGAAAAACTGGTGGTGGACGCCTGGGAGCAGCGCTCGTATCAGAAACTCTGGCAGGCGATTACCCTGTCGAAAACCGTACCGAGCGCGTCGGTGGCGAAGGCGATTCTGGACGATCTGATTGAAGCCAACAAAGAGTACTGGCCGGAACTGCATTAATTTTCCTGACCGGCATCGCCAGATGCCGGTCTCCTTGTCCTGGCTGAATTACGCTATGCTGAAGCCTGCATGCAGCACGACAAGGAACCTTCATGAACATTTCCCGCCTCGGTGAAGCACCGGACTACCGCTTCTCACTGGCTAACGAACGCACGTTCTTAGCGTGGATCCGCACCGCCCTGGGCTTTCTGGCCGCAGGTGTCGGTCTTGATCAGCTCGCCCCCGATTTTGCCACCCCGTTGATTCGCGAAGTGCTGGCCCTGCTGCTGTGCCTGATTGCCGGTGTGCTGGCGATTTATGGCTATCTGCGCTGGCTTAGAAATGAAAAGGCGATGCGTCTGAAGCAGGATCTCCCCTACACGCGCGGCTTGCTCATCATTAGTACGATTTTGCTGATGGTTGCGGGCGTAGTGATGTTACTGGTGTTGTATGCCGGATAGCCGCAAAGCACGGCGGGAAGCGGACCCCGGGCTTCAGCCGGAGCGAACCTCGCTGGCCTGGCTGCGCACGCTGCTGGGGTATGGCGCGCTGATCGCTCTTGCCATTAAGCACAACTGGCACCGCACGGGGGCGCCATTCTGGATCTCCATTGTTGTGCTGGCGCTGGTAGCCGTCATTTTATGGCGCTACACCCGCAGCCGTAACCTGATGGACGTGGCGCAGAACGACTTTGCGCAGCCGAAAGCGGTGCGGGATAAGTTCCTGATTGCGTTGGCTGTGCTATCTCTGTCTTTACTCTTTGCAGTTACTCACATTCAGCAAATTATGAGCTTATAAGCCCGGTGGCGGCTGCGCCTTACCGGGCCTACAACTGCCGCGAACTGTAGGCCGGGTAAGGCGTAGCCGCCACCCGGCATAATTACTTCCCTTTAGCTAAATACTTCGCCATCTCATCCTCCGGCACCATGCCGCCGCCGGTCGCCCACACCAGGTGGGTAACGTTCTCATCGGCATCGACGCGCAGCGGCCCGGCCATCCCCGCCAGCGCCGACGGCTCCAGGCGAATCCCTTCCTCCTGCGCCAGCCAGCCGAGCATGTCGTACATGCTTTGATCGGAGAGGGTATAGAACCCGTCGAGCAGGCGCTCCATCGCGCGGCCCACGAAGCCGGACGCACGCCCTACCGCCAGACCGTCCGCCGCCGTCACGTTATCAATGCCCAGATCCTGCACCGCAATCTCATCGTGCAGCCCGGTATAAACGCCCAGCAGCATACATGGTGAGTGCGTTGGCTCCGCGAAGAAGCAGTGGACGTTATCGCCAAAGGCCAGCTTCAGGCCAAACGCCACGCCGCCGGGGCCACCGCCGACGCCGCACGGCAGGTAGACGTACAGGGGATGATCGGCATCCACCACGCGGCCCTGCTCGGCAAACTGCGCCTTCAGGCGCTCGCCAGCAACCGCATAGCCCAGGAACAGCGTACGGGAGTTTTCATCGTCAATGAAGAAACAGTTCGGATCGCTTTCCGCCGCTTTGCGTCCCTGCTCCACCGCCACGCCGTAATCCTGCTCATATTCCACGACGATCACGCCGTGGCTGCGCAGTTTGGCTTTCTTCCACTCGCGGGCGTCGGCGGACATATGCACCGTCACCTTAAAGCCAATGCGGGCGCTCATAATGCCAATGGACATCCCGAGGTTGCCGGTTGAGCCCACGGCGATGCTGTACTGGCTGAAGAAATCCTTAAAGCGCGGCTCCAGCAGAACGCTGTAGTCGTCTTCGACGCTCAGCAGTCCGGCTTCCAGCGCCAGCTTTTCCGCGTGGGTCAGCACCTCATAGATTCCGCCGCGGGCTTTAATCGAGCCGGAAATCGGCAGATGGCTGTCTTTTTTCAGCAGCAGCGTGCCTGGAATGGCCTTACCGGACTCTTTCTCCAGCCGCGCCTGCATCGCCGGGATCGCGACCAGGTCGGATTCGATAATCCCGCCCGTTGCCGCCGTTTCCGGGAACGCTTTCGCCAGATACGGCGCGAAGCGTTTCAGGCGCGCGTGCGCGTCGTCCACGTCGGCTTTCGTCAGCCCGACATACGGCAATCCTTCCGCCAGCGTCGTGGTGCGCGGGTTAAGCCAGGTGGTTTCTTTCAGGGCAATCAGATCCTCAACCAGAGGAAACTGTGCGGTTAAAGTAGTGATAGTTGCGTTTTCCATAGTACGTCTCTTCGCGCTCAGATAATGAAAGAAAGCAGGAATGCGCCGCCAAGTGCAAGCACCGAGGCGATAAACGTCGCCGTCGTATAGTATTTGAAGGTCTCATTCAGGGTCGCGCCGCAATACTGCTTCACCAGCCAGAAGAGAGAATCGGTCACGATCGTGCAGCCAATAGCGCCGGACCCGATGGCAATGGTGATGATCTCCGGGCTTACGTTCGGGTAGAGCGGCAGCATCGGCGCCACTATCGCCGTGGCACCCATCATCGCTACCGTTGCCGAACCCACGGCGGCGTGCAGCACCAGTGCCACCAGCCAGGCGAGAAGGATAGGGTGCATATGCAGGTTCGAGAGAATATGCGCCAGCGTCTCCGCCAGACCGCTGGTTTTAAGGATGGCGTTGAACGCGCCGCCCGCACCGATAATCAGCAAAATGTTGGCGATAGAGCCGAAGCCGTGCTCGGTGTGCGTCAGCATCGTGCCCATGCCCATATGCTGGCGGATCCCCAGCAGGTAGTAGGCGACAAACACGGCAATAAACATGGCGGTGATCGGGTTGCCGATAAACTCCAGCAGGGTATACAGCGAGCCTTCTTTTGCCATGTTCAGCTCGGCAATGGTTTTCACCAGCATCAGGGCAATCGGCAGCAGCACGGTGAACAGCGTGGCGCTCAGCGACGGCAGCGTGTGTTCTTCCCGCACCTTCAGGTCTGAAAATTCCGCCGGAACCGGCTTATAGGGCAGACGATCGCCGAGCAGCTTCAGGAACAGCGGGCCGCCAACCAGAGACGCCATCAGGCCCACCATCAGACCGTAGACAATCACCGTCCCGACGTCCGCCCCTAATTTATTGGTGACAAACAGCGCGGCCGGATGCGGAGGCACCACGCAGTGCACTGCCATTAGTGCGGTACAGAGCGGAATGGCCAGCTTGAGCAGCGACGTGTTGGTCTTTTTGGCGATGGAAAACGCCAGCGGGATCAGCAGTACCACGCCCACTTCCACAAACAGCGTAATGCCGCAGATCAGGCCGACCAGGACCATAATCACGTCCGCCGACAACCAGCGGCAGCGCTGCAACGTAATCCCGATGCGCTCTGCCGCGCCGGAGACTTCCATCATTTTGCCGAGAATAGTGCCAAGACCGATAACCGCCGCCAGGAAGCCCAGCGTACCGCCAATCCCGCTCTCAATGGCGTTCACCATATCCAGCGGGCTCATCCCCATCATCGCGCCGACGAAAAAGCTTGCCAGCAGCAGCGCGAGGAACGGGTGAAACTTCAGTTTTACGATGGTTAAAACAATCAATACGATGCTGACAAGCAGCGTTGCCACAACCCAGACCTGAGATCCCATATCTCACCTCACCCTTATGTCATCTGGGGGTATTGGACGAAAAAACGGCGTGGGCTGACAAACGATATAAATTGGCGTTCAGATGAGCCAGATTGGATCAACTGAGTGACTGGACTCTAAAAAGCGCACTTAACTCGTATTAGGTTCACATAAATTCATTCTTGAGCGGTATGCTGAACGCAGAAATTACGTATGGGAATTGTGATGACCGATGCGAATGAAGGCAGAAACCGGCTGTTAAACGGCTGGCAGCTGTCGAAAATGTACACCTTTGAAGTGGCCGCCCGGCATGAGTCCTTCGCGCTGGCGGCGGCGGAGCTGTCGCTCAGCCCCAGCGCGGTGAGCCACCGCATAAACCTGCTGGAAGAGGAGCTGGGCATTCAGCTGTTTGTCCGCTCACACCGTAAAGTGGAGCTGACGCAGGAAGGCAAGCGCGTTTACTGGACGCTGAAATCGTCCCTCGACATCCTGAATCAGGAGATCCTGGATATTAAAAACCAGGCGCTGTCAGGTACGCTAACGGTGTACTCCCGGCCGTCGATCGCCCAGTGCTGGCTGGTGCCGATGCTGGGGGATTTTACCCGCCGCTACCCGTCGATTTCACTTACTATTCTGACTGGTAATGATTACGTCAACATGCAGCGAACCGGCATCGATCTGGCGCTCTATTTCGACGATACGCCGCCAAACCACCTTTCTCATCACTTTTTGATGGATGAAGAGATTTTGCCCGTCTGCTCGCCGGCGTATGCCCGGGAGCATGAACTGCTGAAAAACCCCCATAACCTCAGCCACTGCACGTTACTGCACGACCGTCAGGCCTGGAGCAATGATTCCGGTACGGATGAGTGGCTGAGCTGGGCGCAGCATTACGCGGCGAATGTGCCGTTATCATCGGGTATTGGCTTCGATCGCTCTGATTTAGCCATTATCGCGGCCATGAATAATGTGGGGGTGGCGATGGGGAGAAAGCGGCTGGTGCAAAAACGTCTCGAACGAGGGGAGTTGATCGCACCCTTTGATGGGAAAACTCTCAAGTGCCATCAGCATTATTACGTCTCAACGCTTCCCGGCCGTCAGTGGCCGAAAATTGACGCCTTTATCGGCTGGCTAAGAGAGCTGGCGGGTTGAAGAATTATTACGCTTTCGCTCTACACCAAATGTGAAAAAGCGTGCTAAATACAGGTAATGCTTTTGATTTATCCAGGGTAAACCGTGTTAAAGCCTTTTATTGCCACTGCGATCTTACTCTCTTCCGGCTGGGCGATTGCCGCTGAGCCGCCGCTGACGGCTGCCCGTTACGCGCAGATGCTGGGCGTCGGAATGGATGTCGACTGGGCCCGCACCGAGCGCGGTATCCGCGAGTTCGACCCGCTGGTGGTCCGTGATTTCCAGGCGAAAGGCATACGTCATGTCCGTATTCGGGTGGCGGGCGAACCGACGGAAGCGCGGCTGATTCACCTGCGTAAGCTGGTGGAGGCCTGCGAGCAATACGGCGTCATCCCCATCATCGCTTATCAGGCCGATGAATATAAAAACGACCCGAAAGCGGATACCGAAAAAGAGGTGATCAACTGGTGGATTGCCGTGGCGCACTATTTTGGTCAGCGCTCGCCGTTGCTGGGCTTTGACCTGATCTACGAACCGGCGGACAAGCTCAACCACAACCTTGCTTCGCTCAACCGGGTGTATGAGAAAGCGATCAAAGACATTCACGCCATTGATGCCAGCCGCATGATTTTTATCGCCCCTCGTCTGCGCGCCGCGCCGGAGGATTTATCCAGCCTGAAGCTGCCCGCGCACAGCCAGAATTACCTGCTGGCGGAGTGGCATATTTTCCCCTGGGGTCCGCTGAAAACGAACGGCAAATACCCGTGGACGTCCGGAACCGCGGCTGAGAAAGCGGCTATTCGTAACCGAATCAATGCCGCGCTGCACTGGCAACAAAAAACCGGGCATGTGAGCTGGGTTGGCGGCTGGGGCGTGGGCGAATCGAAAAGCCTGACGCCAACCGCCTCGCAGATGGCGTTTGCCACGTTTATGGCGTGCGAGCTGCAACAGGCCAACATCCCGTATGCGATAAACGCCGATGTTCAGTTTTATGACGGGGAAGAGGGGGCGTGGCGGCCTGCCCCAGAGCGGCTATTGCAGGCGATGATTGCGCCCGTCTGTGAAAAGCCCGGCGAGAAGCCGGGCCATCATGCGGTTAAACCGGCTGTTCGTGATGCGGGACACGCGACGCCAGCGGCAGCCAGCACAGCAAAATCAGCAGCCCCATTAGCGTCATCAGCAGGCCTAAACTCGCCTGCCCGGTCTGCGGCATCATAGCCGACAGCCAGGCCAGCGCGCCGGAACCGATGTTCTGCAAACCGCCTACCAGCGCGCCTGCCGTGCCTGCGAGGAACGGGAACGGCTCCATTGCGCCGCTGGTGGCGAGGGGAAACAGCATGCCCGCGCCGAAGAAGAACAGCGCCGCCGGGATGAGCAACGTCCAGACCGACATCACGTCAAACAGCCCCGGGATCCACATCATCAGCCCGGCCAGCAGACAGCTGATCACCGACTGCCACATCAGGGTGGAGAAACGCTTGTTCGGACGTCCGGCGAACCATGCGCCGAAGAACGCCGCTGGGATCGGCAGAATAAACAGAATACTCACCACCATGCTGCTCAGGCCAAGGCCAGCGCCCAGCAGCACGCCGGAACAGGCTTCAAACACCGCAATGCCCGCCAGGCCGCCGATTAGCATCAACAGATAACAGGTAAACGACCCATTACCGAACAGCGTTTTGTAGCTGGCGATGAGCTTCGTGCGCGGCGCGTCCTGTGGGCGGGTTTCCGGCATCCAGCGCGCCATGCTGAAGGTGACTATAATGCACAGCACCAGCAGGAAGGCGTAACAGGCGCGCCAGGACCAGACGGTGTCCAGCAGACCCCCAATCAGCGGGGCCAGCAGCGGGCTGACCAGAATGCCCATATTTAACAGACTGTTGGCGTGACGAAGCTGTGTGCCCTGGTACATATCACGCGGCAGGGTACGCGCCATGACCCCACCAACGCCGGTGCCCACGCCCTGGAGGGCGCTGGCGGCAATCAGTATGGTCAGGCTGTGCGTGGTAATGGCAATCACCGTCGCCACCATGAAAATGCTCATGCCCACCAGAATGACCGGACGACGCCCGACGCGATCGGACAGGGGACCATAAACCAGCTGTGAAACGCCATAGGTCAGCAGATAGGCTGCCATCACGCTCTGGACTGCACCTTCGCGGACGCTCAGATCTTTTGCCATATCGGCAATCGCCGGAATGTAGATGGTTTGTGCCATCTGCCCGACGGCCACCAGTAACACCAGCATCAACAATAAGTTCACGTTCCGTTGCTTTTTCATGTCGCTGAATACTTTTGCCAAAAGAGATAAATAAAGAATAAGTGACTACGCATTCCCATAAATGCGCGAGGAATCTACCACAGAGAGATGACAATTTAAGCATTACTGTGATGAATGACAGAAGACGTGAAGGCAGGATTTGTAAACAAGATCGGCAACTAATGTTGCCAGCGAATTACGCCAGGCGCAGCAGGACCGCACCGGCAGCAATGCCCAGTGCCGCCGCGATGCGCAGGCCAGCAACCTTCTCTTTTAAAAGCACAAATGCGATTAAGGCGCCGAAGAGAATAGAGGTTTCACGCAGCGCTGCGACCACCGCCAGCGGCGCCTGCGTCATCGCCCAGAGTGCCAGACCGTAAGATCCCATCGTCCCGACGCCGCCGAGCAGCCCTTTTTTCCAGTGCAGGCGCAGGTAGCTGGACGCTTCGCGACGCCGCGCCACCATTGCCCAGCTCAGCAGGCAGAAACCGTTCATGAAGAAGGTCCAGAGCGTATAGCCCAGCGCAGTGTCCGAGAGTCGCACACCGGTGCCGTCCACCAGCGTATACCCGGCGATAAAACAGGCGTTCAGCAGCGCCAGCCAGATCCCCTTGCGTGACTGCATGCGGCCATTCATCGCCATCGCCAGAATCGACAGACAAATGACCCCAATGCCGGACCAGGCAAGCCAGGAGAGATGATCCCCGAGCACCATTACGCTGATCAGCGCCACCAGCAGAGGGGCCGTCCCGCGCATAAGGGGGTAGGTCTGGCTCATGTCGGAGACCTGATAGGTTTTTGCCACCAGTACCGTATACACCACCTGTAACGCACAGGAGACGAACAAATATGGCCAGCTTGCGGCAGTTGGCTGAGGAGAGAAGGGCAGTAAAATCAGGGCAATAAGCGCGGCTGAACCGCTGACCCCAATCGCCGAATAGAGCTTATCCGTTCCGGCTTTAACGATGGCGTTCCAGCTGGCATGCAGCAGTGCGGCGAACAGTAAAATGCAGAAAACGGTGATGGTCATGGCGTATCGGTTGGTGAAATGTCATCCAACTGTAACATTCACCCGTTGATGCTGCCAGCCGCTTACACTGCGCAAAAAAGGCGGTGCGTCACCCGGGGTTCGTCTGACACCAGCCTGAAGCCCGCCCGATGGTAAAATCCGTACGCGGTTTCCGGCGCATGGGTATTAAGAAAATCAAACCAGATGCTGGCATCCGCCATCACCACGGTCAAAAGCTGTTTGCCTATGCCCTGCCCACGGCACTTTTCGCTGACGTAGAGATGACGAATACGTCCGGCGCGCGGCTGCTGGCTGAACGGATCGCGATTAAGGCCGCACACGCCCACCAGCCTGCCGTTAAGAAACGCCCCCAGCAGCTTTTCACCCGGCGCGTTAAAGCGGTTTTCACCCCGCTGCCAGTTCTCTTCCAGCCTGCGCAGCATATTGAAATTCAACGCGATACTCTCCGCCTTCAGGGCGATATACCCAGGCTCATCAGGCGTGACAGGCTCAATTAACAGACGCGACATAGCATTCCCTCGTTATTAAAGAGGGGCGGTTGCCCGCCCCTCTCAGGTGCGACTTGAACCTGAATCACCGAACGTATTTCAGGACAGCATCAAGCAGTTGCAATACAGCAACAATGAGTTTGAGGACAAGTATGACCATATCCACGACGCTCATACGCGTCTCCTTTTGGTTAAAAGGAGCACGATGCTGGCGTACCTTTCCGCCGCCTGTGGCCAGCACCTGGATTGACGTAACACAGTGTGCTCACTTCAGGGGTTAAGGCACTGACGGCACCACCCGTTTCAGCCAGGACTTCGTTGCGCCGGTAAACTGCGGCCCCCTCGCTCACTGCGAACACCCTCAGTATAGATAAATACTGTATGCATGAACAGTATTTTATGGACAAAATTTGGAAGGCGATCCATACTTAAAAACGTCAAAATCCGTGCCGGAATTGCGCGTTCGTCTTCGATCGCGTATACTTTTCGCGTTGACGTAACACAGTGTGTTCTGCGGCAACCAACCGCAAAACCCTGATAAAAACCTCGCTTAGGCGGGGTTTTTTGTTTTCAGGGCAGCCCAGAAAAGGTGCTTGTTGACTTATTGGCAATGGGTGCGGCTGGCATGCAGTATGATTCAATGATTAATTTAATAAGTTCTAATAAGCAGTGGTTCTGGTTCTAGGCCACTTATACAAGTTTACGTCTCTCAATACATAAACTCATTCCAGACATCAATACTCTTCTGAAAGTGAAAAAATGGTATCGACTATAATTGCAGTAAATAATAATGAACTAATTTATATTTTTCTTAAATATTTGCGGGGTTAACCCTCCTTAATTTGAATTATTCGATTTTTCATTGTACTATCTATAACCACGCGCATAGTATGGATACATTATGCAGGCATCTGATTATTTAAAGATGAAGTTCCAAAGCGACAGGCAGTTGGCTATTTATGGACAGCAGGGCGTAGCAGGGACATGGAAAGCATTACAGGGGATCGGCTCTGATATTTACTCAGGAATTGAGCGTGTAAGTTGGTACTCATCATGCTTAATCCCCAGCTATCACGATGTGTGTGACGAGCTTCTCTCAGAAGAAAAGAGAATGTACCTCTCAATTCTCTCGCTTTACCGTTATCGCGATGTAATAGCACACATGCTATATCTTTATTTTGAAAGTGTTATTTCCGATTCTGAAAATGGAAATGAAAACAATCGCGTTCGTAAGATGGATTCAAAAGTAACCGGGCTTGTTAATAACATACCGACCAGCAAGGCCGCGCGTTTAGCGATAGCATGGGGTCTGGCCAAATCCCTTTCCGAATCTGGCCTGCTGTCTGAAATCGTCGTCGAACGGCTTGCACGCCGCGTACCTAACGTAGTCATGGCGCTTCAATTGATTGGAACGGAACAGAAGTGCGCTCTTGCTGCTCGTCGCCTGAAAACATTGGACCCTAAGTATTACGCCACCCTCTATGCCGCACAACTGGAGATGCTTTACTACTTTTTTGAGCCTTTCCTGTCTGAACTCATTAAGAAGGTGCAGTTGGGATTCTATAAGGATTTCGATGCAATTTATAAAGACTTAAAGGGCAAGGAGCATGTTTAAAAGTCTGTTATCAATTCTATTAACGGATATTTTATTCCCTGTTTATATTTTTGCGTGCGCCTCTTTGTTCCTGTGGTTGGTACCTGACCACTGGGTCTTACTAACATTCATTGCTATCGTTGTGTTTATTATTGTTCACCCGATGATTTTTGGCCACTTTGATAAATACGATTAAATGTTATTAAAAGGATTTTTATGTCAAACCCAGCTTATTTGTTTTTAACAGATGAAAATGGTTCTCCCATGGTTGGCCCTTGCCTTGTGTCAGGGCGTGAAGGTGCAATTGAACTTAAAACGTTCACTCATAATGTCAACGTCCCGGTCGACGGGAATACCGGGAAATTGACGGGTACGCGTATACACATGCCCATCATGTTTCAAAAAGAATTTGATCGTGTAACCCCGCTTCTCTTTCGCGCATTGAGTACGGGAAGAATGCTCAAGTCAGCCACTATTAAGATGTATCAGATTAATGAGGCGGGTTTTGAACAGGAGTATTTTAATATCTTCCTGGAGAATGTGAAAATAACCTCAATCACACCAGACCTGTATCCCGGCGCAAACACCGGAACCCACCTTGAAACGGTTCTCATACGCTACGAGAAAATCACCTGGAAGCATTGCGACGGCAATGTCATCTATAGTGACACCTGGAATGAGCGAGCAACGTACTGAAACGTGATCCCTGACGCATTTTTGCGCAGATGAAAATATTTCCATTGTCACATCCGAAAACCTGTGTTTGTATAAATTCAATCAATGATTCCAAACACAGGTCCCCAATGACTTCATCCATCTTCACTTCGACCCTACTAAAAACTGCGCAACCTGCCGCAGTGGTCGTCGTGCGTGTGGTGGTGGTCGTCGGCAATGCGCCGTAGGGACTGGATCAACACACGAATCCAAAACCCCGCCGGCGCAAACCGGGCGGGGTTTTTCGTTTAGGACCCTCCCCGGAAGGCTGGCTCAGAAGAAAAGGACTGGAGCATGGCAAGTTCGGGCACAACATCCACCAAGACGCGTTTTACAGGCGCGCAGCTGATTGTTCATTTACTGGAACGACAGGGCATCACCACCGTTGCGGGCATCCCGGGTGGGACCGTACTGCCGCTGTATGATGCGTTAAGCCAAAGCACACAGATCCGCCACGTGCTGGCGCGCCACGAGCAGGGCGCAGGCTTTATCGCTCAGGGCATGGCGCGTACCCAGGGTAAACCGGCGGTCTGTATGGCCTGTAGCGGGCCGGGCGCCACTAACCTGGTGACCGCCATCGCCGACGCGCGTCTCGACTCCATTCCGCTGATCTGCATTACCGGCCAGGTGCCGTCCTCGATGATCGGCACCGATGCGTTCCAGGAAGTCGACACCTACGGCATCTCTATCCCCATCACCAAACATAACTATTTAGTTCGCGATATCAGCGAGCTGCCTCAGGTTATCAGCGATGCGTTCCGCATTGCGCAGTCTGGCCGCCCGGGCCCGGTGTGGATAGACATTCCTAAGGATGTCCAGACCGCAGAAATTGAGATCGACGTTCTGCCGGAGCCGGGTGACCGTGCCCCCGCGCCGGAATTCAGCGCTGAGAGCGTGCGCGATGCGGCGGCGATGATCAACGCCGCCAAACGCCCGGTGCTCTATCTGGGCGGCGGGACGATCAACGCCGCGGATGAAATCCGCCAGTTCGCTGAAAAAGCTAATTTGCCCACCACCATGACCCTGATGGCGCTGGGTATGCTGCCAAAAGCGCACCCGCTCTCTCTCGGCATGCTGGGCATGCACGGCGCGCGCAGCACCAACTACATCCTGCAAGAGGCGGATTTGCTGATAGTTATGGGGGCGCGTTTTGATGACCGGGCGATTGGCAAAACCGAGCAGTTCTGCCCGAACGCCAAAATCATTCACGTGGATATCGACCGCGCCGAGTTGGGTAAAATCAAGCAGCCGCACGTGGCGATCCAGGGCGACGTGGCCGAGGTGCTGGCGCAGCTGATCCCGCAGACGGAGGTAACCGACCGCGCCGACTGGCGCCAGCTGGTGGCCGATCTGCAACGGGAGTTCCCGGGCGCTATCCCAACCGAGAGCGACCCGCTGAGCCACTATGGTCTTATCAACGCCGTTGCCGCCTGCGTGGATGACAGCGCGATTATCACCACCGACGTCGGCCAGCATCAGATGTGGACCGCCCAGGCGTATCCGCTGAACCGCCCGCGTCAGTGGCTGACCTCCGGCGGCCTTGGCACCATGGGCTTCGGCCTGCCAGCAGCGGTTGGCGCGGCGCTCGCCAACCCGGACCGCAAGGTGATCTGCTTCTCCGGTGACGGCAGCCTGATGATGAATATTCAGGAGATGGCGACGGCGGCCGAAAACCAGTTAGACGTCAAAATCATTCTGATGAACAACGAGGCGCTGGGTCTGGTGCACCAGCAGCAGAGCCTGTTCTACAAGCAGGGCGTGTTTGCGGCGACCTATCCGGGGATGATCAACTTTATGCAGATTGCCGCTGGTTTTGGCCTGCACACCTGCGATCTGAACGCCGAAGAAGATGCCCACGCGGCGTTGCAGGATGCGATTTCTCGCCCTGGCCCGGCGCTGATCCACGTGCGTATCGACCCTGAACAAAAAGTGTATCCGATGGTGCCGCCGGGTGCGGCAAATACTGAGATGGTGGGGGAATAAGCCATGCAGAAACAATGTGATAACGTCATTCTGGAACTCACCGTCCGCAACCACCCAGGCGTCATGACCCACGTCTGTGGGCTCTTTGCCCGTCGGGCGTTTAACGTGGAAGGCATTCTGTGCCTGCCGATTCAGGGCAGCGAGCACAGCCGCATCTGGCTACTGGTGAACGACGACCAGCGTCTGGAGCAGATGATGGCGCAGATCGACAAGCTGGAGGACGTCACCAAAGTGGCACGCAACCAGTCCGATCCCACCATGTTTAACAAAATTGCGGTGTTTTTTGAGTAAATCACTTAAGGTAAGAGGCTTTTGCCGGATGGCGCTGCGCTTATCCGGCCTGCAAGGACGTTACACGTAGGCCGGATAAGGCGTTTGCGCCGCCATCCGGCGCGTTCACGCATCAGGATCAAACCATGACCACCATCGCCCTTATCGACGACCACCTTATCGTTCGCTCCGGCTTTGCCCAGCTTTTAAACCTCGAACCGGATTTTCAGGTCGTGGCCGAGTTTGGCTCAGGACGCGAGGCGCTGGCGGGTCTGCCGGGACGCGGGGTGCAGGTCTGTATCTGCGATATCTCAATGCCGGACCTCTCCGGGCTGGAGCTGTTAAGCCAGCTGCCGAAAGGGATGGCGACGATTATGCTCTCGGTCCACGACAGCCCGGCGCTGGTCGAGCAGGCGCTCAACGCGGGGGCGCGCGGGTTTCTCTCTAAACGCTGTAGCCCGGACGAGCTGATTGCCGCCGTGCGTACCGTCTCCACCGGCGGCTGCTACCTGACGCCGGATATTGCCATCAAGCTGGCGGCGGGACGGCAGGATCCGCTCACCAGACGCGAGCGCCAGGTGGCAGAGAAACTTGCCCAGGGCATGTCGGTGAAAGAGATTGCCGTAGAGCTGGGGCTGTCGCCAAAGACCGTTCACGTTCATCGCGCCAACCTGATGGAAAAACTCAACGTCAGTAACGATGTCGAGCTGGCGCGCCGTATGTTTGACAGCTGGCAATGAACTCCCTGTTTTCACGGCTGATCGCCGTCGTCGCCAGCTTTTTTATCTTCTCCGCCGCGTGGTTCTGTCTGTGGAGTATCAGCCTGCATCTTGTCGAGCGCCCGGAGCTGGCGGTGCTGCTGTTCCCCTTTGGCCTGCGGCTGGGGCTAATGCTGCAATGCCCGCGCGGCTACTGGCCGGTGCTGCTGGGCGCAGAGTGGCTGATGCTGATCTGGCTGGCGCAGGAAGTGGCCCTCGCGCACCTGCCTTTATTGATGACCGGAAGCCTGCTCACGCTTATCCCGGTCGCCCTGATTTCCCGCTACCGTCACCAGCGCGACTGGCGCACGCTGCTGCGTCAGGGTGCGGCGCTGATTGCCGCCGCGCTGTTGCAGTCCCTGCCGTGGGTGGGTGAAAAGGAGGGGCTCAACGCCCTGCTGCTGACCCTCACCGGCGGCCTGACGCTGGCCCCGACCTGCCTGGTTTTCTGGCATTACCTTACCAGCACCGTCTGGCAGCCGCTCGGCCCGGCGCTGGTCTCCCAGCCGGTGAACTGGCGCGCCCGGCACCTGATCTGGTATCTGCTGCTGTTTGTGGTGAGCCTGTGGTTGCAGCTTGGTCTGCCCGCTGAATTATCACGCTTCACGCCGTTTTGTCTGGCGCTGCCGATCATCGCCCTTGCCTGGCATTACGGCTGGCAGGGCGCATTGATCGCCACGCTGATGAACGCCATCGCGCTGATTGCCAGCCAGACCTGGCACGATCACCCGGTAGATCTGCTGCTCTCGCTGCTGGCCCAGAGCCTGACCGGGCTGCTGCTCGGCGCGGGCATACAGCGCCTGCGCGAGCTGAACCAGTCTCTGCAAGCCGAGCTGGCGCGCAACCGCCGTCTGGCGGAGCGTCTGCTGGAGACGGAAGAGAGCGTGCGCCAGGAGGTTGCTCGCGAGCTGCACGATGACATCGGCCAGACCATCACCGCCATCCGCACCCAGGCGGGCATTGTTCAGCGCCTGGCGGCAGAAAACGCGGGCGTGAAGCAGGGCGGGGCGCATATCGAACAGCTTTCGCTGGGCGTCTATGATTCCGTTCGTCGCCTGTTAGGGCGGCTGCGCCCGCGCCAGCTTGACGATCTCTCGCTCGAGCAGGCAATACGCTCTCTGATGCGCGAGATGGAGCTGGAGAGCCGCGGGATTGTCAGCCATCTCGACTGGCGCATCAATGAAGCTACCCTGAGCGAAGGCCAGCGCGTGACCCTTTTCCGCGTCTGCCAGGAAGGGCTGAACAACATCGTCAAACACGCCAGCGCCAGCGCGGTAACGATCCAGGGCTGGCAGCAGGACGAGCGCCTGATGCTGGTGATTGAAGACGACGGCTGCGGCCTGCCGCCGGGCTCCGGCCAGCAGGGGTTTGGCCTGGCGGGCATGCGCGAGCGCGTAAAGGCGCTGGGCGGCACGCTGAACATCTCCTGCACCCACGGGACGCGCGTCAGCGTCAGTTTGCCGTTAAGGACGCACCATGTTTAAAACCCCCGCCAGCGCAGCCCCATTAAGCAACAAAGCGGAAATCGACTCCCGCTACCGCTACTGGCGTCGCCATATCCTGATTACCATCTGGCTCGGCTACGCGCTGTTCTATTTCACCCGCAAAAGCTTCAACGCCGCCGCGCCGGAAATCCTCGCCAGCGGCGTGATGACGCGCACCGATATCGGCCTGCTGGCGACGCTGTTTTACATCACCTACGGCCTGTCGAAGTTCTTCTCCGGCATCGTCAGCGACCGCTCCAACGCGCGCTATTTTATGGGCGTTGGGCTGATCGCCACCGGCGTGGTGAACATCCTGTTTGGTTTCTCCACCTCGCTGTGGGCCTTTGCCCTGCTGTGGGCGCTGAACGCCTTTTTCCAGGGCTGGGGCGCGCCGGTCTGCGCCCGCCTGCTCACCGCCTGGTACTCGCGCAACGAGCGCGGCGGCTGGTGGGCGATATGGAATACCGCGCATAACGTCGGCGGGGCGCTGATCCCGATGGTGGTGGGTGCCGCAGCGCTGCACTACGGCTGGCGCGCGGGGATGATGATTGCCGGTGGCCTCGCGATTGTCGCCGGGCTGTTCCTCTGCTGGCGCCTGCGCGACAGGCCGCAAACCGTCGGCCTGCCGCCGGTGGGAGACTGGCGGCACGACGAGATGGAGATCGCCCAGCAGCAGGAAGGGGCCGGGCTGTCCCGTCAGGAGATCCTCACCAAATACGTGCTGAAAAACCCCTACATCTGGCTGCTGTCGCTCTGCTACGTGCTGGTCTACGTGGTGCGCGCGGCCATCAACGACTGGGGCAACCTGTACATGTCCGAAACTCTCGGCGTGGACCTGGTGACCGCCAACTCGGCGGTGACCATGTTTGAATTGGGCGGGTTTATCGGCGCGCTGGTGGCGGGCTGGGGCTCGGACAAGCTGTTCAACGGCAACCGCGGTCCGATGAACCTGATTTTTGCCGCCGGGATTTTGCTCTCCGTCGGGTCGCTGTGGTTGATGCCGTTCGCCAGCTACGTGATGCAGGCGGCGTGCTTCTTCACCATCGGTTTTTTCGTCTTTGGCCCGCAGATGCTGATCGGCATGGCGGCGGCGGAGTGTTCCCACAAAGAGGCGGCAGGCGCGGCGACGGGCTTTGTCGGGCTGTTTGCCTACCTTGGCGCATCGCTCTCCGGCTGGCCGCTGGCGCGGGTGATCGACGTCTGGCACTGGAGCGGGTTCTTCGCGGTGATCGCCATCGCGGCGGGCATCTCCGCCCTGCTGTTGCTGCCGTTTTTGCACGCGCAGGCACCGCGCGAAGCGTGACGCGCCTCACCTTTTGCTGCCGAGACGCGCAAAACTAAGAAATTTTCCCGGTTTCACCTGGACGCTGTCTCAGGCATCTCTCCTGGCTGGTTTTTACAATGCTGCAAAAATCAGCTCAGGAGTAACTCAGTCATGCTGGCCTTCTTAAATCAGGTGCGCAAGCCGACCCTGGATCTGCCGCTCGACGTGCGGCGCAAGATGTGGTTCAAACCGTTCATGCAGTCCTATCTGGTGGTCTTCATCGGCTACCTGACCATGTACCTGATCCGCAAAAACTTTAACATCGCGCAGAACGACATGATCTCGACCTACGGGCTGAGCATGACGCAGCTGGGGATGATTGGCCTGGGCTTCTCCATCACCTACGGCGTGGGGAAAACGGTTGTGTCCTACTACGCGGACGGCAAAAACACCAAGCAGTTCCTGCCGTTTATGCTGATCCTCTCCGCCATCTGTATGCTCGGCTTCAGCGCCAGCATGGGCGCGGGCTCCGTCAGCCTGTTCCTGATGATCGCCTTCTACGCCCTGAGCGGATTCTTCCAGAGTACCGGCGGGTCGTGCAGCTACTCCACCATCACCAAATGGACCCCGCGCCGCAAGCGGGGTTCGTACCTCGGCATGTGGAACATCTCCCACAACCTCGGCGGAGCGGGCGCGGCCGGCGTGGCGCTGTTCGGTGCGAACTACCTGTTCGACGGCCACGTGATTGGCATGTTTATCTTCCCGTCGATTATCGCCCTGATTGTCGGCTTTATCGGCCTGCGCTACGGCAGCGATTCCCCGGAATCCTACGGCCTCGGCAAAGCTGAAGAGCTGTTCGGGGAGGAGATCAGCGAGGAGGACAAAGAGACCGAAGAAAACGAGATGTCCA
The DNA here is from genome assembly GCF_015672585.1 of Enterobacter sp. Res13-Sevr-PEC09-46. Lineage (NCBI taxonomy): Bacteria > Pseudomonadati > Pseudomonadota > Gammaproteobacteria > Enterobacterales > Enterobacteriaceae > Enterobacter > Enterobacter sp. Res13-Sevr-PEC09-46. The sequence continues at coordinate 33,212 of NZ_JADABR010000004.1, read as the reverse complement.
AATGGCAGATCTTTGTTGAGTACGTGCTGAAAAACAAAGTGATCTGGCTGCTCTGCTTCTCGAACATCTTCCTGTACGTGGTGCGTATCGGTATCGACCAGTGGTCCACCGTGTATGCCTTCCAGGAGCTGAAGCTCTCGAAAGAGGTGGCGATTCAGGGCTTCACTCTGTTCGAGGTGGGCGCGCTGGTCGGCACCCTGCTGTGGGGCTGGCTCTCGGACCTCGCCAACGGCCGTCGCGCGCTGGTGGCCTGCGTCGCGCTGGCGCTGATTATCGCCACGCTCGGCGTTTACCAGCACGCCAGCAACCAGTACGTTTACCTGGCGTCGCTGTTTGCGCTCGGCTTCCTGGTGTTCGGTCCGCAACTGCTGATCGGCGTGGCGGCGGTTGGCTTTGTGCCGAAAAAAGCGATCGGCGCAGCCGATGGGATTAAGGGCACCTTCGCCTACCTGATCGGCGACAGCTTCGCCAAGCTCGGTCTGGGCATGATCGCCGACGGCACGCCAATTTTCGGCCTCACCGGCTGGGCGGGCACCTTCGCCGCGCTGGATGCGGCAGCGATTGGCTGTATCGTCCTGATGGCGATGGTTGCGGTGCTGGAAGAGCGTAAGATCCGCCGCGAGAATCGTGCGCAGAAATTAAAAGTAGCCTGAGTGTGCAGGTAACTTCTTTGCCCGGTGTGTGATGCCGGGCTTTTTTATTTTTCACGGCCTGCCTTTTACCTTTACCCCGCTTTACACACCCGCCCCTCTCCATGCTCTACAGTTTTTTTGCTGCCGCCTTTCGTGCAGCCTTAGCCCCTTTTGCTAACGGAGAGCTTGCATGTTGACCCGACGATTGTCCTGCCTGGCGCTGTTGATGGCGCTGGCCTCCCCCGCAATGGCCGCGGATGCCCCCACCTACGGCGAGAAGCTGGAAGGTTTTGACTACGGCTGGCCGGTAAAACACTTTACCTTTACCTCGCAGAACCAGCCTCTGGATATGGCTTACCTGGACGTGAAGCCGGAAAAACCCAACGGCCGCACCGTGGTGCTGATGCACGGCAAAAACTTCTGCGCTGGCACCTGGGACGGCACGATCCGCGCGCTTTCAGCCAGCGGGTATCGCGTGATCGCACCCGACCAGATCGGCTTCTGCAAATCCACCAAGCCGGAGCATTATCAGTACACCTTCCAGCAGCTGGCGGATAACACCCACGCGCTGCTGAAAACGCTCGGCGTTGATCGCGTGACGGTCATCGGCCACTCGACCGGCGGCATGCTGGCGACCCGCTACGCGCTGATGTGGCCGCAGCAGGTGGAGCAGCTGGTGATGGTGAACCCAATAGGGCTTGAAGACTGGAAAGCGCGCGGCGTGCCGCATATTACGGTCGACCAGTGGTACCAGCGTGAGCTGAAGGTCAGTGCCGACGGTGTTCGTCAGTACGAGAAAAACACCTACTACGCCGGGGAGTGGAAGCCGGAGTACGAGCGCTGGGTCACCATGCTTGCCGGGCTGAACAACGGGCCGGGCAAAGCGCGCGTGGCGTGGAACTCGGCGCTGCTCTACGACATGATTTATACCCAGCCGGTCGTCTATGAATTTAACGAGCTGAAGATGCCAGTATTATTGATGATCGGCACGAAGGACAACACCGTCATCGGGAAAGATCTCGCCCCACCGGAGATCCGCAAGACGCTCGGTAACTACGCGGTGCTGGGCAAAGAGACGGCGAAGCGTATCCCGCACGCGACGCTGGTTGAATTTAACGACATGGGCCACGCGCCGCAGATGCAGGATCCAGCCCGCTTCCACGAGGCGCTGCTGAAAGGGCTTCAGGCGCGCTGACTGGTCTCCAGCAACAGCCCGCGCAGCCACGCCTGCGCGGGGTTGCGGTGCGTTCTGCCGTGCCAGGCCATGCTTTTGGTAAAACCGGGCACGGGAACCGGCGTCTCGCAGACGAACATCCCCGTCTGCTTTTCCGCTATGCGTGATGGCACAACGGCAATCATATCGCTGAGGGCCAGCACGTCCGGCAGGACTAAAAAGTTACTCACCGATAAGCCAACATGCCGCGTTCGGCCAGTTTTCTCCAGCGCGCCATCCGTTACGCCGCGAAAACCGTCGCCCTCGTAAGAGACCAGCACATGCTCCAGGGCGCAAAACCGGTCTAACGTCATGGGCTGTCCGGCATCCGGATGGTCGGCACGCATCATGCAAACGTACCGTTCATCATAAAGCGCCCGGCTGTGAAGCTCATCTGGCGTGGTGTGCGGGGTGATCAGCGCCACGTCGACAGAGCCTTGTTCGAGCTGGCTGACCAGACGGTCAGATTCCACAGGCACCACGCGCACGCGAATACCCGGCGCCTGTACCTTAAGCGCAGCGATAAACGGCACGACGACCGCGCGCAGGGCGTAGTCGGTCGCGGCAAGCGTGAAGGTGAACGTTGCGGTGAGCGGATCAAAGGCGATCGGCTGAAGCAGCTCGTCGATATCTGCCAGAATGCGTTTGACGGGAGCCGCCATCGCTTCCGCCCGGGTGGTAGGCACGATGCCGTGCGGCGCGCGGATAAACAGCGGGTCTTCAAAGTAATCCCGCAGGCGGTTAAGCATGCCGCTTACCGCTGGCTGGGTCAGGGCAAGACGCGCCGCCGCGCGGGTGACGCTGCGTTCGTCCAGCAGGGCATCCAGCGTTTTCAGCAGGTTAAGATCCAGCGTGCGCAGATCCGCTTTCATGACGTTTTTCCACCTCTTTTCCGTTTACTATTATGGCGCTGCCCGCTGTTGACGCACTGCGTTTCCCGCTATGATGGGCGGCTAGTCTAAGGAGAACGCATGGTCTGGATAATGCTGGCAACGCTTGCCGTGGTGTTTGTGGTTGGATTTCGTGTCCTGACCTCAGACTCCCGCCGCGCCATCAAACGTTTAAGCGAGCGGCTGGGGATCACCCCGATGCCGGTCGAGTCGATGATTGACCAGTTCGGTAAAACGCCGGGCAATGAGTTTATCCGCTATCTTGAACGCCCCGACGAGGCGCATCTGCTAAATGCCGCTCAGGTGCTGCTGATCTGGCAGGTCTGCATCGTCGACGCCAGCGAAGAGAATCTGCATACCTGGCACCGCATGCTGCGTAAAGCCCGTCTGGCCGCGCCGATCACCGACGCGCAAATCCGCCTCGCGCTCGGCTTTATGCGCGAGATAGAGCCTGACCCGCAGGAGCTTAACGCCTTCCAGCTGCGCTACAACCAGCTTTTCCTGCCGGAAGAGGGCGTGTTTTACCTGCACTGATATCACGAAACGTGATGAAGAGTATAAAGCATCGTCATTAGATTTATATCACCCGCAGGCGCACCATCACCTTATCAACTAACCGATGAGGTGAACCATGAAACAATCCGCCATTATCTGGCCGAACGACTACCTGCCCGGCACCACCGATAACTTTGCCTCCAACGAAATCATCGTCGCCGGGCTGAGCGCAAAAGAGATTTGGGCGCAGCTCAACGACACCACCCTGTGGCCGAACTACTACAGCAACGCCGAAGATATCCGTTTTCACGACGGCAGCGGCCCGGCGCTGAGCGCCAACGCCCGCTTCCGCTTCACCACCTTTGGCTTTCCGGTTGAGGCGCAGGTGACGGAGTATGTTCCGCCCGTGGAGGGCGAAGCCGCGCGTATCGCGTGGCACGGCTGGGTAGAAGGGGATGCAAATTCGCGTCTGGACGTGATCCACGCCTGGCTGTTTGAAGACCTGCCGGGAAACCGCGTGCGCATTCTGACTCAGGAGTCGCAGAAAGGCGTGCCGGCGCAGGAATTAGCGCGCACGGTGCCGAACCCAATGATTAACGGGCATCAGGAGTGGATTGTCGGGTTGGCGAATGCCGCTCTTAAGGCTCGCGGGTAATTTTGCCCGGTAAGCAAAGCGCCGCCCGGCATTAAAAAACGACAAAAGTTGTCGAAACGTTAAATTCGTCACACTTTTGATGATAAACTGCGCGACTTTTCCGCACGTTTTTATCTTCAGGTGATGCCATGACAGAACATACCCAGCCCACGACTACACCGCAGGCCAAAGAGGTTTCACGCCCCAACTGGTCGGCGGTTTTCTCCGTGGCATTTTGCGTCGCCTGCCTGATCACCGTCGAGTTCCTGCCGGTCAGCCTGCTGACGCCGATGGCGCAGGATCTGGGCATTTCCGAGGGCGTGGCGGGGCAGTCCGTGACCGTCACCGCGTTTGTGGCGATGTTCGCCAGCCTGTTTATCACCCAGGCGATCGGCACCATCGACCGCCGCAAGGTGGTCATTCTGTTCAGCGTGCTGCTGACGCTCTCCTGCCTGCTGGTCTCTTTCGCTGAAAGCTTCACCCTGCTGCTGCTCGGCCGTGCCTGTCTGGGGCTGGGATTAGGCGGCTTCTGGGCGATGTCCGCCTCGCTGACCATGCGCCTGGTGCCCGCGCGTACGGTGCCAAAAGCCTTGTCCGTTATCTTCGGTGCGGTCTCGATCGCGCTGGTGATCGCCGCGCCGCTGGGCAGTTTCCTCGGTGGAATTATCGGCTGGCGCAACGTCTTTAACGCGGCGGCGGTGATGGGCGTGCTGTGCATAATCTGGGTGTGGAAGGCGCTGCCGTCCCTTCCGGGGGAAGCGGCGCACCACAAACAGAACATGTTCGCGCTGCTGAAGCGCCCGGGCGTGCTGGCGGGGATGACCGCCATCTTCATGGCCTTTGCCGGGCAGTTTGCTTTCTTCACCTATATCCGCCCGGTGTATATGACCATGGCGGGCTTTGACGTGGACGGCCTGACGCTGGTGCTCCTGAGCTTCGGGATCGCCAGTTTTGTCGGCACCTCGCTGTCGTCCCAGTTCCTGAAGCGCTCCCTGAAGGTGGCGCTGGCGGGTGCCCCGCTGGTGCTGGCGATCAGCGCCGCGGTGCTGGTGTTGTGGGGCAGCGATAAGTGGGTGGCTTCGGCGATCGCGATTATCTGGGGCTTTGCCTTTGCGCTGGTGCCGGTGGGCTGGTCGACGTGGATCACCCGCTCGCTTGCCGATCAGGCGGAAAAAGCCGGGTCGATTCAGGTGGCGGTGATCCAGCTGGCGAATACCTGCGGCGCGGCGGTGGGCGGCGTAGCGCTCGACCACCTGGGGCTGACCTCCCCGCTGGTAATTTCCGGCACGCTGATGCTGCTGACCGCGCTGCTGGTGGCGGGGAAGGTTAAGGCGAAGTAGTGCTTTTCTCCCTCTCCCGTGGGAGAGGGTTGGGGTGAGGGCATCAGGCTACGCCGATGTCTGAACCCGTCTTCTCGAATCCATCGAAATCAACACCACCGACGACACAATCAGCAGCGTCCCCAGCCAGTCCGGCAGGGTGAATGCCACCCCCAGCAACACCACCGACAGCAGCGCGCTGCTCAGCGGCTCGGCGCAGCTCAGAATGCTCGCCTTCGGCCCGCCGATCATCTGTGCGCCTTTCAGATACAGGCTGAACGTCAGCGCGGTGCCTATCACCACCAGGTAGAAAAACGCCAGCAGCAGGCCGCCGTCGATCACGAAGGTGGTGCCGCGTCCGGCGTAGAACGGCGTCAGCATTAATCCCGCAATCAACATACTCCAGCCGACAATCGGCAGCGTGCCGTAGCGGGCGATAAGCGTCGACGGGTACGTCGTATAAAACGCCGCGGCAAACGCCGAGGCGATACCGAAGAACAGCGCGGCCGGCGAGATGGAGAGCGACGTCGGGTCGCCGTGGGTTACCAGCAGGAAGGTACCCACAAGCGACGTGAAAATCGCGGATAAGACAAATATGCCGGGACGCGTTTTCCGCGCCAGCGCAAACCATGCCACGATAATGGTCGGCGACAGAAACTGGAGCACGGTGGCCGTCGCGGCGTTGGATTTTTCAATTGTCAGCAGGAAGGTGAGCTGCACGGTGAGCGCGCCAGCCAGCGAGAAAAACAGCAGGCTGAGGGCGTCTTTGCGGTTTTTGATGACCGAGAAAATCTTGTCGCCGTGAACGAAGGAGAGCGTCAGCAGGATCACGCCGGTAAACAGCAGACGAACCATGGTCAGGTAAGGCGAAGAGATGTGGCTTTTCTCCATGATGTACTGCGCGCAAACCCCGGAACTGCCCCATAAAACGGCGGCGATCAGGACGTTGAGCATCCCTTTGCGTGTGGAACCCATGTTCTCCCCTGTTATGTTGGTTTTTTTGTAGCATAACATGGGATCTTGCCGGGTGGCGCTACGCTTACCCGGCCTACAAAACCTTGTAGGCCCGTGCAAGCGCAGCGCCGCCGGGCGAAACAAACGACGCTCTACTAGAACCACGCCTCCCACATCGCGCCGACGTTGAAGTCGTCCAGCGTTTCATCTTTGGTGTTGTTCACGCGCGCGGTACGTTCGTTATCCACCTTGCCGCCGGTCACGTAGAAGCGCAGCATCGGACGGAACTCCGGCCCCATGGCGATAGACATGTTCTGCGACAGGGTCAGCTTCCAGCCCTTGTTGTCGCCGCCGTTGTCGTAATCCACGTGCTGCCAGCCCGCTTCCAGCCAGGTGGAGTGAACGTCGTTCCACCAGTGCATCGGGCGCACGATGGCGTTGTAGTTCTTGCGGTTGTCGGTCTTATCGCGGCTGTTGTCGTAGTCGTGGAAGGCGAGGAGGTACTCCACCTGCGTCGCCTGGGTGAATTTGTACAGCCCTTCGAAGCTGGCGTAGACTGTGGTCAGATCCTCGGTTTTGTTGAACACGCTGTTGTCCGCGTTATCGGAGTAGCGGGCAATCACCTTGTTCACGCCGCTGTCGTTGGTGTGGCTCAGCACCACGCCGCCCTGCCAGGCGTTCAGACGTTCGTCGCTCTCCACCGCTTTCGAGTCAAAGCCGTAGTTGGCGTACAGCTCCAGATCCAGCGGACCGAGCTTCATACCGTGGATTTTAGACGTCGCGGCGTAGTTGCCTTTGTCGCCCGTGCCGGACCCGCCGGTACAGGTGATGCGCGACGGGTTCGCTTCGTCCTCCATCACTTCCGGGCTACAGGATTCCACCGCTGCCACGGCGGCCACGTCAAACTGCACGCCGCCGATGTCGAAGTTCTTCACCCCGGCGCCCTGACCGTCGTGGTTCATCCAGAAGTAATCGTTGATGCCCTGCTGCGGACGCTGGTGGAAGTCGCGACCCGCCCAGAAGTAGGCGTTCGGGTTGGAGGCCATAATGTTGGTCACGCCGGCGTAGGCTTTCTTGAGGTTAACTTCGTCGCCCCAGTGGTCGATCATCACGTTGATGTCCCAGATGGCGCCGTTTTCGCCCTTGAAGGCTTTAGAGAGCTGGAACTCGCCGCCGTTGCCTTCGTTACCCAGACGACCAATAGCGGACGCGCCGTTGTAGGAGCCGTCCACCGCCACGTATTTCTGATCGGCAGCCTGGAAGTGCGCGCCGTAGCGGGCGTAGCCGGTAAATTTAACCCCGAACGGGATCGCCATATCCGGAGATTGCGCCGCGCTCTGCGGCTCGGTCACCACGTCCGCTTTTTTCGCGACCGCCGCGTCCATTTTGGCCTGACGTTCTGCCAGGGCTTTATCCACCGCTTTTGCCACAATGGCGTCGATTTGCTCCTGCGTAAATTCCTGTGCGAGCACGGAAATTGGGCAAAGCGCGGCGATAACCGCCATGGTTAATGGAAGTTTTTTAATCGTATTCATGGTTATCTCAATATAGTTTAATTTTATTCAGACAATAACCATCCCGCTCCGATCTGACAGAGTATGTCGCTATCATCAGAACAAGTGGATCTCTATTTAGGGTACAGAGGTATTACAGTAATTATTTCGCCATAGATTATCTCTGATATAAATGAATAATTTCTTCGGATAACTCGCGCGCTAATAAGGAATTCATTAAATGATCCTGGGCGTGCACCATAATTAAGGTCATCGGCTGGCGGGCTTCGCCCGCATCCTGCTCGATCAGTTTGGTCTGCATCTTGTGCGCCTGGCGTGCGTAGCCGTCGGCTTCGCGCAGCAGGCTTTTGGCCTCGTCAAGGTTGCCCTGACGCGCCGCGTGCAGGGCTTCAAAGCACAAGCTGCGGGACTGGCCGGCGTTGACGATAATTTCCATTACGGCTTCTTCTAGTGCGATCATCATCATTACTCTTTATCAAAACTATTATTTAAGGCGGTGGCGGCAAACCACTCTCCGCTTTTTTTAATGGTGCGCTGCTGCGTCTCTACATCGAGCTGAATAAAACCGTAGCGGTTTTTATACGCATTACACCACGACCAGTTATCAATAAACGTCCACATATGATAGCCAAGGCAATTGCAGCCTTCGCTAATACCTTTGTGCAGCCACGATAAATGCTCAGAAATAAAATCGATGCGGTATTGATCGTTAATCTGGCCATTTTCAATAAAGCGCTGCTCGTTTTCGACGCCCATGCCGTTTTCCGAAATAAAGCAGCGAGGGTTACCGTAATTATCGCGCAGATTAACCAGAATATCGTAAATACCCGGCGCGTAGATTTCCCAGCCGCGGTACGGGTTCATCTTACGGCCCGGCATCTCGTAATTATCAAAGAACCACTCCGGCATAAACGGCGCCTGCGGGTTCACCGCGCTGTCGCGACACTTCACGCGACGCGGCTGATAGTAGTTAACGCCGAGCAGGTCGATTTTCCCTTCCGCAATCAGGAAACCGTCTTCCGGCTTGCAGGCGGGCAGCTGATCGTAAGATTTCAGCAATGCCACCAGGTCCGCCGGATACTCCCCGCGCAGCACCGGGTCGAGGAAGCTGCGGTTAAACATCAGGTCCGCTATGTGCGCCGCCTTCACGTCCGCCGGGTTCCGGGAGCGCGGGTACGACGGCGTCAGGTTGAGCACGATGCCGATCTCACCCGCGTAGTGTCCGGCGCGGTAAGCCTGAACGGCCTTCGCATGGGCCAGCACGGTGTGATATGCCACGGTGGCCGCCCGACGAAAATCCACCACGTTCGGGTAGTGGAAGTCGTACAGATAACCGCCTTCCACCGGAACAATCGGCTCGTTGAAGGTAAACCAGTGCAGCACGCGGTCGCCGAACAGCTCGAAGCAAATCTGCGCATAGCGGGCGTACGCGTCCACCACGTCACGGTTTTCCCAGCCGCCAATCTCCTGCATCGCCATCGGCATGTCGAAATGGAACAGGGTGATAAACGGCGTGATACCCTGCTCGTTTAGCTCATCAATGACCTGATTGTAAAAATCGACCGCGTCCGGGCTCACTTCACCGATACCGTCGGGGATCAGGCGCGCCCAGCTAATCGAGGTGCGAAAGCTGTTGTGGTTCAGCTGCTTTAACAGCTGAATGTCCGTTTTCCAGTGCTGATAAAACGTGGAGGTGTGCTGCGGCCCCACGCCGTTGTGAAAACGGTTCGGCTCGCGGGCAAACCAGTAATCCCACGTGGTTTCGCCCTCTCTTGCCCCTTCCGTCTGGAGAGCGGAGCTTGCGCTGCCCCACCAGAAGTTATCGGGAAATGCGTATTTCATGACCCTTCCTCTTTGACTTAATTACTGACTGTTTCAGCGGTGCCGACGGTTGCCTGGGCTTTCTGCTCTTCATTTTTGATGAGCGTACGCTCATAGGCGCGCAGGAACGGCAGGTACATCAGGGCGGACATCACCATGCAGACCAGGCACATCACCACCGGGCTCAGCGCCCAGTTCGCCGCCCACGAGGCGCCAATCGGCGCGGGGGTGGTCCACGGGGTTAACGAAACAACCTGAGCCAGCCAGCCGAGTTTGGTTGCGCCGTACGCCAGGCAGGCGTTGACCAGCGGAACAAACACGAACGGGATAAACAGCATCGGGTTCATGATGATCGGCGCGCCGAACAGAATCGGTTCGTTGATGTTAAAGAAGCTTGGCACCACGCCCATTTTGCCGATGGTGCGCAGGTGCGTAACGCGGCTACGCAGCAGCAGAAACGCCAGCGGCAGGGTGGAGCCTACGCCGCCAATCAGCAGGTAGTGATCCCAGAAACCTTGCAGATAAACGTGCGGCAGCGCCGCGCCCGCCGCCAGCGCCGCCTGGTTTGCAGAGAGGTTCGCCATCCAGAACGGGTTCATGATGCCGGTGACAATCAGCGACCCGTGGATACCGGCGAACCAGAAGATCTGGCACAGCAGCACGGAGAGCAGAATGGCGGGCAGCGAGTCAGACGCCGACACCAGCGGCTCCAGCAGGTGCATAATCGCCTGCGGGATGATCATCCCGGTCTGCGCTTCAATGAACAGGTTCAGCGGGTGCAGCGTTCCGATCACCACCATCACCGGGATCAGGATCTCAAACGAACGCGCCACGCCGGTCGGCACTTCCTTCGGCAGGCGGATGGTGACGTTGTTCTGTTTCAGCCACGCATAGACGCGAGTGGAGTAGATCGCGGTGATAAGCGCAGTGAAGATCCCCTGACCGGAGAGATACTGGGTCGAAATTTTGCCATCGGCATAGGGCGCGGCGACCAGCAGGAAGGCCATAAAGGCCAGCAGGCCGGACATCACCGGATCGAGGTTAAACTGACGCCCCAGGCTCGCCCCAATCCCCACCGAGATGAAGAAGGTCATCACGCCCATGCTGAGGTTAAACGGCAGCATCAGCTGTTCGCGGTAGGTCTCGGAGAAATCCAGCCAGCCGCGGGCGAAGCTGTTGGTGGTATCCGCCGAAAACGGCGGGAAGATAAACACCAGCATAAACGAGCCGATGATCATAAACGGCAGCGCAGCGGTAAAGCCGTCGCGGATGGCAATCACATACTTTTGCTGACCGAGCTTCGCGGCCAGCGGCGTAATTGACTGCTCAATCACCGCGACCATGGATTGATATAACGAACTCATGTGAACACCTTTTAGTGTGCCGCTTCGATGAGCGACAGAGCATAGTCCAGTACTTTATCGCCACGCTGCATGCCGTAATCCATCATGTCGATGGGCTGCACCGGAATGCCTTGCGTCGCTGCCTTGTCTGAGAGCGTCTTTAACATGTATTTCACTTGCGGTCCGAGAAGCACCACCTGATAGTGCGGAAACTGCGTATCAAATTCGGATACGCCATACGCATCTATCTTCACGGGCAAGCCCCGTTCTTTTGCAACATCGATCATTTTGCTGACCAGCAGGCTGGTGGACATCCCGGCAGAGCAGCACAGCATAATCTTGAACATCGACAACCATCCTCAAAATGTAAAAAGTTATTGCGAGGATGATTGGACATGATACGGAAACCGGTTTCCATTTATAAAAGACAGAAGTGTGACAACCATCAAGATCCCTTACTTATGAGGCTAATTAACCGGATGTGGGTCACATAATTTGGCTGTTTTGGCATCAAATTGAGTGGAAACGGAAAATCGGTTTCCATGGAAAACGGAAACGGATATACTCCGTTCTGGCTATAATGTGAGCCGTAGCGGTGATGGAAATTACAGACGCCAGTTGCGTCTGACAGGGGAGAGAGATGTCTACAATCAACGATGTATCGCGTCTGGCCGGGGTGTCCAAAGCCACGGTATCACGGGTGTTGAGCGGGTCGCGTGGCGTTAAAGAAGCCAGCCGCCAGGCTGTTCTGAAAGCGGTGGATGAGCTGAACTATCGTCCCAACGTGATCGCCCAGTCGCTGCTCAGCCAGTCGACGGGCTGCATTGGGGTGATTTGCGCGCAGGAAAACATTAACCAGACCACCGGTTACCTGTACGCGCTGGAAAAACACCTCAGCCAGCATCAAAAACATCTGCTGCTGCGTTTTGCACACACAAAAACAGAAGTGATGAACGCCCTTGAAGAACTCTCCTGCGGCTTATGTGATGACATTCTGGTGATTGGCGCGCGTTTCCCGCTGGACGTGGACATGGACAACGTGATTCTGGTCGACTGTATGGAAGCCGATAACGCCAACAGCATTCAGTTCGATCACGCGTTCGCGGCCGAAACGGCCTGTAACTATCTCACCAGCCAGGGGCGTCGCCAGATAGCGCTGATCCACCCGCACGGCAGCGGCTTTGCCGATCAGGTGCTGCTGGGCTACAAACACGCGCTGGAGAAAAACTTCCTGCCCTTTAATCGCAACCTCGTGTTTATGGACGCGACTTCATCGTCCGTTGCGCTTCAGGAATTACTCAACAACGCGTCCACGCTGAACTTCAACGCGCTGCTGGTGGCGGATGAGCAGGAAGCCCAGCGGGTGATCCCGCAGTTACAGGCGTTTAATAAATCGGTACCGGAAGACATCATGGTTTTCAGCCTCGGCGGTTCGCTGCATCTGCCGGGTATTCCGGTGATCCCGGCCATTGAGTATTCCATGGACGCCATGGCGGCGCGCATCGTGAGCTGGCTGACAGAGAAAACGCAGATGCTCGGGTCCTACGTTCTGCGCGGGGATTTGATTATTCCGGATGTGCGGAAGCGTTAAACGTGTGATGTAGGCCGGGTAAGCGCAGCGCCACCCGGCGCTCAACCCTCAGTAATCTTCCATACAATCCACCTGACTTACTGCATCCCAGTAGGCGTCCAGGTTGTCACGCTTCACGGCGGTGATGGCGTTTTTGATCAGCAGCTGATTGGCCTCAGACGACAAAATCATCGCCTGCCAGGCCTTATCGCTCTGCTTTTTCTGCGGGGTACAGGTTTTCTTCACATCTTTCAGGACCTGCTGTTTTATCTGGGCCTCTTTCTCCGGAGCGCTCTTCTCCTGCGCGTGAACAAACGCAGCGAAAATCAGGCAAACGAGCAGGCAAACCAGGTGTGCAGATTTCATCGAAACCTCCTTTGAAAGTCACATGCTTCCCCTGAAATATATCGTTACATTCATCAACGCGATTCAAGCCAAAAGTATGAATTTACGCATTCTGCGTGCGAGATCCGATCGCCAGTGCAATGCCATAGCTTACTAACACCGCGAGACTCATTTTCAGCATCGTTTCTCCGCCGATACCCGCGAGAGGCGCTGCGATCCCGCCGAATAAAAACATCAGCATGCCCAGAATGGCTGACGCTGTGCCGGACTCCTTCGCGTCGACTGCGCTCATCGCTTCTGAACCCGCAATGGTGCTGATCCCGCTGTTAAATGCGACGGTGAAAAAGAGTGCAATCAGTGCCGGAACGGAAAGCTGCATCCACGCAAAGAGCAACGTCAGCCCCGCGCAGGTTAAGGCCAAAACCAGACCTATTTGCATTAACCCTTCCGCCGGGTGTCGGCGTGCCAGACGGGAGAAAATCAGCGCTGAGACGATCAGGCCGATACCGTTCACACCGAACAGCAGGCTGAACTGCATGGCGCTCAGGCCATACTCGTTTTGCATCACAAAGGAGGATGCCCCGATATAGGCGAACAGCCCCGCCAGCATGAAGGCCTGGATCAGGCAGTAGCGCATAAAGCGACGATTTTTAAGTACCGTCCTGGCGGTTTGCGTCAGCGATCCCCCGCCCTGTTTCTCTGTGAGGGACTCGCGGATAAAAAGCTGGCTGGCGATCAGCAGCGCCAGACCCGCCCCTGCCATTACCCAGAACAGCATCCGCCAGTCGAAATGCGACGCGATATAGCCACCGAGTACCGGGGACACCACGGGCGCGATGCCGTTGACCGTCATCAGTAGGGCAAAAAACTGCGTTAGCATCGTGCCATGATAGTTATCACGGGCGATGGAGCGGGCAAGTACGGAGCCGCCCGCCCCGGCAACGCCCTGCACAAATCGCCAGCCGATCAGGGCGTAAATATTCTGCGTGCTGGCACAAAGCACTGAAGCCAGTACAAACAGCAAAAGTGAGAACAGCAGCGGCGTTTTACGTCCGATGCGATCGCTTAGCGGGCCGAAAAAGAGTTGTCCCAGCCCCAGGCCAATCAGCGCCGAGGTAAGAGAAAGCTGCGTCAGCGTTGTGGAGGTGTTGAGCTGGGTGGCGATCTCCGGCAGCGCCGGAAGATAAAAATCGGAACACAGCGGCCCGATAGCCGTCAGCAGGCCAAGGATGGCCGCGAAAGAAAAAGAGAGTTTTGCCATAGGTATTTACTCTGATGGCCGGGCAACGTTGCGCCGCCCGGCAGTGATGTTACTGAATCCCGCCGCCCAGCGACTGCCACAGCGTGATGCGGTTTTCCAGGTCGGTTTGCTGCAAGGCAATCAGTGATTCCTGCGCCGACCACAGCGACCGCTGCGCGGTGAGCACCGTCAGATAATCGCCCGCGCCAGCCTTGTAACTGCGCGTCGCCACATCCAGCGTTTTTTGCTCCGCCGCCACGTATTCACGCTGGGCATCAAGCTGTTCACTCAACGTTTCGCGCCGGGCCAGCGCGTCGGCCACGTCCTTGAACGCGCTCTGGATGGTTTTCTCATAGGTCGCAATTAACCCTTTTTTCTCGGCTTCCGCATAGCGCAGCTGCGCCATATTGCTGCCGCCGCTGAACAGCGGCAGGGTGATGGAAGGTGCAAACGACCAGACCTTCATCCCGTGGCTGAACAGGGACGACAGCGAATCGCTGCCGACGCCCGCGCTGGCGGTGAGCGAGATGGTCGGGAAGAAGTTGGCGCGCGCCGCGCCGATGTTGGCGTTGGCGCTCAGCAGGTTATGCTCGGCCTCCTGAATGTCCGGACGACGCAGCAGCGCGCTGGAGCTGACGCCCGCCGGGATCAGCGTGATGGCGTTGTCGCTCAGGCTCTCCAGCGTGCCGGGCAGCAGGTTCTCGGGCACCGTATCGCCCGCCAGCAGGTTGAGAGCGTTTTTGTCCTGCATCACCAGCGTCTGGTAGCTCGCCACGCTGGCGCGCGCCTGCTGGTAAACCGCCATCGCTTCACTGACGTCCGTTGCCGCTGCCACGCCCACTTCCTGCTGGCGCTTCACAATCTTGAGCGAGTTTGCGGCGCTCTCCAGGGTGGACTTCGCCAGCGCCAGATTGCTGTTATCCGCCGCCAGCGTCACCCAGGCCGTGGTCAGCTCGCTGACCATCGTCAGGCGCGTGTTCTGCGCGGTGAATTCGCTGGCAAGCCAGGTTTCACGCGCGGCACGCGACAGGCTCTGGTTGCGGCCAAACAGATCCAGTTCGAAGCTGGAGACCGCGCCGTTGGCTTCGTCACTTGTCGCGACGCCGCTCGCCAGCGTGCGGCTGCGGGTGTGGCTCAGTTCCGCGTCCACCGTCGGGAACAGGGATGAGCGCGTTTCGCCATACTGGGCACGGGCGGCGTCGATATCCGCAATCGCTTTTTGCACGTCGCGGTTGCTGTTGAGCGCCATCGTCACCACGCTTTTCAACCGCGCATCATTCATCACCTGCTGCCACTGGCTCACCACGGTGTTGGCTTCGCCATGGGCGCCCGGCAACGTCGCCGGGACGGGGGCGTCCGGGCGCTGATACGTGGGATCTAATGACACACAGCCCGCGCTCAGCAGCGCTAACGTTAATACGGTTACACGAAACATTATGACCTCCGGTTTGCGTGCTTACCGGAGAACAAACGTTTCACCAGTACAAAGAATAAAGGAACAAAGAAGATTGCCAGCAGCGTCGCGGCCAGCGTCCCGCCGATAATACCGGTACCGATCGCCACGCGGCTGTTGGCCCCGGCGCCGGTGGCAATCGCCAGCGGCGTCACGCCTGCGATAAACGCCAGCGAGGTCATGATGATCGGACGCAGACGCGTCTGGGCGGCCCGCAGGGCGGCGCGCGTCAGGGAGTAGCCTTCGGCCACTTTGGCTTCGGCAAACTCGACAATCAGAATGGCGTTCTTCGACGACAGACCGATGGTGGTCAGCAGCGCCACCTGGAAATAGACGTCGTTGTTCAGGCCGCGCAGGGAGGCGGCAACCGCTGCGCCAAGCACCCCAAGCGGGATCACGAGGATCACCGAAATGGGCACCGACCAGCTCTCATACAGCGCCGCCAGGCATAGGAACACCACCAGGATCGAGAGGGCATAGAGGCTCATTGCCTGACCGCTCGCCAGTTTTTCCTGCAACGACAAACCGCTCCATGCCCAGGTGCTGCCGGACGGCAGGTTATTCGCCAGCTGTTCCATTTTGCTCATCGCCGTACCGGAGCTGGCGCCGCTGGCGTTTTCGCCCTGAATCTCATACGCCGCCGAGCCGTTGTAGCGCACCAGGCTTTCCGGGCCATACTCCCAGCGGGTGGTGGCGAAGGCGGAGAACGGGGTCATGGTGCTGTCGCTGCCGCGCACATACCATTTGTTAAGATCCGATGGCACCGCGCGATAGTCGCTGTCGCCCTGGATGTAGACCTTTTTCACGCGGCCACGGTCAATGAAGTCGTTCACGTAGGTGCCGCCCCAGGCGCTGGAGAGGGTGTCGGTAACATCGCTCAGGGAGAGCCCCAGCGACACGGCTTTGTTGTTATCAATATCCACCTGAAGCTGCGGCATCTGCGGCAGATCGTTGGCGCGCACGGCGTGCAGCGAGTTGTCCTGGTTGGCTTCGCCAATCAGCTGGTTACGCAGTTTCAGCAGCGCGTCGCGGTCGGTGCCGCCGCTGGCCATCAGCTCAAAGGTAAAGCCGTTGCTCTGGCCTAAACCATCCACCGCCGGGGGCGTCATGGCGAAAATTGTGGCATCCCGAATGGTGCTCAGCTCCTGCGTGGCGCGCAGGGCAATGGCCTGGGCGGTATTCTCATCGCCTTTGCGCTCTGACCAGTTTTTCAGGGAGACGAACGCCATCCCGGCGTTCTGGCCGCTGCCGCTGAAGCTGAAGCCTTCAATGGTGAAGATCACGTCGGTATTGGTTTTCTCTTTGGTGAGGAACCACTCGCGTACCTGGCGGCTTACCTCGGCGGTACGCACCGCGGTTGCGCCGGCGGGCAGGGTGTACTGCACCATGATTTCACCCTGGTCTTCGGTTGGCAGGAAGCTGCCCGGCAGTTTTAGCATGGCGAACCCCATCGCGCCGCAGAGCAGGGCGTAGATCACCAGCATGCCACCGGAACGGCGCAGGGCGCGCAGCACCTTGTTCTGATAGCCGTGCTCGGTCTTACTGTAGAAGCGGTTAAACGCGCCGAAGAAGCCCTTTTTGTGCGGAGCGGTGTGATTCAGGATCGAGCCGCACAGCGCGGGCGTCAGGGTCAGCGCCACCACCACGGAGAGGAACATCGCCGAAATAATGGTGACCGAGAACTGACGGTAAATCACCCCGGTGGAGCCGCCGAAAAAGGCCATCGGCAGGAATACCGCAGAGAGCACCAGCGCAATGGCGATCAGCGCGCCGGAAATTTCGCCCATCGATTTTTCGGTCGCTTCCCGGGCGGGCAGCCCTTCGTCGCGCATAATACGCTCGACGTTTTCCACCACCACGATGGCGTCATCCACCAAAAGCCCTATAGCCAGCACCATCGCAAACAGCGTCAGGGTGTTGATGGAGTAACCGAACAGCGCCAGCACGCCGAAGGTGCCCAGCAGCACCACCGGCACCGCCAGCGCCGGGATCAGCGTCGCGCGGATGTTTTGCAGGAACAGGTACATCACCACCACCACGAGGATAATGGCTTCGAACAGCGTCTGAATCACGTCCTCAACGGAGATCTTGATGAACTCGGTGCTGTCTTTCGGGTAGGCCACATCGTAGCCTTCCGGCATCGACTTTTTGAACTCGGCGATCTTATCTTTTACCGCCGTGGCGGTGTTAAGCGCGTTGGCGCCCGGCGAGAGCATCACCGCCATACCCGCCGCCGGGTGGCCGTTCAGCTTCGCGGTGGCGGTGTAATCTTCGCTGCCCATCTCCACGCGCGCGACGTCGCTGATGCGCACCACCGCACCGTTGGACTGGCTCTTGACGATGATCTTTTTGAACTCATCGACCGTTTGCAGACGCGACTGAGCGCGGACGGTGGCGGTCAGCTGTTGGGCGTTCGACGAGGGCAGTGCGCCGATTTTACCGGCGGAAACCTGCACGTTCTGCGCTTCAATCGCGCTCTGCACGTCGGAGGGCATCAGCGAGTACGACGCCAGCTTCGCCGGGTCGAGCCAGATGCGCATCGCGTATTCTGCACCGAACACCTGTAGGCTACCGACGCCATCCACGCGCGCCAGCGGATCCTGCATATTACTCACCAGCCAGTCGGCGATATCCGAGCTGCTGGCGGTGTCGGTTTTGTCATATACGCCCATGATCAGCAGGAAGTTGCTCTGGGATTTTTCGACGGTGATCCCGGACTGTTGCACCTCGGTCGGCAGGCGCGATTCCGCCTGCTGGACTTTGTTCTGCACCTGTACCTGAGCGGTGTCCGGATCGGTTCCCTGTTCAAACGTGACGTTAATACTCACCGACCCGTCCGAGCTGCTGGTGGAGGTGAAGTAGAGCAGGTTATCCAGCCCGGTGAGCTGCTGCTCGATCACCTGCGTCACGCTGTTTTCCAGCGTCTGTGCGGAGGCACCGGTATAGGTGGCGGAGATTTTGATCGACGGCGGAGCCACGTCCGGGTACTGCGCAACGGGCAGCGTGCGGATCGCCAGCATTCCGGCGAGCATGATGAGAATGGCGATAACCCAGGCAAAGACCGGGCGACGCACGAAGAAACGGGAAAACATCAGGCGTTTCCTCCGTTGGTTTTCATCTCTTCAGCTTTCACTTCCTGCCCGGCGGTGACTTTATCGGTGCCTTCCACAATCAGCTTATCGCCCGCCTTCAAACCGCTCAGCACCAGCCATTTGTCGCCGTAGGTGTCGCCCGTCTCCAGCTGACGCTGTTCGACCTTGTTGCTGGCGTTCACCACCAGCGCGGTGGCGGTGCCTTTGGCGTCGCGGGTGATGCCCTGCTGCGGGGCGAGGATCGCGTCATTCATGATGCCTTCATCCACTCTGGCGCGGACGAACATGCCCGGCAGAAGCTGATGCTGCGGGTTCGGGAAGACGGCGCGCAGGGTGACTGAGCCGGTAGACTCATCCACCGCCACTTCGGTCAGCGCCAGGCGGCCTTTTTCGCTGTAGCTGCTGCCGTCTTCGAGAATCAACGACACGTTCAGCGTATCGCTGTTGCTGGCGAGGGTTTGCTTGCGTAAACGCAGCAGATCGGCGCTGGAACGGGTTAAATCGACGTACATACTGTCCAGCCCGCGAATGGTGGCCAGCGCGGTATCCTGCTGGGCGGTCACCAGCGCGCCGGGGGTCACAGAGGAGATGCCGATACGTCCGGCAATCGGCGCGGTGACGGTGGTCCAGTTGAGGTTAATGCGGGCGCTTTCCAGCGCGGCTTTCTTTGACTCGACGCTGGCCTTGTCCTGCGCGCAGGTGGACTTCGCGTCTTCCGCATCCTGACGTGATACGCCGTCGTCCTTCACCAGCTGCGCATAACGCCGGGCTTTCTGGCAGTCGGCCTGCACCAGCGCCTGCGCCTGTTTCAGTGCGGCGGCGGCTTCATCATACGCGGCGCGGTAGCTGGAAGGATCGATCTGATACAGCGCTTGCCCGGCCTTGACCGTATCGCCTTCGGTGAAGAGCCGTTTCTGGATAATGCCACCCACCTGGGGGCGCACTTCGGCGCTCATTGCGGCGGCGGTGCGGCCGGTCAGCTCGCTGACGACGGACACCGGCTGGCTCATGAGGGTGACAATCCCCACTTCCGGAAGAGGACGTTGAGGAGCAGATGTTTGCGCATTATCGCACCCTGTCAGGAGGAGTAATGCCGCGATGGAGGTTGTTATGGTTTTCATAATCTTTTTCCAGGGTGAACGAAGCCTGCCCTGTTAATCGCTTAACAGGGAGGAGGGCTAATTAAAAGCACAGCGATCCCGCATCTCTGGCTGAGCCAGAAATGAAAAAAGGGAAATTACTTATTTCCGCTAATTATTCACATGCGATTACTTCGCAGAGAAAATCATATTTAAAATATTCTGGTATATAGGCTCTAATTGTTCTGATGGTACTTTTAAAGGCGTGAGTCGACGGTAAATCGTGCCTTCGATCATCACGGCGGTAATCTCCACGCAGCAGCGAATATGCTCATCGCTCAGGTGAGGGAACTGCTTTTTCAGGTGCTCACAGGCGTTGGCGAACATGCGGGCTTCGGCTTCGATCAGCATGTTTGCCACCAGCGGATTGCGCGTGGCCTCTGCGGACATTTCGAGCATCAGCGCGTCATCGTCTTCGTTAAGCGTCTGGCGCCAGGCAAGCGCCTGCGGCATCCCTTCAACCAGGGTTTTGCCCTGCATCTCTTCAATACGTGAGTCGATAATGCGCCGGATCATCTCTTCAATAATCGCGTCTTTGTTACTGAAATAGCGATAGATTTGTCCGACGCTGAG
Organism: Enterobacter sp. Res13-Sevr-PEC09-46; assembly: GCF_015672585.1. Lineage (NCBI taxonomy): Bacteria > Pseudomonadati > Pseudomonadota > Gammaproteobacteria > Enterobacterales > Enterobacteriaceae > Enterobacter > Enterobacter sp. Res13-Sevr-PEC09-46. The sequence continues at coordinate 12,985 of NZ_JADABR010000004.1, read as the reverse complement.
CCTGGCTTCGCTGGCGATCTGCGACATGCTGGCAGCGTGAAACCCGCTGGCGCGAAAGCAGCGGCGCGCGGCGGTAATGATTTCGTCCTGGCGCAGTTTTTGTCGTTCTTCCAGCTTTGTACTCATTGTCGGCTACCGTAAAAAGTGAGAATGATCGTTCTCATTATACGTTTTCGGAGACTATTGGAAAGGCTTTTTTTATTTACATATTGAATGAATATTTCCAGGTATAAACAATGGAGAAAATAAGGAGTTTTTATGAAGGTTAAGCTGTGAGATATTCAGATTGCGCTGAAAATAAGGAGAGAATTATGCATCTGAGCATTACAGATAATGTCACAGCCGAAGAAAAAGAAGAATTATTAACGGGGCTAAGAGCCTATAACGCGCAGTTTTTAGATCTGTCGACATTTGGCGGCGATATTGGCGTATATATGCGAGACGACAATGGCGTCATGCTGGGCGGGTTAATCGGCGTACGGAAAGGCGACTGGCTGAACATCGACTATCTGTGGGTCAGCGACAGCGTGCGGGGAACGGGCGTGGGAAGCCAGCTTATCAAAACGGCTGAAGAGGAGGCCCGTCGCAAAGGCTGTCGTCACGCGCTGGTGGATACGGTCAGCTTCCAGGCGCGTCCGTTCTATGAAAAACAGGGTTATCAGGTGCAGATGTCCTTGCAGGATTACCCTTATCAGGGAATGCAGAGACACTATCTGTCCAAAAATCTTTAACCGCCGATCCCGGTGCCTGTCACGGCTAACACGTGGCGCACCACGATCTCCGGCGAGAGGGCGTTAAGCCTCTCGTCATTGCGCATGCGGGAGAACGGCACCAGCACCAGGCTCAGCAGCGTAGTGAACAGCAGTTCGGGGGCCAGCGCCGGATTCAGCTTTCCTTCCTGCTGCCAGCTTTTGATGGTTGCCAGCGTGGTGTGATATTTCTCATCGCCAAAGCGTGCCTGCAAATGGGTGCGCAGTACCGGCATCTCGCCAATCACCTCCTGCATCCACAGCGGGGCAAACCAGCGATACTTTTCCGCCAGTTCGGCCAGCACCCTGACCATTTCCGTCAGGGCATCCACCGGCGAATCCCGGTTGTCGGCGAAAATCGCCCCGATCCGCTCGCGTAACGGCAGGAAGCGCTCCTCAATCATCGCATCCAGCAACTGTTCTCTGGAGTTGAAGTAGTAGTGCAGCATGGCGGGCGTCACGCCTGCTTCGCGGGCGATGGCGTTCAACGACGTATTGGCGATCCCCTGGCGGGAAAAGAGGTTCAGGGCGATATCCAGCAGCTGTTCACGGCTGGCGGTAACGCGCTTGCCGCCGCGTGGCCGACCGGGGCGGCGGGGTTCAGAATTGTCCTTTTGTGCTGGCATGGTCACCGTATCTCTTGATCTTATTCATCACTTCCACAAATATTAATTATACGATTAATTAATTACAAGTGATGTCTTATGGAGTCCGACGTAATGACTCAACCTGCGAAAAAGGCGCCGTCGATTAAGCTGCTGTTCAGCGCACTCCTGCTGGTGATGCTGCTCTCGGCGCTGGATCAGACCATTGTCTCCACCGCGCTGCCGACCATCGTCGGTGAGCTGGGCGGGCTGGATAAGCTCTCGTGGGTGGTAACGGCCTATATCCTCAGTTCGACCATCGTGGTGCCGCTGTACGGCAAATTCGGCGATCTGTTTGGCCGAAAAATCGTTCTGCAAATCGCGATTGTGCTGTTTCTTGTAGGGTCCGCGCTGTGCGGTCTGGCGCAGAACATGACCCAGCTGGTGCTGATGCGCGCCCTGCAAGGGCTGGGGGGCGGCGGTCTGATGGTGATCAGCATGGCTGCCGTGGCGGACGTGATCCCGCCTGCCGATCGGGGTCGCTATCAGGGGTTGTTTGGCGGCGTGTTTGGCCTGGCGACGGTGATAGGGCCGCTGATCGGCGGGTTTATCGTTCAGCACGCATCCTGGCGCTGGATTTTCTACATCAACCTGCCGCTGGGGCTGTTTGCCCTGCTGGTGATTGGCGCGGTTTTCCACGGCAGCGCGCGGCGCAGCAAGCATGAGATTGACTACCTGGGGGCGATTTACCTCAGCATGGCGTTGCTGTGCATCATTCTGTTTACCACCGAGGGTGGGACTATCCGCCAATGGAGCGACCCGCAGCTGTGGTGTATTCTGGCCTTCGGCCTGACGGGGATCGCCGGGTTTATCTACGAAGAGCGGCTGGCGTGGGAGCCGATTATCCCGCTGTCGCTCTTCCGTGACCGCAGCTTCCTGCTCTGTAGTCTGATCGGTTTTATTATCGGCATGTCGCTGTTTGGCTCCGTCACTTTCCTGCCGCTCTATTTACAGGTGGTAAAAGACGCCACGCCGACGCAGGCCGGTTTGCAGCTGATCCCCCTGATGGGGGGGCTGTTGCTCACCTCCATTATCAGCGGGCGCATCATCAGCCGTACCGGGAAATATCGTCTGTTCCCGATCCTCGGCACGCTGCTCGGCGTGGTGGGGATGGTGTTACTGACGCGCATTTCAATCACCTCCCCAACCTGGCAGCTGTACCTGTTTACCGGCGTGCTGGGCATGGGGCTGGGACTGGTGATGCAGGTGCTGGTGCTGGCGGTGCAGAACAGCGTGTCAGCCGATCAATACGGCGTCGCGACGTCTGGGGTGACGCTGTTCCGTTCCATTGGCGGGGCGATTGGCGTTGCGCTGTTTGGCGCGGTGTTCACCCATATTCTGCAATCAGGCCTGATCGACAGGCTGCCGGAAGGGGCGGAACTGCCGCGCGAACTTAATCCCGTTGCCATACACCATCTGCCTGATGCCCTGCGTCTGGACTATCTGGATGCGTTCGGCTCGGCGATCCATGCGGTATTCATGCTGGCGGCGGGGATTATGGTGCTGGCGTTTGTGCTGTCGTGGTTTTTGCGCGAAGCGCCGCTGCGTCGGCAGGCGTGAGGGAAGCGGTTCTGCTTGCGCCTGGACTACCGTAGCCTGATGCCCATCGCCCGGTGGCGCTACGCTTACCGGGCCTACACTTCGCCCGTTACGTAGGCCGGGTAAGCGCAGCGCCACCCGGCAACAGGCCGCATATAACTTAACCGTCTTACTGATTCCTTTTCGTTTTTTAGCCTGCCGTCTCGTTGTCGATATAGTCTTCAAAACGTCTATCAAAAGGAACTGTCTCGTGAAACTTCGATTGGGTGCGCTTCTCCTGACTGGCCTGCTGCTCGCGGGCTGTGATCAGGGCGGCAATGATGCCAGACACATTAAAGTCGGCGTGATCAATGGCGCTGAGCAGGACGTGGCGGAAGTCGCCAAAAAGGTGGCAAAGGAGAAATACGGTCTGGATGTTGAGCTGGTGGGCTTTAGCGGCTCGCTGCTACCCAACGATGCCACCAACCAGGGCGAACTGGATGCCAACGTCTTCCAGCATCGCCCGTTCCTCGCAGAAGATAACAAGGCGCACAATTACAAGCTGGTCGCCGTGGCCAATACCTTCGTCTTCCCGATGGCGGGTTACTCCCGAAAGATTAAATCGGTCTCTGAGCTGAAGGACGGCGCAACCATTGCGATTCCAAACGATCCCACCAACCTTGGCCGCGCGCTGTTGCTGCTGCAAAAAGAGAAGCTGATTACCCTTAAACCGGATGTTGGCCTGCTGCCAACGGCGCTGGATATTACCGCGAACCCGAAAAACTTACAGATTATGGAGCTGGAAGGGGCGCAACTGCCGCGCGTGCTGGACGATCCGAAAGTGGATGTGGCCATCATCAGTACCACCTATCTCCAGCAAACGGGGCTTTCTCCGGTACACGACAGCGTCTTTATCGAAGACAAAAACTCACCCTACGTGAATATTGTGGTCACGCGTGAAGAGAACAAAGACGCCGAAAACGTGAAGGAATTTATCCAGTCCTATCAGTCGCCGGAAGTGGCGAAAGCGGCGGAGACCATTTTTAACGGTGGTGCGGTGCCGGGCTGGTAAGCCCCGGTAAAAAGGCCAGCGCTCCGCTGGCCGTCAAAGCGTTACGCGGGCATCGGTTCGGCTTTCGGGCCACAGAAAACCCTGACCAGACTGTGCGCCGGACGCGCGGGCGCGCGCCAGATCCCGCGAGTTTTCGATGCCTTCGATAAGAATCGATTGCGCGATACCTGCCCTGACCTGCTGCACAAACGGGGCAAGCGGCGCGCGCTCGCGCAGCGCTGAGCGGTCAATTTTTACCCCATCCAGCGGCAGCGCAAGCCGCGCGAACGCCTCCGCCAACTCCCGGGTTAAATCGTCCAGCCAGATTTGCCATCCCGCCTCTTTTAACCGAACAAGCGTGGCATGAAGACGACGTTGCTCATCCTCGCTCAGCCGTGTGATGGTGAGGGGATCCTGAATTTCAATCGTTAACCGCTGCTGATGGCGTAACGCCAGCAACAACCGGATAGCGCGTTCGTTGAGAAGGTGTTCTGCCGGAAGGTTTAGCCAGTAAGCGTCCCGGGCGGGTATCTGTAACAGGGTGTTGGCCTGCCAGAAGAAGATTTGCAGCGCGCTGCGCGAGGGCAGCGAGGCAAACAGCACCTCAAGATTGACGTTATGGATCTCCACGAGAACTTCATGCGCGAACACCTGGCCCGAATGAAGATCGACAAGCGGCTGGAATCGCAGCCCTGAGATACGTTGCAACAGGGGAGAGGGAAGAACGGTATACATGGAACAGCCTTCAGGAAATGAAAAAAGGTTCCCGCGGACACGGGAACAAAAGGCAAACGACACACGGTCAAATTTTTAATTCAGGATCCAGCGAATGCTCTGGTAAAACGAGGGACCACGCACGGCCTTAAGCTTGTTCATGGCGTTGTTCTTATAAAAGTAAACCAGCCTGACGTTACACCCCAGCTGACGGGCGATTTGCTTGGTTTTGAGATTACAGGAATAGCCGCGCAATACGCTTGCCTCCTCGCTGGACAGCCTCGCCGGGGTGCGTAAGCGGGTCGTCATGCCTACGTTGTAACGGCCAGACTCTTGCGGCGTCTGGCTCATCAGTATTTGCCACAGCGCTTTGATATCCCCCAGGGAGACTCTTTTGCTGATGACTCCATCAACATGTTTGAATTTCAAATAGCCGGCGGATAACGAATAGATATAGATCTTCGCCGTCACTTGTTTCTGTTTTATGCAGAGAATGTCGTCATTCGTCGTCACCCGGAAATGACGCGTATTCAGCGGATCATAAATGATGATATCAAAGAGTTGTTCACTCATAGCAAGTTCTTCGATATGGGTAAATCCATGGAAAATAACGTCGTGTTTTTCATCAGGCTCACGCTTTCCAAGCGATTGCAGGCCAATCATCGTGAATTCGCAGCTGTCAACAACGGCAACGTGAATTGTTTTTTTATTTTGCATTGGCATTCTCCTTTCGCTGAGTAAACAGTCCATATAAGAGAAAATGGCGGTTCGCACTCTCTTATTAAAAGAATAACGAGCACTTTTTTAAATAACGCGATGCGATGGCACCAATGTAAGCCAATACAAACCGTCGAGTAAAGCTGATGCCAATTGTTAGCGGAAGATAAAATTGAAAAATGGTTTTAATGGTATATGTAATTGTTTTAATCTTCTAATAATATTCATGACAGGTTTTTATTCTGTAAAGGAGTGGAAATTAAGTATCAGGTAGTTGATTAATGGAGTTAATACACTGTTTTATCAGTGGGTTATTGCTGTTTCTGTGAGAAAAGTTGTGATCGTGGCAGGATTATCGACAGGGCTTAATCTGCGAGAGGAAACGGCGTGCAGAATAAAATAGAATTTTTTCTATAAATTTAATGTCCTTGTTCAGATTTTTAGGCCTGAGAAGGATAAAATCCTGGCGCGAAGAGGTTGTGAGTGGTGAGTACATAAACTATTATCATTTTCCTCCGGTCACGAGAATTTAGAAAAGACATGAATAATACTGAACGTATCGTAAGGGTAATGGTGTTTTACAAAATAAATATATTTAAAGAGATAATATTCCGGGCGCTCCAGGATCTTTTACCCGATTACGTACTGAACATTACTCAGGTCGATTCCACAGAACAGGCGCTGGCGGCGGTGGCGGATAATAACGTGGATGTTTTCTTCACTGAATTTAATTATCTGCTTAATCATAAAGAGTGGAGTGCGGAGGTCAGCAGCCGTTTTACATCTTTATGTAAAACCCATCACGTCAGGCGTGTTCTGTTGGTGCCCGAGCTGCCTTACGGGCTGTTAAAAAAAGTTCTGGAGATGAAATTTGAATTAACCATCAGTCAGCAGGATGAATTGACTGAACTGAAAAAGGAATTACCCGCGTTGCTCATGGCGGACGGGCAAAAACCGTCGATCTCTTCGTGGCTCAGGCGGGTAATGCGGTCCGGCTCCCGGGCGCGTTCCATCCTCTCGGCCAGAGAGTGGGAGGTGCTTCATCTTATCGTGGAAGGATTTTCAACGACGGAGATTGCCCGTCATCGAAACCGTTCGGTCAGTACCATTGCGACACAGAAACACAATGCAATGAAAAAGCTGAATCTTTCCAACCACAGCGAACTGATTAAGTATGTGCAAGCGGTTGGAAAGATGGAGGAATAGTTCACATCAGGGATAGATAATATTCAGCGTAGCCGATGTATTGATCTTACCCTGGCTCACTTGGGCGGGCGCCCACACGTAATAGTACGCCGCCATCGGAAGGGTGAAATGTTCGTCCAGCGCCGCGCCAGCCGCCACGCTGAAAATCATCGTGGCGTTGCCACGGCTGGTGGTTGAGGTAGAGAAGGTCACCGGCGTTTGCGGGGCGTCACGTTTTATCAGGCGGAGCCCCACGCCCTGCGCCGCGCTACTGCTGCTGTCGATCAGCACCGAGCTGTCGGTTGAGAGCAGCTGCGTGCTGGACAGAAACATCTCAATTGCCCGATCGGAATTGCCATTAACCCCGACGTTCTGACAGCTCATGTTCAGTGAAAAAGGCGTCAGCCCCGGCTGTGAGGATGCACTGAGCTGGGGAATGCCGAGCGTCGGCAGCGCCACGGTCAGCCCCGCATTATCAAAGGAACAGGTAGTCAGTTTCGGCGCGTATTTGATGATCATCGGTTGACCAAACATATCTCGGTTGTCGTAAGGCCACTTGAACCCGCTGAATAACCACTGCGCTATCTTGATGACCTGATTGATTGGCCAGGTGATGATTTCCCAGATGGATAACCCGCTCATGTCGCTGACGAACAGAACGTCGCTCATGTTCGCCGTATCCCCCGTCAGGGTGGTACCGCTCTGGTTAACGAGGGTGAAGCGAACCGTAAACGGTGTGTTCAGCTCAGACGCCGTATGGCTACCGCTGGCTGACAGGGTTTTATTGGCCGGGGGATTGGTGATCTCCGCCCGCACCATATACTTGTTGTTGCTGAACCCGAGGATGGTCGCGTATTTGCTGTCGGTCGACAGGATCGGCGTGTAAGAAAATTCACTGTTACCCGTCGTACAGTTGAACGAGCCGCTGTACTGGGTGGTGAAGCTGCCGGTCCATGTGGGCGTGGCCGGGCTCAGCTTATCCGATAAATCAATGGTAATCGGTGTGCCATAAACGATGCTGCTGCCGGAGCAGGTGGCATAGCTCATCCCGCTAACGCTGGTGAGGAGCAGGAATATGAATGATCGTAACATTTTGATAATCCGTAATTAGTGGCAAACCGATGAGGGGCTGTTCAGCCCCCAGGCCGGGGAGGAGATTTCGCACTTTCCGCCGCGGAGATGCACGTTGAGCGCGCGTGGCGGCTGTTCAGCACGGATATACAGTACGCTGGCCTGGCCGACATACCCGACAGATTCACCGTGTTCATCCAGCACTTCAGTGCCAAAGGGCAGCGGTTTGCCGTCGGCGCGCGTCGCATGAAGTACCCATGACTGGCGCTTGTCGGTTTCGAAGCGGATATAACTCACCGCCCCGTCGTAAGGGGCCACGTTAGCCATATTGCCGATCACCTCCGCGCCAGCGCTGTTTTCCGTTTCAGTTAACGTAATGGCGTTTTTGCGATACGGGGTGGCGTAAGGCACCAGCGCCACGCCATCGCGGTTCGTCATAATGCTTTCATCGCCGTTCACCATCAGTCCCTCCGCCTTTGGCGCATCGACGATAGTCATGGTTGTGCCGGTTTCGTTTGAGGCGAGAACGTGCCACGGGTAGGCCACCAGGCTTCCGCGTCCGCTGAGCCCGGTCTGGCGGTAGTCGGAGGATTCGCTGTAAGAGCCACCGAGTGTCGCGAAGTTCGAACGGTACGCGGCGTTAACGCTTGCCGCATTTTTACCCCCCCGCGCATTACTGCCGGAGAGGGTATAGCTCAGGCGGTTCGACGTCAGCGCGTTCCCGCTCATGCTGATATTGCTCTGTTCGTAATGCGAATCGCTGGCCGTCAGGCTGGAGGTGATCCACGCATTATTATCAAACAGCGAGAACGGCAGGCTGAGGGAGAGGTAAAGGCGCGTCTCTTCTTCACTGTCCCTGTTCCGTACCCGGCTGGCCGACAGGGTATAGCTGGCGCGGCCGATGGCGTTGGAATAGCCCATCTGATATTCGCGCGTGGTTTGCTGTGAGTTCCAGTAATCGCGCTGTGTGCCGGAGACAAACACCGTGCCCCAGTTATTGAGCAGGCGCTGATTAAGGTTAAGCGTAAAGGTATTTTTGGGCTGCGCCGCGCGCAGGGCGTCCCAGGTGCTTAGCGACATGTCGGGCGCAACGCCAAACCGATCTTCATAGTCGTCGTACTGCGCTCTCAGGCGCTGATACCCTTCGCGCGAATAGAGCGCGTCGCTGAAGCTGTAATAGCCTTTAGTGGAATAGCGATAGGCCGCCAGGGTGAAGTTGGTGGCGGTGGTATCGATAAATTTGCTGTACGACACGCGATAACTCTGACCGCTGCTGGTGCGATCCTGTAGGGTGGTTTTGGCGTGGGTGACATCAAACGAGACCGCGCCAAAGGGAAGGTTCCACCCGGTACCGACAAGCCCGGCCTGGTAGTTATCGCTAATAATCGTCCCGGTATACCCGGTGATGAGGTTATTAAACCCGTAGCGCAGCGTGGCCTGCATGAATGCGGGTTCGGCATCGAGCGTGTTCTGATGCACTTTACCCGCCACTACGCTGTACTGGCTCACCCCTTCTTTTAGCATCCCGGGCACGGCGGAAAACGGCACCGTGAAGGACTGCTGTGAACCGTCCGCTTCACGCACCACCACCAGCAAATCGCCCGCGGACCCGGTAGGCTGAATGCTGTCGAGGGTAAACTGGCCCGGCGGCACGTTCTCCTGATAGATCACGTTGCCATTCTGGATAACTTTCACCAGGGCGTTCGTCCGTGCCACGCCGTGAACCACCGGTGAAAAACCCTGCTGTGAATTTGGGCGCATCTTCATATCCGACGCCAGCGACACGCCGCGCACGCGCAGGGAATCAAACAGATCGCCAGGAATATAAAAGTCACCCAGCGTCAGGTTGGATTTCAGCGAGGCCAGGGGACGGCGCAGGTAGCGGGTATTATTCTGCCAGCTACTCTCTCCGCTGGCGGTTTTCCGCCAGGCGCTGCTGTCGCGAAACTGCCAGCCGAACAGGTTGGCGCCGGAATCCAGCCCGGCATAAAAATCATCATTTGTGTCTTTCGCAGTGCCTTTCGCGCGGGTGTTGTACCAGGTCGTGTTCCACGAGAGCATCAGCGCCGGTATCCCCTCGTCCCAGAACTGGGGGGCAATGTAACCTTCTTCAGTACGCTGCACGGCCGCCTGCGGAACGGTAAGCGCCAGACTCAGGGTGCTGGTATCGGTTTTGACTTCACCGCCCTGAACCAGATCGCGCAGCTGGACCTGCCCGTGCGCAATGGCGGGCGCAGGCACGGACGTGGTGTTGATGCCCAGCGACCGGGCATCTTTCCAGGCAAGGCGGATGTCGTCACGCTGTTCGCCGTAGATGACGGTATAACGTCCCTTCCAGCTGCCGTTTACGTAGATATCCATCTCCTGACTGCCGGCAGGCATGGCGTTGTTTTCGGAAAAGCGAGACAAATCGGACTCACCGGATGCGCCAGCAAGCAGGGAGGGATCAAACGAGACGGCCCCTGATTTATGCGAAAGCAGAAGCGTGCAGACTGCCAGCAGACAGAGTCTGTTTTGTTTCATTTTCATGGTGAGTCTTTCCGATCACTGACTGGTGAAAGTCCGGTTTTTATACGCGCCAAGATCGTCCACATACATCAGCTGGAAGGTCTGTCCGCGCTTAACCGTATTTTTGGCGGCGACCGTCAGCTGCCCAAACGGGGAAACCATCGGGGACTCTTGGAGCAATTTCGTTTTACCCAGCGAAATATTGGCGACCGTAATATGGAACGGACTGTTATTTGTAATGCGAAAGCGATCGCCGTCGGCGGCGAGCGTCAGTTTCGCCACCGCGTCATCCAGCGTGCCTTTCAGCGCAGCGGGCCGATAAAAAAGTTTGATACGGGATTTAATCGCCAGCTGAACGGTATTCTGGTTTTGCAGATTTTCAGGTCTGGGCGGAATGTCGAGGACATTCAGGAAAAAGACGGATTCGCGATCCGCAGGCAAGCTGGACGGCAGCTTTTTAATACGAAGCTGTTGACCATTATGTTCGTTAACCTTTATCACCGGCGGCGACAACAGAAACGGCACATTGGCTGTTTCCGGCGTGGAATTAATATCACCGTCATCTATCCAGGATTGTACCAGAGCCGGCGCATCGCCCGTATTCATTAACTGGACGATCACCTCTTTGTTATTTTCAGGATAAAGGACACGGGTGCCATTAATGACAATATTGGCCCATGAGTGACCCGTGCTTAGCAGTAAGCCTGCCAGCAAAATTGCCTTGCGCATGATTGTAACCTTAAATACAGGCTCTGCGAAAACAGAGCCTGAATAATCACTATTACAGGTAGGAAATGGTATACGTTACGTTGGAGCTTAACTCGCCCACGGTGGCGGCAGCGGCGTTTGTTTTATAGTAATAAACGTCCAGCGTCAGCGTTTCGGAATCTGGCGCGGTCGCTGTACCCATAATATTTGTCGTGTAAGGCTGGTTCAGGGTAATAGGCGTAGACGAACCTGGCTCCACTAACGCAAAGCCGACATTACGTGCCACGCTGGCATCGCTTTCGTTCACGCTGTTATTCAGCAGGTATTTACCGTCAGTGGAAATATTATCCGCGCTGGAGAAATAAACTTTCAGCGGGGTACCGGTCGTTCCGGCTGCTGGTGAGCAACCAGAGAATGTCAGCGCAATAGATTTTTTATTTCGGGTGATCAGGCCAACCGTTGTGCCCGCATCTTTTACCGAAATAGGGGAAAGCGCAACGGTAAAGTCCGCGCTTTTACCGCCGTTAATGGTACAGGTTGTATCGGTAATAGCGCCGGTAAAGTTAATGATACCACCCGCCGAATTGTCTGCGGCCACTGCGCTGGTAGAGGCAATAGCGGCGGCCAGCAGTGATACGGTCATGATCGATTTGAACATGATAAACTCCATGAAGATTTGTGTTATTTAAAATGAATGTTAATCGGCTACACATGTCCCTGATGTACCGGCTAGACGCATGGCGACTCGGGAGAATGCTTTGACGATATTATGTTGCACTAAAAAAGTACATAACAAAACATTATTCCAACAACTTCTAAAGTTTAAGATTATAATCTTGCCAGTATGTTTTTTTTAATGTTTTAACCTAAATGCGTTGGTTCGAAGATTTTTATTAATGCTTTAATAATCGTTAATTAATGAAGCTTTATGAATTCATCTCTCAATTAATATCACGCGACTTGACCACACAAACTTTAGACTTATTATTGCCTGGCAAATGCACAAAAATTTAACAATGGCGTAATAATAATATGAAGTATCTCATTGATCTTACAATGCTTTATGAAGTCGACACCGGTATGATCATGATTAATGGAGAGGAAGAGTCATCCATTAAGTTATCTAACCAGGCGGGTCGTCTGCTTTATGAACTTATCATCAATAATGGTAAAACACTCGACAGAGACGACCTGATAAAGAAGGTCTGGGAGGATCATGGTTTCTCTGGTTCTTCGGTGAGTCTAAATGTTGCCATAAGTGAAATCAGAAAAGCATTTCGTACATTAGGCTGCGACCCTTTACTGATAAAAACGATACGTGGCAAGGGATTTAGCCTTGCCGCGCATATTGAACATCACACGGTCAGGCCGCCGGTTATTTCAACGCTTAGCGAAGAATCTGCCTCTGAAGCATTCGATACGCTAGTGCATAAGAAAGATGCCGATCCGCCTAAACAAATAATATCGCTGCACAGACTCTTTATTTCTCTCTGCACGTTATTATTGATTATTGTTACCGGCACCGCTGTTTTACTGTTGCACCAGCGGGATTCCTATGCCGAGAGCCTGAAAGATTCTGATAAGCATCTGCTCGGTAAAGTGGACAGGTGTACGATATACCTGATCGATAAGAATATGTATCAGCCGCGACAGCACTACTTTAATCACGTAAAAGAGGTCATCGCCAGTCAACATATCGACTGTCAACATCAGGTTGCAGATGCTTACTATTCCAGGTTTAAAAAGTCGCAGATAGAAAATTATTTCCTGGCCATCTGTTATCAGCAGGACAGTATCGACGATTATAAGAACTGCATTTCTTACAGAAGCCTGACCGGGAGTTAAAATATGTCAAGGACTAAAATGAGTGTACTGTTCAGTATCGTACTGGCGCTGTCTGTCATCGCGTTGTTATGGGTCTATTTTACCAGAACGCAGGATGAGGGGTTTGGCTGCCAGTCAGATACCATTTCCTGGAAAACCTATTCCACGGGTGAGTCAACCGATATGTCGCTAACCACGCTTTTCCTGTTTAACAACAAAGATGTTGTGACGGTTATTCATAAAGGCGTACTCAAGAAAGAGGGCAAAAGCTACCTGATTGACAGAAATTACACGCT
>NZ_JADABR010000003.1:0-50093 GCF_015672585.1 Enterobacter sp. Res13-Sevr-PEC09-46 | reverse complement strand
GCGCATGAAAACGCGTAATAACGGCTGGCATCAGGCTGCGTGAAATACTGGCCCCCATCCCAATATTGATCTGCCCGGCAAGTTCGCCCTGCCGCTGGCGGATGTCATCCTGCGCTGCACGCAGCTCTTCCAGAATCAAATTAGCGCGGTGATAAAACCCTTCCCCGCACTCGGTCAGCGCGACGCCTTTACTCCGGCGCACAAATAGCTGGGCCGCCATACCCTCCTCCAGCTCTTTAATGGATTTGGTCAGCGCGGGCTGCGAAAGATTAAGCGTCCGGCTGGCGCCGCGAATGCTGCCCTGACGCGCCACTTCGACAAACGCCCTGATTTGATGAAATTTAATCTGAAATGACATAACGCGACCGATAACCGTTGTTTATCAGAGTAAAGAAACTGTCATCTACTTTAATGGAAACGGATGTGCGAGGGTAATTCCTGAACGGTTAAAACTGTGAAAAAACGATTAGTGATAAGTAAAAACTATCACAGCGTGAAGCAGTTCACATATTTTAATGATGACAGGAAAAGATATGAACGCACTGGCGCAGTACATCCAGACATTAGCCCCACAACTGAGCGCATGGCGTCGCGATTTCCACCATTTCGCGGAATCCGGCTGGGTGGAGTTTCGAACAGCTGCGAAAGTCGCGGAGATCCTCGACTCGCTGGGCTACGAACTGGCGATGGGGCGCGACGTGGTCGATGCCGAAAGCCGTATGGGACTGCCCGATGACGCCACCCTTTCACGAGAGTTTGCCCGCGCCCGGGCACAGGGCGCGCCGGAGAAATGGCTGGCGCCGTTTGAGGGCGGGTTCACCGGCATTGTCGCGACCCTGAATACCGGACGTCCGGGCCCAACGCTGGCGTTTCGGGTAGACATGGATGCACTTGATTTAAGCGAAGCGCTTGACGACAGCCACCGACCGTACCGCGACGGGTTTGCCTCCTGCAACCCGGGCATGATGCACGCCTGTGGCCACGACGGGCATACCACCATTGGTCTGGGGCTCGCGCAGGTGCTTAAGCAGCATGAAGCGCAGCTCAACGGCACCATCAAACTGATCTTCCAGCCTGCCGAAGAGGGTACGCGCGGCGCGCGGGCTATGGTCGCCGCAGGCGCGCTGGACGGCGTGGACTACTTTACCGCCATTCATATCGGGACCGGCGTTCCGGAAGGGACGGTGATCTGCGGCAGCGATAACTTCATGGCGACCACCAAATTTGACGTGCGCTTTACCGGGGTCGCCGCACACGCTGGCGGTAAACCAGAAGAGGGCCGTAACGCCCTACTCGCGGCTGCCCAGGCCGCCATCGCGCTGCATGGCATCGCACCACACAGCGAAGGCGCGTCCCGGGTTAACGTCGGGGTCATGCAGGCGGGCAGCGGACGCAACGTGGTTCCGGCTGGTGCGTTGCTTAAGGTTGAAACCCGCGGCGAAAGCGAGGCTATTAATCAGTATGTCTTTGAGCGCGCACAGGCGGTAATTACCGGCGCGGCGGCGCTCTACGGCGTAACAGCCGGGGTAAACCTGATGGGGGCGGCGACCTCCAGCGCCCCTTCCCCGGCCTGGGTCGATTATCTGCGCGAACAGGCAAGCCAGGTGCCCGGCGTGACTCATGCCATTGATAAGGTCAAAGCGCCTGCGGGCTCCGAAGATGCCACGCTAATGATGGCCCGCGTACAGCAGAACGGCGGCATGGCCTCGTATATGGTCTTCGGCACCGAGCTGAGCGCCGGACATCACAACGAAAAATTCGATTTTGATGAGCAGGTGATGAACGTTGCCATCGAAACGCTGGCGCGAACTGCGCTTAATTTCCCGTGGACGCGAGGTGTGTAATGCAGGAGAACTACGCTTTTATCGCCGATGCCATCGACACGCGATGTCAGACGTTTACCGATATTGCCGACGACATCTGGGATCATCCCGAAACGCGCTTCGAAGAGTTCTGGTCCGCCGAACGGCTCGCCAGTGCGCTGGAAGCCGAGGGCTTTGCCCTGACGCGGGAAGCCGGAGGCATTCCCAATGCCTTTATTGCCAGCTACGGCAGCGGCAAGCCCGTTATCGCCCTTCTGGGCGAATACGATGCCCTGGCCGGGCTAAGCCAGCAGGCGCACTGCGCGACGGCGCAATCCGCCACCCCGGGGGCGAACGGCCACGGCTGCGGGCATAACCTGTTAGGCACTGCTGCCTTCGCCGGGGCGGTGGCGGTGAAAAGCTGGCTGGAACAACACGGCGGCAGCGGAACGGTACGATTTTACGGCTGCCCCGGCGAGGAAGGCGGCTCCGGTAAAACCTTTATGGTACGTGAAGGGCTGTTTGACGACGTGGACGCTGCCGTGACATGGCACCCGGAGGCCTTTGCCGGGATGTTTAACGTCAGCACGCTGGCCAATATTCAGGCCGCCTGGCGGTTTAAGGGGATCGCCGCTCATGCCGCAAACTCCCCACATCTGGGGCGCAGCGCGCTGGATGCCGTGACGCTGATGACCACCGGTACAAACTTCCTCAACGAACACATCATTGAAAAAGCGCGCGTTCATTACGCCATCACCGATACCGGCGGGATTTCGCCCAACGTGGTACAGGCCCAGGCCGAGGTGCTGTACCTGATCCGCGCCCCGGAGATGGCCGATGCGCAGCAGATCTACGCGCGCATCGAGAAAATCGCCCAGGGTGCGGCGATGATGACCGAAACCACCGTCGAGTGCCGCTTTGATAAAGCCTGCTCCAGCTATCTGCCGAACCGTACGCTCGAAGCGGCGATGTACCGCGCATTGCAGCATTATGGCACGCCGGCCTGGACGGAAGAGGAACGCGAATTTGCCCGTGAAATCCGCGCCACGCTCACGGCAAACGACCTGCAAAACAGCCTGAAAAACATTGCCGCAACGGGGGCCGAAGAGGGAAAAGCGTTTGCCCGACGCCATCAGGAGACGCTGCTGGTGGATGAAGTTGCCCCTTACGCCATCACCGATAACGTGCTGGCAGGCTCCACCGATGTGGGGGATGTCAGCTGGAAGATGCCTGTTGCACAGTGCTTTAGCCCCTGTTTTACCGTCGGCACCCCACTGCATACCTGGCAACTAGTGGCGCAGGGGCGTACCTCAATTGCCCATAAAGGCATGTTGCTGGCCGGAAAAGTGATGGGCGCGACCGCGCTGCATCTGCTTCAGGATGCCGACCTGTTGCGAAAATGCCGGGAAGAGTTCGAACAACACATAACAGAAAAACCGTACGAGTGTCCGATCCCGCAGGGCGTGACGCCGTCACCTTTAAAATAAAAAAACACAACACAACAACACAACAACAGTCCCGAGGAACGCCCATGAGTATGTCTTCCATACCTTCGCATTCCCCATCCGGTAAGCTCTATGGCTGGGTTGAAAGGATCGGCAATAAAGTGCCGCACCCTTTCCTGCTTTTTATCTATTTAATTGTCATCCTGATGGTCGCGACGGCCGTGCTGTCCGCCTTTGAGGTGAGCGTGCGCAGCCCGGCCGACGGCAGTATGGTAGCAGTGAAAAACCTGCTCAGCGTTGAAGGGTTGCACTGGTTTTTGCCGAACGTGATTAAAAACTTCAGCGGTTTTGCGCCGCTGGGCGCCATCCTGGCGCTGGTGTTAGGCGCGGGACTGGCCGAACGCGTGGGTCTGCTGCCCGCGCTGATGGTGAAAATGGCCTCGCACGTCAGCGCGCGTTATGCCAGCTATATGGTGCTGTTTATTGCCTTCTTCAGCCATATCTCGTCCGACGCGGCGCTGGTGATCATGCCGCCGATGGGGGCGCTGATTTTCCTCGCCGTTGGCCGTCATCCTGTTGCGGGCCTGCTGTCGGCGATTGCGGGCGTCGGCTGTGGGTTTACCGCTAACCTGCTTATCGTGACCACCGATGTGCTGCTCTCCGGCATCAGTACGGAGGCAGCCAGCACCATCGATGCGACTATGCACGTCAGCGTGATCGACAACTGGTACTTTATGGCCAGTTCGGTGATTGTCCTGACGATTGTCGGGGGGCTGATTACCGATAAGATCATTGAGCCGCGCCTGGGTAAATGGGAAGGCCGGAGCGATGAAAAGCTGGAGACGCTGAGCAAAGAGCAGCAGTTCGGCCTGCGCGTAGCCGGGATCGTCTCGCTGGCGTTCATTGCGGTGGTGGCGCTGATGGTGGTGCCGGAAAATGGCGTGCTGCGCGATCCGATCAAACACACCGTACTGCCCTCGCCGTTTATTCAGGGCATTGTGCCGCTGATAATTCTCTTCTTCTTCGTCGTTTCGCTCGCGTTCGGCATCGCCACCGGCAAAATCCGCCGTCAGGGAGATCTGCCGCACCTGATGATCGAGCCGATGAAGGAGATGGCGGGTTTTATCGTGATGGTGTTCCCGCTGGCGCAGTTTGTCGCCATGTTTAACTGGAGCAATATGGGCAAGTTTATGGCCGTGAGCCTGACGGACGCGCTGGAGGCGGCGGGGTTGAGCGGTGTTCCGGCGTTTGTCGGCCTGGCGCTGCTGTCGTCCCTGCTGTGCATGTTTATTGCCAGCGGGTCGGCCATCTGGTCGATTCTGGCGCCCATCTTTGTCCCCATGTTTATGATGCTCGGCTTCCATCCTGCGTTCGCCCAGATCCTGTTCCGTGTCGCCGATTCCTCGGTGATCCCGCTGGCGCCCGTGTCACCCTTCGTTCCGCTGTTTTTAGGCTTCCTGCAACGCTACAGACCGGAGGCTAAGCTGGGTACCTATTATTCGCTGGTTCTGCCCTATCCGCTTATCTTCTTAGGGGTATGGCTGGTGATGCTGGTGGCGTGGTATCTTGTCGGCCTGCCGATTGGACCGGGTGTTTACCCGAGGCTGAACTAAGGAGTACTGATGCTGAGATTACTCGAAGATAAGATTGCGACGCCGCTGGGGCCGCTGTGGGTTATCGCGGATGAAGCGTTCAATCTGCGCGCGGTTGAATGGGAAGAGCACAGCGACCGGATGGTAGAGCTGCTCAACATCCATTATCGCGCCGAGGGTTACGAGCGTATTACTGCCCGTAATCCTGGCGGGCTGAGCGATAAACTGACGGCCTACTTCGAGGGCGATCTCAGCATTATTAATACCCTGCCAACCGCCACGGCGGGCACCCCTTTCCAGCGCGAGGTGTGGCAGGCGCTGCGTAATATTCCCTGCGGGCAGGTGATGCACTACGGTCAGCTGGCAGAACAGCTTGGCCGTGCCGGCGCGGCGCGCGCGGTCGGTGCGGCAAATGGCTCTAACCCCGTCAGCATTGTGGTGCCTTGCCATCGCGTGATCGGGCGCAACGGCACCCTCACCGGCTATGCCGGGGGCGTACAGCGCAAAGAGTGGCTGCTGCGTCACGAAGGGTATTTTCTGTTGTAAT
This sequence comes from Enterobacter sp. Res13-Sevr-PEC09-46, assembly GCF_015672585.1. Classification (NCBI taxonomy): domain Bacteria; kingdom Pseudomonadati; phylum Pseudomonadota; class Gammaproteobacteria; order Enterobacterales; family Enterobacteriaceae; genus Enterobacter; species Enterobacter sp. Res13-Sevr-PEC09-46. The sequence goes on along the minus strand of NZ_JADABR010000003.1, from coordinate 44,707 downwards.
TCCCAGGCTTTTTGTGCTTAATTTTCTTCCTGTTAGGTTCATAATCCTTAATCATTCTGTGGAATTTCAAGGAGATGGCAACACGCTGCCGTCTCTTGTCTTTATTGGGGGTTTGCCAGACTTACGTCCTTACCAAAAAGATGTTAAAATTGACCAATATCAATTAAGGCTTGAGCAAACCTATGATCCCGGAAAAGCGAATTATACGACGCATTCAGTCTGGCGGTTGTGCTATCCATTGCCAGGATTGCAGCATCAGCCAGCTCTGTATCCCGTTTACTCTGAATGAGCACGAACTCGATCAGCTTGACAATATCATCGAGCGCAAAAAGCCTATTCAGAAAGGGCAGACGCTGTTTAAGGCGGGAGACGAACTGAAATCGCTCTATGCTATCCGTTCTGGCACCATCAAAAGCTACACCATTACCGAACAGGGCGACGAGCAGATCACCGGCTTCCATCTGGCAGGCGATTTAGTCGGCTTTGACGCCATCGGCAGTGGCCATCACCCGAGCTTTGCTCAGGCGCTGGAAACCTCTATGGTCTGCGAAATCCCGTTTGAGACGCTGGACGATCTGTCCGGTAAGATGCCGAACCTGCGTCAGCAGATGATGCGTCTGATGAGCGGTGAGATCAAAGGCGATCAGGATATGATCCTGCTGCTTTCCAAAAAGAATGCCGAAGAGCGTCTGGCCGCCTTTATCTATAACCTCTCCCGCCGTTTCGCGGAGCGTGGCTTCTCCCCGCGTGAATTCCGTCTGACCATGACGCGCGGTGATATTGGTAACTATCTGGGCCTGACCGTGGAAACCATCAGCCGTCTGCTGGGTCGCTTCCAGAAGAGCGGAATGCTGGCGGTTAAAGGTAAGTACATCACCATCGAAAACGGTGAAGCGCTGGCCATTCTGGCGGGTCACTCACGTAACGTGGCATAACTCTCCCGGATATCTTATGCCAGGTCGATAAATTTTCATGATTATTGATCTGGCAAAAACTTCCCCCCTGTTTCATTCAAGATATATAGGTTACTCTTTTACTTACAGACTGTGGTGACAGTAGTAAGGAGACCTGTATGGCAAAGTATCAAAACATGCTGGTGGCTATCGATCCTAACCAGGACGATCAGCCGGCATTACGACGTGCTGTGTATTTACATCAACGGATTGGTGGCAAAATTAAAGCCTTTTTGCCGATTTATGACTTCTCATACGAGATGACCACCCTTCTGTCGCCTGACGAGCGCACCGCTATGCGTCAGGGAGTGATCAGCCAGCGTACCGCGTGGATCCGCGAGCAGGCGAAATATTACCTGGAAGCGGGCGTACCGATTGATATCAAAGTGGTCTGGCACAACCGACCTTTCGAAGCCATTATTCAGGAAGTGGTGGCCGGTGGGCATGACCTGCTGCTGAAAATGGCGCACCAGCATGACAAACTGGAATCCGTGATTTTCACTCCAACCGACTGGCACCTGCTGCGCAAATGCCCTTGCCCGGTATGGATGGTGAAAGATCAGCCATGGCCTGAGGGCGGGAAAGCCGTCGTGGCGGTGAATCTGGCCAGCGAAGAGGATTATCACAATTCGCTGAACGAGAAGCTGGTGAAGGAAACCATCCAGCTTGCCGACCAGGTTAACCACACCGAAGTCCATCTGGTGGGCGCCTATCCGGTTACGCCAATCAATATCGCCATCGAGCTGCCTGAATTTGACCCGAGCGTGTATAACGACGCGATTCGCGGTCAGCATCTGCTGGCCATGAAAGCGCTGCGCCAGAAATTCAGTATCGATGAGAATATGACGCACGTAGAAAAAGGGTTACCGGAAGAGGTTATTCCGGATCTGGCGGAGCATTTGCAGGCCGGGATTGTGGTGCTGGGCACCATTGGCCGGACCGGTATCTCTGCCGCGTTCCTGGGAAATACCGCCGAGCAGGTGATCGACCACCTGCGCTGCGACCTTCTGGTCATCAAACCGGATCAGTATCAAACGCCGGTTGAACTGGACGATGAGGAAGACGATTGACCCCAAAATGAAAGCCCGCCGGTAACGGCGGGCTTTTTTATTACGCTTCGCTCAACCGCTGCGTCGGTGCCTCGTCGCCGGCATTCATCCAGGGCGCGTGCAGAACCATGCTCGGCAGCGCCAGCTTGATCTCCTGCTGGTTCAGCCCCTCCAGAATACGGATATTGATCTCCTGCTGAATATCCATGTACTTGTTGTAGTCCGCCGTATTAACGATATGGACCACCTCGAAGGTCAGGCGATCGCGATCGAAGCCCAGGAAATGGGCGCGGTCAAACTTCGTTTCCCCGACGTCGGTAATGATCTGTTTGACCATATCACCCACTGAACGCAGTTTGTCCGGCGCCGTGTCGCTGGCAACCCCGAAGGTAAAGACGATCCGGCGCGTTTGCATCCGTTTGTAGTTATGCAGCGTCTGTTGCAGCAGAATGGCGTTCCCGCAGACAATCTGCTCCCCGCTCAGGCTGCGGATACGGGTGGTTTTCAGGCCAATGTGCTCTACCGTCCCGGCGACATCGTTAAACACCACAAAATCGCCAATTTCGAACGGCTTATCAAAACCGATGGAAAGCGATGCAAACACGTCGCTCAGGATCGTTTGCACCGCGAGGGCGATTGCAATACCCCCTACCCCAAGGCTGGCAACCAGAGCAGTGATGTTGACGCCCGCGTTAGCAAGAATAGACAGCAGCATCACTGACCAGACTATGGCACGGAGGATAAGCCCCGTGATCACCAGCGTCACCGGGTTTTTATGGCTTCCCGGCGCCAGCATGACGTGACGAAGCCACGACACCACCCCCTGATCCATCCACAGCGCCACCTGGATAGCGAAGACCAGGAACCAGGCGTGGCTCACGGTACCAAAGAGATGATCCGGTAAGTCGACGAAACGCAGGCTGAATAACAGCGCCACGACAAAAAGCAGGAAGCGGCTGGTGCGGTTAAGCATATCCGTCAGGATAAAACGCATCCGGTTGGTGGTGGGGTGCTTGTCGCCCCAGGTAGTGATCCCTTTCTTAACGAAGGCGATCAGACGCGTCAGCAGCCAGTACACCAGCAGAGTCACAAAAACCACCGTGGCGACGCCGATCCAGAAAGACGGCGTCATCATCAGCTCGATGATGTCGAAGCGGGACAAAAATCGCATTACACCTCCTCGTATTACACAAAGGGTAAAGTATAGACAGAGGAGAAAAGCTGGCCGCAGAAATAAGAAAACCGCCCCAGGGGCGGTTTGTCAGGATGAAGCGCAATTACAGCGCTTTCAGGATCGCATCCACGCTGGCCTTGGCGTCGCCAAACAGCATGTGGGTGTTATCTTTAAAGAACAGCGGGTTCTGCACGCCAGCATAGCCGGTGTTCATAGAGCGTTTGAAGACAATGACGTTCTGCGCCTTCCACACTTCGAGAACAGGCATACCCGCAATCGGACTACGCGGGTCGTCCTGCGCCGCCGGGTTAACGGTGTCGTTGGCGCCAATCACCAACACGGTGTCGGTGTCGGCGAAATCATCGTTGATCTCGTCCATTTCCAGCACAATGTCGTAAGGCACCTTCGCTTCCGCCAGCAGCACGTTCATGTGGCCTGGCAGACGCCCCGCCACCGGGTGAATACCAAAGCGAACCTTGATGCCGCGCGCGCGGAGTTTCTCGGTGATTTCCGCCACCGGATACTGCGCCTGCGCCACCGCCATGCCATAGCCTGGGGTGATGATGACGGAATGCGAGTTTTTCAGCATCTCTGCGGTGTCTTCCGCGCTGATTTCACGGTGTTCACCCACTTCCTCATCAGAACCGGTTGATGAGCCGTCAGAACCGAAGCCACCCGCGATGACGCTGATAAACGAACGGTTCATCGCCTTACACATGATGTAAGACAGGATCGCACCGGAAGAACCGACCAGCGCACCGGTGACAATCAGCAGGTCGTTGCTCAGCATAAAGCCTGCCGCCGCCGCCGCCCAACCGGAGTAGGAGTTCAGCATGGAAACCACCACCGGCATATCTGCTCCGCCGATAGACGCCACCAGATGCCAGCCGAAGGCCAGCGCGATGATGGTCATCACCAGTAACGCCAGCACCTGCAAGCCTACGCTTTCGGTACGCACGAAGACCACCAGCAGCACAAAGGAAACGACCAGCGCCGCCAGGTTCAGCTTGTGGCGGTTAGGCAGCATCAGCGGTTTGGAAGAGATCTTCCCGCGCAGCTTGCCGAACGCCACAATCGACCCGGTGAAGGTCACCGCACCGATGAAGATGCCGAGGAACACTTCGGTCAGGTGGATGTTCACCAGAATCGGCTCCAGGCCCGGTTCGTGGTACAGGTAGCTGTTGAAGCCCACCAGCACCGCCGCCAGACCCACGAAGCTGTGCAGAATGGCAACCAGCTCCGGCATCTCGGTCATTTCAACGCGTTTCGCCAGACGAATACCAATCGCGCCGCCGATGATCATCGCCACCAGGATCCACGCCACGTTGCCGGTGTCCGGCCCAAAGATAGTGGCAATCAGTGCAATCGCCATCCCGGCGATACCAAAGTTATTTCCCTGCTGAGACGTTTCGTGTTTGGAAAGCCCCGCCAGACTGAAAATAAACAGGATTGCAGCAACAATGTATGCGGCTGTAACTAATCCTCCAGACATATGCTACCCCTTAGCCTTTACGAAACATTTTCAGCATGCGCTGAGTCACGGTGAAACCACCGAAAATATTGATACTGGCGATCAGCACTGCGATGAAGCTCAGGAAGCTGATCCAGCCGCCATGACCAATTTGCAGCAATGCCCCAACCACGATAATCCCGGAGATGGCATTGGTGACCGACATCAGCGGGGTATGCAGCGCATGGGAGACGTTCCACACGACGTAGTAACCCACCACGCAGGAGAGCGCGAAGACGGTGAAGTGGCCAAGGAACTCTTTTGGCGCGACGTCCGCCAGCCAGCCAAACAGGATAATAACCAGCGCCATGATGGCGTATTTGCGCCACGGCGACGCAGGTTTTGCTGGCTCCGCGGGCTCTGGCGCCGCTTTCGGCGCAGCCTGAGGTTGAGCGGAAACCTGAATCGGCGGTGCAGGCCAGGTGATTTCCCCTTCCCGCACCACGGTAACGCCACGCACCACCACATCATCAAAATCAACGGTAATGTTGCCGTCTTTCTCTTTGCAGAGCAGCTTCAGCAGGTTAACGAGGTTCGTGCCGTACAGCTGAGAGGACTGGGTTGGCAGACGCCCTGGCAGGTCGGTATAACCGATCACCTTCACGCCGTTCGAGGTCGTCGTGACCTGGTTTGGCACGGTATACTCACAGTTACCGCCGTTTTGCGCCGCCAGATCGACAATAACGCTGCCCGGCTGCATGGAATCCACCATCTCACGGGTGATCAGCTTCGGCGCCGGTTTACCCGGAATAAGCGCGGTGGTGACAATGATGTCCACCTCTTTTGCCTGCGCCGCAAAGAGCGCCATTTCCGCCTTAATAAAGGCTTCAGACATGACCTTCGCGTAACCATCACCGCTGCCCGCTTCTTCCTTGAAGTCCAGCTCAAGGAATTCGGCGCCCATACTCTGCACCTGCTCCTTCACTTCCGGCCGGGTATCAAACGCGCGAACAATAGCGCCCAGGCTGTTTGCGGCCCCGATAGCGGCAAGACCTGCCACACCGGCACCAATCACCATCACCTTCGCGGGTGGTACTTTACCTGCCGCCGTAATCTGACCGGTAAAGAAGCGACCAAACTCATGCGCAGCTTCGACAATGGCGCGATAGCCGGCAATGTTCGCCATGGAGCTCAGCGCGTCCAGAGACTGCGCGCGCGATATACGCGGCACGGAGTCCATCGCCATCACGGTGACACCGCGTGCTGCCAGCTTCTCCATCAGCTCCGGGTTTTGGGCTGGCCAGACAAAGCTCACAAGCGTCGTGCCCGCGTTCAGCAGTTCAATTTCACTCTCTTCCGGTGCGTTGACCTTCAGAATGATGGGTGATTGCCAGACCTCAGCACCGTCCACTATTTCCGCGCCAGCCTGAGTAAAGGCCTCGTCATCGAAACTCGCCAGTTTGCCCGCGCCGCTTTCAATCGCGACGGTAAAACCCAGTTTAAGCAGTTGCTCCACCGTTTTTGGTGTCGCCGCTACGCGGGTTTCATTGGCTAACCGTTCTTTTGGTACCCCAATACGCATAGTTTTCCCTTCCATCGGTTTTTGATGATGGTTTGTCGATAATTGCCCACGGTTTGTATCAATTTTCACCATCGAGATATCGACGGAGAATGATTAACCCCGGAAAATAAAACAGTAACAAACTTTCTATAACCTACTGAAAATAGCGCCCGTGATCTACCGCCAGAAAACACTATTTCTTACTTTATCTGTGAAAAATAAGCGATCGGGGTCACTGACAGAGATATTTACCTTAAATTCGCCTTCAGGACCGATAAATCGCGCAAGCGAAGCGGTAAAAACATGATATAGCGCCATAAAAGAACAACTCATTAACATTAAATTAACTTGTAAAAGTCATATGCTTAATCAGTTTTGCTTGTGAAACGCCTGTTTTTTCCACATATCACAAAATGTTATCGAATCAGGTCCTTTGGTGAGCACAGGCTGTGAAAAATGCCGCAGACAGCGACGGGTGTTAAATGCCATAATCGGGACCGTCTCAAATTAACAACAACACCAGTACATGGTTTGCGCAAGGCGAAGGATTATTTTTATGAAGCTTAAGAACACACTCCTGGCGTCCGCACTTCTTTCCGCGACCGCCCTGTCTGCGAATGCCGCGACAGAGTTGACGCCGGAGCAAGCGGCAGCGTTAAAACCTTTTGACCATACGGTCATTGTGGGTCGCTATAACTCTATTGGCGATGCCGTCGCCGCCGCATCAAAAGCCGCCGATAAAAACGGCGCTGCCTCGTTTTACGTTGTTGACCAGTCCGATCAGGGCAACAGCGGCAACCAGCGCGTGACGATTGCGCTGTACAAAGAGAATGCCCCAAAAGCAGATGAACAGAAAAACCGCGTGATTAACGGCATTGTTGAACTGCCGAAAGATCAGGCTGTTCAGCTGGAACCGTATGACACCGTGACCGTTCAGGGCTTCTACCGCAGCCAGCCTGAAGTTAACGATGCCATCACCAAAGCCGCGAGAGAAAAAGGCGCTTACGCGTTCTATATCGTGCGTCAGGTTGATGCCAACCAGGGCGGAAACCAGCGCATCACCGCCTTCATCTATAAGCAAGATGCGAAAAAACGCGTAGTACAAAGCCCGGATGCCATTCCAGCGGATTCAGATGCGGGACGTGCCGCGTTAGCGAAAGGCGGTGAAGAAGCGAAGAAAGTGGAAATTCCGGGCGTTGCAACCTCGGCGGCACCAAGCGCTGAAGTGGGTCGTTTCTTTGAAACCCAATCCACCAAAGGCGGTCGTTATACCGTTACGTTACCAGACGGCACGAAAATTGAAGAGCTGAACAAAGCCACTGCCGCGCAGATGGTGCCGTTCGACAGCATCAAGTTTACGGGCAACTATGGCAACATGACGGAAATCTCCTATCAGGTGGCGAAGCGTGCTGCGAAGAAAGGCGCGAAGTATTACCACATCACCCGCCAGTGGCAGGAACGTGGTAACAACCTGACCATCAGCGCCGATCTGTACAAGTAACAAAACGGTTTCATAAAGGCGGCGCAGTGCCGCCTTTTTTGTTACTTTTTTTCTGATTTCTGCCACACGTCATTGCATGCATCCTTCACACTCCGTAAAATCCCGCGCCTTAGCGTGATCCACCATTTTTATGCGCCTTAGCGAAATAATTATTCTGGATTTGGACTTTTCATAACAGGAAGCCAATGGAAAAGAAACTTGGCCTGAGTGCTTTAACTGCACTTGTATTGAGCTCAATGCTGGGCGCGGGCGTATTCAGTTTGCCGCAGAACATGGCGGCCGTCGCCAGCCCGGCCGCATTACTGATTGGCTGGGGCATTACCGGTGTCGGGATTTTGCTGCTGGCGTTCGCCATGCTGCTGCTGACCCGTATCCGACCGGATCTGGACGGCGGAATATTCACTTACGCCCGGGAAGGTTTCGGCGAGCTGATCGGCTTCTGCTCCGCCTGGGGTTACTGGCTGTGCGCGGTGATCGCCAACGTCTCCTATCTGGTTATCGTCTTCTCGGCGCTCAGCTTCTTTACCGATACGCCCGAACTGCGCCTGTTTGGCGACGGCAATACCTGGCAGTCCATCGTCGGCGCCTCGGTCCTGCTGTGGATAGTTCACTGGCTGATTTTGCGTGGCGTCCAGACCGCAGCCAGCATTAACCTGGTGGCGACGCTGGCCAAGCTGGTGCCGCTTGGCCTGTTCGTCGTGCTGGCCTTCCTCGCCTTCCGTCTCGATGTCTTTACGCTCGATTTCAGCGGCATTGCGCTGGGCGTCCCCGTCTGGGAACAGGTGAAAAATACCATGCTGATCACCCTGTGGGTGTTCATCGGCGTTGAAGGTGCCGTCGTGGTCTCTGCCCGCGCGCGTAACAAGCGCGATGTGGGACGCGCCACGCTGCTGGCCGTACTGGCGGCGCTGGGCGTTTATCTGCTGGTGACGCTGCTGTCGCTCGGCGTGGTAGCTCGCCCTGAACTTGCGGAAATGCGTAACCCGTCCATGGCCGGGCTGATGGTGAAAATGTTGGGTCCCTGGGGGGACGTGATTATCGCGGCGGGTCTGATTGTTTCCGTTTGCGGCGCCTATCTGAGCTGGACCATTATGGCAGCGGAAGTCCCGTTCCTGGCCGCCACGCACAAAGCGTTCCCGCGCCTGTTTGCCCGTCAGAACAAAAACAGTGCGCCATCGGCCTCTCTGTGGCTCACCAACATCAGCGTGCAGGTCTGTCTGGTGCTGATCTGGCTCACAGGATCGGACTATAACACGCTGCTGACCATCGCCTCCGAGATGATTCTGGTACCCTATTTCTTAGTGGGCGCATATCTGTTAAAAATTGCGACCCGCCCGGCACACTATGCGGTAGGCGTCGGCGCCTGTATTTACGGTCTATGGTTGTTGTATGCTTCCGGACCGATGCATCTGCTGCTGTCCGTGGTGCTCTACGCGCCGGGCCTGCTGGTGTTTATCTACGCTCGCCGTACACATCAGCTTGATAATGCCCTTAAGCGCCGCGAAATGGCATTGATAGGTTTGCTGTTAGTCGCTGCCGTACCGGCAACGTGGATGTTAATGGGATAGCGCCGCCTGTCCCATTGTTGAACTGAAAAGGAGATTACGATGGGACACACGCAGCAACGCCCAATATTGATCACTGGCGCAGGCCGTCGCATTGGCCTCGCCCTCGCCCATCACTTTCTCAATCTTCGCCATCCGGTTATCGTCAGTTACCGCACGGAATATCCCTCCATTGAAGGGCTACGAAATGCCGGAGCAGTCTGCATTCAGGCGGATTTCTCCACAGATGAAGGTATTCTCGCCTTCGCGGACAAAGTGAAGTCGACCACCCACGGACTGCGGGCGGTTATTCACAACGCCAGTACCTGGCTTCCCGAAAAAGCAGGACATTCACTCAGCGAAACGCTCGCCTGCATGATGCAGATCCACGTTAATGCGCCTTATCTGCTCAACCATGCCCTACAGGATTTGCTGCGCGGACACGGCCATGCCGCAGGCGACATTATCCATTTCACCGATTACGTGGTGGAGCGAGGAAGCGACAAACACATCGCCTATGCGGCCAGCAAAGCCGCGCTGGATAATATGACCCGCTCTTTCGCACGCAAGCTGGCGCCCGAGGTAAAGGTCAACGCGATTGCTCCGGCGATGATTTTATTTAACGAAGGCGATGATGCCGAGTATCGTCAGCAGGCGCTCAACAAGTCGTTAATGAAAATTGCGCCCGGCGAGAAAGAGGTGATCGACCTGATCGATTATCTGCTGACCAGCTGTTACGTCACGGGCCGAACGTTTGCCGTGGACGGTGGCCGCCCCCTGCGCTAGTGAAAGCGGCTCCAGAAGAAGATGAGCACCCAGGCGCTGAGGCTCCAGCAGACCACCGCCCCGCCCAGCGCCATGGGCAGACGCAGAAAACCGGTGAAGTACCACAGCGACAGCAGGTAAATAAAATACGGGATGATCGACCACATCCCGAACACAATGGTGGCGCGCAGCGCCTCAATACCCCGCTCAGAGGCCACAATATAGTGCGCGATTAACGCAAAGGTGGGAAACAGCGGGATCAGCCCGGCAATATAGTAGTTCTTCGTTTTAGCCAGCACCCCAATCAGCAGCACGACCAGCGCACCTAGCGCGGCTTTTATCACCAGCCCCATTCTTTTCCCTTAACAATCAAATAACATTCCCGTGCAGGATAACGGAACTCCGGCTAATTTTGAAAGATTAATGGAAGGTTAAGGTTGCGCGGTGTATGTTGACGTTTTTCGCGATGACAGACGTTGTATGAATAAGATTGTTTATGTTGAAGATGAACCCGAGGTGGGGCAATTAATCGCCGCTTATCTGGGTAAACATGATATGGAAGTGGTTGTCGAGCCTCGTGGCGATCGCGCTGAAGACGTCGTCAACCGCGAAAATCCGGATCTGGTGTTGCTGGACATCATGCTGCCCGGGAAAGATGGTATGACGCTCTGCCGGGATCTGCGCGCGAAATGGGACGGCCCGATCGTGCTGCTGACCTCTCTCGACAGCGATATGAATCATATTCTGTCGCTTGAGATGGGCGCAAACGACTACATCCTGAAAACCACGCCGCCGGCGGTTCTGCTAGCCCGTTTACGCCTCCATCTGCGTCAGCGTGCCAGCGCTGAGCGTGAAGCGCCTGCGCCCTCCTTAACGCCGCATAAAGCGATGCGTTTCGGCACACTTTCTATCGACCCGGTCAACCGACAGGTTATGCTTTCCGGGGAGCTGATTGCGCTCTCAACCGCAGATTTTGACCTGCTGTGGGAGCTTGCAACCCATGCCGGACAAATTATGGACCGGGATGCATTGCTGAAAAATCTGCGCGGCGTAAGTTACGACGGAATGGATCGTAGCGTTGATGTGGCGATTTCACGACTGCGTAAAAAACTGTTGGATAACGCCACGGAACCTTACCGCATCAAAACCGTACGCAACAAGGGCTATCTGTTTGCACCGCACGCCTGGGAAACCTGAAAAAGGAGCAAACAGGAATATTCGAAAAATAACTGACGATGCATCGGAATTGTTATCGATATTCGTCGAAAGTTATCGATTATATGCATCGTCAGTTACGACATATCCTCTGGTCTGATTCCTCTCTCCAGTTCTATTTCGATGTGCATTTTTCGCGTAAACAAAAGTAGCGCTAATGTATTTGATTGCTATAGTACAATATATATTCAGCAGAGCAGGCACCATCATCGATCAAAAATCCGTCACTTAAATGCACATTAGGCTAAAAATGATCTTTACAATTGACTTAATCATTATCTTATCCTTATGAAAACAAAGGGGATAATGGCGAACATATAAATAATATCGATCTTTTTCAATAGCTTACGTGTTTGCAGAAATCTAATTCTCATGCTAAACCTTATACTCTCTCAATTATTTAATGAAAGAGGTATAGCAATGTCATGGAGAGTCATTAGCTCGGTAATTTGTCCTAACACGGGAATCGTTTATTCAAGCATCTTGGGACTCAAGTTCTTGAAACTCATCATTTGGTATGAAAGCGATGTCTATTTGTACCCCGGTGACAGGATATATCCGACAAAAAATGGCGTCTTCATAAATGGTGTTTTCAAGCCTATATCGATATACAACATATCACCTTACAACGAAATGTTGTGGAGTGAAATTAAAAACAAGATGGCCTGCCCATACAATCGAAACCAGCACGAGGAGATATGCACTTACGCGGTGCATTGCAACGCGCGGAAATGCCCGCATGGGTTTGCCACCAACCCACTGATTGTCAGCACAGGTAAATCCAGACATTAGCGAAAATCGGAAATATTGAGATCAAGATAATTAATATTTCTGCTGCACCGCCTTTGTCCGGATAAATCTCCGTGACTACAGCCCAAATGCTCCTGTGGGGACATTTGGGCTGTAGTCACGCCTGGCAACTCTGGCTTCTTGTACCAAATTAATTTTTATTGTGCAATTTTAAGCAAGCCATCCGGAAGGCTAAAATAAAAATTGCTAATTAACCCTGCCCGTGCATTAATGGTCTCGTTAGTCCGATCCAATAATAGTTGGACAAGTTGCATGACAATTCTCATAACCAGGCGCTATCGCTGATATCCCCTCCTTTTGAGTCCACACCTTAGCATTATATGTTTATTAGCTTTTATATCACTTCGGAAATGTTCAAATGGAGTCTTTATGTCATCAAAAATTTTAGGTCTGGTTAAGTGGTTTAAGGAAGATAAAGGCTTTGGTTTTATCTCCCCTGTAGATGGCAGCAAAGATGTTTTCGTGCATTTCTCTGCCCTTCAGGGAGAGAACTTCAAAACACTTTTTGAAGGTCAGAAAGTCGAATTTATCATCGTAAGCGGCGATAAAGGCCCTGCTGCTGCGAATGTAACGCTTTGCGATAAATAATATCAGCACACAGCCGCGTTGACGATGATGTTGCTTCTGGCTCGTGGACTGCACAAGCAGTCTACAATCCGATGCTAACTGCTTGTAAATCAGTAAAGTGTTATTGAGGTCAGGCGGCCGCGAAAAACATCGTCTCTTCCACTTCTTGTATGAGTATTTCTTCAGAGACGCTGAGAGGATTTAAACAAAGCGCTACAGTAGGGACAGACAAGCTGGGCCCCCTTTTGTATGCGAGTGAAACTGTGCTCTGACTCTTTAGCGCAGTTTGGACATGAACATTTGACTAAATAATTGCGACGAAGTTGCGAGTTTTTACGTCCCGACATAGGCTGCTCCTGAATGAAAAGGATTGCCACCATACACGTTAAGGCAGGATATTGCTTGCTTTTATTTCCCAAAGAGAGCAAAAAAAGGAAAGGAGCCACGCTTCTGGAACATTCTTACCTTGCACAATCACAAAGAGATATAGAGTGATATATGAAAAAGGTGATCATTTTTTTTAATGCCAACCCCAGCAAAGTCATTATCGTGCTTAAGGGCATAACGTCTGTACGCCAGACATATCCGGATGGTGAAGAAATAAATCTTCAGATCATGACTGCAAGCTTTCCGTCGTTGACGGGAGATCATAATTCTATCTATGTTGCTTCAGACAGGGAACTTACCTCTCAGGAAATATCTGATGCTGCCAAACAATATTTATAATATTTTCTGTCACTAGTCCGGTTAACAACACAGCATTTATTTCACTCAGAATGAGAAAAATTACAATCCATCATTATTAATGCCTGCAAAATGCAGGCTTTTTTACGACATTGCCCTTTAAATTTAACTATTCCGCATAATCGTGCTGCTCACTTTGCTCCCTCTGTTTCCGAAGAAAGTGTATCATCAACCTTCTTCGTTCCTGTGGTGATATGGATGTCCACGCAGGGCTGACGAAGTAAAGCCGGGTTCTTAATTGATTGATTTAGCGGTGCTATCCAATGAAAAAGCTGTTTGTGCAGTTTTATCTCCTGCTGTTTGTCTGCTTTCTGGTGATGACCATGCTGGTCGGGCTGGTCTACAAATTCACCGCAGAGCGCGCGGGCAGGCAATCCCTGGACGATCTGATGAAAAGCTCGCTCTATCTGATGCGTAGCGAGCTGCGAGAAATTCCTCCTCATGACTGGGCGCGCACGTTAAAAGAGCTGGATCTGAATCTGTCGTTTGATTTGCGTATCGAACCCATGAAGGATTTTGACTTAGCGCCGCCTGCGATGCAGCGTCTGCGCGACGGAGACATCGTCGCACTGGACGAGAAATATACCTTCATTCAGCGTATTCCGCGCAGCCATTATGTTCTGGCCGTCGGGCCAGTGCCCTATCTCTATTACCTGCACCAGATGCGCCTGCTGGATCTCGCTCTGCTGGGCTTTATTGCCATTTCGCTAGCTTTACCTGTGTTCATCTGGATGCGACCGCACTGGCAGGACATGCTGAAACTGGAATCCGCCGCACAGCGTTTTGGGGAGGGTCATTTAACTGAACGCATACATTTCGACAGCGGTTCCAGTTTTGACCGGCTCGGTATTGCCTTCAACCAGATGGCCGATAACATCAACGCACTGATTGCCAGCAAGAAGCAGCTGATCGATGGTATTGCGCATGAACTGCGCACTCCGCTGGTACGCCTGCGTTATCGCCTGGAGATGAGCGAGAACCTCACCGGGGCGGAATCGCAGGCGCTCAATCGGGATATTGGCCAGCTTGAAGCGCTGATTGAAGAGCTGCTGACCTATGCCCGCCTCGATCGGCCTCAGACGGAGTTGCACCTCAGTACACCGGATCTCCCCGTCTGGCTACAGACGCATATTAACGATGTGCAGAGCGTTAACCCTCAGCGAAAACTGCTGACAGCCATTACCCCCGGCGCGTACGGCGCACTGGACATGCGCCTGATGGAACGCGTGCTGGATAATCTGATGAACAACGCCATGCGCTACAGCGAAACGACGCTGCGCATAGGTTTAGATTTGCAGGGAAGCCAGGCGATTCTGTGTGTGGAAGACGATGGCCCCGGCATTGAGCCGGCGGAGCGTGAAAAAGTTTTTGAGCCGTTTGTGCGCCTCGATCCCAGCCGCGACCGGGCTACCGGCGGCTGTGGTCTGGGGCTGGCTATTGTCCGTTCTATTGCCCAGGCGATGGGCGGTTCGGTTCGCTGCGAAGCGAGCGAGCTGGGTGGAGCCCGGTTCGTCTTTAGCTGGCCGATCTATCACAATCTTCCCCTTCCCGTACCTGCCTGACCTAAACCGCACGCTGGCCTGACCCCGCGTGTTATGCTATATCAGTAGTATGTTGTAACTAATTAAGGGCTGCCATGGCAACTTACGATCTCATCGAAAGGCTTAACACCACATTTCGGGAAATAGAGCAGGCGTTACTGACCCTCACGGGGCAACTTCATGACTGCCGCCTGCTGGCCGCCCGCGTCTTTTCTCTGCCCGAGGTGGCGAAAGGCGCGGAGCACGACCCGCTGAACACCATTGAGGTGACGCAGCATGTTGGCAAGGCGGCGCTGGAAATGACGTTGCAGCACTTTCGTCGCCTTTTCATCCAGCAGCAGTCCGAAAATCGCAGCAGTAAGGCCGCCGTTCGCCTGCCCGGCGTCATCTGTCTGCAAACGGATGCCGCAACGCGTGAAGGAATTGAGGCGCAGATTACGCATATCAATACGCTGAAAGCCGCGTTTGAGAAGATTGTAACCGTTGAGTCCGGGCTGGTGCCGGCTGCCCGTTTTGAATGGGTGCATCGCCAGCTTCCGGGGCTTATCACCCTGAATGCTTACCGCACGCTGACGGTACTGCGCCATCCCGCCACGCTGCGCTTCGGCTGGGCCAACAAGCACATCATTAAAAATTTCACGCGCGATGAGATCCTGGCTCAGCTGGAGAAAAGCCTGAAATCGCCGCGAACGGTCGCCCCGTGGTCGCGGGAACAGTGGATTGAACGGCTGGAGCAGGAGTACCACAGCATTGCCTCCCTGCCAGCTGATACTCGTCTTAAAATAAAGCGTCCGGTGAAGGTGCAGCCTATCGCCCGCGTCTGGTACGCCGGACAACAAAAGCAGGTGCAATACGCCTGCCCGACGCCGCTGATTGCGCTCTACGATGCCGATCAGGGTGCGGTGGTGCCGGATATCGGGGAACTGCTGAATTACGATGCTGAAAACGTTCAGCATCGCTATAAACCCCAGGCGCAGCCGCTACAGCTGATTATTCCGCGGCTGCACCTGTATGTGGCGCAGTGATTATCTGAGGCTGCCCACCATCGCTTCCGGGCGGACCCAGGCATCAAACTCGGCGTCCGTCAGGTAGCCCA
This sequence comes from Enterobacter sp. Res13-Sevr-PEC09-46, assembly GCF_015672585.1. Lineage (NCBI taxonomy): Bacteria > Pseudomonadati > Pseudomonadota > Gammaproteobacteria > Enterobacterales > Enterobacteriaceae > Enterobacter > Enterobacter sp. Res13-Sevr-PEC09-46. The sequence continues at coordinate 28,737 of NZ_JADABR010000003.1, read as the reverse complement.
GCGCCAGCGCAGAGGCTTTCAGGGTAAGCCCCTCTTTGTGCGCTTTTTTAGCGATTTCGGCCGCTTTGTCATAACCAATATGGGTGTTCAGCGCCGTTACCAGCATCAGAGACTCATTCAGCAGCTGGCTGATTCGCTCGCGATTAGGCTCAATGCCCACCGCGCAGTGCTCGTTAAAGCTCTCCATGCCATCGGCCAGCAGACGAATCGATTGCAGTACGTTGTGGATCACCATCGGGCGATAGACGTTAAGCTCGAAGTTACCCGACGCGCCGCCCATGTTAACCGCCACGTCATTACCCATCACCTGACAGCACAGCATGGTCATGGCTTCGCACTGGGTCGGGTTCACTTTACCCGGCATAATGGAGCTGCCCGGCTCGTTTTCCGGAATGCTGATTTCGCCGATGCCGCAGCGCGGGCCGGAGGCCAGCCAGCGCACGTCGTTGGCAATTTTCATCAGCGAGGCCGCCAGCCCTTTCAGCGCGCCATGGGTATGCACCAGGGCATCACAGGTCGCGAGCGCTTCGAATTTATTCGGAGCGGTAACAAACGGCTGCCCGGTGATCTTCGCCAGCTCTTCGGCCACACGCACCGCGTACTCGGGATGGGTGTTTAAGCCAGTGCCCACCGCCGTTCCGCCGAGCGCCAGCTCCGCCAGATGCGGCAGGCTGTTGTCGATATGCTTAAGATTGTGCTCCAGCATCGCCACCCAGCCGGAGATCTCCTGGCCGAGCGTCAGCGGCGTCGCGTCCTGAAGGTGCGTACGACCAATCTTAACGATGTCGCGGAAGGCCTGCGCTTTCTCGTTAAGCGTAGATTTAAGCACGTTGAGCTGCGGGATAAGCTGCTCGCGGATAGCGATGACGGCCGCCACGTGCATGGCCGTCGGGAACACGTCGTTGGAACTCTGGCTTTTGTTCACGTCATCGTTCGGGTGGACCTTGCGCTCCATGCCGCGCACGCCGCCAAGCAGCTCGCTTGCGCGGTTCGCCAGCACCTCGTTCATGTTCATGTTGCTCTGGGTGCCTGAGCCGGTCTGCCAGATGGCAAGGGGGAATTCGTCGGGATGTTTGCCCGCCAGCACTTCGTCGGCGGCATTGATGATGGCGGTGGCTTTATCGGCATCCAGCAGGCCCAGATCCTGATTGACTTTGGCGGCAGCGCGTTTGGTCAACGCCAGCGCCTGGATTAGCGAGACGGGCATTTTCTCTGTCGAAATGCGGAAATGCTCCAGCGAACGCTGGGTTTGTGCGCCCCATAGCTTGTCGGCCGGGACGTCGATGGCGCCCATGGAGTCTTTCTCGCGGCGATGCATTGTCATTACTTACTCCTTGATAACAAAGATGGGATTGCTCACATGCTTAAGAGATAAGTATTGATGACTTCTGAGAAACGTTATGGCGCTTTGTGCGCTCTTTTTGATTTCGGGTGGTGGCTGCGCCTTACCCGACCTACGAGAATGCAGGCCGGGTAAGCGTCAGCGCCACCCGGCAATTTACAGAATTACTTCACACACGCCGAACACTGGGAAGACTGGATCTGTTTGAAGAAGTCGTTACCTTTGTCATCCACGAGGATGAACGCCGGGAAGTCTTCCACTTCAATTTTCCAGATCGCTTCCATACCCAGTTCCGGGTACTCCACGCACTCAAGGCTCTTGATACTGCCCTGCGCCAGCACCGCTGCCGGGCCACCGATGCTACCGAGGTAGAAGCCGCCGTGCTTGTGGCACGCGTCCGTCACCTGCTGGCTGCGGTTGCCTTTCGCCAGCATGATCATGCTGCCGCCGTTTGCCTGCAACTGGTCGACGTAGGAGTCCATACGGCCCGCCGTGGTTGGGCCTAACGAGCCGGAAGCATATCCATCAGGCGTTTTTGCCGGGCCTGCGTAGTAGATCGGGTGATCTTTAATGTACTGCGGCAGCCCTTCGCCGTTGTCCAGGCGCTCTTTCAGCTTCGCATGGGCGATGTCGCGACCCACGATAATCGTCCCGTTCAGGGAAAGGCGCGTTGAAACCGGATACTGCGAAAGCTGCGCGAGGATCTCTTTCATCGGACGATTCAGGTCTACGCGAACCGCTTCCCCCTCGCCCGCTTTACGCAGTTCTTCAGGAATATATTTGCCCGGGTTGTTCTCCAGCTTCTCGATCCAGATGCCGTCGCGGTTGATCTTCGCCTTGATGTTGCGATCCGCCGAGCATGAGACGCCCATGCCCACCGGACAGGAAGCACCGTGGCGCGGCAGGCGGATCACGCGAATGTCATGCGCGAAGTATTTGCCGCCAAACTGCGCGCCCAGGCCCAGATTCTGCGCTTCGGCCAGCAGTTCCTGCTCAAGCTGCACGTCCCGGAACGCCTGACCATGTTCGTTACCTTCCGCTGGCAGGCCATCGAAGTATTTGGTTGAGGCCAGCTTAACGGTTTTCAGGGTGCTTTCGGCAGACGTACCGCCAATCACAAACGCGATATGGTACGGCGGGCAGGCCGCGGTGCCGAGGGTGCGCATCTTCTCGACCAGATAATTCTTCAGCTTGCCCGGGGTAAGCAGCGCTTTGGTTTCCTGGTAAAGATAGGTTTTGTTGGCTGAACCGCCGCCTTTGGCGATGCAGAGGAATTTGTACTCGTCACCGTCGACGCTGTAGAGGTCAATCTGCGCAGGCAGGTTGGTGCCGGTGTTCACCTCTTTGTACATATTCAGCGCCGCGTTTTGCGAATAGCGCAGGTTGTCTTCGGTGTAGGTATTGTAAACGCCGCGCGCCAGCGCCGCTTCGTCACCGCCGCCGGTCCAGACGCGCTGGCCTTTTTTACCGGTGATAATCGCCGTGCCGGTGTCCTGGCAGGTCGGCAGAATGCCTTTCGCGGCGATATCAGAGTTACGCAGGAATTGCAGGGCAACGTACTTATCGTTCTCGCTGGCTTCCGGATCGCTAAGGATATCAGCAACCTGCCGCTGATGCGCCGGACGGAGCATAAAGGAAGCATCGTGGAAGGCTTGCTGCGCCAGCAGCGTCAGCGCCTGCGGGTCAACTTTGAGGATCTCCTGCCCTTCAAACTCAGAGACAGAAACGTAATCGCGGGTTAACAGGTAATACTCGGTCTGATCCTGACTGAGGGGGAAAGGATCCTGATAATGGAAGGGTTTATTCGACATTGTTCTCTCACTTACTGCTTCGGTCTGTTTATTCAGGGCAGATGTTCCGCTGCCCGGCTTAAAAGCGAGTCAGCTTATCCTACACAATTTTTTAACAAAAACTGAGACTAGTACGACTTTTTACATCCGCAGGTTACTTCCATTCGGTTTATTGCTTTAATACGCGGAGTTAATTCCACATATGAATCAGGGCTTGATAATGCAAAAACTCATCAACTCAGTGCAAAACTACGCCTGGGGAAGTAAAACTGCGTTAACGGATCTCTACGGTATCGCCAACCCGGACAACCTGCCGATGGCAGAGCTGTGGATGGGCGCGCATCCGAAGAGCAGCTCAAAAATTGAAGATGCCAGCGGCCAGGTTCGCAGCCTGCGTGACGTCATCGACGCCGACAAAGCCGCACTGCTCGGCGATAAAGTGGCGAATCGTTTTGGTGAGCTGCCGTTTCTCTTCAAGGTATTGTGCGCCGACCAGCCGCTCTCCATTCAGGTTCACCCGAACAAAAAAGCCTCTGAGCTGGGCTTTGCCAAAGAAAATGCCGCCGGTATTCCGTTAGACGCCGCAGAGCGTAACTACAAAGATCCTAACCACAAGCCGGAACTGGTTTTCGCCCTTACCCCTTTCCTGGCGATGAATGCCTTCCGCGAGTTTTCCGAGATCATCTCCCTGCTGCAACCGGTCGCCGGGGCTCACAACGCGATCGCCCATTTCCTGGAAAACCCGAACGCAGAAGCCTTGAGCGAGCTGTTTGCCAGCCTGCTGAATATGCAGGGCGAGGAAAAATCCCACGCGCTGGCGGTGCTGAAAGCCGCGCTGAACAGCCAGCAGGGTGAGCCATGGGACACCATTCGCGTAATTTCCGTGTTTTATCCGGACGACAGCGGCCTCTTCTCTCCGCTGCTGCTGAACGTGGTGAAGCTCAACCCGGGCGAAGCAATGTTCCTGTTCGCTGAAACCCCGCACGCCTACCTGAACGGCGTGGCGCTGGAGGTGATGGCTAACTCCGATAACGTACTGCGCGCGGGCCTGACGCCAAAATACATCGACATCCCTGAGCTGGTTGCCAACGTGAAGTTCGTGGCAAAACCTGCTGCGGAGCTGCTTACGCAGCCGGTGAAAAACGGCGCAGAGCTGGACTTCCCGATTCCGGTTGACGATTTTGCCTTCTCGCTGCATGACCTCAGCGCAGACGAAACCGCCATTGCACAGGAGAGCGCCGCGATCCTGTTCTGTGTGGAAGGCGAAGCGACGTTGCATAAAGATAGCGAGCGTCTGGTGCTCAAACCGGGTGAATCCGCCTTTGTCGCGGCCAACGAGTCGCCTGTCCGGGTGAGCGGCACCGGTCGCCTGGCGCGTGTTTTTAATAAGCTTTAGGGACTTACTGAATTTTTTAACAACTCTTGCTAAGCTAGTAACAGGCGTTGTAACACCAGGCGGTTTTAACCGCCTGGTTTCATTTTAGGGATAATCGCAATGAAAAAATCGGTCGTAGCGGTAGGAGTGATTGTTGCTTTAGGCGTGATCTGGACGGGTGCTTCCTGGTATACCGGGAAACAGCTGGAAAGCCGTCTGGCAGAGATGATGACGCAGGCAAACAGCGAGATTAAGCGCAGCGCGCCTGAAGCAGGTCTGGAGCTGAGCTACCAGAACTACCAGCGTGGCGTGTTTACCAGCCATATGCAGGTGGTGGTGAAGCCGGTTGCGGGTAATCAGAACGCCTGGCTGAAACCGGGCCAGAGCGTGGTGCTGGATGAAGTGGTCAGCCACGGTCCGTTCCCGCTGGCGCAGTTGAAAAAGTTTAACCTGATCCCCTCCATGGCATCCGCCAGAACCGTACTGGTGAATAACGAGGTGACGAAGCCGATTTTCGATATGGCGAAAAATGAGTCGCCGTTTGAGATCAATACCCGCATCAGCTATGCCGGTGATACGCATTCCGACATCGACCTGAAAGCCCTGAATTACGAACAAGGCACCGATAAAGTCGCCTTCAGCGGCGGTAATTTCCAGCTTGATGCCGATCGCGACGGCAAGAATGTCTCCCTTACCGGCGATGCCGCCAGCGGCCTGGTGAATTCAGTCAATGAATATAACCAGAAGGTTCAGCTTACCTTCAACAACCTTAAAGCCAGCGGCAATAGCCGTATGACCGATTTTGATGAGCGTATCGGCGACCAGAAACTGAGCCTCGATAAGATCGCCATTGCGATCGAAGGCAAAGAGATGGCGGTGCTGGAAGGCATGGATCTGGACGGTAAGTCTGACGTCTCCAAAGACGGTAAAAGCATCAACACCCAGCTGGATTACAGCCTGAAAAGCCTGAAAGTACAGAATCAGGATCTGGGTACCGGTAAGCTGTCTCTGAAAATCGGCAACATTGACGGCCAGGCGTGGCATGAATTCAGTCAGAAATACAGTAAAGAGAGCCAGGCTCTGCTGACCGATGCCGCCCTGCAACAGAACCCGCAGGCGTACCAGCAGCAGGCGATGACGGTGCTGTTTAATAACCTGCCGATCCTGCTGAAGGGCGAGCCGGTGATTACCGTTGCGCCACTGAGCTGGAAAAACGGCAAAGGCGAAACCAACTTCAACCTGTCGCTGTTCCTGAAGGATCCGGCCGCTGCGACCGGCGAACCTCAGACCCTTGCCCAGGAAGTTGATCGCAGCGTGAAGTCGCTCGACAGCAAGCTGACTATCCCGATGGATATGGCGACCGAGTTCATGACGCAGATTGCGAAGCTGGAAGGTTATGGTGAAGATGATGCAGGCAAACTGGCAAACCAGCAGGTGAAAGGCCTGGCGGCGATGGGCCAGATGTTCCGCATCACGAAGGTGGAAGACAACACCATTTCCACCAGCCTGCAATATGCTAATGGCCAGGTGACGCTCAACGGCGACAAAATGCCGCTGGAAGAGTTTGTCGGTATGTTTGGTATGCCGACGCTGGGCATGCCGGCACCGGCTGAACCGGCAGCGCCGCCGGCAGTACCGCAGCAGTAAACGAAAACCCCTCGCATGAGGGGTTTTTTATTGCCGGGTGGCGCTGACGCTTACCCGGCCTCCGATCCTGAGTCGTTGCAGGCCCGTGCAAGCAAAGCGTTTACTTCACCGTCACTAACCGTGCAGCCACAATCTGATGCCCGGCCTGCACGTCCGTATTTTCAATGCGCTGCATGATCCTGTCTGCCAGGGTGTACCCCATCTCACGAGCCGGCGTCGTCGCCCAGACGATGGGGAGATCGTCTAACGCATTTTCACCGACATCCGCAAATGCCCCCAGCGCCACCTGATGGCCGAAGAACGTTTCTACCCCGCCCTCACCGCTCTGGCGTCCGGCTCGGATCAAACCGAACCACGCCCCCATCGCAATGACGTCGTTATAGCAAATCACCGCGCTGATCGTCGGGCTGTTGCGAAGCAGCGTGCCGATGGCTTCCGCGGCTTTTTTCTGGCTGGATTCACACTCCACCACCCATTCGCTGTGAAACGGCAGGCCGTATTTGATGAGCGTGGAGCAGTAACCGCCCACCCGCTCGGCACGCGTCAGGGACGAGCTTTTACCGCCGAGCCAGGCGATGCGCTGATGGCCGCGATGAATAAGATGCTCGGTCAGCATTTGCGCGGCCTGCATGTTATCTGGCCGAAGGGTATCGGCTTCGTCGAGATAGCTGGCGCGCGAGGCAAACACCAGCGGTACGCCTTTCTGCGCCGCGCGCTCACACAATTCACTGCCCACGCCGGACGCGCCGGCCACGATCACCCCATCCACCCCTTGCGTCAGCAGCATATCCAGCCTGGAGAGCAGCTGCTCCGGTTCGCGCCCACCGTGGAGCAGGAAAACCATTCGCCCCTGCGCTTCAAGCGCCTCGGTAAGCCCGGCGGTCAGTTCTGCATAAAACGGCGACGTGAGGTCGCGAACGATCAGCCCTATCACCCCGCTTTGCCCACCGCGCAGCGCCGACGCCTGGCGATTACGCACAAAGCCTAACTGCTCAACGGCCTCGTTGACGCGCTGACCCGTTGCAGGAGAGATGCGCCCCTTCCCGCTCAATACCAGCGAAACGGTGCTGACGGAAACCCCCGCCGCCAGCGCGACATCGTTGATGGTGATCTTTTTCGCTACAGCCATGTGGTGGCGTGACTCCTTGATAATGAGATCGCTAAAACGTTTTATCAATACGTTATCTTTATACTACCAGTAAAAGCCTGAGAATGTGATTTAGCGCGCACTAAAGTTTGATAAAACGTTTTATCTTCTCGCCCCATCGAGGTCGTTAAATCTCTTTCTACCATTTAAGGAGTCGTTTTATGACGACGAAAGCAGCACAAAAAATATCGCTGTGGGAGTTTTTCCAGCAACTGGGTAAAACCTTTATGCTGCCCGTGGCGCTTCTCTCTTTTTGCGGGATCATGCTGGGGATCGGCAGCTCGTTAAGCAGCCACGACGTCATTACCCTGATCCCTTTCCTCGGAAATCCGGTACTTCAGGCGATCTTCATCTGGATGAGCAAGGTCGGCTCTTTTGCCTTTAGCTTCCTGCCGGTAATGTTCTGTATCGCCATTCCTCTGGGTCTGGCGCGCGAAAATAAAGGCGTGGCGGCGTTTGCGGGCTTCGTTGGCTATGCGGTCATGAACCTTGCGGTTAACTTCTGGCTGACTGCCAAAGGGATCCTGCCCACGACCGACGCGGCGGTACTGAAAGCCAATAACATTCAGAGCGTGATTGGTATTCAGTCCATCGATACCGGGATCCTTGGAGCCGTGATCGCGGGGGTGATTATCTGGATGCTGCACGAGCGCTTCCACAACATCCGCCTGCCCGATGCGCTGGCCTTCTTCGGCGGGACCCGCTTTGTGCCAATCATTACGCTGGTTGTGATGGGTCTGTTTGGTCTGATCATCCCTCTGATTTGGCCGATTTTTGCCATGGGGATCACCGGTATCGGCCGCATTATCAACGGCGCGGGTGATTTCGGCCCGATGATTTTCGGTACGGGTGAACGTCTGCTGCTGCCATTTGGTTTACAGCACATCCTGGTTGCCCTGATCCGCTTTACCGAAGCCGGCGGTACCATGGACGTTTGCGGTCATTCCGTTAGCGGTGCGCTGACCATCTTCCAGGCCCAGCTGAGCTGCCCGACCACTCACGGCTTCTCTGAAAGTGCGACGCGTTTCCTCTCTCAGGGTAAAATGCCTGCCTTCCTCGGCGGCCTGCCGGGCGCAGCGCTGGCGATGTACCACTGTGCCCGTCCGGAAAATCGTCATAAAATTAAAGGTCTGCTGATCTCCGGCGTTATTGCCTGCGTGGTGGGCGGTACGACAGAACCTATCGAGTTCCTGTTCCTGTTCGTAGCGCCGGTACTGTACCTCATCCACGCCGTACTGACGGGCCTGGGCTTTACCGTGATGGCTGTGCTCGGTGTGACCATCGGTAACACCGACGGTAACGTGATTGACTTCGTGGTCTTCGGTATCCTGCACGGTCTGTCCACCAAGTGGTATCTGGTGCCGGTTGTGGCCGCCATCTGGTTCGCGGTTTACTACGGGATCTTCCGCTTCGCCATCACCCGCTTTAACCTGAAAACGCCTGGCCGCGATACCGATACGGCCACCAGCGTTGAACAGGCGGTAGCCGGCACCATTGGGAAATCCGGATATAACACGCCGGCTATTCTGGCGGCGCTGGGCGGTGCGGATAATATTACCTCTCTGGATAACTGCATCACCCGCCTGCGTTTGTCGGTGGCGGACATGTCCAAAGTGGATACCAACGCACTTAAAGCTAACCGGGCTATTGGCGTAGTACAGTTAAATCAACACAATTTGCAGGTCGTCATTGGCCCGCAGGTACAGTCAGTGAAGGATGAGCTGGCAACCCTGATGCGAACCGTCGAAGCCTGATGCCTCGCCCCCCTCGTCATGAGGGGGTTTTACTTTACGGAGCACCGTCATGTTTGATTTTTCTACCGTCGTGGATCGACACGGCACCTGGTGTACCCAGTGGGATTATGTCGCTGACCGTTTTGGCGCTGCCGACCTGCTGCCCTTCACCATCTCTGATATGGATTTCGCCACCGCCCCCTGCATTACCGATGCGCTGCACCAGCGAATAAACCACGGGGTGTTTGGCTACAGTCGCTGGAAAAATGACGAATTTCTGGCCGCCGTGGCGCACTGGTTCCGCCAACGCTTTAACAGTCAGATTGATACCGAAACCGTGGTGTATGGGCCGTCGGTCATTTATATGGTCTCGGAGCTGATCCGCCTCTGGTCCTCGCCTGGCGACGGCGTGGTGGTCCATACCCCGGCTTACGATGCCTTTTATAAAGCCATCGAAGGCAACCAGCGTACCGTTGTTTCCGTGCCGATGCAGAAAACAGCGCATGGCTGGGAGGGCAATATGGCCGCGCTGGAAGCGGCGCTGTCAAAACCGGAAAACAAGGTGCTGCTGCTGTGTAGCCCGCAAAACCCGACCGGCAAAGTCTGGACGCGGGAAGAGCTGACCACAATGGCGGCCCTGTGTGAACGTTATGACGTAGCGGTGATCAGCGACGAAATTCATATGGACATGGTATGGGGCACGCATCGTCATACCCCGTGGAATGAGGTTGCGCGCGATAAATGGGCGCTGCTGACCTCGGGTTCCAAAAGCTTCAATATTCCGGCTCTGACGGGTGCCTGGGGGCTTATCGCCGATGACGCCAGCCGTAACGCCTATCTGAATGCATTAAAAGGTCGGGACGGACTCTCTTCCCCTTCCGTGCTGGCGCTGACCGCGCACATTGCTGCCTACCGACATGGAGAACCCTGGCTGGACGCGCTGCGGACCTATCTCGAAGAAAACCTGTGCTACATTGCTGACGAACTGAATACTGCATTTCCGACACTCAACTGGCAACCGCCCGAGGCCACCTATCTGGCATGGATCGATCTCAGCCCGCTTGGCATTGATGACAATACGCTGCAAAACGTGCTAATTGATCAGCAAAAAGTGGCCATCATGCCGGGATATACCTATGGGGATGAAGGTAAAGGCTATGTGCGTCTGAACGCTGGCTGTCCGCGTAGTAAGCTTGAACAGGGCGTTCAACGCCTTATCGCTGGCATCAACACTCTGCTGTAAATCATTTGCGCAACGGAATATTCCCTTGCGCAAATAGCTTTTTACCCCGTTTTGTTTTTATAATATGGCGCACTTTAACCAGCAAAGAGTGCGACCATGATTGATACACGCCTGCCTTTAACTGATATTCATCGCCACCTCGACGGAAACATTCGTGCCCAAACCATTCTCGATCTTGGTCGCCAGTTCAATTTAACCCTCCCTGCCGAAACGCTTGAAACCCTGATCCCGCATGTTCAGGTCACGTCGAACGAACCGGATCTGGTGAGTTTTCTGAGCAAGCTCGACTGGGGCGTGAAGATGCTGGCCTCGGTCGATGCCTGTCGCCGTGTCGCCTTTGAAAACATCGAAGATGCCGCGCGTAACGGCCTGCACTATGTCGAACTGCGTTTCTCCCCGGGCTATATGGCGATGACCCACAACCTCCCCGTAGCGGGCGTGGTTGAAGCGGTCATTGAAGGCGTGCGTGAAGGCTGTAAAACCTTTGACGTTCAGGCGCGTTTGATCGGCATTATGAGCCGTACCTTCGGTGAAGCGGCCTGTCTTCAGGAACTGGAAGCATTACTGGCGCATCGCGACCAGATCACCGCCATTGACCTGGCCGGTGACGAGCTGGGCTTCCCGGGCAGTCTGTTCCTGTCTCATTTCAACCGCGCACGTGATGCAGGATGGCATATTACCGTTCATGCGGGCGAAGCTGCGGGGCCGGAAAGCATCTGGCAGGCCATTCGTGAACTGGGTGCGGAACGTATAGGTCATGGCGTGAAAGCCATTGAAGATCGCGCGCTGATGGATTTCCTCGCCGAACAACGTATTGGAATCGAATCCTGCCTGACCTCCAATATTCAGACCAGTACAGTAGCGTCGCTGGCGCAACACCCGCTGAAAACCTTCCTCGAACACGGGGTGCTGGCTTCGCTGAACACGGACGATCCGGCGGTTCAGGGCGTGGATATTATTCACGAATACAACATCGCCGCACCACAGGCCGGGCTGAGCCGCGAGCAGATCCGTCAGGCGCAAATCAACGGGCTGGAGATCGCCTTCCTGACGCCTGAAGAGAAACAGGCGCTGCGCGATAAAGTTGTTCAGTAGTCCTCTTTACTGCCGGGTGGCGCTGCGCTTACCCGGCCTACGAAAGCGTTTGGCACTTATGCCAGACAGAGCGTTGCGCGATGTTTGGCAGATTCGATCCCGAGCTCGATCAGCTCCATAATCTGGATTGCCTGGCTTGCGGGAACCGGATTTTCACCTGAACCGTTCAGCGCGTCACGAATGGCGGCGTAATACGCTGGATAGTTCCCCGGCAGGGTCAATACCGTCTCTTCAACCAGTACCTCACCCTCCGCACGCGTCACCACCCCGTCGCGCATGTCGTAGCCCCAGTCCTCCTGCGGTAAGCGTTCGCCATTTTTGAGGCGCTCTTCCTGCGGATCCAGGCCGAACTTCACATAGCTGCCGCGCGCCCCGTGAATGATATAGCGGGCCGATTCCGCCGCCGCAAGCATTGTCCCGTGCAGCACAATGCGCCGCTGCGGATAACTCAAAATGGCATGGAAATAGTCGGTGGTCTGCGCCCCCGGCCTGAGCTGCGCTAAATCGACCGTCATGCTCACGGGCAAACCAAACAGATGAACGGCCTGATCGAGAAGATGCGGCGCTAAGTCATACCAGATGCCGCTACCCGGTCCCGCCTGCTCGCGCCAGCGATCTCGCACCTGCGGACGATAACGATCGAAATGCGACTCAAAAAAAGCAATTTCGCCGAGCGTGCCTTCGTTTATCAGCGCCTTAACCGTCAGGAAATCGCTGTCCCAGCGCCGATTGTGAAAGACCGATAATAACCGACCCAGACTTCGCGCCAGCGCATCCAGCTCGCGCGCCTGTGACAACGTCACGGTGAAGGGCTTATCGACAACAACATGTTTCCCTGCCTCCAGCGCCGCTTTCGCCAGGGGGAAATGAGTGTCGTTAGGAGTTGGAATGATAATAAGGTCAATATTAGGATCGTTAAACAGATGCTTAGGCTCCGTTACCACCGGCACGGCTGGCCAGTCGGCGCGGACCTTAGTCTCATCGCTGCTTGTGATAGCCGCCAGTTCCATTCCCGGCGTGCCGGCAACCAGCGGAGCATGAAAGGTTTTGCTTGCGTACCCGTAGCCAATAAGACCGACGCGTATGTTTTCACTCATCGTTTGCCCCCTCGCTGTGCGCTTATTTATCACTGGCCTTGTGCTTAACGCACAGATTAATAATGTGCCCTGTGAGTTAAAATAGCATCTCGCGACAGCGTTTTTTGTTACCTCGCATTAAAGTGTGTATATGGGTTCGAGGAATCGTTCCCAAAGCGCTTGCTCTGGCGAAAAGGGCGCTGTAACATTTGTAATCTGTATTTATGGATAAATTACAAACACAAATTATGTCGTCAATAATTAATCGAATCATTGAATTAGCGGGATGGATTGTCCTTGGGGTTTCAGTCGTGTTGCTCGGCATTGCCAGCCATATCGATAACTACCAGCCGCCGGAGCCTGTTACTGTCGCACAACAAAAGTAAGCCGTGTCGTCATAAAGCGTGACACATTACGTCATGGAACGTATTGCCAGCCGTAATGAACGGGGTTACCCTTCTCTTCCAGGCATCTGCTGATGCCTGATTCTTCGCAAAGAAAACTCCTAATTTCGTCGCGTTACCCGAGTGGACAGTTTACGTCTTTATTAATCCGTTTATTATTCGAACGCATTACCTTTATGGGTATTACCCTTTTATATGGAAACTTATTAATATGACAGTTCAGGACTATTTATTAAAATTTCGCAAGATCAATTCCCTTGAAAGCCTGGAAAAACTGTTTGACCATCTGAACTACACGCTGTCGGATAATCAGGACATCATCAATATGTACCGCGCTGCTGACCATCGTCGCGCCGAACTGGTCTCTGGCGGTCGTCTGTTCAATGTGGGGGAAGTGCCTAAATCCGTATGGCGTTACGTTGTATAAGAAAGTAGCCTTCGGCGTGAAATGTTATATACTCTCCGCCCTGCAAATTTCTGTATAACATTTCGCGCAGACTATGGGAGAGCGTATGACCGCATTGCCTGGAGAGAGAATTGGGGGCTGGTTAATCGCCCCGCTGGCATGGCTGCTGGTGGCATTATTAAGCGCTTCGCTGGCGCTGTTGCTATACACCACCGCACTGGTTACGCCTCATGCTATCCAGGCACTGATGTCCCAGAGTGCGCTCAATATTGCAACGTGGTTTGTGTCGTTCGTTTTCGCGATCGCGATGTGGTACTACACGCTGTGGCTGACTATCGCCTTCTTCAAACGCCGCAAAAACGTGCCAAAACATTACATTATCTGGCTGCTGGTCTCCGTGCTGCTGGCTGTCAAAGCATTCGCTTTCTCGCCAGTGTCTGACGCGCTGGCGGTTCGCCAGTTACTGTTTCCGCTACTGGCGACGGCGCTTATGGTCCCTTATTTCAAGCGTTCGACGCGCGTTAAGAAGACCTTTGTCAACCCGTAATAACCTTACAGTTAACCTGTTGTGGCCTGTTGTCGTTTATCCGATAATAGGCGGCTATTTTATTTCAGGCTAAATAATGACCGATTACTTACTGCTCTTTGTCGGAACTGTGCTGGTTAATAACTTCGTACTGGTGAAGTTCCTTGGCCTGTGCCCGTTTATGGGCGTCTCCAAAAAGCTGGAGACGGCAATGGGCATGGGGCTGGCGACCACCTTCGTGATGACGATGGCCTCCATTTGCGCATGGCTGATTGATACCTGGATCCTGATCCCACTGGACATGCTCTACCTGCGCACCTTGTCCTTTATTCTGGTCATTGCGGTTGTGGTGCAATTTACCGAGATGGTGGTGCGGAAAACCAGCCCTGCCCTGTATCGCCTGCTGGGCATTTTCCTGCCTCTCATCACCACCAACTGCGCGGTGCTGGGCGTGGCGCTGCTCAATATCAACCTTGGGCATAATTTCCTGCAATCGGCGCTGTACGGTTTTTCCGCGGCGGTCGGTTTCTCTTTTGTTATGGTCCTGTTCGCCTCGATTCGCGAGCGTCTGGCCGCGGCGGATATTCCCGCGCCGTTTCGCGGTAACGCCATCGCTCTGGTGACCGCAGGTTTAATGTCTCTGGCCTTTATGGGCTTTAGTGGTCTGGTGAAGTTGTAATGAGTGCTATCTGGATTGCCATCGCGTCCATCAGCGTACTGGGACTCGTCTTTGGCATCATTCTGGGTTATGCCTCCCGCCGGTTTGCGGTGGAGGACGATCCGGTGGTTGAAAAAATTGATGAACTTTTACCGCAGAGCCAGTGCGGGCAGTGCGGCTACCCTGGCTGCCGCCCTTACGCTGAGGCGGTGGGCGTGCAGGGCGAAAAGATCAACCGCTGCGCACCGGGTGGCGAAGCGGTCATGCTTAAAATAGCTGCCCTGCTGAACGTCGATCCCCAGCCTGTCGACGGCGATGAACAGGCCCAGGAGCCCGTTCGTGCCCTTGCTGTCATCGACGAAGCCAACTGCATTGGCTGCACCAAATGTATTCAGGCGTGTCCTGTTGACGCCATTGTGGGCGCAACGCGCGCGATGCACACCGTTGTGGCGGATCTGTGCACCGGCTGTAATCTCTGCGTGGCGCCCTGCCCGACGCAGTGTATAGAACTACGCCCGGTTGAAACGACTACTGAAAGCTGGAAGTGGGACCTTCAGACCATTCCGGTTCGCAATATTCCTGTGGAACAACATGCTTAAGTTATTTTCTGCCTTCAGAAAAGAGAAGATCTGGGATTTCGACGGCGGCATTCATCCGCCTGAGATGAAATCGCAGTCTAACGGCACGCCGCTGCGCCAGATCCCGCTGGCGACCCGTTACGTTATGCCCCTTAAACAGCATATCGGCGCGGAAGGTGAACTGTGCGTGAAAGAAGGCGATAGCGTTCTTCGCGGCCAGCCGCTGACCTTTGGTCGCGGACGGATGTTGCCGATACATGCCCCGACTTCCGGTAAGGTGGTGGCTGTTGCCCCCCATACCGTTGCCCATCCGTCGGCGTTGTCTGAGCTGAGCGTGATCATTGAAGCCGATGGTGAAGACCGCTGGATCGATCGTGACGGCTGGAGCGACTACCGTTCCCACAGCCGTGAAGCGCTGATTGAACGCATTCATCAGTTCGGCGTGGCGGGTCTGGGAGGCGCAGGCTTCCCGACCGGCGCTAAGCTTCACGGCGGCGGCGATAAAATCGAAACGCTGATCATCAACGCCGCCGAGTGCGAACCGTACATCACCGCCGATGACCGTCTGATGCAGGACTGTGCCGCGCAGGTGGTGGAAGGGATTCGCATTCTTGCGCATATTCTGCAACCCCGCGAAGTGCTGATCGGTATTGAGGACAATAAACCGCAGGCCATTTCGATGCTGCGTGCGGTACTGGCAGACAGCCACGATATCGCCCTGCGAGTGATCCCGACCAAATACCCGTCCGGCGGGGCAAAACAGCTGACGCAGATCCTGACCGGCAAACAGGTCCCCCACGGGGGCCGTTCGTCCGACATCGGCGTGCTGATGCAAAACGTGGGAACCGCCTACGCGGTGAAACGTGCGGTGATTGACGGCGAGCCATTGACCGAGCGCGTCGTCACGCTGACCGGCGAGTCCGTCTCCCGTCCCGGCAACGTCTGGGCGCGTCTGGGTACGCCGGTGCGTCATCTGCTGGAACAGGCTGGCTTCTGCCCGGGTAGCGATCAACTGGTCATTATGGGTGGCCCGCTGATGGGCTTTACCCTGCCGTGGCTGGATGTGCCGGTGGTGAAGATTACCAACTGCCTGCTCGCCCCTTCCCCAACGGAGATGGGCGAAACGCAGGAAGAGAAAGGCTGCATACGCTGTAGCGCCTGTGCGGACGCATGCCCGGCAGATTTACTGCCGCAGCAGTTGTACTGGTACAGCAAAGGCCAGCTGCACGATAAAGCCCAGGCGCATAACCTGGCTGACTGTATTGAATGCGGTGCCTGCGCCTGGGTCTGCCCAAGCAATATTCCGCTGGTGCAATACTTCCGTCAGGAGAAAGCCGAAATCTACGCCATCTCCATGGAAGAAAAACGTGCCGCTGAAGCGAAGGCCCGCTTTGAAGCGCGTCAGGCGCGACTGGAGCGCGAGAAACAAGCCCGTCAGGAACGCCATAAGCAGGCTGCCGTCCAGCCTGCGGCGAAAGATCAGGATGCCATTAACGCAGCCCTGGCCCGCGTGCGCGAGAAGAAAGCCACCGCCGCCCAGACGGTTGTGATCGCTCCGGGAGAAAGACCGGACAACAGCGAAGCGATTGCGGCCCGCGAAGCGCGTAAAGCCGAAGCTCGCGCGCGTCAGGCGGAGAAAGCGCAACACGCCAAACCGGAAGCTGATATCGACCCGCGTAAAGCGGCAGTGGAAGCGGCTATCGCCAGGGCAAAAGCCCGTAAGGCCGGTCAGCAGACAGTGGTGGTTGAACAGGAAGCGACGGATCCGCGCAAGGCGGCCGTTGAAGCCGCTATCGCCCGTGCCAAAGCACGAAAAGCGGCACAGGTTCAGCCAGCCGAAGAGAGTGAAGCGCCTGTCGACCCGCGTAAAGCCGCCGTTGAAGCGGCCATCGCCCGTGCCAAAGCACGAAAAGCGGCACAGCAGGACGAACGGCCTGCGGCCGCCAACGACGATCCACGCAAAGCCGCAGTCGCCGCCGCGATTGCGCGCGTTCAGGCAAAGAAAGCCGCGCAGCAAGCCGTTAACGAGGATTAAATGGTTTTCAGAATTGCAAGTTCCCCTTATACCCATAACCAGCGCCAGACATCGCGTATTATGATGCTGGTGTGCCTGGCCGCGCTGCCAGGTATTGCCGTACAGTGTTGGTTTTTCGGCTGGGGTACGCTTTTCCAGTTAGTTCTGGGTTGCGCCAGTGCCGTCGCAGCGGAAGCTGCGATCCTGAAGCTGCGCAAAATGGAAGTGACTCGCATCCTGAGCGATAACTCCGCCCTGTTGACCGGCCTGTTGCTGGCCATCAGCATTCCCCCGTTCGCCCCGTGGTGGATGGTGGTATTGGGAACGGTGTTTGCGGTGATCATCGCCAAGCAGCTGTACGGCGGGCTGGGCCATAACCCGTTTAACCCGGCGATGATTGGCTACGTGGTACTGCTGATCTCCTTCCCGGTACAGATGACCAGTTGGCTGCCGCCGCATGAGATCGCCGCCACCGTCCCCGGCTTTATGGATGCCCTGCACGTTATCTTTACCGGCCACACCGCGCTGGGCGCAGATATGAACGCGCTTCGCATGGGCGTGGACGGCATCAGCCAGGCCACCCCGCTCGATACCTTCAAAACCTCCCTGCGTGCCGGACACAGCGTGGAGCAGGTGATGAAATCGTCTATTTACAGCGGCGTACTGGCGGGTGCTGGCTGGCAGTGGGTCAATCTGGCCTATTTGTTGGGCGGCGCGTTCCTGCTGCAACAGAAGGCGATCCGCTGGCATATTCCGGTGAGCTTCCTGGTGACGCTGGCCGTCTGCTCGACGCTCGGCTGGGTCATCTCACCTGAGTCACTGGCCAGCCCGCAGCTCCATCTGCTCTCCGGCGCGACCATGCTCGGGGCATTCTTTATTCTGACCGATCCGGTCACCGCGTCTACCACCAACCGTGGTCGTCTGATTTTCGGCGCGCTGGCGGGCTTGCTGGTCTGGCTTATTCGCAGCTTTGGCGGTTATCCGGACGGTGTGGCATTTGCCGTGCTGCTGGCTAACATCACCGTTCCGCTCATCGACTACTACACGCGGCCACGCGTGTACGGTCATCGCTAAGGGTCACGCCATGCTAAAAACAATGCAAAAACACGGCGTTACGCTGGCGATCTTCGCTGCCGCCCTCACCGGGCTGACCGCGCTGGTAAATGAACTGACGAAAACTACCATTGCAGAGCAGGCAATGAAGCAGCAAAAGACGCTGTTCGATCAGGTGATCCCATCCGACCTCTACGATAATGACCTGCAAAAAAGCTGCTTTGTCGTGCAGGCTCCGCAGCTCGGTAAAGGACCCCATAGCGTTTATATTGCCCGCAAGGGCGATAATCCCGTGGGTGCCGTCATGGAAGCCACCGCGCCGGACGGTTACTCCGGTGCGATTCAGCTGCTGGTTGGCAGCGATTTTTCCGGCACCGTGCTGGGCACGCGCGTGACGGAACATCACGAAACGCCGGGCCTTGGCGACAAAATTGAAACACGCTTAAGCGACTGGATCTTACACTTCGCCGGTAAGATGATTCATGGCGAAGACGATCCTGCTTTCGCGGTGAAAAAAGATGGCGGCGAGTTTGACCAGTTCACGGGTGCCACGATTACCCCGCGCGCGGTGGTCAACGCCGTCAAGCGCGCCGGGCTGTATGCCGAAACGCTGCCCGCGCAGATCAATCATCTTTCCACCTGTGAGGAGTGACCATGAGCCAGGTTAAAGAGGTTATCGTCCAGGGTCTCTGGAAGAACAACTCCGCGCTGGTACAGCTGCTGGGGCTGTGTCCGCTGCTGGCGGTGACGTCTACCGCCACCAACGCGCTCGGGCTGGGGCTGGCGACCACGCTGGTGCTGACCCTGACTAACTTTTCCATTTCTGTTTTGCGCCGCTGGACGCCGTCGGAAATCCGTATTCCGATCTATGTCATGATCATTGCGTCGGTGGTCAGCGTGGTGCAAATGCTGATTAACGCCTACGCATTTGGCCTGTACCAGTCGCTCGGGATTTTCATTCCGCTTATCGTGACTAACTGTATTGTCGTAGGCCGCGCTGAAGCCTTTGCGGTGAAAAACAATCCGGCCATATCCGCGCTGGATGGTTTTTCCATCGGCATGGGCGCGACTGCCGCCATGTTCGTTCTCGGTTCTCTGCGTGAAATTTTGGGCAACGGTACGCTCTTCGACGGTGCGGACGCGCTGCTTGGCGGCTGGGCGAAGTCGCTGCGTATTGAGGTGTTCCATACGGACACTCCGTTCCTGCTGGCCATGCTGCCGCCTGGCGCCTTCATTGGCCTTGGGATGATGCTGGCGTTAAAATACCTGATTGATGAAAAACGTAAACGCCGCGCCGCTGAGCGCAGCGTACAGGAAGGGATCCCCGAGAAAGCAGTATGAATAAAGAGAAACGCATTGCGATCCTGACGCGCCTGCGCGATGAGAATCCTCATCCTACGACAGAGCTGAACTTTAACTCGCCGTTTGAACTGTTGATCGCGGTGCTGCTCTCTGCACAGGCGACGGACGTGAGCGTCAACAAAGCCACGGCCCTGCTCTACCCTGTCGCCAATACGCCGCAGGCCATGCTGGAGCTGGGCGTTGAAGGTGTGAAATCCTATATCAAGACCATTGGCCTGTTTAACAGCAAGGCCGAAAACGTCATTAAGACCTGCCGGATCCTGCTGGAGCAGCACGGCGGTGAAGTCCCGGAAGACCGCGCTGCGCTGGAAGCGTTGCCGGGCGTCGGGCGTAAAACGGCAAATGTGGTGCTGAACACGGCGTTTGGCTGGCCGACCATCGCCGTAGATACCCATATCTTTCGCGTCTCTAACCGTACCCGGTTCGCGCCGGGTAAAAACGTGGAAGAGGTGGAAGAGAAGCTTTTAAAAGTGGTCCCGGCGGAATTTAAGGTGGACTGCCACCACTGGCTGATCCTGCACGGACGGTATACCTGTATTGCCCGTAAGCCACGCTGCGGTTCCTGCATTATCGAAGATCTCTGCGAATACAAAGAAAAAGTCTATCCCTGAGCGTAAACCACCTAACTTCTTACCTGTTCAAGCCCTTAATATTAACAAGGGCTCTGATATCTTCCCGATTGACCATAAATTGCCCTCTCTTTCTCCTTAACGCATTGTCGATTCTTCGGTCATTTAACACTCAAAGAGGTTAATAGTTTTTTCATCACCAAAAATTTCTATACATCTGTGATCGCGATCACTCTGATAACCTGATGTTGGATTTTTGTTGTTAAAACCCGCCCAACCCCTTTGTCAGACAAGATTTCATCGATTCCATACCGCACATAAGACCAGTCATTTTTCAGAATATGGGCTATATCACTGCCAATCACCCAAAATAGCAGAACATATCGCCATACAGCCGTTGAACAGGGTCGTTTACAGTGAAAAAAACCATCAATTTTGAACGGATGAGATTTAACGCTGTATAACATTTGCATGAACCGATGATTATACCGCCAGAGTTATATGTAACAGATTATTACAAACGTATTGCCAGATGGGGCTGGATAGTGAACATTACCCGCCGTTTCCCCTCCCAATATAACTATAAAGCGGATGGACTACGGTCATCACGCTATGAACACCCCCGTTAATATGGGATGTAAAAAAAGAGGTATATGTGTCTACTGCAAACAATAAACCAACAGATGAGAGCGTAAGTCTTAACGCTTTCAAACAGCCTAAAGCGTTCTATCTCATTTTCTCGATCGAATTATGGGAACGTTTTGGCTACTACGGCCTGCAAGGGATCATGGCGGTTTACCTGGTTAAACAGCTGGGTATGTCTGAAGCCGATTCCATCACGCTGTTCTCTTCCTTCAGCGCCCTGGTGTATGGCCTGGTCGCTATCGGCGGCTGGTTAGGCGATAAAGTCCTCGGTACTAAACGAGTCATTATGCTGGGCGCCGTTGTTCTGGCGATTGGCTATGGGCTGGTTGCCTGGTCCGGGCACGATGCAGGTGTGGTTTACATGGGTATGGCTACCATCGCGGTAGGTAACGGCCTCTTCAAGGCGAACCCGTCTTCCCTGCTCTCTACCTGCTACAGCAAAGATGACCCGCGTCTGGACGGTGCATTTACCATGTACTACATGTCCATCAACATCGGTTCCTTCTTCTCTATGCTGGCAACCCCATGGCTGGCCGCCAAATTCGGCTGGAGCGTAGCGTTTGCGCTGAGCTTCGTGGGTATGCTGATCACCGTTGTGAACTTCCTGTTCTGCCGTAGCTGGGTTAAAGACTATGGTTCAAAACCAGACTTCGAACCCGTGCACATGGGCAAACTGCTGGCAACCATCGTCGGCATCGTGATCCTGGCCGCTGTTGCCACCTGGCTGCTGCATAACCAGGGCGTAGCACGTGCCGTACTGGGCGTGGTTGCGCTGGGTATCGTGATTATCTTTGCGAAAGAAGCCTTCGCGATGCAGGGTGCGGCACGTCGTAAGATGATTGTGGCGTTCATTCTGATGCTGGAAGCGATCATCTTCTTCGTTCTGTACAGCCAGATGCCAACGTCTCTGAACTTCTTCGCTATCCGCAACGTTGAGCACTCCATCCTCGGTATCGCGTTCGAGCCGGAGCAGTATCAGGCCCTGAACCCGTTCTGGATCATGATTGGTAGCCCGATTCTGGCCGCTATCTATAACAAGATGGGCGACCGTCTGCCTATGCCGCACAAGTTCGCTATCGGTATGGTGCTGTGCTCTGGCGCATTCCTGGTGCTGCCGCTGGGGACGAAATTCGCGACCGACGCGGGTATCGTGTCTGTTAACTGGCTGATCCTGAGCTATGCGCTGCAATCTATCGGTGAACTGATGATCTCCGGTCTGGGCCTGGCGATGGTTGCGCAGCTGGTCCCTCAGCGTCTGATGGGCTTCATCATGGGTAGCTGGTTCCTGACCACCGCTGGCGCGGCTATCATCGCAGGTAAGATTGCGAACCTGATGGCGGTACCAGACAACGTTACCGACCCGCTGGTTTCCCTGAATGTCTACGGCACCGTATTCATGCAAATTGGTATCGCGACCGCCGTGATTGCCGTGCTGATGCTGCTGACCGCACCTAAACTGAATCGTATGACCCAGGACGACGACAAATCCGCTAAAGCGATCAAAACCGCGAACGCGTAATGTCATCGGGAAACGACTGAACAGAAGCCGCTAATTGATTAGCGGCTTTTTTTTTATCCGAACGCGCACTAACATAGCTGGAACCTCAGCAAAAAGGAGTTACCGATGAAACTGTTCTATAAACCGGGCGCCTGCTCTCTTGCTTCCCATATTACGCTTCGCGAGAGCGGTAAAGATTTCACGCTGGACGGCGTTGACCTGATGAAAAAGCGTCTGGAAAACGGGGATGACTTTTTTGCGATTAACCCAAAAGGCCAGGTTCCGGCCCTGCTGCTGGATGATGGCACCCTGCTGACCGAAGGGGTGGCGATTATGCAATTCCTGGCGGACAACGTACCGGATCGTCAGCTCCTTGCCCCCACCGGCAGCATTGCGCGTTATAAAACGCTGGAGTGGCTGAACTATATTGCCACCGAACTGCACAAAGGCTTTACGCCCCTGTTCCGCCCGGACACGCCGGAAGAGTACAAACCTACCGTGCGCGCGCTGCTGGAGAAAAAGTTGCAGTACGTTAACGACGCGCTGAAAGACGACCAGTGGATCTGTGGCTCGCGTTTCACCATCGCCGATGCCTATCTGTTTACCGTTCTGCGCTGGGCGCGCGCGGTTAAGCTGAACATGGAAGGATTAGACCATGTCGCATCGTATATGACGCGCGTGGCGGAGCGTCCTGCGGTGGCAGCGGCGCTGAAAGCGGAAGGGTTGAATTAACCGAGCGGCCTGGATTGCCGGGTGGCGCTGACGCTTACCCGGCCTATAAATTCCGTAGGCCCGTGCAAGCGCAGCGGCGCCGGGCGTTTTCTAAAGCTGCGTTGCGCTAAAATAGTGCTCCGGCTTCGCGATGCGATCCTGCGCCGCGACGACCTGGAGCTCATATTCCTGCATCGTCTTCGTCGCAATCATGATTTCATAAACGGCTGCGGTGACGTGCTCCAGCGCATCGCGCAGGCTCGCGCCCTGCAATAGCTTCACCAGCAGCAAACCGCTGGTCACATCCCCGACCCCGACAGGCTGACGTGCACCGAAATCCACCAGCGGTCGACTGATATGCCAGGCTTCATCCTTCGTCACCAGCAGCATTTCAAAACGGTCCTGGCTCAACCCTGCGCGTGCCAGGTGCTTAACCAGCACAATCTCTGGCCCCTGGGCGATCAGCTCGCGAGAGGCGCTTACAGCCTCTTCTACGCTGTTGACCGGATGCTCGCACAGGATCTCAAGTTCAATCAGGTTGGGGGCAATAATATCGCTGGCGGGCAATGCATGACGGACATGAAACTCCGCAACACCCGGCGCTACGATGCAGCCTTTTTCAGGATGTCCCATTACCGGATCGCAGAAATATTTCGCCGCGGGGTTTGCCGCTTTCACCTGGCGCACAATGCCGAGGATATGTTCCCCCTGCTCCGCCGAACCCAGATAGCCGCTGAGTACGGCATCGCAGCGTTTAAGCTGGTCGATATCCGCAATCCCCTGAACGATTTCCGACAGATGCGACGGCGGCATCACGCAGCCGGTCCATTTACCGTACTGGGTGTGATTCGAGAACTGGACGGTATTGAGGGGCCAGACGTTAACGCCGAGGCGGCGCATCGGGAATTCCGCAGCGCTGTTGCCAGCATGTCCAAACACAACGTGGGACTGAATGGCGAGGATGTTCTTCATGTTGTACTTACCAAACCCTGTCAAAACAAAAGGGGCGTGGTTTCCCACGCCCCTGCATACTTTTAATTACTTCCAGCAGACCAGGCAGTAATTTTTCTTACCGCGACGCAGCAGCGTGTAGCGACCATAGAGACGGTCGTTCTCGGTAAAGGTGTATTCCGGATCGGCCTGTTTTTCGCCATTAATGGTGATCGCGTTAGAGGCGATGGTTTTACGCGCCTGACCGCGAGACGGCTGGAGCTCGGAGTCCACCAGCGCCTGCATCAGATCGGCGCCTTTTTCCATCTCAACCATCGGCACGCCATCCTGCGCCAGCTGTTCGAAATCCGCTTCGCTTAAATCGCTCAGGGTTCCGTTGAACAGGCTAGCCGTAATGCGCTTCGCCGCCGCCAGACCTTCTTCGCCGTGAACCAGTTTAGTCACTTCGTCCGCCAGCACGTACTGGGCGCGTGGTGCTTTACCGCTGTTCTTGTCTTCTTCTTCCAGCGCATTGATTTCTTCGATATCCATAAAGGTGAAGAACTTCAGGAAGCGATAAACGTCGGCATCCGCCGTGTTGATCCAGAACTGGTAGAACTTGTACGGGCTGGTTTTCTTCGGATCCAGCCATACCGCGCCGCCTTCGGTCTTACCGAACTTGGTACCGTCGGCTTTGGTGATCAACGGCACGGTCAGACCAAACACCTGATTCTGGTGGAGGCGACGGGTCAGATCGATACCGGAGGTGATGTTACCCCACTGGTCGGAACCGCCAATTTGCAGAGAGACGCCGTGCAGTTTGTTCAGGCAGGCGAAGTCATACCCCTGCAACAGGTTATAGGAGAACTCCGTGAAAGAGATACCCTGATCGTCACGGTTAAGACGCTGCTTTACTGCTTCTTTGTTAATCATCTGGTTAACAGAGAAGTGTTTGCCGATGTCACGCAGGAACGTCAGCACGTTCATGCCACCAAACCAGTCGTAGTTGTTCGCCGCAATCGCAGAGTTGTCACCGCAGTCGAAATCCAGGAACGGTGCAACCTGTTTACGGATCTTATCCACCCACTCCTGCACGGTGTCTTCGGTGTTCAGCTTACGCTCAGCGGCTTTGAAACTTGGGTCGCCAATCAGACCGGTCGCGCCGCCAACCAGTGCGACAGGCTTATGGCCGGCCATCTGGAAGCGTTTCAGGCATAACAATGGAACAAGATGCCCCAAATGCAAGCTGTCAGCGGTGGGATCGAAGCCGCAATAGAGCGCGATCGGGCCTTGCGCCAGTCGCTCTGCTAACGCTTCCTCGTCCGTCACCTGGGCCACGAGGCCCCGCTCTTGCAATTGTTTAATCAAGTTACTGCTTGCCATCAAATTCTCCATGTATAAACGACTGCACCTTTGCCGGTACACGACTTTTCGCCTGATGCGAAAGGACCATAGAATAAAGCGCCAGCGCGGTGTGCGCTAGCGCTTAAATCAACAAATTTTGGGGATTACGGGGCCAGTCTGTCGATTTTCCAGCCACCGTTGTCGCGCTGGTATAAAAAGCGGTCGTGCAGGCGGTGTTCACCGCCCTGCCAGAATTCCATCTGCTCAATGGGGATGCGGAACCCGCCCCAGAAACTCGGCAGCGGTACTTCACCCTGCTGAAACTTCTGTTTGAGTTCGAGGAATTTACTTTCCAGCACACCGCGGGCTGAGATTCGGCTGGACTGTTTAGAGACCCAGGCGCCGATCTGACTGTCGCGCGGGCGACTGTGGAAATATTTTACCACTTCGAGCGTAGAGAGGCGCTCCGCCTTGCCGGTGACCATCACCTGGCGCTCCAGCATATGCCACGGGAAGAGCAGGCTAATACGCGGATTATTTTCAAGGTGATGCGCTTTACGACTGCCAAGATTGGTGTAGAACACCAGCCCTTTCTCGTCATAATGCTTGAGAAGAACGATGCGTTGATACGGCTGACCATTTTCATCAACCGTGGCAACGACCATTGCCGTCGGGTCAGCCAGTTTCGCTTCGCAGGCCTGCTTCAGCCAGCGTTCAAAAAGCACCAGCGGTTCGGCGGGAAGATCCTGGCGGCGCAGACCGCCTTTGGTGTATTCACGGCGCAGATGCGCAATTTGCTGTAGTTCGTCGTTATCTGACATGGCGTTAGCTGAAAGTGAGATTGGGTGGCGCTATTGTGCGCGCCCCCTTCAAAAATCTCAACGCTTCGGATTTTCAAGCTGACAATTGTTCAGCACAATGCGGTCACGCTTGTAGACGGTGGCGCTGTCGCCTTTCGACCAGAAGACGTAGATCCCGTCTGAGTAGCGCGCACCGGAGGCCGACATTCCCTGCTTCAGCGTTAACAACTTATTGTCATAAACAAAGCTGGCTTCCTGATGCGGGTTGTTCAGCTTCACCGTCAGCGGTTTTTCATCACAACGATATTCCAGCGTATCGGTTTGCATACGCTCAACGAACTGGTTATAGACGCTGCATCCGGTCATAAGAAAAGGTACAGCAATGAGAAGAAGTTTTTTCATGGGCAGATTCCGAAGACTATCCTGGTCCTGGAGGGCCTAACCGCCCTCCTGTTTTTCCCTATTTTACGGGTTACGCCTCCCGCTGAATTTCAGTTAACTCTGATTATGGCGCGGGTTTGCGGGGAAAATGGCCCCAAGGACGCTCGCCTCCAGCGCACCGGTTACGGAGGGTAAATTCCCCGGCAGACCGGCAACCGTACGCCAGGCAAGCCAGGCGAAGGCCAGCGCTTCCATATCGTCTCCGCTGATCCCGGCTTCATCAGTGGTCGTGACTTCGGTGCCTGGCAGCAAGGCGGCGAGGCGTGCCATCACCAGCGGGTTGCGGCTTCCGCCTCCGCATACCAGCAAGCGCTCACATCCGCCGCTCAGCAACACCTGTTCAGAAATCGATACCGCGGTGAGCTCCGTCAGCGTAGCCTGCACATCCTGAGGCGCAAGGCCGGGGAAGCGCGCCAGCTGACGTTCAAGCCAGCCGTAGTTGAAATATTCCCGCCCCGTGCTTTTCGGCGCGGGCAGAGCAAAGAAAGGATCGCTTAACAGGGTTTGCAGCAAGGGAAGGATCACTTTCCCCTGGCTGGCCCACTGCGCGTCTTTGTCGTAGGCTTTGCCGCTCTGACGCCAGATCCAGGCATCCATCAGCATATTACCGGGTCCGGTATCGTACCCCCGCACGGGCTGCCCGGGAATAAGCATCGACAGGTTGGCGATCCCGCCGATGTTCAGGACCATCCTGCGCTCTACCGGGTGCGCCAGCAGCGCCTGATGAAATGCCGGAACCAGCGGCGCCCCCTGCCCGCCGAGGGCCATATCGCGACGACGGAAATCACCCACCACCGTCACGCCGGTTTTTGCCACAATCTGGTTGTTATCGCCAATTTGCATCGTGTGCGGCGCCTCGCCGACAGGTTCATGCCAGACGGTCTGCCCATGGCAACCTATTGCCACGATATCCTGCGGGTGGAGTCTTTCCTGCTGCATCAGGGCCAGTACCGCCTCAGCAAACAGCGCCCCCAGACGCACATCCAGTTGGCCCAGTTGGGAAAGCGTCAGCTGTTGTCCCTGGCAGATGTTCAGGATCTCTTCTTTTAACGAGACAGGAATAGGCCAGGTCAGGCTTGCCTGCTGCGCCACCATGTTTTCATCAATGGCGGCCAGAACGACATCCACACCGTCAAGACTGGTACCAGACATCACACCGATATAGCGACCCGATTTCATGCGCTTTCCTTACGTTACATGGGCTAAGTGCAAACACTCCATCATAAATAACGCGGCTTTGCTATGCGGTGATAATATTTTTTAACAATCTCAGACCTGTAGCACAGACGGTTTTTGTTTATGTCCCGTTAAGCCCTGTTGAAGTAAAATTTATCTATTCGGCATGCAAAGATATGAACTGTGGTCAGGAATGCCATATAATTTAGCCATAACGGATGCCCCAACCGGGCGTTTTTTGGTGAACAGGAGAGTCAAATGATTTTACGTGTACTGGGCGTTTCGCTGATTGGTTTAACACTGGCGGGTTGTGTGAATGACAGTTCACTCTCCGGCGACGTATATAGTGCTTCTGAAGCTAAACAGGTACAGAACGTGACATACGGTACTATCGTTAATGCCCGTCCTGTTCAGATTCAGGGTGGCGATGACACGAACGTGGTGGGCGCAATCGGTGGTGCTGTGCTGGGTGGTTTCCTGGGTAATACCATTGGCGGCGGCACCGGACGTTCTCTGGCTACCGCAGCGGGCGCAGTTGCAGGCGGCGTAGCGGGTCAGGGCGTTCAGGGTGCGATGAACAAAACTCAGGGCGTTGAGCTGGAAATCCGTAAAGACGATGGCAGCACCATTATGGTTGTGCAGAAACAGGGTAACACCCGCTTCTCTGCTGGCCAGCGTGTTGTACTGGCAAGCAACGGCAGCCAGGTTACCGTCTCCCCGCGCTAATATCCTGATGGATGTGGTCTGTTCAGACCGCATCCATTTAACAAAATCATCGTCTCCAACAATATATTTGCACAATACATTCACACAGTGAATTATTCATTTCATCTATTTTTGTCCGTGCGCAAAGTATTTTTTATTTCCCTCACTTAAACTCTTCGCAATCTCTTTTCTTTTTTAATTTTTAAATTCTCTATGCTTGCGATCTGTCGATTTGTAAAGAACCGCTTTGTGGCCTTCGCGCTTGGATGCATTGTTATCATTGCCGTATTACAAGCTTTTTTTATAAAACTTGTTGAATGGGTTCCTTCGTTTTCACCTTTGTTTTTCCCTACGCTGACGATATTTCTTCTGGTGTTTCATCTGTTTATTGCCTGTTTTATGGCAATGAAATACTGGTGCGACAGAAGGCGATTATATCTTGTTCCCATTGCCCTGGCCTTTGCCGGCT
>NZ_JADABR010000033.1:0-382864 GCF_015672585.1 Enterobacter sp. Res13-Sevr-PEC09-46 | reverse complement strand
AGCGTGCTGATATGGCTCAGTTGGTAGAGCGCACCCTTGGTAAGGGTGAGGTCCCCAGTTCGACTCTGGGTATCAGCACCACTTTATACTTAGGTTAAAGTTCGGCAAGAAGTAAAAGAATTTGTCTGGCGGCTTTAGCGCGGTGGTCCCACCTGACCCCATGCCGAACTCAGAAGTGAAACGCCGTAGCGCCGATGGTAGTGTGGGGTCTCCCCATGTGAGAGTAGGGAACTGCCAGACATCAAACAAGTAGAAAGGCCATCCGAAAGGATGGCCTTTTTGCGTTATCGCTCCAGCCAAACCAATTCCCTCATTCGATATTCCTGCTGTCGCCATTAATACCTTACGGACGTATTAAAGCGTTTTACCCTACTGAAACTGAAGTTGTGGAATGCATTATGCTGGCTCGCAGCAGCGTTAAATCAATTAAATGTTATGTACAGGTATGGGGTATAGCGGGGAGTAAGGTAGCGTATTGAATTTAATTAATATCTGATGCTATTCGTGATGAGGAATATACGTTCCTTATATCAGGGAAAAATAAAAGCGCGGCGATGGCCGCGCTTTTAGAAGCCTTATTTAGTCAGGGCGACAATACCGAGTGTCAGGCCAGCGATTGCCGCGGCGCCACCAGCAATCGCACCTGCTGTTTCCCAGTTATCCTGGGTAGTGCCCTTCATACAGGTATTGGTGTGAACCAGTCGCCCCTGATCGTCGTATACCGGTACACATGGAGAGTCGTGCGCGCAACCAGCAAGCAGCGCAGCGAGAAGTGCAACGGAAAGGAATCTTTTCATGATGTTACCTCAATATGATCGCTTATTCGCTAAAGAGCCGATACAGCAATTAACGAACTGATGATTATTTTACCACCGCACTAATACCATGCAGCACGGGGAATAATCTCAATTTGTGTGGATTGTAAAAATTATGAAGAAAAAAGCGCGGGCACTGATTATTAATGGAGGAAATGTGAAGAGGGGAAGTGTTTTTACATTGTTTTCAGGAAATAAAAAAGGCACCAGAGGTGCCTTTATGATTTTCATTAATCCTTGTGCTTTGTAAACCGTCTCCGGACAACCACAAAGAAAACAGGAACAAAGAAAATGGCCAACAGGGTGGCTGACAGCATCCCGCCCATCACGCCCGTCCCGACCGCATTTTGTGCCCCACTACCTGCACCGCTGCTGATGACCAGAGGCATAACACCAAGGATGAATGCCAGGGAAGTCATCAGGATAGGACGCAGACGCATACGCGAGGCTTCAAGCGTGGCTTCGATAATCCCTTTGCCTTCTTTATCCATGAGATCCTTGGCGAACTCAACGATCAGTATGGCGTTCTTGGCTGATAAACCAATTGTCGTAAGCAGACCAACCTGGAAGTAAACGTCATTATTCAGCCCTCGCATTGATGCAGCCAGAAGCGCGCCGATCACCCCCAGCGGCACAACCAGCATGACCGAGAAGGGAATTGACCAACTTTCATAGAGGGCCGCCAGACACAGGAACACCACAATCAGTGAAATGGCGTACAGCGCCGGAGCCTGATTCCCGGAAAGTCGTTCCTGATAAGACATCCCCGTCCAGTCGTAGCCGATGCCGGAAGGCAGTTTTGACGCAAGGCTTTCCATCAACGCCATTGCCTCACCGGTACTTTTGCCAGGGGCAGACTCACCGAGGATCTCCATTGATGGCATCCCATTGTAACGTTCCAGACGCGGTGAACCGTACACCCAGTGAGAGCTGCTAAAGGCAGAGAAAGGCACCATTTCGCCGTTAGCGCTACGCACATACAGGCCGTTAATGTCTCCTGGTAGCATACGGAAGCGAGCATCAGCCTGGACATAAACTTTTTTCACCCGTCCGTGATCGATAAAGTCGTTCACATAGGTGCCACCCAGCGCTGTTGAAATCGTCTGATTGACGTCAGACACGCTCACACCCAGCGCCTGTGCCTTCTCCTGATCGACGTCCAGCTTGAACTGTGGCGTATCTTCCAGTCCGTTAGGACGCACGCGAACCAGTAAGTCAGGATGTTCTCTCACCATGCCCAGCAGCTGGTTACGCGCCTGGGTTAACTGCGTATGCCCCAGGTTTGCCTGGTCAATCAATTCAAAGTCAAAGCCTGTTGCGGTACCCAGTTCAATAATGGCAGGCAGGTTAAACGGAAATACAAGACCATCTTTGATCTGGCTGAACGCTTTCGTTGCGCGGCTGACAATCGCTTCAACGCCGTTTTCCTTGCCCGGGCGTTCTTCCCATGGCTTCAGGCTGACGAAAGCGATACCGGAGTTCTGCCCCTGTCCGCTAAAGCTAAAACCGTTTACGGTAAAGACCGATTCAACGTTCGCTTTCTCTTTCGTCAGGTAATAATCCTGAACCTGATCCAGTACCTGCTGGGTACGCATCTGCGTCGCCCCTGCCGGCAACTGAACCATCGTCATAAACACCCCCTGATCCTCTTCCGGCAGGAAGGAGGAAGGCAGGCGCAGGAACAGAACTGCCATGCCGCCGACGATGATGACGTAAACCAGCAGATAGCGGCCGGTCTTACGTAAAATGCCGCTCACGCTGTTGCTGTAATGCTCCACACTTTTATCAAAGAGCGCGTTAAACCAGCCGAAGAAACCACCTTTCTTTTCATGATGTTCGCTGGAAACCGGTTTGAGCAGCGTGGCACAAAGAGCAGGCGTTAATATCAACGCCACCAGTACCGACAAGGCCATCGCGGAGACAATGGTCAGCGAGAACTGGCGATAGATAGCCCCGGTTGAACCACCAAAGAATGCCATCGGGATAAATACCGCCGAAAGCACCATGGCAATGCCCACCAGGGCGCCCTGGATTTGCTCCATCGACTTCTGCGTCGCCTCTTTTGGCGGCAGCTTGTCCTCAACCATGACGCGTTCTACGTTCTCGACCACCACGATGGCGTCATCGACGAGCAGACCTATCGCCAATACCATCCCGAACATCGTCAGGGTGTTAATGGAGAACCCGAACGCAGCCAGTACCGCAAAGGTGCCCAGTAACACCACGGGCACGGCGATAGTCGGAATAAGCGTTGCCCGCAGGTTTTGCAGGAACAAGTACATCACCAGGAACACGAGAACAATCGCTTCAAACAGCGTCTTCACCACTTCATGGATTGAGATCTTCACGAAAGGTGTGGTGTCGTACGGATACACGACTTTCAGGCCCTGAGGGAAGAAGGGCTGCAACTGCGCCAGTTTACTCTTGATGGCGGCAGCGGTATCCAGCGCGTTTGCGCCAGTCGCCAGCTTGATCCCCAGCCCCGTTGCTGCCTGGCCATTGATTTTGGTGACCATGTTGTAGTTTTCGCCACCCAGCTCAATGCTGGCCACATCTTTCAGGTGGACCATCGAACCGTCCTGGTTCACCTTCAGCGTCACACGACCAAACTCCTCCGGCGATTTCAGACGCGTTTGAGCAATAATTGAGGCGTTCAGTTGCTGCCCAGGTACGGACGGTGTTCCGCCCAACTGGCCCGCAGCAATCTGGTCGTTCTGCGTTTTTAGCTGGTTAATGATATCCAGCGGCGTGAGCTGATATTTGTTCATCTCGTTGCTGTCCAGCCAGATGCGCATTGCATACTGGGCACCGAACAGCTGCACGTCACCGACGCCGGAAGTACGGCTGATCGCATCTTTTACGTTAGAAGCGACATAGTCGGAGATATCATCCTGCGTGAGGTTTTTATTGTCCGACACAAAGCCTGCAACCAGCAGGAAGCTGCTGCTGGATTTCTCCACGCCGATCCCCTGCTGCTGCACTTCTTGTGGCAGCAGCGGCATGGCGAGCTGAAGTTTGTTCTGAACCTGCACCTGCGCAATATCAGGATCCGTACCCGACTCGAACGTCAGGGTGATGGTGACGTTACCAGCGGAATCACTGGTGGACGACATGTACATCAAATTATCGATACCGTTCATGTTCTGTTCGATAACTTGAGTGACGGTGTCCTGTACCGTCTGGGCATCAGCGCCCGGGTAGGTTGCTGTCACCGCAACCGCCGGCGGCGCAATGGTCGGATATTGCGCGACCGGTAGTTTTAAAATGGCCAGCCCGCCCGCAATCATCAGAATGATGGCGAGTACCCAGGCGAAAACAGGCCGTTGAATAAAGAAATTAGCCATGTCGTTATTCCTTAACTGGCTGGAGTCGCAGCGGTATCAGGAATAGCCACGACGGTGACGCCAGGGCGAACTTTTTGCAGGCCGCTGATAATGACGCGGTCGCCGTTTTTGAGGCCTTCCGTGATCAGCCAGCGATCGCCAATCGCCTGCGGTGCAACGACAGTGCGTGATTCCACCTGGTTTTTCTCATTTACCACAAGCACGGTGGCATCTCCGCGTGGTGTACGGGTTACCCCCTGCTGAGGAACCAGAATGGCATCAGGTTGCGTACCTTCATCGATGCGCGCACGGACAAACATACCCGGTAACAGCATATGCTGTGGGTTAGGGAAGAGGGCGCGAAGGGTGATTGAGCCGGTACTTTCATCTACCGTGACATCAGAGAACTGGAGCGTCCCTTTCAGCGGATAAGGCTGGCCATTTTCCATCAGCAACTCGACGCTGCTGGTGTCTCCCTTTTGCAGGCTCGTCTGCTGCTTCAGGCGCATAAAATCGCTGCTGGATTGCGTCACATCGACATAAATGGGATCGAGTTGCTGAACCGTCGCCAGTGCAGTTGCCTGGCCATTAGTGACTAACGCCCCTTCGGTGACGCTGGATTTACCTATACGCCCGTTGATTGGGGATGTGACTTTCGTATAGGCCAGGTTGATCCGCGCGCTTTCAACGCCAGCCTTCGCGGCAACCACGCTCGCATCCGCCTGCTGGGCAGTTGCCACCGCCTGATCGTACTCCTGCTTGCTCACATATTGCGTACCAACCAGCGGAACGTAACGTTTCACCGTCAGATGGGCGATATTCGCCGCCGCCTGTGCTTTTACCAGTTCACCTTTCGCATTGTCGTAGGCTGCCTGATAGGTGGCCGGATCGATTTGATAAAGGGATTCACCCGCTTTAACGTCGCTGCCTTCGGTAAAATTACGGTGCAGAATGATACCACTTACCTGAGGACGAACCTCCGCAACACGATACGCGTCAGTTCTGCCGGGCAATTCTGTCGTTACGGCCAGTGGCGCGCTTTTAACAATATGAACACTGACCTGAGGAGCTTGCGCATGCTGCTGTGGGTTTTCTTGCCCATCGCACCCGGTGAGCAGCGCGGCACAGACAATGAAACCGGATAAGGGTAAGCATCTGAAGTGATTCGTCATTACTGTTCCTTAAACTACCCTTGAGCCGATATTTGCCATGAATCGGTGAAAGGGTGTGAGGCAAAAAATAGAAATGTAGCCGCGTATAATAATGAGGGTGTTTAATGTTTTTTAATTTATAAGTGCTGATGGAGCTTTTAAAAGTAAAAATCGGAATCTGACACAGTGCATTCGGTATTCTGTTTCTGTCAGGATAATCAACTAAATGTTTTCGGTGAATGCTATTCATATATTTTATGAATTTTATGTATTCGATTTATTCACGTGAATTATAAATTAAATGAATTGACTTTTTTTGTGCAAAATTAACACGGATTTTGGTTAATACTTTGACTACACGACCACGGCAATATCCTTTGATAACGTATCAATCTTATGAGTAATGAGTAGCAGGTTATGGTGCGCAAAAAGAAAGAAGAGGCTCAAAAGACCCGCCAGCAGCTGATTGAAGCCGCTATCGGGCTATTCGCGACGCGTGGCGTGTCCAGCACCACGCTTACCGACATCGCCGATGCTGCTCAACTCACTCGCGGGGCGGTTTACTGGCATTTCTCGAGTAAAGCGGAAATATTTAATGCAATATGGGATCAGCAATTGCCGATGCGTGAGATGATTCGTGACAGGTTAATACTTTCCGAAAATGACGACCCTTTGTTAATGCTTCGTGAACAATTTATTGTCGCACTGCAATATATTGCGAGCGAGCCGCGGCAATATGCGCTTTTACAAATTTTGTATCATAAGTGTGAATTTCATGACGATGTGATTTCAGAATGTGAAATACGAAAGCGGATCGGTTTAAACGATGATTATCTTCGCAAGACGCTAAAGCGATGCATTGCTCGTAACGTTATCTCTTCGCAAACCAATATTGAACTGGCGCTGATTGTTTTCCACGCCTTTTTTAGCGGTGTCATTAAAAACTGGTTAATGGATAGCAACAATTTTAATCTGTACAAACAAGCACCGGCGCTGGTGGATAATATTCTGGCGACACTAAATATCACCCGAGTGGCGCCAGTGGTTTACGATACAGCCTCATGACCGCGTCCGGGGTGGCGACATCTCCCCGTGCTGGCACTGTTCCATAATAGCTTGCGCGGTAATCGGTTTGCCCAGCAGGTAACCCTGTAGCGTATTGCATCCCAGTTCTGTCAGAAAGGTTTGCTGCGCTGCGGTTTCGACCCCTTCCGCCACGACCTTCAGATTCAGCGTTTTTGCCAGGGCGACAATCGCCGAGACAATCGTCGCATCTTCACTCTCACCACTTAACTCTTTCACAAAAGCACGATCGATTTTCAACTCGCAGGCGGGGAGTCGCTTAAGATACAGAAGGCTTGAGTAACCGGTGCCAAAATCGTCTATCGAGGCTTTTACTCCCGCATCCGTCAGCGCTGTCAGGACACGAACGCTTTCGTCCGGATTGTTCATTGCCGTGGTTTCGGTCACCTCCAGGATCAACATGCCGGGTGGTACGCTATGGCGCGTCAGACAATCGAGAACTGTTTTAACCAGCGACGGCTGTTCGAACTGCAATGTAGAAAGATTCACCGCCATTGACCAGTCCGTGTGGCCCTGAAGATGCCATTCATGCAGCTGGCGGCAGGCCTCGTCGATTACCCAGTTTCCAATGGGAATAATCAGCCCCGTTTTCTCTGCCAGCGGTAGAAACAGGTCGGGGGGGAGTAACCCCTGTTTGGGATGCTGCCAGCGTAACAGCGCTTCGAACCCGAGGACAGGTCCGGCAGGGGCGTGGAATTTAGGTTGATAAAGCAGGCGTAACTCATTACGGTCGATGGCCTGCCACAGATCATTCATCAGCTGTAGATGCGTCTGCGCCAGCGTATTCATTGACGGCTGGAAGAAGTGATAGCCGTTACGACCCATATGTTTTGTGTGGTACATCGCAGCATCGGCGTTAAACATCAGTTCACGATCGGTTTTGCCATCGTGTGGATAGAGCGCAATGCCAATGCTCAGGGTGACCATCAGTTCGTAAGGATCGAGATGGAACGGGTTATCAATGACGCGCACCAGTGAATTTGCCAGTGAGGCAGCATCATCCGGAGTGGCGGTTTCGGCCAGCAGGACGAATTCATCCCCACCGATACGCGCCAGCGTGTACTGGCCTTTCAACTGCAACAGCAAACGCTGAGTCACCGCTACCAGAAGCTTGTCACCGACATCATGACCATAGGCATCGTTGACGGTTTTAAAGCCGTCGAGATCCATAAACATCAGCGCGAAAGGGCTTCCTTCGCGATCGGCCTTGCTGATGGCCTGATCGAGGCGATCCTCAAGCAGAATACGATTGGGTAATCGCGTCAGCGTATCATGCAACGCCAGCTGTGCGAGTTCACGGTTCGCTTCTGCCAGTGATGAGGCCAGCAGCGAGGTACGAGCCTGAAGGCGGGCATCGAACATCGACACCAGCAGCGTAATCCCCAGAATAGCGAGCGCGACCACGCTAACCAGTATCGCCAGCCAGCTCCCGTTAATGCCATGATGGTGGACCATCGTCGACATCGGAAATTGTGCTGCTTCCATGCCGGCGTAATGCATGCCAGCGATAGCGATGCCCATGGTGATCGCCGCCCCCAGCCGCATCAACGCCATTCGTGCTGCTTCCTGACGTAAACGGAACGTCAGCCAAAGAGCGGCCAGTGAAGCGGCAAGGGCAATGACCACGGAGATAGCCACCCACTTTTTATCCCAGACAATACCCGGTGTGACCTCCAGGGCAGCCATACCAGTGTAGTGCATGGCAACAATGCCCGCTCCCATCACGACGGCGCCAGGCAGCAGCCGGCGCAAACGTAGCTGCTCGCCGCTAACGAGCCACAGGGCAAACATTGACGAGCTGATGGCGATAACCATCGAAAGCACGGTCAGGACCGCGTTGTAACTCATGCTCATGGAAAGATCCATCGCCAGCATACCGATGAAATGCATCGCCCACACGCCAATCCCCATCGAAACACCGCCACCTGCCAGCCAGACGCGTGCAGCGATGCCCTGGCTTCCGGCAACGCGCGCAGCCATATTCAGCGCGGTATAGGCGGCAAGAATGGCAACAACAAAGGAGATGACTACGAGGATTTGGTTGTATTGGCTAACCAGCATGGTCTGTTCACTCGTTGTGAGACGTTAAGCAAGAGCGGTTGGAAAGGGCACAGACATTATCATCGTCAGGAAATGACGAAAAGTGATTTAAATCCCTGTTTTTATTGGGTGATAACAGGGGGGGACAGGATGGAAGCGGTTAGTCCAGCTCTGAGCAGTTGACCAGTTTAAGCGGGTTCACGGAATTCATATTGCGACATTTATCGGTTTCGGTGCTCATCAGTTCAATCCACTGCATCAGCAGCGCATCAAAAATGAAAACAGAGACAGCAAAAACGACCAGCCACCAGTATTTACGAATCATGTGTCATTCCGTGAAAAGAGAGCCTGTAAGTTGCTGGAAATATACACGAAAAGCGGGCGTTGAAAAGTGGGGAAAGAGAAGGTTTACAAAGCATTGACGGTTGCCCGTCCGGACGATAAAAAAGGCGCTTCCCCATGCCGAAGAGCGCCTTTTTAAACAAGCAGTTAGCTAATCGAAATTAGTTCATGCCGTATTTTTTCAGTTTCTTACGCAGGGTACCACGGTTGATGCCCATCATCAGGGCAGCGCGGGTTTGATTACCACGGGTGTATTGCATCACCATGTCCAACAGTGGCTGTTCAACTTCAGCCAGTACCAGCTCATACAGGTCATTAACATCCTGACCGTTCAGTTGAGCAAAATAGTTCTTCAGTGCCTGTTTAACCGAGTCACGCAGGGGCTTTTGAGTCACCTGATCCTGGGAGTTAACGGTAGATACGGTCAGTACGTCAGAATTTACGCGTTGTTCGAACATAGTTCTGTCAGCTCTTTATTTCATTACGCAAGATTTTCGAAGTATGCCTCCAACGCCTCCAGCTGTACGCTGGCATCCTCTATGGCGTTGAATGTGCGCCGAAACTGGTCATTTGGAGCGTGCTCCTGGAGATACCAGGAGACGTGTTTACGCGCAATTCGGTACCCTTTTGCCTGGCCGTAGTGGTCATGCAGTTCCCGAACATGCGAACAAAGCAAGCGCTTAACCTCTGCCAGAGGCAGTGGGGCAAGCAGCTCCCCAGTGTCCAGATAATGCTGGATTTCCCGAAAGATCCAGGGTCTTCCCTGAGCGGCACGTCCTATCATCAGAGCATCAGCTCCCGTATAGTCGAGCACAGCTCTGGCTTTAAGCGGGTCAGTAATGTCGCCATTCGCGATAACCGGAATGGAAACTTTCTGCTTAACTGCCCGAATGCTGTCGTATTCAGCTTCGCCGTTGAACAAACAGGCGCGAGTGCGTCCATGAATGGTCAGGGCCTGAATGCCACAGTCTTCGGCCAGTTGGGCAATCTCTACGCAGTTACGGTGTTCCGGCGACCAACCCGTGCGAATCTTCAACGTAACAGGAACGTCCACTGCGCTGACAACCGCCGTCAGGATTGACTTCACCTGGTCGGGGTATTGCAGAAGGGCTGAACCTGCAAGCTTGCGATTCACCTTTTTGGCCGGGCAACCCATATTGATATCAATAATCTGGGCGCCACTTTCCACGTTAATACGCGCGGCATCTGCCATCTCTTCAGGCACGCTTCCGGCAATTTGCACGGTGCGGATACCTGGTTCATCAATGTGCACCATCCGTAGGCGGGACTTATCGCTTTCCCAAACCTGCGGGTTAGACGACATCATCTCGGAAACGGTCAGGCCTGCTCCCATCTCGTAACACAGCGTCCTGAACGGCCGGTCGGTAATACCTGCCATTGGGGCTGCGATCAGGCGATTTCTGAGCTGGTGGTGTCCGATGCGCATGAGTTAAGAAATGACCATACTGTGACTGCAAGGCGGCGTATATTACGCATTTTTTGCACGAGATGAAAGGCCAAACTTTGAACAATCCTCTGTTGTAGATCAAGGAATCGCCAGTCATTCTTTTTGAATAAGATTATTCGCTATTTAAATCATTGTGTTATGAATAAATGAACATTTTGTGGGCGCTTACAATTTCCCGTAACTTCTCATCATTTCTGAATAAATGAATCAATTGTCCGGGATAATCTGCTGCTATAAGCAGCAGATTATGGCGCTTCTTTGCGATCTGCGTCGCATTTCAGCACAGGATATCAGCGTAAAAAAATCGACTTATTCAACAACCAGACGGCCATGAAGCGGTTGAACCGGGCGGCTGTTTTCATGGTGCATGGTGTGAGTGAATTTTTGCAGCTGTTCAGCAGAGACGGTCAGCGGGTGCTTGAGCACCAGCCATGTCACCCCTTCTGAACATGGTGGCGTGGTCAGAGAGCCGCTAAAACGCCAGTAGGTTTTATCCGTGGGCAGTAATTTATTCATATCGAGGGTTGGCTTAATCGTGACGTTCTGGTCAACCTGTCCGGGCATCACGCCCCAGAGTTTATCCAGTTCAGTGTTTGCCGCGCCCTGATCGAACATAACGGCAACGACCGTCAGTTCGCCGTCAGCGTTTTTATGGACCAGATGCATTTCCATTGCGTATTTTTTACCGTGCACCGTGTTTTCGGATGGCGCATGGAAATGGAACTGCTGTAACGTCCAGCGCTGTTTATCAAGCGTGATGCTGTCGCGTGTATCGGCATTTTCACTTGCCTGGATAGTATGGCCGTTGTTTGTCAGAATGACCGGGCCGTCGATATAGTGCGTTTCCAGCGGAGAGATGTGGGCTTTGACCGTGTTATCTATGTTGACCGGCGACTGATACATTCCGCTTTTACACGTCTTGTACGCCTCGTCCAGTTCGCCCCAGTGTTCCGGTGCGCCTTCTCCCTGATAACTCCAGTGTGATGCGTAAGCCGTAGCCGAAATCATGCTCAGCGCCAGCAGCGCTGCCTTGCCTGAAATGTGTTTCATCATATTCTTCCTGTGAATTTTATTATCCAAATCAATGATTAACATTATGATTTGTGCGGTTATTTTATCGAAGAAAGGAAGAAGGCGGGAGAAAAAACCGAAGGGAAAAGGCGTGGTCAGACGACCACGCCAAACGCTTATTTTTTACGGCCGGTGATGCGACACCACTCTTCTTTCTCGACCACCGGGTCGAGCGCGAAGAGATCGGCGTAGGCTTCACAGACGCTGTCTGCCTGGCTGGCAAGGATACCGGACAGGCCCAGCAGACCGCCTTCAACCGGCAGCACGCTGATTAACGGCGCCAGCTCGCGTAACGGGCCAGCCAGGATATTCGCGACCACAACATCGGCTTTCATCGCCTCTGGCTGTGCATCGGGCAGATACAGTTCAAGGCGATCGGAAACGCCATTACGCTCGGCGTTATCACGGCTGGCCTGAATCGCCTGCGGATCGATGTCGATCCCGATGGCTTTGGCGGCGCCCAGTTTCAGCGCCGCGATAGCAAGGATCCCGGATCCGCAACCGAAGTCGATCACGGTTTTGCCTTCCAGATCCAGGCCATCCAGCCATTGCAGGCACAGGGAGGTTGTCGGGTGGGTGCCGGTGCCGAACGCCAGACCCGGATCCAGCATCACGTTGACGGCGTTTTTATCGGGAACTTCACGCCAGCTTGGGCAGATCCACAGACGCTGACCAAACTGCATCGGATGGAAGTTGTCCATCCACTCGCGTTCCCAGTCTTTGTCTTCCAACTGTTCAATTTTATGCGCGAAACCCACGCCCAGCAGCGGATGGTTTTCCAGAATCGCCACGACTTCTTTCATGTCGGTTTCTGCATCGAACAGGCCGATAACGTCCGTATCACCCCACAGGCGCGTTTCGCCCGGCAGCGGCTCAAAGACCGGCGTGTCATGCGTGTCCTGGAAGGTGATAGAGACCGAACCGGCCTCCATCAGCGCATCACTCAGTTCTTCGGCGTTCGCGCCGGTTGTGTTCAGTTTTAATTGGATCCACGGCATGGCAAAACTCTTTATTTGTCAGTAGAAATCAGGACAGTTTGTGGCACCGGTCGACCAAAACGGTTTCCCACCACAAACGCCAGTAAACTTACCAGTAACGAAGGCACGATCGGATGGAAGCCCAGATACTGAATTTTAAACGTGGCGAGAACGGCATACAGGACGCCCCCGACAATCATGCCGCTTAATGCACCCGCGGCATTCGCGCGTTCCCAGTAGAGCCCCAGCACCAGCGGCCACAGGAAAACGGCCTCCAGCCCACCAAAGGCGAGCAGGTTCAACCAGATGATCATCTCCGGTGGACGCCACGCGGCCAGCAGCAGCAACGCCCCCAGCACCAGGGTAATCACCGCCGACATGCGCTTGAGGCGTCGCTCATTTTCGACCTGTTCAGGGCGCAAATTCAGATAGAGATCTTTAATGATCGTAGCGGAACTTTGCAGCAACTGAGCGTTGATAGTCGACATAATGGCCGCCATGGGTGCGGCGAGGAAAATCCCGGCGGCAAACGGCGGAAGCACTTTCACCATCAGGGTCGGAATGACCAGATCCGGTACGGTAAGGTCAGGTATCACCGCGCGTCCCAGCGCACCCGCCAGGTGCATACCCAACATCAGGATCGCCACCACAATTGTCCCGATAATGATCCCGCGGTGCACCGCTTTGCTGTCTTTATATGAGATGCAGCGCACGGCGGTATGCGGCAGGCCAATCACGCCAAAGCACACCAGTACCCAGAACGAGGTCATAAAGGCTGGAGAGAGGATGTCATCCACCCCCTGCGGTGAGACCAGTTTCGGATCGATCGCTTCCAGGGTTTCAACCGCATGGCTCAGGCCCCCTGCGGCATGCACGATACCCACCAGCAGAACGAGGGTGCCAATGAGCATCACCATCCCCTGCATCGTGTCGTTGAGTACGCTGGCGCGGAACCCGCCAAACGCGGTATACAGCGCGATACTCACACCGAAAATGACCAGGCCCGTCTCATAGGGGATCCCGGCAGCCGTCTCCAGCAGTCGCGCCCCGCCGATAAACTGCACCGTCATTGCGCCAATAAACGCCACCAGCAGACTCAGGCTTGCCAGCCATACCAGCAAGCGACTCTGATAGCGGGCAAACAGCATATCGTTCAGCGTTACGGCATTGTAGCGACGGGCCAGAATGGCAAACTTTTTACCCAGTATGCCCAGAGAGAGCCAGATGGCAGGCAGCTGGATCATGGCCAGCAGTACCCAGCCCAGCCCGTACTTATAAGCGGCGCCGGGGCCACCGATAAACGAGCTGGCGCTGATGTACGTGGCGGTCAGCGTCATGGCCAGCACGACGCCACCCATAGAGCGGCTCCCGAGGAAATACTCGTTCAGAAAGGTGCCGGTCGAACGTTTACGCATCGCATAAACCGACAGGCCAAACACCAGG
This sequence comes from Enterobacter sp. Res13-Sevr-PEC09-46, assembly GCF_015672585.1. NCBI lineage: Bacteria > Pseudomonadati > Pseudomonadota > Gammaproteobacteria > Enterobacterales > Enterobacteriaceae > Enterobacter > Enterobacter sp. Res13-Sevr-PEC09-46. The sequence continues at coordinate 369,151 of NZ_JADABR010000033.1, read as the reverse complement.
AACAGGTAAGCGATAAGGGGCAGAATGACTTCAAGCTGCATCATCGTCCTCCAGTGATATATCGCGATAGATGAATTTCACCATCGCCCAGCACAGCAGGATAAACACCAGCGGCAGCAGCAGGCAGGCCATTTCAAACCAGTGCGGGAGGCCGGTAATGCCAATCGCCGAATCAGGTAAGTAAGCAGTTACTAACCACGCGGCGAGATAGAGAAGGGTCAGCCACAGCGCCCAGCGCGCTTCTTTATGGGCCTGAACAAAACGTTTGTCCATTTTTTGTCCCTTGTGGATGAAGAAAGCGGGGATTGTACATGATGGGGCTTAGCGATCCCCAGAAATAAAAAAGGCCGGATAATCCGGCCTTTTAGCAACACTGGTCTCTTACTTCTCGTTCAGACCGAGTTTTTTCTCCAGGTAGTGGATGTTAGTCCCACCATTCTGGAAGTGCTCGTCGCTCATAATGCGCATCTGGAGATCAACGTTGGTTTTGATCCCGTCGATGATCAGCTCCTGAAGGGCGTTCTTCATGCGGGCAATGGCCACGTCACGGTTTTCGCCGTAGCAGATCAGCTTACCGATCATTGAGTCATAATACGGCGGTACGGTGTAACCGGCGTAGATATGGGACTCCCAGCGCACACCAAAGCCACCCGGCGCGTGGAAACGCGTGATTTTACCCGGGCTTGGCAGGAAGGTGTTCGGGTCTTCGGCGTTGATACGGCACTCTACCGCATGGCCTTTAACCACAACTTCTTCCTGTTTGATGGACAGCGGCTGACCGGCTGCGATACGCAGCTGTTCTTTGATCAGGTCAACGCCGGTGATCATTTCGGTAACCGGGTGTTCAACCTGAATACGGGTGTTCATCTCGATGAAGTAGAACTCGCCGTTTTCGAACAGGAACTCAAAGGTACCCGCCCCGCGATAGCCGATATCGACACACGCTTTAGCGCAACGCTCGCCGATGTAGCGACGCAGTTCAGGCGTAATGCCCGGCGCTGGCGCTTCTTCGACCACTTTCTGGTGACGACGCTGCATGGAGCAGTCACGTTCTGCCAGATAGATTGCGTTACCCTGACCGTCAGCCAGCACCTGAATTTCGATGTGGCGTGGGTTTTCCAGGTATTTTTCCATGTACACCATGTCATTGCTGAAAGCCGCTTTCGCTTCCGCTTTGGTCATGGAGATGGACTGCGCCAGTTCAGCATCGCTGCGTACAACGCGCATACCGCGACCGCCGCCGCCGCCGGACGCTTTGATGATCACCGGATAGCCAATGCGTTTAGCATGGGCGCGGTTAGCATCCATATCGTCGGTCAGCGGGCCGTCAGAGCCCGGTACGGTTGGCACGCCGGCTTTTTTCATCGCGGTGATGGCAGACACTTTGTCACCCATCAGGCGAATGGTGTCGGCTTTCGGGCCAATGAAGATAAAGCCAGAGCGTTCAACCTGCTCAGCAAAGTTGGCGTTCTCAGAGAGGAAACCATAACCCGGGTGAATCGCGACCGCGCCAGTGATTTCGGCGGCGCTGATGATCGCCGGGATGTTCAGATAGCTTTTTACGGACGGAGCCGGACCGATACAGACCGTCTCATCCGCCAGCAATACGTGTTTTAAATCGCGATCCGCGCTTGAGTGCACGGCCACGGTCTTGATGCCCAGTTCTTTACAGGCACGAAGAATACGCAGTGCAATCTCGCCACGGTTGGCGATAACAATTTTATCCAGCATGTTCGCCTCGTTACTCGATGACGACCAGCGGCTCGTCAAATTCTACCGGCTGACCACTTTCGACCAGGATCGCTTTCACAGTACCTGATTTGTCTGCTTCGATCTGGTTCATCATTTTCATGGCTTCAACGATGCACAGGGTATCGCCTACGTTGACTTTCTGACCCACTTCGATGAACGCCTTCGCGTCCGGGCTCGGGGTGCGGTAGAAAGTACCAACCATTGGGGAACGTACGATGTGACCACTGATTTCTGTTGCAGCCGCAGGTGCCGCTTCTGCTGCCACTGGTGCAACGGCTGCGGAGAGCGCAGGCTGCTGCACTGGCGCAGCGTAAGCTTGCTGCATTACCGGGAAGCTAGCGGCCGGGGCTGCACGGCTGATGCGTACAGACTCTTCGCCTTCAGAAATTTCCAGTTCGGAGATGCCTGATTCTTCAACCAGCTCGATCAGTTTTTTAATCTTACGAATATCCATGAGTGGGTTCCGTACTCTTGTTTAGTGTGATTGTGACAAGCGTTTTACCGCTGTCTGTAAAGCGTATGAATAGCCGTCTGCACCCAGCCCACAAATCACGCCAGCGGCGATATCTGACAGGTAGGAATGGTGGCGGAACGGCTCTCGGGCGTGCACGTTACTCAGGTGGATCTCGATAAACGGGATACTCACCGCGAGCAGTGCGTCGCGTATAGCAACACTGGTGTGCGTAAACGCGGCCGGATTGATCAGGATATAGTCCACAGTGTCTTTAGCCTGATGAATACGGTCGATGATTGCGTACTCCGCGTTTGACTGAAAATGGTCCAAATCCACATTCAGCGAGGCTGCTTCCGTACTCAGACGGTTAACAATTTCGCTCAATGTCAGCGTGCCGTACTTCTCTGGCTCACGGGTGCCGAGCATGTTCAGGTTCGGACCGTTCAATACTAAAATTTGGAATTTGTCAGCCATTGTGCCGCTATCTCCTGCGATTTTCGGGTAAAAAACAACATATACCCTCAAAGCGCAATTGTCACCCTTTCAGAGGCCTAAAACCCCTGTCCGGAAAACCGAAGTCGCACATTATAACGATTTCGTAGCATTTGGCAGCTAAATACTGGTCTTATCAGGGAAGATTATCAACCGCTATCCGAAAAAGATTCGCGGTTGATAAATAATCTGCGGGAAAACGCACAGTTTCGTGAACTATCGCAACCACTGGCGGAACTTCTTGTAACGCCACGCTAAAAGGGCCAGGGCCAGCAGGGCGTAGATGACCGGCTGAGGGGATAAAATCTTCACCGACCACAGGTAATGAATAGGGGCGAGGATCGCGACAAGATAGACGAAGTTGTGCAGCAGTTGCCAGCGTCGACCCAGTTTTCGCTGCGCATACTGCGTGGATGTCAGCGTCAGCGCCAGTAAAACCAGCCAGCTTACGATACCCAGCGTCAAATAGGGACGCGTCACCAGTTCGCTGCCAAGGAGTGCCAGGTTGTTAATGCCCAGTTCCAGCAGGGCGTAGCTGGTGAGATGCAGCGTCGCCCAGGCAAAACACCATAGCCCTAAAAGCCGACGGGTGCGTAACAATAATGGCTGTTTAGCGTAGCGCGCCAGCGGTGAGACGAGCAAGGTCGCCAGCAAAAATTTCAGAGCCATCCGACCCGTAAAATGCTGAATATCTTTCGCCGGATCGGCACTGAACTGTCCCTGGCTGGCTGCCCAGAAGAGCCAGATAAAGGGGAGCAATCCGGCTAAATGCAGGAGTACCTTCAGGCAGGTTATCTGCTTTGCCGTTAAACGCACTTAGAAGTTCTCCCGTAAATTCAGCCCACGGTAGAGGGATGCCACCTCATCCGCATAGCCGTTAAACAGCAGCGTTGGCTGGCGTTTAACATCCAGCGCGCCGCCGGAGCCGATAAAACGTTCCGTCGCCTGCGACCAGCGCGGATGGTCAACGTGCGGGTTAACGTTGGCAAAAAAACCATACTCGTCAGGCGCTGCCAGGTTCCAGGTGGTGGGGGGGCGTTCACGGGTGAGCTTAATGCTGACGATCGATTTGATGCCCTTGAAACCGTATTTCCACGGTACGGTCAGGCGAATGGGCGCCCCGTTTTGCGGCGGCAGCGCTTTGCCGTAAACCCCGACGGTGAGCAGCGTAAGCGGATGCATGGCTTCGTCGAGACGTAAACCTTCAACGTAGGGATACTCCAGCCCGCCGCCGATAAACCGATCCTTCTGGCCTGGCATCTCGTCCGGGGCGTAGCGCGTCTGGAAGGAAACATACTTCGCGTTGCTGGTGGGCTCAACCAGCGCCAGCAGTTTATGCAAAGGGAAACCTACCCACGGCACCACCATCGACCAGGCTTCCACACAGCGCATACGGTAAATGCGTTCTTCAAGTGGGAAGCGGGTGGTGAGGTCATGATGATCCAGCGTCAGCGGTTTTGCCACCTCGCCATCTATCTTCAGCGTCCAGGGATCGGTTTTCATGCTCCCGGCGTTGGCGGCAGGATCGGCCTTATCGAGACCAAACTCATAGAAGTTGTTATAGCCGGTGACTTTATCTTCCGGCGTCAGCGCCAGTTTATTCTGCCACTGCGCCGGTTTGGTGAAGTTAAGCGGTGCGCCGGAGGGGGCTTTCGTGCGATCGTTGCCCTTAAACCAGTCGAGCAGATCGGCATGGGCCGCAGGGGTGAGCGTCAGGGCGGTGGCGCTGATGCCAAGCATTTTCAGGATCTGGCGGCGCTGTAGCATAAAGACAGATTCAGACGTTACGTCGGCTTCCGTCAGTTTTCGGGTTTTCATGGCATCCTCCGTCAGGCGTTTTTCTAAGCATGACGGAGGAGGAGGGTTAGCGCGAATATGTCACGAAAATTTGAAGATTAGGCGATTTTAACCAGCGCACGACCGTGGAACTGATTGTCCATGATTTTACTGGCGAACTCTGGCGCCTGGCTCAGGGTAATCTCAGTGGCGCTCTGGTCAAAGAATGAGGCTGGCAGATCCTGCACCAGACGTTCCCAGGCCTCAGCTCGCCGCTCGGCTGGGGTCATGACCGAATCGACACCCTGAAGACGCACGTTACGCAGAATAAATGGCATCACCGTCGTCGGCAGGGCAAAACCGCCCGCCAGACCACAGGCCGCCACGCAGCCGCCGTAATTCATTTGCGCCAGCACCTTCGCCAGCACTTTGTCGCCGACGGTATCTACTGCGCCAGCCCAGACCTGTTTTTCCAGCGGGCGGGTCTCGGCAAATTCGTCGCGGCTCAGAATGCGGCTTGCGCCCAATTGACGTAGATAATCATGCGTACTTTCGCGGCCTGAGACGGCAGCAACCTGATACCCCAGCTTGTGCAGCAGCGTGACGGCCGTGCTGCCCACGCCGCCGCTGGCGCCGGTGACGACAATTTCGCCAGAGTCAGGGCGGATCCCGGCCTCTTCCAGCGCCATCACGCACAGCATGGCGGTGAAACCTGCCGTGCCGATGATCATCGCCTTACGACCGTCCAGGCCTTTCGGCATCGGGACCAGCCAGTCACCTTTTACGCGCGCCTGCGCTGCCAGTCCGCCCCAGTGGTTTTCACCTACGCCCCAGCCGGTGAGCAGCACCTGCTGTCCGGCGTGAAAACGTGGATCTTCACTGGTATGTACGCGGCCTGCAAAGTCGATTCCTGGCACCATCGGGAAATTTCGGATGATTTTACCTTTTCCCGTAATGGCCAGCGCATCCTTATAGTTCAGGCTGGACCAGTCGATATCTACGGTCACGTCGCCCTCCGGCAGGCGGCTCTCCTCGATGGCTTGCACTGAGGCAACGGTTTTGCCGTCCTGCTGTTCTAAGATCAAAGCCTGCATACTGGGTCCTCACTAGGTTTGATGATGGGAAAATATGTTCTGATGACTATACTCGCTCAATGAAACGCAGTGCCGATTTAACGCAATAAATTGCCAGATACGCCAGGTTTGGTAGTATGCCGCATTTGAAATGCAAGTTAGTGCTCACTTGCACCCCCTTCAACCCACGGAGTAATCTCAAGGATGCGATTAACGACGAAGTTCTCAGCTTTTATCACCTTGCTGACGGGGCTGACCATATTTGTCACGCTAATCGGCTGCTCGCTGAGCTTTTACAATGCCATCCAGGATAAGCTGGTTAACCGGGTTGAATCGGTTGCATCGGTTATCGACACTCGCCTGATTGCAACCTCCTTCCCGGCGCTTTCGCGTGAGCTGGATGAGTTAATGGTGCCTGTGGATATCGTGCAGATCGACATTAAACAGGGGAAGCAGACCGTTTTCAGCCATACCCGCCAGGGCAGCTATCGTCCTGCCGGCACGGTAGATCAGTATCGGGACGTCACGGTTAATTCACTTAAACATCCGGGTATGACAATTCATCTAATGTACCAGGATCCGATGAGCAACTATTTACGCTCGCTTATGACCACCGCGCCCTTAACCATCGCCGTTGCCTTTATCGTACTGCTGATTTTCCTCGCCGTTCGCTGGCAGCGTCGTCAACTTTCCGGCCAGGAGCTGCTGGAAACACGCTCCGTGCGGATACTGAATGGCGAACGGGGTCCACAGGTGCGGGGATCGGTTTATGAATGGCCATCACGCACCAGTAGCGCCCTGGACGTGTTGCTCTCCGAAATCCAGTTTGCCAGCGATCAGCGTAGCCGTATGGACACGTTGATTCGCTCTTACGCCGCGCAGGATAACAAAACGGGCCTCAACAACCGTCTCTTCTTTGATAATCAGCTGGCTACGCTTCTTGATGACCCCGAAAAGGTGGGTACGCATGGCGTGGTAATGATGATTCGCCTGCCCGACTTCGATCTGCTCCGTGATACCTGGGGTCAGCGCGTGGCGGAAGAGAACCTCTTTACGCTGATTAACCTGCTGTCCACCTTTATTATGCGCTACCCCGGCGCGTTACTGGCACGCTACCACCGCAGCGATTTTGCCGTCTTGCTGCCGCATCGCACCTTAAAAGAGTCCGAGAGTATCGCCAGCCAGCTGCTGAAAGCCGTCGATGCGCTGCCCCAGAGCAAAATGCTCGACAGAGACGATATGGTGCATATGGGCATCTGTGCCTGGCGCGGCGGTCAGTCGACGGAGCAGGTGATGGAACATGCGGAAGCGGCCACGCGTAACGCCGTATTGCAGGGGGCGAACGGCTGGGCAGTCTATGATGATACGCTGCCGGAGAAAGGGCGTGGCAACGTGCGCTGGCGAACCCTGATTGAACAGATGCTGAGCCGGGGCGGACCGCGCATCTATCAAAAACCGGCGGTCATGAAGAATGGTCATGTTCATCATCGTGAGCTGATGTGCCGTATTTTTGATGGCACTGAAGAGGTTATCTCCGCGGAATATCTGCCCATGGTGTTGCAATTCGGATTGTCCGAAGAGTATGACCGTCAGCAAATCACCCGTCTCATTCCGTTTTTATCGTACTGGCCTGAAGAAAATCTGGCTTTACAGGTGACCGTCGAATCGCTGATCCGTCCGCGTTTCCAGCGCTGGTTACGTGACACGTTAATGCAATGCGAAAAATCGCAACGCAAACGCATTATTTTTGAACTTGCAGAGGCAGATGTAGGTCAACACATCAGCCGGTTGCGCCCGGTAGTGCGTTTAATCAATGCGCTTGGGGCTCGCGTGGCGGTAACCCAGGCGGGTTTGACGCTGGTGAGCACCCGCTGGATCAAAGAGCTGGATGTTGAATTATTGAAGCTGCATCCGGGTCTGGTAAGGAATATTGAAAAACGCACGGAAAACCAGCTGCTGGTACAAAGCCTGGTGGAAGCGTGCAAAGGAACGCAAACGCAAGTATTTGCCACAGGCGTACGTTCACGTAGTGAATGGCAGATGTTGACAGAGCGCGGCGTGACGGGCGGTCAGGGGGATTTTTTTGCCGCCTCTCAGCCGCTTGACACCAATGTGAAAAAATATTTGCAAAGATACTCTGTTTGACCTGCCGTTTACTTTGTTTTCACGTAGAATATCGCGCCTGTAGCTTTGAGTAAGACGAGCATAAAAGCCAGTGAACGACCTTTAGTGGGTTACAAGTGAAAGTGAGGGACGCTGCTGTTTACTCAGCCCTGAGGGATTCAGGGGATGAATTTGTAACAAAGGAAACGTGCTGCACTAATTTTCACCGTAGCAGACGATTTTTGCGCCTTGTCGCTGCTGCGTGTGGTTGGTAAAGTAAGCGGATTTTGTTTTCCGCCCCAGCTTTCAGGATTATCCCTTAGTATGTTGAAAAAATTTCGTGGCATGTTTTCCAATGACCTGTCCATTGACCTGGGTACCGCGAATACCCTTATTTATGTAAAAGGACAAGGCATCGTATTGAATGAGCCTTCCGTTGTGGCCATTCGTCAGGATCGTGCCGGCTCGCCAAAAAGCGTGGCCGCAGTAGGTCATGATGCGAAGCAGATGCTGGGCCGTACGCCGGGCAACATCGCCGCGATCCGCCCTATGAAAGACGGCGTTATTGCTGACTTCTTCGTGACCGAAAAAATGCTTCAGCACTTCATCAAGCAGGTTCACAGCAACAGCTTCATGCGCCCAAGCCCGCGCGTGCTGGTGTGTGTGCCGGTTGGCGCAACCCAGGTTGAACGCCGTGCGATCCGTGAATCCGCTCAGGGCGCCGGTGCGCGTGAAGTGTTCCTGATTGAAGAACCGATGGCTGCGGCAATTGGTGCGGGTCTGCCGGTTTCTGAGGCTACCGGTTCTATGGTGGTGGATATCGGTGGCGGTACCACTGAAGTGGCCGTTATCTCCCTGAACGGTGTGGTGTACTCCTCTTCCGTGCGTATCGGCGGCGACCGTTTCGACGAAGCCATCATCAATTACGTTCGCCGTAACTACGGCTCTCTGATCGGTGAAGCAACCGCAGAGCGCATCAAGCATGAAATCGGTTCTGCCTATCCGGGTGATGAAGTACGCGAGATCGAAGTTCGCGGTCGTAACCTGGCTGAAGGCGTGCCACGCGGATTCACCCTGAACTCCAACGAAATCCTGGAAGCGTTGCAGGAGCCGCTGACCGGCATCGTGAGCGCGGTGATGGTTGCGCTGGAACAGTGCCCGCCAGAGCTGGCTTCCGATATCTCCGAGCGCGGTATGGTTCTGACCGGTGGTGGTGCGCTGCTGCGTAACCTCGACCGCCTGTTAATGGAAGAGACAGGTATTCCTGTCGTAGTTGCAGAAGATCCACTGACTTGCGTCGCCCGTGGTGGTGGCAAGGCGCTGGAAATGATCGACATGCACGGCGGCGACTTGTTTAGCGAAGAGTAGTCGGGTGTGAGAGGGTAGCAATTCGCTACCCTTTCTCTCTGACGCGAGAATACGCATAGCCTATGAAGCCAATTTTTAGCCGTGGCCCGTCGCTACAGTTTCGCCTGATCCTGGCGGTTCTGGTTGCGCTCGGGGTCATTATTGCCGATAGCCGCCTCGGTACGTTCAGCCAGATCCGAACGTACATGGATACCGCCGTCAGTCCTTTCTACTTTATTTCAAATGGTCCCCGTGAACTGCTCGACTCCGTGTCGCAAACGCTCTCATCGCGTGACCAGCTCGAACTCGAAAACCGTGCGTTACGCCAGGAACTGCTGCTGAAAAATAGCGAGCTGCTGATGCTGGGGCAATATAAGCAGGAAAACGCCCGTCTGCGCGAACTGCTTGGCTCGCCGCTGCGCCAGGATGAACAGAAAATGGTCACCCAGGTGATCTCCACCGTAAACGATCCGTACAGCGATCAGGTGGTGATTGATAAAGGCAGCGTGAACGGCGTATACGAAGGTCAGCCTGTCATCAGCGATAAGGGCGTCGTGGGCCAGGTTGTGGCGGTTGCCAAACTGACCAGCCGCGTGTTGCTGATTTGCGATGCCACCCATGCACTGCCGATTCAGGTGCTGCGTAACGATATTCGCGTGATTGCCGCCGGTAATGGCTGCACGGACGATCTGCAACTGGAACACCTGCCTGCCAACACGGATATCCGCGTGGGCGACGTGCTGGTGACGTCCGGTCTGGGCGGTCGTTTCCCTGAGGGCTACCCGGTTGCGGTTGTCTCTTCCGTGAAGCTCGACACTCAGCGTGCCTACACCGTGATTCAGGCGCGTCCAACGGCCGGCTTGCAGCGTTTGCGCTACCTGTTGCTGCTGTGGGGCGCCGATCGTAACGGCGCTAACCCGATGACACCGGAAGATGTGCATCGCGTGGCCAACGAACGCCTGATGCAGATGATGCCGCAGGTGCTGCCTGCGCCGGATGCGATGGGACCACCTGCACCCGTACCGGCTCCGGCGACGGGGTTAACGCAGCCGCTGCCGGATGCGCCCCCACCGCCGCAAGTCTCGGGTGGAGGGCAGTAGTGGCCAGTTATCGTAGCCAGGGGCGCTGGGTAATCTGGCTCTCATTCCTCGTTGCACTGTTGCTGCAAATTATGCCCTGGCCGGACGACATTCTTGTTTTCCGGCCAAACTGGGTATTGCTCATTTTGCTCTACTGGATCCTTGCCCTGCCGCACCGCGTAAATGTCGGCACAGGTTTTGTGATGGGTGCCATACTGGATCTTATCAGTGGCTCTACGCTTGGCGTCCGCGCCTTATCCATGAGCATTATTGCGTATCTCGTCGCACTCAAATTCCAGCTCTTTCGTAACCTTGCGCTCTGGCAACAGGCGCTGGTAGTGATGTTGTTGTCGCTCGCTGCGGATATCGTTGTTTTCTGGGCAGAGTTTTTAGTGATCAACGTCTCTTTCCGACCGGAAGTGTTCTGGAGTAGTGTAGTAAACGGTGTGCTCTGGCCGTGGCTGTTCCTGCTGATGCGTAAAATTCGCCAGCAGTTTGCCGTGCAATAAAAGGTTTCTATGACGTCTTTGTATCTTGCCTCCGGTTCTCCGCGTCGCCAGGAACTGCTCGCGCAGTTGGGTGTCTCCTTCGAACGCATCGTTACCGGTATCGAAGAAAAACGTGCTGAGGGTGAAAGCGCTCAGCAGTATGTCTCTCGTCTGGCGCGTGAAAAAGCGCAGGCGGGCGTGGCATGCGTGCCGCGTGACTTACCGGTGCTGGGTGCGGATACCATCGTTATTCTCAATGGTGAGGTGCTTGAGAAACCCCGCGACGCAGACCATGCGGCGCGGATGCTGCGTAATATGTCCGGACAAACCCATCAGGTGATGACGGCGGTAGCGCTGGCAGATAGCCAGTACGTTCTGGATTGCCTTGTGGTAACGGAAGTGACGTTCAGAGTCCTCACCGACGAGGAGATCGCCGGCTATATCGCCAGCGGTGAACCTATGGATAAAGCAGGTGCATACGGTATTCAAGGGTTGGGTGGCTGTTTTGTCAGGAAGATAAATGGCAGCTATCACTCCGTAGTCGGCTTACCGCTGGTGGAAACGTATGAGTTGCTGAGCAATTTTAACTCACTGCGTGAGGGAAGGGATAATTATGACGGCTGAATTGTTGGTAAACGTAACGCCATCGGAAACCCGTGTGGCCTACATTGATGGTGGCATTCTCCAGGAAATTCATATTGAGCGTGAAGCGCGACGCGGAATCGTAGGCAATATCTACAAAGGTCGTGTCAGTCGTGTCCTGCCGGGTATGCAGGCGGCTTTTGTAGATATTGGGCTCGATAAGGCGGCGTTTTTACATGCCTCCGATATCATGCCGCACACCGAATGTGTGGCAGGCGAAGAGCAAAAGCAATTTGCTGTGCGCGACATCTCTGAGCTGGTGCGTCAGGGCCAGGATCTGATGGTACAGGTGGTAAAAGATCCGCTTGGCACCAAAGGCGCGCGTCTGACCACCGACATCACCCTGCCTTCACGCTATCTGGTCTTTATGCCGGGGGCGTCGCACGTCGGCGTGTCACAGCGCATTGAGAGCGAAAGCGAGCGTGAGCGCCTGAAAAAGGTGGTCAGCGCCTACTGCGACGAGCAGGGCGGGTTTATTATCCGTACCGCGGCGGAAGGGATCAGCGAAGAAGATCTGGCCTCGGATGCGGCCTATCTGAAGCGCGTCTGGACCAAAGTGATGGAGCGTAAAAAACGCAACCAGACCCGCTACCGGCTGTACGGTGAGCTGGCGCTCGCTCAGCGCGTATTACGTGATTTCGCCGACGCCCAGCTTGACCGCATCCGCGTTGATTCCCGTCTGACGTACGAAGCCTTACTGGAGTTCACTGCCGAGTACATCCCGGAAATGCCGGGTCTGCTGGAGCATTACACCGGACGCCAGCCGATATTTGACCTCTATGACGTTGAAAACGAAATCCAGCGTGCGCTGGAGCGTAAGGTTGAGCTGAAATCGGGTGGCTATCTGATCATCGATCAAACCGAAGCGATGACCACCGTCGACATCAACACCGGCGCGTTTGTCGGCCATCGCAACCTCGATGACACCATCTTCAACACCAACATAGAAGCGACGCAGGCCATCGCGCGTCAGCTTCGTCTGCGTAATCTGGGCGGCATTATCATCATCGACTTTATCGATATGAACAATGAAGATCACCGCCGTCGCGTGCTGCACTCACTGGAGCAGGCGCTGAGTAAGGACCGCGTGAAAACCAGCATCAATGGCTTCTCGCAGCTCGGTCTGGTGGAAATGACCCGGAAACGGACCCGCGAAAGCGTGGAACATGTCCTGTGTAATGAGTGTCCAACCTGCCATGGACGCGGAACGGTAAAGACGGTGGAGACGGTCTGCTACGAGATCATGCGTGAGATTGTCCGTGTCCATCATGCCTACGACTCAGACCGTTTTCTGGTCTATGCTTCCCCTGCGGTGGCGGAGGCCCTGAAAGGGGAAGAGTCGCACGCGCTGGCAGAAGTGGAAATCTTTGTCGGCAAACAGGTAAAAGTGCAAATTGAGCCGCTCTATAACCAGGAGCAGTTTGACGTCGTCATGATGTAAACGCAGTTCGCTGCGAGATTTAAGGCTGACAAGGAGAGACGCGTGAGGCGATTGCCGGGGATTTTACTGCTTACAGGGGCAACGCTGGTCGTGATTGTCGCGTTGCTCGTGAGCGGGCTGCGTCTCGCCTTGCCGCATCTGGACAGCTGGCGGCCGCAGATCCTGGCAAAAATCGAATCCGCCACCGGCCTGCCGGTGGACGTGAGTCATATCGAGGCAAGCTGGCAGAACTTTGGCCCGACGCTAGATGCCCGGGATATCAGCGCCGGCCTGAAAGATGGCGGCCACCTCAAAATCAAACGCGTCACCCTGGCGCTGGATGTCTGGCAAAGCCTGCTGCATCTGCGCTGGCAGTTTCGCGATCTCACCTTCTGGCAACTTCAGCTGATGACTAACACGCCGCTGCGAAGCGGCGACAGCGATCGGGGGCTGGAAACCAGCCGTATCAGCGATCTGTTCCTGCGGCAGTTCGATCATTTCGATCTGCGTGACAGCGAAGTGAGCTTTATTACTCTTTCCGGCCAGCGCGCTGAGCTGGCGATCCCACAGCTGACATGGTTAAACGGGAAAGATCGCCACCGCGCCGAGGGGCAGGTGAATCTCTCCAGCCTGAACGGGCAGCACGGCGTTATGCAGGTGCGGATGGATCTGCGTGACGACAATGGCTTGCTGAACAACGGCAGGGTGTGGCTACAGGCGGACGACGTGGACGTGAAGCCGTGGCTCGGTGAGTGGCTACAGCAGAACATGCAGCTGGAGACCGCGCGCTTCAGCCTGGAAGGCTGGATGACCCTGACGAACGGGACGTTCGCCAGCGGCGATATCTGGCTTAAGCAGGGGGGCGCGAGCTGGAAAGGGGAAAACCATCAGCATCAACTTTCCGTCGATAACCTCACCGCACACGTGACGCAGGATAAAGGCGGCTGGCAGTTCGCTATACCGGATACGCGCATCTCCATGGATAACAAACCCTGGCCGCGCGGCGCGCTGACGCTGGCGTGGATGCCGGAGCAGGACGTCGGCGGGATAAACGGTAAACGCAGCGACGAGCTGCGTATCCGCGCCAGTAACCTGGATCTGACGGCGATCGAAGGGCTGCGTTCAATGGCCGCAAAACTCTCCCCGGAGCTGGGCGAAATCTGGCTGGCGACGCAGCCGAGCGGGCAGATAAACCGGCTGGCGCTGGATATTCCGCTCCAGGCTACGGAAAAGACGCGTTTTCAGGCGGCATGGAAAAATCTCGCATGGAAACAGTGGAAACTGCTGCCGGGTGCCGAGCACTTCAGCGGTAAACTGGAAGGAAGCGTGGAAAACGGCAGGCTGACGGCAGAAATGCAGGACGCGAAAATGCCGTACGAAACGGTCTTCCGTGCGCCACTGGAGATCGAAAAGGGAAATGCCACCCTCAACTGGCTGAAGAATGACAAAGGTTTTCAGCTCGATGGCCGCGATATCGATGTGAAAGCCAAAGCGGTACATGCCCGCGGTAATTTCCGTTATCTACAGCCTGAAGGCGATGAGCCGTGGTTGGGTATTCTGGCGGGCATCAGCACGGATGACGGTTCGCAGGCGTGGCGCTACTTCCCGGAAAACCTGATGGGGAAAGCGCTGGTGGACTATCTCAGCGGCGCTATTCAGGGCGGCCAGGCGGATAACGCCACGCTGGTCTACGGCGGCAACCCGCACCTGTTCCCGTATAAGCACAACGAAGGCCAGTTCCAGGTTCTGGTGCCTCTACGCAACGCCACCTATGCCTTCCAGCCGGACTGGCCGGCGCTGAAGAATCTGGATATTGAACTCAACTTCCTGAATGACGGCCTGTGGATGAAGACGGACAGCGTTGCGCTGGGCGGCGTAACGGCAAGCAACCTGACGGCAAACATCCCGGATTACTCCAAAGAGAAACTGCTGATTGATGCGGATATTAAGGGGCCAGGTAAAGCGGTTGGCCCGTACTTTGAAGATACGCCGCTGAATGACTCCCTGGCAGCCACCCTTCAGCAGTTGCAGTTAGATGGCGATGTGAATGCTCGCTTACATCTGGATATCCCGCTGGACGGTGAAATGACCACCGCCAAAGGCGACGTTCGCCTTAATAACAACAGCCTCTATATCAAGCCGCTGGACAGCACGCTGAAAAACCTCAGCGGTCAGTTCAGCTTTGTTAACGGCACGCTGAAAAGTGAGCCGCTGAAAGCGACCTGGTTCAATCAACCCGTCAATATCGATTTCTCCACCACCGAGGGCGATAAAGCCTACCAGGTGGCGGTCAATTTGGACGCGAACTGGCAGCCGTCACGCATGGATGTTCTGCCGAAGCCGATTGAGAATGCGGTGGACGGCGCGGTGTCATGGAATGGCAAGGTCGCCATCGACCTGCCTTATCATGCCGGTGCGCGCTATAACGTCGACATTACGGGCGATCTGAAAAACCTCAGCAGCCAACTTCCCGCGCCGCTGAATAAGAAAAGCGGTGAAGCATTGCCCGTCAACGTTAAGGTTGCGGGCAACCTTAACAGCTTCGATTTAACCGGAAACGCTGGTGGAACAAACCACTTCAACAGCCGCTGGCTGCTTAACCACAAGCTGACGCTGGACAGAGCGATCTGGACGACGGACAGCCGTACCACGCCGCCGCTGCCGGAGCAGGCGGGCGTTGAACTGAATCTCCCGCCGATGGATGGCGCAGAGTGGCTGGCACTGTTCCAGAAAGGTGTCGGGCAAAACGTCGACCAAACGGCGCAGTTCCCGCAGTCCATTACCTTGCGCACGCCTGCGCTGACGCTGGGCGGGCAGCAGTGGAACAACCTGAGTATTGTCTCCCGGCCGACGGTAAACGGCTCAAAGGTCGAGGCGCAGGGGCGTGAGATCAACGGTTCGTTGACCATGCGCGATCACGCGCCATGGCAGGCGGCTATCCGTTATCTCTATTACAATCCGACCTTTACGGCGTCTAAAGCAGAGTCGACAAGCGCTTCTCCTGTCAGTGGCAGTGGGAGGTCGCGCGTGGATTTCAGCGGCTGGCCCGATCTCCAGTTGCGCTGTGCGGAGTGCTGGCTGTGGGGGCAAAAATATGGCCGTATCGACGGTGATTTTGCTATTCAGGGCAATACGCTGAGCCTCTCTGGTGGGCTGGTGGATACCGGCTTTGGCCGCATGACTGCCGCTGGCGAATGGGTGAACAAACCGGGTGAACAGCGCACCTCGCTGAAAGGCGATATTAAAGGCAACAAGCTGGACGCCGCAGCTAACTTCTTCGGCATTAGCACGCCGCTTCGCGGATCGTCCTTCGATGTGAATTACGATCTGCACTGGCGCGCAGCGCCATGGACACCCGATGAAGCTTCGCTTAACGGCATCCTGAAAACCCACTTCGGTAAGGGTGAGATTGCCGATGTGAGCACGGGGCGCGCCGGGCAGATCCTGCGTCTGCTGAGTTTTGACGCGTTGCTGCGCAAGCTGCGCTTCGACTTTAGCGACACCTTCAGCGAAGGTTTCTACTACGATTCCATTCGCAGCACGGCGTGGATCAAAGACGGCGTTCTGCACACCGACGACACGCTGGTGGACGGCCTGGAAGCGGATATCGCGATGAAAGGGTCAGTGGATCTCGTGCGCCGCGAGCTGGATATGGAAGCCGTGGTGGCGCCGGAGATTTCCGCAAGCGTGGGCGTTGCGGCAGCCTTTGTGGTCAATCCGATCGTCGGGGCGGCGGTGTTTGCGGCCAGTAAAGTGCTGGGACCGCTCTGGAGCAAAGTCTCGATTCTGCGCTATCGCATCACCGGGCCGGTTGATAAACCACAGATTAATGAGGTGCTGCGCCAGCCGCGCAAAGAAGCACAGCAATGATTTGACGTGGGCAGTTAATTGCCTCACTCTCAATAAATACGATCTTTATACCGCCACGGGCGGCAACGAACGAGTAGCAATAGATGAGTCTGAACCTGGTAAGTGAACATTTGCTCGCAGCGAACGGCCTGAGCCATCAGGACCTGTTCTCCATTCTTGGTCAACTGACCGAACGCCGCCTCGACTACGGCGATCTCTATTTCCAGTCGAGCTATCACGAATCCTGGGTTTTAGAAGACAGCATCATTAAAGATGGCTCTTATAACATTGACCAGGGCGTCGGCGTGCGCGCCGTCAGCGGCGAAAAAACCGGTTTTGCCTATGCAGACCAGATAAGCCTGGCCGCGCTGGAGCAGAGCGCGCAGGCGGCGCGAACCATTGTGCGCGATACGGGCGACGGACGGGTGAAAACGCTGGGTGAAGTGCAGCACGCTGCGCTCTATACCAGCATCGACCCGCTGCAAAGCATGAGCCGCGAAGAGAAGCTGGACATCCTGCGTCGCGTGGACAAAGTGGCTCGCGCGGCGGATAAACGCGTGCAGGAAGTCTCTGCCAGCCTAACCGGTGTTTATGAACTGATCCTGGTGGCGGCGACGGACGGTACCCTGGCGGCGGATGTTCGCCCGCTGGTGCGTCTCTCTATCAGCGTGCAGGTTGAAGACGACGGCAAGCGCGAGCGCGGCTCCAGCGGTGGCGGCGGTCGTTTTGGTTATGACTGGTTCCTGGGTGATGTTGACGGCGAAGCCCGCGCGGATGCATGGGCAAAAGAAGCCGTGCGCATGGCGCTGGTCAACCTGTCTGCCGTGGCTGCACCCGCCGGTACGTTGCCGGTGGTACTGGGCGCAGGCTGGCCGGGAGTGCTGCTGCACGAAGCGGTCGGTCACGGCCTGGAAGGTGATTTCAACCGTCGCGGGACGTCCGTATTCAGCGGTCAGATGGGGCAGCTTGTCTCCTCAGAGCTGTGTACCGTGGTGGATGATGGCACCATGCTCGACCGTCGCGGCTCGATTTCTATCGACGATGAAGGTACGCCGGGTCAGTACAACGTGCTGATCGAAAACGGCGTACTGAAAGGCTACATGCAGGACAAGCTTAACGCGCGCCTGATGGGCGTTGCGCCGACGGGTAACGGCCGTCGTGAATCCTACGCACATCTGCCGATGCCGCGCATGACCAATACTTACATGCTGCCGGGCCAGTCCACGCCGCAGGAGATTATCGAATCCGTTGATTACGGTATCTTCGCGCCAAACTTTGGCGGCGGTCAGGTGGATATCACCTCCGGCAAATTTGTCTTCTCTACCTCAGAGGCGTATCTAATTGAGAAGGGCAAAGTGACCAAAGCGGTGAAGGGCGCAACCCTGATTGGCTCCGGCATTGAGGCCATGCAGCAGATTTCCATGGTCGGTAACGACCTGAAACTGGATAACGGCGTGGGCGTTTGCGGCAAAGAGGGCCAGAGCCTGCCTGTGGGCGTCGGTCAGCCTACGCTGAAAGTGGATAATCTGACGGTGGGCGGCACGGCGTAAATTTTCCCCCGCACTCTAACCCTCTCCCCAACGGGGAGAGGGGAAAAGCCTACTCTTTCCTTCTACCTCGCATGCCCTGAAACAGCTCCGCCACTTCGACAAAATAGTCCGTCAGATAGTTAATACAGACCTGCACCTTCAGCGGCAGCTTGTCCTTTTCGGTATAGAGCGCGTACACCGGACGTGGATCGGACTGGTAACGCGGGAAGAGGATCTCCAGTACGCCGCTGTTGATCTCATTGATCACCCACATCAGCGGCACGTAAGCGATCCCGGCCCCGGCGACCAGCCAGCGGGAGATCGTCATCGGATCGTTGGTGACGAAGCGGCCTTCAGGCAGCAGTTTAGTGGAAAGCCCTTCCGGCGCGATCAGTTCAAATTCGTTATCTGGCCGAACGCTGTATTCCAGCCACGAGTGGTTGCTCAGGTCGGCAGGTTTTTCCGGCACGCCATACTGTGCAAGATAGCTTTTCGACGCGCAGACCACCATCGGCATGCTGCCCAGTCGACGCGAGAACAGGCTTGAGTCCTGCAACGCGCCAACGCGGATCACCACGTCTAACCCATCGGCAATCAGGTCCGGTGCCGGAATGCCCGTTACCAGATTAACGGTTAAACCGGGATACTCTTTCAGCATTTCCGCCGTCATGGCAGCGAGAACATTTTGTGCCATAGTTGAAGAACACCCGATACGTAGCGTGCCGATAGGCGTGTTGTTAAAGGCATAGAGCTGCTCGTGAACATCCTGCACCTCATGCAGCATTCGACGGCAGCCCTGATAGTAAATTTTACCCGCTTCCGTCAGCCCGATGCTGCGGGTGCTGCGGTTGAGCAGCTTCACCTGGAGCTCATCTTCCAGTTTTGACACTGTCTGGCTAATGGATGAGACGCTCATTTGTAGCTGACGTGCTGCGGCGGTAAAAGAGCCTTGCTCAACCACTTTCGCAAAGACGGACATGCGTTTTAGACGTTCCATTATTCACTCTGGCTTAAAAGTGATTTAGATCACATATGATAGATAACAGCATAACAGTTACGTTAATATATTATTAATTACATAACGGCTGCGCCACTCTCGCCCGGCAATTCTTGCTCTCCTGCGGCGGCGCGAGCTTAAAAATCCAGTAACCTGCACTCTCTTTAATCAAGGTCAACATGAGTCTGTTTCCCGTTATCGTGGTGTTCGGTTTGTCGTTCCCACCGATATTTTTCGAGCTTCTTTTATCACTGGCGATCTTCTGGCTGGTGCGCAAGGTGCTGGTCCCTACCGGGATTTATGATTTCGTCTGGCATCCTGCATTGTTCAATACCGCGCTGTATTGCTGCCTGTTCTATTTAATATCGCGCATGTTTGTCTGAGGTTGATGTGAAAACGCTAACAAGAAAAATCTCCCGCACTGCCATCACTATGGCGCTGGTCATCCTGGCGTTCATCGCTATTTTTCGCGCCTGGGTTTATTACACCGAATCCCCGTGGACGCGCGATGCGCGTTTCAGCGCGGAGGTGGTCGCGATAGCGCCCGATGTCGCCGGTCTCATTACGGCGGTCAACGTCCACGATAACCAACTGGTGAAAAAAGATCAGGTACTGTTCACCATCGACCAGCCGCGCTATCAAAAAGCGCTGGAAGAAGCGGAAGCCGACGTGGCGTATTACAACGCGCTGGCCGCTGAAAAACGCCGTGAAGCAGGTCGCCGTAACAAGCTGGGCATCCAGGCTATGTCCCGGGAAGAGATTGACCAGTCTAATAACGTGCTGCAAACCGTGCTGCATCAGCTGGCAAAAGCGCAGGCGACGCGCGATCTGGCGAAGCTCGATCTGGAACGTACCGTTATCCGCGCCCCGTCCGATGGCTGGGTGACCAACCTCAACGTCTATGCGGGTGAGTTTATCACGCGCGGCTCAACTGCCGTGGCGCTGGTGAAACAGAACTCCTTCTACGTCCTCGCCTATATGGAAGAGACCAAGCTGGAAGGCGTACGTCCGGGCTATCGCGCCGAAATCACGCCGCTCGGCAGCAACCGGGTCCTGAAGGGAACCGTGGACAGCGTGGCCGCGGGGGTGACCAACTCCAGCAGTACCAATGATACAAAAGGGATGGCGACCGTCGATTCTAACCTCGAGTGGGTTCGCCTGGCGCAGCGCGTACCGGTACGCATTCGTCTGGATGAGCAGCAAAGCAACCTCTGGCCCGCAGGCACCACCGCGACGGTGGTGATCACAGGTGAAAAAGACCGTGATGCCAGCCAGGATTCTATCTTCCGTCAAATCGCCCATCGCCTGCGCGAGTTTGGTTGATCGCTATGGGCATTTTTTCCATCGCCAGCCAGCACATCCGCTTCGCCGTGAAGCTGGCATGCGCCATTGTGCTGGCGCTGTTTGTTGGCTTCCATTTCCAGCTTGAAACACCGCGCTGGGCCGTTCTGACCGCCGCGATCGTCGCCGCCGGTCCTGCCTTCGCGGCGGGTGGCGAACCTTACTCCGGGGCAATTCGCTATCGCGGGATGCTGCGTATTATCGGCACCTTTATCGGCTGTATCGCCGCCCTGACCATTTTCATCCTGATGATCCGCACGCCGCTGCTGATGCTGATTGTGTGCTGTATCTGGGCAGGTTTTTGCACCTGGGTCTCTTCGCTGGTGAAGGTGGAGAACTCGTACGCCTGGGGTCTGGCGGGGTATACCGCGCTGATTATTATCATCACCATTCAGAGTGAACCGCTGCTTGCTCCGCAGTTCGCCGTCGAACGTTGTAGCGAGATTGTCATTGGTATCGTCTGCGCGATTGTCGCAGATCTGCTCTTCTCTCCGCGATCCATCAAGCAGGAAGTCGATCGTGAGCTGGACGCGCTGATTGTTGCTCAGTACCAGCTTATGCAGCTGTGCATTAAGCACGGCGACAGCGAAGAGGTCGACAAGGCCTGGAGCGCGCTGGTGCGCCGCACGCAGGCGCTGGAAGGGATGCGCAGTAATCTCAACATGGAGTCTTCCCGCTGGGAGCGGGCCAATCGTCGTCTGAAAGCGATCAATACCGTCTCGTTAACGCTGATCACCCAGGCGTGTGAAACCTACCTGATTCAGAACACCCGCCCCGAAGTGGTAACGGATACTTTCCGCGAACTGTTTGATGAGCCCGTGGAGACGGTGCAGGACGTGCATCGACAGCTTAAACGCATGCGTCGTGTGATTGCCTGGACAGGAGAACGGGATACGCCAGTCACCATTTATACCTGGGTTGGCGCCGCAACGCGCTACCTGCTCCTGAAACGCGGCGTGATTAGCAACACCAAAATCAGTGCGGCGGAAGAAGAGGTATTGCAGGGCGAAGTGGTGATCAAACCGGAATCCGCCGAGCGCCACCATGCGATGGTTAACTTCTGGCGTACCACCCTGGCCTGTATACTCGGCACGCTGTTCTGGCTGTGGACCGGCTGGACGTCCGGCAGCGGCGCGATGGTGATGATTGCCGTCGTCACCGCGCTGGCGATGCGTCTGCCCAACCCGCGCATGGTCGCGATCGATTTTCTGTACGGCACCATTGCGGCGTTACCCATTGGCGCGCTCTACTTCCTGGTGATTATCCCCTCGACGCAGCAAAGCATGCTTTTGCTCTGCATCAGCCTGGCGGTGATGGCGTTCTTTATCGGGATTGAGGTACAAAAACGCCGTCTGGGATCGTTGGGTGCGCTGGCGAGCACGATTAACATCATCGTGCTGGATAACCCGATGACCTTCCATTTCAGCCAGTTCCTGGATAGCGCATTAGGTCAGCTGGTGGGCTGTTTCCTGGCGATGATGGTGATCCTGCTGGTGCGGGATAACTCTCAGGCGCGGACAGGGCGTGTGCTGCTGAATCAGTTTGTGTCGGCCGCCGTATCGTCATTGACTACCAACACCGCGCGGCGCAAGGAGAACCACCTGCCGGCGCTCTATCAGCAGCTGTTCCTGTTGCTGAATAAATTCCCGGGCGATGTCGCCCGCTTCCGCCTGGCGTTAATCATGATTATCGCGCACCAGCGTCTGCGGAACGCGCCAGTGCCGATCAACGATGATTTGTCCGCCTACCACCGCCAGCTACGGCGAACGGCGGACCATGTGATATCGGCATCGAGTGATGACAAACGTCGCCGCTACTTTAAGCAACTGCTGGAGGAACTGGATATCTACCAGGAGAAACTGCGGATCTGGGAAGCGCCGCCGCAGGTTACCGAGCCGGTAGAGCGGCTGGTGTTTATGCTGCACCGCTACCAGAATGCGCTGACAGACAGCTAACGAAGAGAAAACCGACGCCAAAAGCGTCGGTTTTTTTGTGGCTATACTTATTCTTGCAGGTTCAAACATTCAGGAAGGGAGGACACATGACAACCCAGGCTCTTCAGGACAGTATTCTTTTTCAGACCGGGTATCTGGTTAACGGTATCTGGAAAACACTCGACACCACGTTTGATGTGCTAAACCCGGCCACGGGCGAGGTGGTCGCGAAAGTGGCGAAAGCAGGGAAAGTCGAAACCGAAGAGGCCATTGCGGCCGCGACGAAGGCCTTTCCCGCATGGCGCGCAAAAACGGCAAAAGAGCGTTCCGCGATCCTCTATCGCTGGTATGAACTGATTATCGAGAACAAAAGCTGGCTCGGGCGGCTGATGACTACCGAGCAGGGCAAGCCGCTGAAAGAGGCTGAGGGTGAGGTGGACTACGCTGCCAGCTTCATTCAGTGGTTTGCCGAGCAGGCCAAGCGCGCCAACGGTGAAATCATTCCTCCGGTTAAACCCGGCTCCCGTATTCTGGCCACTCGTGAACCTGTCGGGGTGGTTGCTGCTATTACGCCATGGAACTTCCCGATGGCTATGCTCACCCGTAAGCTCGGCCCGGCGCTGGCAGCAGGATGTACCGGCGTCATCAAGCCTGCAAACAACACGCCGCTGAGCGCCTTTGCGCTGCTGACGCTGGCGAAGCAGGCCGGTGTGCCGGACGGTGTGCTGAATGCGGTCGCGGGGAGCACCTCAGAAATTAGCGACGCCATTATGGCCAGCCATGACGTGCGCAAAATCTCGTTTACCGGATCAACCGCCGTCGGGAAAACGCTGGTTCGCAATTCCGCAGAGACCATGAAAAAGGTATCGATGGAGCTGGGCGGTAATGCGCCATATATCGTTTTCGAGGACGCGGATATTGAGGCCGCCGTCAAAGGCGCGATCGCCAATAAGTTCCGTAACGCTGGGCAGGTCTGCGTCAGCGTAAACCGTTTCTATATTCAGGAGACGGTCTATGACAAGTTTGTCAATCAACTTGCCGATGCGGTGAAGGCGCTGAAGGTGGGGAACGGTCTGGACGAGGGCGTCGTTGTCGGCCCGCTGATTGAGCCTTCGGCTGTCGAAAAAGTCCGTGAGCACGTCGAAGATGCGGTAGCGAAGGGCGCCACGGTGCTGGCTGGGGGTAAACCGCACGAACTTGGCGGCAACTTCTGGATGCCAACCGTACTCGGTGACTGCCATGAAGGCATGAAGCTGGCAGAAGAGGAGACCTTTGGTCCCGTTGCCGCCTGCTTCCGCTTCACGTCGGAAGACGAAGTGGTTATGCGCGCTAACAATACGCCTTACGGGCTGGCAGCCTACTTTTATACCCAGAATCTCTCGCGCGTGTTCCGCGTCTCGCAGGCCATTGAGAGCGGCATGATCGGAATTAACGAATGTGCTGTCTCGACCGAACTGGGTCCGTTTGGGGGCGTAAAAGAGTCCGGGCTGGGCCGCGAAGGTTCCGTGCTGGGGCTGGAGGAGTTTCTGGAAGTCAAAACCCTGCATATCGGGGGATTATAATAGACAGGGCGGCATTTGCCGCCCGCCTGTACCGGGTGGCTGGCAATGAAAATTTATACCTTTGATTTTGACGAAATTGAGAGTCAGGAAGACTTCTATCGCGAGTTTATTCGGGCGTTCGACCTGGAGCGGGGCAGCGTAAGCAATCTTGATATGCTGTGGGATGTGGTTACCGGCGATCGTCTGCCGTTACCGCTGGAAATCGAATTTACCCATCTGCCTGAAAAACTACGCAGACGCTTTGGCGCATTGATTTTATTGTTTGATGAAGCGGAGGAGGAGCTGGAAGGGCAACTGCGTTTCAACGTGCGCCAGTGATAAAAAAGCCCCTGACCGGGAGGTCAGGGGCAAGTCGTATGATGAGATACGACGAGGGTTTATTTGTACAGTTCTGCGGTAGCGTGCCAGTGGTCGCCACTGCGCGCTTCGATGATGCGATAGGATGACGCACCCTGTTCTTCCGCTTTTTTGTTCAGCATTTCGTGCATGTCCATCGGAGACGTACCGATGGCGCCAACAGAAACAGTCCCGATAGCCTGACGGGATTGTGCCTGTTCAGCATTGATGGTGTCGGCTGCAAACGCACCGAATGACAGGACTGACAGTACGCTCAGGGCAGCTACAGTGGTTTTAATTTTCATGATTATTTACCTCGTCAATTATTTTACTGGGGTCTTTGTTCTGTGACCCTCATCACAAAATCAAGTATACACTAATCACGCAAAAAATTAATACCAGACTAATGGTTTCGTCTGTTATTACGCGTTAAAAAATTCATTTTTTATAACGAGAATGCATAAAAAAGGGCGTCACAATGCGAGGTTTGTGGTTTTTTCTTATTTAAATCAAAGGGGTATGGTAATTTAATTTTTTGTGCGATTTTGCGGCAGATCATTCACTGAATGAATGTTAACAGGCGGTAAAAAGCACTATTTGCAAAAGTAGCAGGCAGAGAAAAGCAGGGTAAAACGCGGTAAAAGCAGAATGATCCCCGCAGCCAGGCGCTACGGGGCAGACAATTACAGCTCCTGTTCGAACAGGACCAGAATCGCTTCGTAGAGGTCTTTCACCGAGAAACCATTTGCCGGGGTGGTAAAAATGGTGTCATCGCCGGCGATGGTCCCGAGGATCCCCTCTGCTTTACCCAGCGAGTCCAGCAGGCGGGCAATCAGCTGGGCTGCGCCCGGGCTGGTGTGGATCACGACCACGGCATCGTTATAGTCGATGTCCAGAACCAGGTTTTTCAGCGGGCTGGAGGTCGTTGGCACGCCAAGTTCAGCAGGCAGGCAATAAACCATTTCCATTTTGGCGTTGCGCGTACGCACCGCACCAAACTTGGTTAACATGCGAGAGACCTTCGACTGGTTGATGTTGTCGAAGCCTTGTTCCTGCAACGCCTGAACAATTTCTCCCTGAGAACTGAATTTCTCTTCTTTGAGTAGCGCTTTAAACGCCTTCACTAATTCTTCTTGCTTAGACGAGCTTCGCATAAGTCACCCGGAATATGACGATAGAAACAACATTATTATGCATGTGGATGAATTTTTATGCAAATTATCTACCTGGCACCAGGCTGAAATAATGTTATGAAAGGGAGAGATTTTATCAGATTTCGTTATCGGAAAACATGCCTGGGTCACGCCGCGCAAATAAGCTTAAAAGTAAATTAAATGTTATCAAAATGATGTTGTTTTGGTGGCGTGGCAGGGTGTATTGTAACCCCCTCTTAATTCGTTGTTGCCTGCATCCCGATAGTATTCAGGTGAAGGCGAAAGACGTGCGACCTCAAATTCTTTAGCGATGAAAATTGTAATTAATGACGTGCTGAATTATGGTCGCCGCAACGGAGTTACAGATACTTAAGTTAACCATAATAAGGAGTTTAGGATGAAAGTCGCAGTCCTCGGCGCTGCTGGTGGTATCGGCCAGGCGCTTGCCCTACTACTGAAAACCCAACTGCCTTCAGGCTCAGAACTCTCCCTGTACGATATTGCTCCGGTAACCCCAGGTGTGGCGGTTGACCTGAGCCACATCCCGACAGCTGTGAAAATCAAAGGCTTCTCCGGTGAAGATGCGCGTCCTGCGTTGCAGGGTGCCGACGTGGTGCTGATCTCCGCGGGTGTTGCGCGTAAACCGGGTATGGATCGTTCAGACCTGTTCAACGTCAACGCGGGCATCGTGAAAAACCTGGTTCAGCAGATTGCTGAAACCTGCCCGAAAGCGTGCATCGGGATCATCACCAACCCGGTGAACACCACCGTTGCTATCGCAGCAGAAGTGCTGAAGAAAGCGGGCGTTTACGACAAGAACAAACTGTTCGGCGTAACTACGCTGGATATCATCCGCTCCAATACCTTCGTGGCTGAGCTGAAAGGCAAGCAGCCAACGGAAGTGGAAGTGCCGGTTATCGGCGGTCATTCTGGCGTGACCATCCTGCCTCTGCTGTCGCAGATCCCGGGCGTGAGCTTCACCGAGCAGGAAGTGGCTGACCTGACCAAACGTATTCAGAACGCAGGCACCGAAGTGGTGGAAGCGAAGGCGGGTGGCGGTTCTGCAACCCTGTCTATGGGCCAGGCGGCGGCACGTTTCGGCCTGTCTCTGGTTCGCGCGTTGCAGGGCGAAAAAGGCGTTGTTGAATGCGCCTATGTTGAAGGCGACGGTGAACACGCGCGCTTCTTCTCTCAGCCGCTGCTGCTGGGTAAAAACGGTGTTGAAGAGCGTAAGTCTATCGGCACGCTGAGCGCGTTTGAGCAAAACGCGATGGAAGGCATGCTGGATACGCTGAAGAAAGACATTACGCTGGGCGAAGAATTCGTTAACAAGTGATCTTATCCCGGTAAAAAAAACGGAGCGTTAAGCTCCGTTTTTTTATGCCCGTCAGTTAGTGGCCGGGTATTCCTGGATGGTGACCTGAATCGTCAGCTTCTTGTCATTACGCATGACTTCAACAGGGATGATGGAGCCCGGGCGAATCTCAGCCACCTGGTCCATGGTTTCCAGCGCAGAGACCGCTGGCGTACCGTTGACGGAAAGGATAACGTCGTTCACCTGGATACCTGCGTTGGCCGCCGGGCCGCCAGGCGCCACTTCGTTGACCACAATCCCCTGGATCTGATCGATACCACCGCCCTGCGTATGCATCGGCGCGATTTCACGCCCGCCAATACCGATGTAGCCACGGATCACGCGGCCATCACGGATCAGCTTGTCCATGATCTTGGTCGCCAGCTGGAACGGAATGGCAAAGCCAATCCCTTCCGGCGTTTCGCCGTCGTTGCTCTTGTCGAACGAGAGGGTGTTAATGCCCATCAGTTCGCCGAGAGAGTTCACCAGCGCACCGCCGGAGTTACCGTGGTTGATTGAGGCATCGGTTTGCAGGAAGTTCTGCCGCCCTGACGGGTTCAGGCCGATTCGACCGGTCGCGCTGATGATCCCCTGAGTGATGGTCTGGCCCAGGTTGTACGGGTTACCGATCGCCAGCACCACATCGCCGATGTGCGGGGTGCGTTTGCGATTAATCGGGATTGTCGGCAGACCGCCTGTGGCGTTGATCTTCAGCACCGCCAGGTCGGTAAGGCTGTCCGACCCCACCAGCAGGGCTTCAAACACGCGGCCATCCTGTAAGGCGACGATAATCTGGTCGGCATCGTTAATGACGTGTTTATTGGTGATGATGTAGCCCCGGTCATCCATGATCACACCGGAACCGAGCGTGCGGATCTCCAGCTGGTTATGAGCGGAACTGTTAAGCCCGCGGTTATAGACGTTAACCACGGCGGGGGCAGCACGGCGTACCGCCTGATTGTACGTTGCAGGCGTTTCATCCGTGCTGTCGAACTGAGGAGCCGACAGTTTGTTGAACTGGCGTAAAGATGGCATAGCCACCAGCAGCAGACCGGCAACGATCAAACCAATGACAATTGAACGAAAGAGCTTTAAAAGCATGATGCGTGTGTCGTTAAAAAAGGAACGGTTTGCAGCATAACATGAGTTATCCGGACATCACACGCAGCGGCGATGTCCGGAGTCGCAAATGGTTAACGCAGTAAAATGTAGAGAGTGTCGTTGCCACGGATAATTTGCAGGGCAATGACCGCCGGTTTACTCTCCAGCACCTTACGCATTTCGGCAATAGACTGCACGCGAGTGCGGTTCACGCCCACGATCACGTCGTCCTGATGTAAACCTGCCTGCGCGGCCGGGCTGCTCTTCTCAACGGTAGTGACGGTAATGCCTTTCGTGCCGTTTTTAAGCTGACCGTCGCTCAGCGTAGCGCCCTGTAGAGCAGGGGAGATCTGTTCTGCGCTGGCGGAAGAGGAGGTGCTCTTGTCCAGCGTCACTTCCACGGTCAGTGGTTTGCCCTCGCGGATCAGGCCCAGCTTCACTTTAGCGCCCGGCTCCGTGGTGGCAATACGTGATCGTAATTCAGCGAAGCTGCTCAGCGGTTTATCGTTCAGGCTGACAATAATGTCGCCGGATTTCACACCCGCTTTCGCAGAGCCTGAGTTGGGCAGCACTTCGCTGACAAACGCCCCGCGCTGGACGTTGAGCTTAAAGGCTTTGGCGATATCGGCGCTCATCTCCATGCCTTTGATGCCCAGCAGACCGCGCTTAACCTCGCCAAACTGAATCAGCTGTTGAGACAGGGTTTTCGCCATGTTACTCGGAATGGCAAAACCAATCCCGATGCTGCCGCCGCCTGGCGCGAGGATAGCGGTGTTGATGCCGATCAGCTCACCGTTCAGATTAAGCAGCGCACCGCCGGAGTTGCCCCGGTTGATGGAGGCATCGGTCTGGATGAAGTTTTCCAGCCCTTCGAGATTCAGGCCGCTGCGCCCCAGGGCGGAGACAATCCCGGAGGTGGCGGTCTGGCCTAAACCGAACGGGTTACCGACTGCGACGGCAAAATCACCGACGCGCAGCTTATCGGAATCTGCAATGGCGATCTGGGTCAGGTTGCTGGGGTTTTGCACCTGTAGCAGGGCGATATCACTCTGATCGTCACCGCCGATCAGTTTGGCGTCAAACTCCCGACCATCGTTCAGCTGAACGCTGATTTTATCGGCCTGGCTGATCACGTGGTTATTGGTCAGGATATAGCCCTTAGCCGCGTCGATAATCACCCCTGAGCCCAGGCCTTCAAACGGCTGAGCCTGCTGATCCGGCGCGTCTTCGCCAAAATATTTCTTCAGCTCTTCAGGAATACGCTGGCTTTGGCGTGCCGTCCCTTCCACCTGAACGCTGACTACCGCAGGCAGGACTTTTTCAAGCATCGGCGCAAGGCTGGGAATGGCTTCTTGTCCAGGTACCTGCGAAGGCAGTGCCGCACTGGCGGGGAAGGACGCCGAGAGAGATAACCCGACACTTAACGCTAAGGCGCTCAACAGCTGGTTTTTTTTCTTCATTGATGCTGACTCTCGTATCCTGGAATGAAAAAGAACGGCCCCAAAAACATCTTGATGTTATTGAATTTTCAACCGCTGAACAATGAGGTGTTTGACTAAATAATAGCTGGGGACGGGAAGAAAGGACGGGCGCATAAGGTACGCCCGTAAAATTTATTCAGGTTGTGCGATTAATCGCGTTTTACGCCACCGCGCAGCAGGCCGGACGCGCCGTCTGAATAGTCGCGTGGCATCTGAACCGGAGCCTGATCGTTACCGGCTTCAGAATCAGCCAGACGATTGCGGAAGGGGTTGGTCTCCGCGGTCATTTCCGGCAGCAGGCTGCTGGAGCTTTTCGCCATGTGCTGGTAGAGCTGGCGATAATCTGTCGCCATGTTGTCCAGCAGCTCAGCGCTACGGGCAAAGTGGCTGACCAGCTCTTCGCGATATTCTTCCAGTTCAGCTTTGTTCTTTTCCAGTTCGTATTGCAGTGACTGCTGCTGACGCAATTTGCGGTTACCGAAACGCATGGCCACAGCACCAATGATGATGCCGACGACTAAACCGATTAGCGCATATTCCCAGGTCATGAACTTCTCCCGTTGTCTTGTTGTTCCGTAGGGTGTTGGCTCGGCTCCTGCCTGTGCCTGATTATGCCACTATAACCGCTATTTCCGCAGAAGTGGAATCCTGACGTATCATCGCGTAGTGTAGAACGGCCTTTTTTTCATCAGCCACGCGCGCTGGTGAGGTTTAACTAAAGGAATAACAACAACATCATGCAAAACCTGTCCCCTTCATCGCGTTACCAACTGGCCCTGAGCGAGGGCACACACCAGCCGGATGATGTCCAGCGTGAAGCGGTTAACCGCCTGGACACGATTTATCAGGAACTTCTGGCGAAACCCGCCGATGCGGTGCAGAGCAGTGGGCTGAAGGCGGCATTCGGCCGTTTACTGGGCAAAAAAGAGCCCACGGTAAACGCACCGGTTCGTGGCTTATATATGTGGGGCGGCGTTGGGCGGGGTAAGACCTGGCTAATGGACATGTTCTACCAGAGCCTGCCCGGCACGCGTAAGCAGCGCCTGCACTTTCACCGTTTTATGCTGCGGGTCCATGAAGAGCTGACGGCGCTCCAGGGCGAAACCGACCCGCTGGACATTGTGGCCGATCGCTTTAAGGCGGAAACGGACGTGCTCTGCTTCGACGAGTTCTTTGTTTCCGATATTACGGATGCCATGCTGTTGGGGGGCCTCATGAAAGCGCTGTTTGCGCGTGGGATCACTCTGGTGGCGACCTCCAATATCCCGCCGGATGAGCTTTATCGCAATGGTCTCCAGCGGGCGCGTTTCCTGCCGGCCATTGATGCTATCAAACAGCACTGCGACATCATGAACGTCGATGCCGGCGTCGATTATCGACTGCGCACATTAACGCAGGCACACCTGTGGCTTTCGCCGTTGAACGCCGACACAGCCCGCGAGATGGATAAACTGTGGCTGGCGCTGGCGGGAGCGCCGCGGGGTAACGCGCCAGCGCTGGAGATTAATCATCGTCCGTTGCCGACGCTTGGCGTAGAAAACCAGACGCTGGCCGTCTCGTTTGCAACGCTCTGCGTGGACGCCCGCAGCCAGCATGACTACATTGCACTTTCGCGTCTGTTCCATACCGTTATGTTGTGGGATGTGCCCGTTATGACCCCACTCATGGAGAGCGAAGCGCGCCGCTTCATCGCGCTGGTAGATGAGTTTTACGAGCGCCACGTTAAGCTGGTGGTCAGCGCCGAGGTGCCTTTATATGAGGTTTATCAGGGCGAGCGCCTGAAGTTTGAGTTCCAGCGCTGCCTGTCGCGCCTGCAAGAGATGCAGAGCGAAGAGTACCTCAAGCGCGAGCATATGCCATAAATGCTCCCCTCTCCCCGTGGGAGAGGGGCTGGGGGTGAGGGCACCAGACCGCACAATACCTGACCCCGAAAAACCCATTCCAAATCACATTTAAGGGTCGATCTTTGACCTCAACTTCTCTATAATCTTGCGACCCCACGTTACGAGAAGGTTTTTTTCCCGAAACTTTCTATGTGTCGGCATGTGCTATTCGAAGGGGTAGGTTTGCCGGACTTTGTCGTGTGAACCTCAACTGACTAAACGTTTAGGTGTTCACCAACGTGTAACTTATTATTTGGGTAAGCTTTTAATGAAAACTTTTACAGCTAAACCAGAAACCGTACAGCGCGACTGGTATGTTGTTGACGCGACCGGTAAAACTCTGGGCCGTCTGGCTACTGAACTGGCTCGTCGCCTGCGCGGTAAGCATAAAGCGGAATACACTCCGCACGTTGATACCGGAGATTACATCATCGTTCTGAACGCTGACAAAGTTGCTGTTACCGGCAACAAGCGTACTGACAAAATGTACTACCACCACACCGGCCACATCGGTGGTATCAAAGAAGCGACCTTTGAAGAGATGATTGCCCGCCGTCCTGAGCGTGTGATTGAAATCGCGGTTAAAGGCATGCTGCCAAAAGGCCCGCTGGGTCGTGCTATGTTCCGTAAACTGAAAGTTTACGCAGGCAACGAGCACAACCACGCGGCACAGCAACCGCAAGTTCTTGACATCTAATCGGGATTATAGGCAATGGCTGAAAATCAATACTACGGCACTGGTCGCCGCAAAAGTTCCGCAGCTCGCGTTTTCATCAAACCGGGCAGTGGTAAAATCGTAATCAACCAGCGTTCTCTGGAACAATACTTCGGTCGCGAAACTGCCCGCATGGTAGTTCGCCAGCCGCTGGAACTGGTTGATATGGTAGAAAAACTGGATCTGTACATCACCGTTAAAGGTGGTGGTATCTCCGGTCAGGCAGGTGCGATCCGTCACGGTATCACCCGCGCGCTGATGGAGTACGACGAATCCCTGCGTTCTGAACTGCGTAAAGCTGGCTTCGTTACTCGTGACGCTCGTCAGGTTGAACGTAAGAAAGTGGGTCTGCGTAAAGCACGTCGTCGTCCACAGTTCTCCAAACGTTAATCCATTCTGCTTACGCAGAACGATTGGCGAAAAACCCGCTTCGGCGGGTTTTTTTATGGATAATGCGCAGGTTATCCACAGTAACATTTCATATATCTTCTCTTTTTCCACATTTCCGGAATCCCCTCACCACAAAGCCATCAAAATCTGGTAAACTATCATCCAATTTTCTGCCCAAATATCGGTGAATACTCGATTTTTGTTCGATTCTTGAACAATGTGTCTTCTCTGGGATGGGCGATACATCATCTGGCTGGCCCCGTTGGGCTGGTAGCAGTAAAAATTCTGAATATACCTGGAGGTTTTCATGGCTGTCGCTGCCAACAAACGTTCGGTAATGACGCTGTTTTCTGGTCCTACTGACATTTATAGCCATCAGGTTCGTATCGTGCTGGCCGAGAAGGGTGTCAGTTTTGAGATCGAGCATGTGGAAAAGGATAACCCGCCTCAGGATCTGATCGATCTCAACCCGAGCCAAAGCGTACCGACGCTGGTGGATCGCGAGCTGACCCTGTGGGAATCCCGTATCATTATGGAATACCTGGATGAGCGTTTCCCGCATCCGCCGCTGATGCCTGTTTATCCTGTTGCGCGTGGTGAAAGCCGCCTGTACATGCAGCGTATCGAGAAAGACTGGTACTCGCTGATGAACGTTATCGTCAACGGTTCCTCTTCTGAAGCGGATACTGCACGTAAACAGCTGCGTGAAGAGCTGCTGGCAATCGCGCCAGTCTTTGGTCAAAAGCCTTTCTTCCTGAGCGACGAGTTCAGCCTGGTGGATTGCTACCTGGCTCCGTTGCTGTGGCGTCTGCCAACCCTGGGCGTAGAGTTCAGCGGCCCTGGCGCGAAAGAGCTGAAAGGCTATATGACTCGCGTCTTTGAACGCGACTCTTTCCTGGCATCTTTAACTGAACCGGAACGTGAAATGCGTCTCGGCCGAGGCTAATGACTGTGGAAATGTCACAACTTTCACCACGCCGTCCGTATCTGCTGCGCGCCTTCTATGAATGGCTGCTGGATAACCAGCTCACGCCGCACCTGGTTGTGGATGTGACGTTGCCGGGCGTGCTGGTTCCAATGGAATACGCGCGCGACGGACAGATTGTACTGAATATTGCGCCACGCGCAGTGGGTAACCTGGAGCTGGCGAACGACGAAGTGCGCTTTAATGCGCGCTTCGGCGGCGTGCCGCGTCAGGTTTCCGTGCCGCTGGCAGCTGTGCTGGCTATCTACGCCCGTGAAAACGGTGCGGGCACCATGTTTGAGCCGGAAGCAGCTTATGATGAAGAGGTTGCCAGCCTGAATGATGATGAGGCATCCGATGAACGCGAAAGCGACACGGTAATGTCTGTCATCGATGGCGATAAACCCGATCATAATGATGACACCGATCCGGATGACGAGCCACCACCACGCGGTGGTCGTCCCGCACTGCGCGTTGTGAAATAAACAAACAGGCCCGACGGGCCTGTTTTGCTTTCCGTCCCTTTTCGCCCCCTCTAATTTCCTGTGTTATGATGAACTGTTTTCCTTCAATGGCACCGGACTGCAATGAAACCGACTGATCTTAAAGCTGAAAACTCTGATGAAACCATTGGTCGCAGCCTGCGCCGTCGGCCGCTGGCGCGCAAAAAACTGTCTGATATGGTGGAAGAAGAGCTGGAGCAGATGATCCGTCGGAAGGAATTTGCCCAGGGAGAGCAGTTACCCTCCGAGCGCGAACTGATGGAGTTCTTCAACGTGGGTCGCCCCTCGGTGCGCGAAGCGCTGGCGGCGCTAAAGCGTAAAGGGCTAGTGCAGATTAACAACGGTGAACGTGCCCGCGTAACCATGCCGTCTGCCGATACCATCATCAGTGAATTGTCGGGAATGGCGAAAGACTTTCTGACCCAGCCCGGCGGTATTGCCCATTTCGAGCAGCTTCGCCTGTTCTTTGAATCCAGCCTCGTTCGTTATGCCGCAGAATATGCCACTGACGATCAGATTGCGCAGCTCACGAAAGCCCTGGAGATCAACAGCCAGTCCCTGGATGACAACACGCTATTTATTCGTTCCGATGTCGATTTTCACCGCGTGCTGGCGGAGATCCCCGGCAATCCGATCTTCAATGCGATCCACGTTGCGCTGCTTGACTGGTTAATTGCGGCGCGTCCTAAAGTGCCGGACGCAGAGCTTTATCAGCATAATGAAGTCAGCTATCGCCAGCATATCGCAATTGTGGATGCGATCCGCCGCCGCGATCCCGATGAAGCGGATCGGGCGTTGCAAACTCACCTTAACAGCGTCTCCGCCACCTGGCACGCTTTCGGCCAGCATTCAAAAGCCAAAAAATAACGATCCTTTAGTGAAGCAGATCGCAATATAAGCGTTCTGTATTCTACTGCTGCTTAATTGATCTGGTATAACAGGTATAAAGGTATGTCGTTATAACAAACACACGATCGATTGAGGTAACTATGGCAACGCAATTACGCGGCGTAATGGCCGCACTCCTGACCCCGTTTAACTCTGAGCAGATGCTGGATAAAGAAAGCCTGCGCCGTCTGGTGCGGTTCAATATTGAACAGGGTATCGATGGGCTGTACGTCGGCGGTTCAACGGGAGAGGCCTTTGTACAGAGCCTTTCGGAACGAGAGCAGGTGATGGAGATTGTGGCGGAAGAGGCGAAGGGGAAAATCACGCTCATCGCCCATGTTGGCTGCGTCAGCACGGCGGAAAGCCAGCAGTTAGCCATGGCCGCCGCCCGCGTCGGTTTTGACGCTGTATCCGCCGTCACACCGTTTTACTATCCCTTTAGCTTTGAAGAACATTGCGATCATTACCGTGCAATTATTGATTCGGCGGATGGTCTGCCGATGGTGGTCTATAACATTCCGGCGTTAAGCGGCGTTAAGTTAACGCTGGATCAGATCAACACGCTGGTGACGCTGCCGGGCGTCGGCGCGCTGAAGCAAACCTCCGGCGATCTCTTCCAGATGGAGCAGATCCGTCGTGAACATCCGGATCTGGTGCTCTACAACGGTTATGACGAGATCTTCGCCTCCGGCCTGCTGGCCGGCGCGGACGGGGGGATCGGCAGCACCTACAACATTATGGGCTGGCGCTACCAGGCGATCGCTAAAGCGGTTCGTGAAGGGGATAACGCCACCGCACAGTGCCTGCAAAGCGAATGCAACACGGTGATCGATCTGCTGATTAAAGCCGGGGTGTTCCGTGGTCTGAAAACGGTTCTGCACTATATGGACGTGGTATCCGTGCCGCTGTGCCGTAAGCCGTTTGCCCCTGTGGATGAAAAATTCGTGCCAGCGCTGAAAGCGCTGGCGGAGCAGCTAATGGCGGAAAAACGCTAACGCATAGCCGGGGGCGCTTCGCCTTATCCGGCCTACAAAAACATGCTACGTAGGCCGGATAAGGCGCAGCCGCCATCCGGCAAAACGACAGAGAAATCGTCGGGAGAGTGAAATGAGTAAGTCTACCCAAAGCATCCCGTGGTACCGCCATCTTACCCGTCCTCAGTGGCGCGCCTTCTCCGCCGCCTGGCTGGGATATCTGCTTGATGGCTTCGATTTTGTATTGATAGCCTTAGTCCTGACAGAAATAAAAAGCGAGTTTGCCCTGACGACAGTGGAAGCGGCGAGCCTGATTTCGGCGGCCTTTATATCGCGCTGGTTCGGCGGCCTGCTGCTGGGCGCCATGGGCGACCGCTATGGCCGCAAGCTGGCGATGATCACCAGCATCGTGCTCTTTTCCTGCGGTACGCTGGCCTGCGGTTTTGCGCCGGGTTACGTCACCCTGTTTATCGCCCGCATGGTGATAGGCATGGGGATGGCGGGGGAATATGGCTCCAGCGCAACCTATGTGATTGAAAGCTGGCCAAAGCACCTGCGCAACAAGGCGAGTGGTTTTCTGATTTCCGGTTTCTCCGTCGGCGCCGTGGTTGCGGCCCAGGTCTACAGCCTTGTCGTGCCCGTCTGGGGCTGGCGGGCGCTGTTCTTTATCGGCATTCTGCCCATCGTCTTTGCCCTGTGGCTGCGGAAAAATATTCCGGAAGCTGAGGACTGGAAAGCGAAGCACGAAGGCAAAGCCCCGGTGCGCACCATGGTTGATATTCTGTATCGCGGCAAATACCGCGTCATCAATATGGCGATGACGCTGTTTGCCGGTACGGCGCTGTGGTTCTGTTTTGCAGGCGAACTCAACAACGCGGGGCTGGTCGTTATTCTCGGCCTGCTGTGCGCCATCGTCTTTATCAGCTTTATGGTGCAAAGCAGCGGTAAACGCTGGCCGACGGGCGTCACGTTGATGGTTGTCGTACTCTTCGCCTTTCTCTACTCCTGGCCGATTCAGGCGCTATTACCCACTTATCTGAAAACCGACCTGGCCTATGATCCCTCAACGGTGGCGAAGGTGCTGTTCTTTAGCGGCTTCGGCGCGGCAGTAGGCTGCTGCGTGGGTGGTTTTCTCGGTGACTGGCTTGGCACCCGCAAGGCCTATGTCTGTAGCCTGTTGGCCTCACAGCTCCTGATTGTTCCCGTCTTTGCGATCGGCGGCGCCAATGTCTGGGTGTTGGGCTTGTTACTCTTTTTCCAGCAGATGCTGGGGCAGGGGATCTCCGGGATCTTACCCAAACTCATCGGCGGCTATTTCGATACCGACCAGCGTGCGGCGGGTCTGGGCTTTACCTACAACGTTGGCGCGTTGGGCGGCGCGATTGCCCCGGTGATTGGCGCGCTGCTGTCGCAGGATATGGCGCTGGGCACGGCCCTGGGATCGCTCTCCTTTGGCCTGACGTTTGTGGTGATCTTGCTTATTGGTCTGGATATGCCCTCCCGCGTTCAGCGCTGGATCAGGCCAGAAGCCCTGCGTACGCATGACGCTATTGACGGTAAACCTTTCAGCGGAGCCGTCCCGTTTGGCGGCGATAAAAGCGCTTTAGCGAAAAGCAAAAGTTAATCCGCTTGCCCGGACCTGTACCGGGCACATTCGTAAGGGATGAAGTATGTCACAACGGGATAAAAACATTTCCGAGCGGGGCGGTGCTATGACGACACTGACGATAGACATAGGTGGAACTAAACTTGCCGCCGCCCTGGTGGATGACGGTTTACAGATCCACGCGCGACGCGAATGCCCTACGCCCGCCAGTAAGACGCCTGACGCACTGCGTGAGGCGCTGGCTGAGCTGGTCAAGCCGTTACAGACCCAGGCAACGCGTGCGGCCATTGCCTCAACCGGAATCATTCAGGACGGCAATCTGCTGGCGATTAACCCGCAAAATCTCGGAGGATTGCACCATTTTCCGCTGGTGCAGACGCTCGAAGACATTGCTGGTTTGCCGACCCTGGCGATCAATGATGCTCAGGCTGCGGCATGGGCGGAATATCACGTTAGTGCGAAGGAAATTAAAGACATGGTATTCCTGACTGTTTCAACGGGCGTGGGGGGCGGCGTAGTCAGTAACGGGAAACTCGTGACCGGAAGCGGCGGACTGGCAGGGCATCTTGGGCATACGCTCGCCGATCCAAACGGCCCGCAATGCGGCTGTGGTCGCGTGGGGTGCGTGGAAGCCATCGCGTCTGGTCGCGGTATTGCCGCCGCAGCCAGGGGAGAGCTTGCAGGATGCGATGCAAAAACGATTTTTGCGCGCGCGGCAGAGGGAAATAAACAGGCGGCGGAACTGGTCCAACGTTCTGCACAGGTACTTGCGCGGCTTATTGCCGACACGAAAGCGGTGATGGACTGCCAGCGCGTGGTGATTGGCGGCAGCATCGGGCTGGCAGGAGGGTATCTGGCGCGGGTCCGCGCGTATCTTGAGGAGCATCCTTCTGTTTATCACGTTGAATTAACCGCCGCGCACTATCGACACGATGCGGGCTTACTGGGCGCGGCGCTGTTAGCTCAGGGAGAAAGATGATGTTTTTTGGTGAGATTCGGACGCTTCCCTCCACGGGGTTGCATCCCGTTCTTCTGGAGGCGCTAACCCTCGCGCTGGCTGCCCGTCCGCTGGAAAAAGCGGCAGGACGTTATGAGCTTCGCGGTGAGGATATCTTCATGAACGTGATGACGTTTGCCACGCAGTTTCCAGACCAGAAGAAAGCGGAACTGCATGAGCAATATATTGATATCCAGGTGTTATTGACGGGAGAAGAGCGCATCCTCTTTGGCGTGACGGGCTCGGCACGCCAGCGTGAAGATTTTCATCCTGAAGAAGATTATCAGTTGTGCAGTGAGATTGCAGGTGAACAGTGTGTCACCCTCCGGTCGGGGATGTGCGCCGTATTTATGCCGGGAGAGCCACATAAGCCAGGATGCGCAATCCTTGAGCCAGGCGAGATAAAGAAAGTCGTGGTGAAGGTACGCGCCCGCTTGCTGGGCACGTAGTTTATAGGCCTGATGGCGCTTCGCTTATCAGGCCTGCGGGCATAACGCAATTTGTAGGCCGGATAAGGCGCAGCCGCCATCCGGCAATGTTATTCGATATTCTGGCGCTTAAACGTCACCGCTTCCGGCTGCGTCAGGTGCAAGGTTGTCTGGCTGGGCACCGTCTCGGCAATCACCTTGCCGTGGCGAACAGAGTATCGTGCCGGCGTCTGGCGACGAACTGCATCAAACCCATTCTCTGCCGGGAGAATCACCAGGTTTGCTGTATTCCCAACGCGCACGCCATAGTCCTGCAAATCGAGCGTTTTCGCGCTGTGGGTAGTGATCAGGTTAAGCCCATCATTTATTTGCCCGTAACCCATCAGTTGGCAAACGTGCAGCCCCATATGCAGAACCTGAAGCATATTCGCGGTTCCCAGCGGATACCACGGATCGAAAACGTCGTCATGACCAAAGCAGACGTTGATCTCCGCTTCCAGCATTTCTTTGACGCGTGTGATGCCTCGGCGTTTGGGATAGGTATCGAAACGGCCCTGCAAATGCGTGTTAACCAGCGGGTTTGCCACGAAGTTAATGCCTGACATTTTTAACAGGCGGAACAGTCGGGACGTATACGCGCCATTATAGGAGTGCATCGCCGTGGTATGGCTGGCGGTCACGCGTGAACCCATTCCGTCACGATGTGCCAGTGCGGCAACGGTTTCAACGAAGCGCGATTGTTCATCATCAATTTCATCACAGTGGACATCGATCAGTCGGTCGTACTTTCTGGCCAGGGAAAACGTTTTATGCAGCGACTCAACGCCATATTCACGCGTAAATTCAAAGTGGGGGATTGCGCCGATGACATCCGCCCCTAAACGCACGGCTTCCTCAAGCAGTTCTTCACCGTTCGGATAAGAAAGAATGCCTTCCTGCGGGAATGCCACAATTTGCATATCGACCCACGGGGCGACTTCCTGCTTCACCTCCAGCATGGCTTTCAGTGCCGTAAGGGTGGGGTCCGAGACGTCAACGTGTGTACGTACGTACTGAATGCCGTTGGCGATTTGCCACTTCAGGGTCTGCATCGCGCGAGTTTTAACGTCTTCGTGGGTAAGCATCGCCTTGCGTTCGGCCCAGCGCTCGATTCCCTCGAAAAGCGTGCCGGACTGGTTCCAGTTCGGTTCACCCGCCGTTTGCGTTGTATCCAGATGGATATGCGGCTCGATGAAAGGAGGGATAACCAGCCCGCATTCGGCGTCCAGCACCTGACCGACTGGCGCAGAGGCGGTTTCCTGAGGATCGATACGGCTGAAGCGTCCGTCCTCAATCGTGATTTGCCATAAACCCTCTTGCCCCTGCAAACGGGCCTGACGGATAGTGAGGGAATTATTCTGCATGGGAAACCTCCGAAGGATTAGCAAGGGTACGTTTGGCGAATGGGTTTAACACCAAATAGCTGAAGACGCCACCCAATACTGCGTTAACGGGGACAATTCCCGGAATGTAGTGCCCGGCAGCAACACCCAGGGCGACCGAGAAAATGGCAATCCAGTTAACGGACACAAATTTTGCGTGGTCGAAGCTGGCATAGCGGCGGCGATTAATCAGGTAGTCGGCGATAATCACCCCGCCAATCGGCGGAATCGCTGCCGACAAAAAGGTCAGCCAGCCAACGAAGTTGTTGTATAGCCACAGCGCGCACAGCGTACCGATAATGCCATTAACCACCGACAGCGTACGGCTGGAAAGGCCAGTAATATTGGCGAAACCCAGACCAGAGGCGTACAACGCGTTGTCATTGGTGGTCCAGATATTCAGGCCAAGAACGACAATGGCCGGCAGCAGCAGTCCCTGGGCGATCATCACGTCAGAAATATCGGCCTGTCCTACGGCGGCAGCGCCTGCCGCACCGAAGATAAACATCAGCGAGTTGCCAAGGAAAAATGCCACCATCGCCACCAGAACGGCACCTTTGGCATTGCGGCCAAAGCGGACGAAGTCGGCGGTCAGCGTGCCTGCGCTGATAAACGAGCCTACGACCAGCGCCAGCGCGCTGGAAAAGTTGAGCGGCGTCTGCGGCACAATGGATTTGAGGTGGTCCAATCCTCCCACGCCGTCCACCGCCAGCCAGACGGAGTAGCTACCCAGGATGACGATAGCGGGTACGGCGATGATGGATAAAATCGTCAGTGCCGAGATGCCAAAAAAAATGGTTAACGTCATCAACAGGCCGGAAACTGCAATCAGGATGTTCACGTCGATGCCCGTGGCTTTACTCACCGGGATGGCAAACATCGCTACGCCGACGCCAAACCACCCTACCTGCGTACCGCCTAAAAGCATGGAGGGAAGCCAGGAACCTTTTATACCGAACGAGTAACGCGCAAGAAGATGGGTTGAGAGGCCGGTTTTTGCGCCAATGTAGCCAAGAAAAGCAGTGTAAATACCGAGGAGGAGATTGCCGAAGAGAACTGCGAGGAAGAAATCATTATAGGAAAGACCGGTACCGAGCGTGCCTCCGGTCCACATACTGGCGGAAAAAAACGTTAACCCTAACATCACAAAAGTGAGTGGAACCACGCCTTTCCGCGCCGCCAGAGGGACGGGGCCCTGGCTATAATTGTTATCTTGCGACACAACGCCTCCTTGAATTTTGGCCAAAAAATCCGCCGCATAATATACATTTTTTTCATGAAAGCAAACGTTTACGTCGGGATTTACGCTGCTTTTTTGCTTAAAAAGGCACCATTAACTTAAGGGTAGGCTACTGAAAACAGGCTCCCCAGCGTTCCGCTTTATGCTTCTGCCGGGGAGTCAGAGGGGCTTACACTTCCAGGAAGTTCATGATCCCGTCAGCCGCTTTACGGCCTTCGGCAATCGCCGTGACCACCAGGTCAGAGCCGCGAACGATGTCGCCACCGGCGAAGATTTTCGGGTTGCTGGTCTGGAACGCGTTATCGCTGCCTTCTGGCGCAATGATGCGGCCCTGAGAGTCCAGCTCTACGCTGTGCTTCGCCAGCCACTCCATGCTGTGAGGGCGGAAACCAAACGCCATCACCACGGCGTCAGCCGGGATCACGTGTTCAGAACCGGCCACGATCTCCGCGCGACGACGGCCTTTCGCATCTGGCGCACCCATCTCCGTGCGCGCCATCTTCACGCCGCTCACTTTACCGTTGGCATTCACTTCAATACCCAGAGGCTGGATGTTGAACTGGAACTCGACGCCCTCTTCACGTGCGTTTTTCACTTCGCGCTTAGAGCCCGGCATGTTCTCTTCGTCACGACGGTAGGCACAGATGACATGCGCCGCATTCTGGCGAATGGAGGTACGCACGCAGTCCATCGCGGTATCACCGCCGCCCAGCACCACCACGCGTTTGCCTTCCATGCTGACGAACGGCTCATCGGCGGTCTCGCCGTAGCCCATTAGCTGTTTGGTATTCGCAATCAGGAACGGCAGCGCGTCGTACACGCCCGGCGCATCTTCGTTCTCCAGACCACCGCGCATGGACTGATAAGTGCCTACGCCCAGGAACACGGCGTCGTAATCTTTCAGCAGGTCGTCGAGCTGCACGTCGCGGCCCACTTCGGTGTTGAGTTTGAACTCAATGCCCATGCCGGTGAAGATTTCGCGGCGGCGGGTCATCACCTCTTTCTCCAGCTTGAAGGCCGGGATACCGAAGGTCAGCAGGCCGCCAATCTCCGGGTGGCGATCAAAGACCACCGCCTTCACGCCGTTACGGGTCAGCACGTCCGCACAGGCCAGGCCTGCCGGGCCCGCGCCGATAATCGCTACGCGCTTGTCGGTTTGACGCACACCGGTCATATCCGGGCGCCAGCCCATCTCGAACGCTTTATCGTTGATATAGCGTTCGATGTTGCCGATGGTTACCGCGCCAAACTCGTCGTTCAGCGTACAGGAGCCTTCACACAGACGATCCTGAGGGCACACGCGGCCGCACACTTCCGGCAGGGTGTTGGTCTGATGAGACAGCTCGGCGGCTTCAAAAATACGCCCTTCGTTGGCCAGCTTCAGCCAGTTCGGGATGTAGTTATGGACCGGACACTTCCATTCGCAGTAAGGGTTACCGCAGGACAGGCAGCGGTCTGCCTGTGCTTTGGCCTGGCCTTCTGAAAACGGCTCATAGATTTCAACAAATTCAATTTTACGGATCTTCAGCGGTTTCTTTGGCGGATCAACACGCTGAAGGTCGATAAACTGGTAAACGTTCTGGCTCATCTGAATTCCTTACTGCGCCTGCACGCGCAGCTCTGCTGCGCTACGACTACGGTGACCCAACAGGGCTTTAACATCGCTGGACTTCGGCTTCACCAGCGCGAATTTCGCAGAGAACGCCGGCCAGTTGGCCAGGATCTCTTCGCCGCGCGAAGAACCGGTATGCTGCACGTGTTCGGTAATTAAACCGCGCAGGTGTTCTTCGTGGATGGCCAGCGTATCAACGTCCAGCACTTCCACCAGCTCCGGGTTCACGCGTTTGCGGAACTCACCGTCTTCATCCAGGACGTAGGCAAAACCGCCCGTCATGCCCGCGCCAAAGTTCACGCCGGTTTTACCCAGGACGCACACAATTCCGCCCGTCATGTATTCACAGCCGTTATCGCCGATGCCTTCCACCACGGTGATGGCGCCGGAGTTACGCACCGCAAAACGTTCGCCCGCACGGCCCGCGGCAAACAGA
Organism: Enterobacter sp. Res13-Sevr-PEC09-46; assembly: GCF_015672585.1. Classification (NCBI taxonomy): domain Bacteria; kingdom Pseudomonadati; phylum Pseudomonadota; class Gammaproteobacteria; order Enterobacterales; family Enterobacteriaceae; genus Enterobacter; species Enterobacter sp. Res13-Sevr-PEC09-46. The sequence continues at coordinate 325,830 of NZ_JADABR010000033.1, read as the reverse complement.
CGACCGCCGGTTGCGCCGTACAGACAGGTATTGCCGATGATGCTCGCTTCATGGCTGCGGAAGGCTGAACCAACCGGAGGACGCACCGCCAGCAGACCGCCCGCCATGCCTTTTCCGACGTAGTCGTTGGCATCGCCGGTCAGGTATAACTCAACTCCGCCTGCGTTCCACACGCCGAAGCTCTGACCCGCGGTACCGCTGAAGTGCGCGGTAATCGGATCCGACGCCAGACCCTGGTCACCGTGCGTTTGCGCGATGTAACCGGAGAGGGACGCACCCACGGAACGGTCGGTGTTGCGGATATCAAACCAGAACGTTTTGCTCTGCTTCTCATCCACATACGGCTTCGCCTGTTGCAGCAGCTGTGCGTTCAGAACGCCGTTGTCGAACGGCGGGTTGTTCTCGGTACAGTAAACCGCTTTGCCAGGATGCGGCTGAGCGGTTTCCAGCAGCTTAGACAGCTCCAGCTTCTGCTGCTTGGCCGTGAAGCCCTCAAGCTCTTTCAACAGGTCGGTACGGCCAATCAGGTCTACCAGACGCTTCACGCCCAGCTGCGCCATCAGCTCGCGGGTTTCACGGGCGATGAAGTCAAAGTAGTTGGTCACTTTGAACGGCAGGCCGTGGTAGTGATTTTTACGCAGCTTTTCGTCCTGGGTAGCAACGCCCGTTGCACAGTTGTTCAGGTGGCAAATACGCAGGTATTTACAGCCGAGCGCAACCATTGGGCCGGTACCAAAGCCGAAGCTTTCCGCTCCCAGAATCGCCGCTTTGATGATGTCGAGGCCGGTTTTCAGTCCGCCGTCCACCTGCAAACGGATCTTGTGACGCAGGCCGTTAGCGACCAGCGCCTGCTGGGTTTCCACCAGGCCAAGCTCCCACGGACAACCCGCGTATTTCACGGAGGAGAGCGGGCTTGCGCCGGTGCCGCCGTCGTAACCGGCGATGGTGATCAGATCCGCATAGGCTTTCGCCACGCCGGTGGCAATGGTGCCAACGCCCGGTTCGGAAACCAGCTTCACGGAGATCATCGCTTTCGGGTTGACCTGTTTCAGGTCGAAAATCAGCTGCGCCAGATCCTCGATAGAGTAGATATCGTGGTGCGGCGGCGGGGAGATCAGCGTCACGCCCGGCACTGAATAGCGAAGCTTAGCGATGTATGGGGTGACTTTATCACCCGGCAGCTGACCGCCTTCACCCGGTTTCGCACCCTGCGCGACTTTAATCTGAATCACGTCGGCGTTAACCAGGTACGCAGGCGTTACGCCAAAGCGACCAGACGCCACCTGCTTAATACGGGACACTTTATTGGTGCCATAGCGGGCCGGATCTTCACCGCCTTCGCCGGAGTTGGAGTTGCCGCCGATGCTGTTCATGGCTTCCGCCAGCGCTTCGTGGGCTTCCGGGCTCAGCGCGCCGATAGACATCGCCGCGGTGTCGAAACGTTTGAACAGCTCAGACGCGGGTTCAACCTCGTCAATGCTGACCGCTTCATCACCTGGATTGAGGGCAATGAGATCGCGCAGCGTCGCTGCCGGACGGTTATTCACCAGCTCTGCATACTGCTGATAATCGCTGTACTCGCCGCTCTGCACCGCCTGTTGCAGCGTGCGCACCACGTCCGGGTTATAAGCGTGATACTCACCCCCGTGGACATATTTCAGCAGGCCGCCCTGTTCCAGCGGCTTACGTGCCAGCCAGGCGCGTTTCGATAGGTTCACCAGATCCTGCTGGAAGTCAGCAAAACCGGCGCCGCCGATACGGCTGATCACGCCCTGGAAGCAGAGGTTGGCGACGTCGTCATGCAGGCCGACCGCTTCAAACAGCTTCGAGCAGCGGTAAGAGGCGATGGTCGAGATGCCCATTTTGGACATGATTTTGTACAGACCTTTGTTGATGCCGTTACGGTAGTTCAGCATCACAGCGCGGTAGTCTTTGTCGATCGCGCGGGTATCTACCAGGCGGGCCAGCGTTTCGTAGGCCAGATACGGGTAGATTGCCGTGGCGCCAAAGCCTAACAGCACCGCAAAGTGGTGCGGGTCGCGCGCGCTCGCGGTTTCAACGATGATGTTGGCATCGCAGCGCAGGCTCTTGTCCACCAGACGCGTCTGGATAGCCCCCACCGCCATGGGTGCAGGCACCGGCAGACGGTTTTTCGCGATGTTGCGGTCAGACAGCACCAGCAGAACGGTGCCGTTACGCACCATCTGCTCGGCTTTATCGCACAGCGCGTTCACCGTCTCTTCGAGGCTCGTTTCGGTCACGTCGAAGGTGATATCGAGCGTGTCGGCGCGATAGTGCTCCTCGGTCATGGTGGTGAGCTGTTTGAAATCGGAGTACAGCAGGATCGGTGATTTAAAGGTCAGACGGTGCGCCTGGCCTTCAGCTTCACAGAAGACGTTCATCTCACGGCCGATGCTGGTGGCCAGCGACATGACGTGGGCTTCGCGCAGCGGATCGATTGGCGGGTTAGTGACCTGCGCAAACTGCTGACGGAAGTAGTCATAAATAATGCGTGGCTGGCTGGAGAGCACGGCAAACGGGGTATCGTCACCCATTGAGCCGACCGCTTCCTGGCCGTTTTCACCGAGCACGCGGATAACCGAGTCCAGCTCTTCCGCGCTGTAGTTAAACTGCTTCTGGAAGCTCGCGAGGGTGTCATCGTCCAGCTCGCGGCTGCCCACTTCTTCGTCCGACAGATCTTCAAACGGCACCAGACGACGCACGTTTTTCTCCATCCACTCTTTGTACGGATGGCGGCTCTTCAGATCGTTGTCGGTTTCGGCGGAATGCAGAATACGCCCACCGCGGGTGTCGATCACCATCAGCTCGCCCGGTCCGACGCGGCCTTTCTCGACCACTTCGTCTGGCTGGTAATCCCAGATCCCGACTTCAGAGGCACAGGTGATGAGCTTGTCTTTGGTAATAACGTAGCGCGCCGGACGCAGACCATTACGGTCCAGGTTACAGGCGGCAAAACGACCGTCGGACATAACGATGCCCGCCGGGCCGTCCCACGGCTCCATGTGCATGGAGTTAAAGTCGAAGAACGCGCGCAGCTCAGGGTCCATATCCGGGTTGTTCTGCCAGGCCGGTGGCACGAGCAGACGCATGGCGCGCACGATGTCCATCCCGCCCGCCAGCAGCAGTTCCAGCATGTTATCCATGGAGCTGGAGTCCGAGCCGGTTTCGTTCACGAACGGCGCGGCATCGTGCAGATCCGGGATCAGCGGCGTCTGGAATTTATAGGTACGGGCGCGGGCCCACTGGCGGTTACCGGTGATGGTGTTGATCTCGCCGTTATGCGCCAGGTAGCGGAACGGCTGCGCCAGCGGCCAGCGTGGAACGGTGTTGGTGGAGAAGCGCTGGTGGAACAGGCAAATGGCCGATTCCAGACGCAGGTCCGCCAGGTCCAGGTAGAAGCGCGGCAGGTCAGCCGGCATACACAGACCTTTATAGATGTTCACAAGGTTAGAGAGGCTACAGACGTAGAACTCTTTATCATCCTGAAGACGTTTTTCAATGCGGCGGCGGGCGATAAACAGACGGCGTTCCATATCACGCGGACGCCAGCCCGCAGGCGCATTGACAAAAATCTGTTCAATACGAGGCAGCGAGGAGAGGGCGATTTCACCGAGCACCCCTTCGTTGGTTGGCACATCGCGCCAGCCGACGATCGACAGGGTTTCACGCTGAAGTTCTTCTTCAACGATGCGGCGTGAGGCGGCAGCTTTTTCAGGATCCTGATTCAGGAACAGCATACCGACAGCGTAGTTTTTGGCTAAACGCCAGCCGCGCTCTTCCGCTACGATACGGAAGAAACGATCCGGTTTTTGCAGCAGCAGGCCGCAACCGTCGCCGGTTTTACCATCGGCAAGGATGGCGCCACGGTGCTGCATACGGGCCAGTGCGTGAATAGCAGTACGCACTACCTTGTGGCTAGGTTCGCCTTCTATGTGGGCGATCAGGCCGAAACCACAGTTATCCTTCTCAAGGGATTTATCGTACAACATATCAGTGAACCTCCCCAGGCTCGTCGGGCTTCCCACTGAACTTTACCGTGGCGCACAGGCGCAGAAAGAGCATGGCGACGGGGTTAGCGTTTCATACGCGGACCTCGCATTCGCCCTCTTTTTCATCCTTTCGCGCAGGTAAACAAGTTTGAGGACTTGCTTCAGAGGGAATCTCAATTACTGCATAAATATGATGAGCAGGCCGCTCATCCAGAAAGCTTCCAGCGGATTTCCAACTTATCGGGAATTGGTACACAGGTCAAATGGCAATCTTATTTATACAAAAATGTGCTAAAGCGTAGTTATCTTTTTGTTTTTAATATGTATTTAACTATTTTTACAACCACTTAAAGCACCGGGGAGGTGCAGGGGAGTGTGATCTGACTCACTATATGAAAGCGGTATTATCGATGCAGCGTGCTGAAATGCAGATTTATAGCAGAATATTAATCTGGTGTTGCATTCAAATCCGCATAAAATCACTGTTTTTCAGTCCTGGCGCTATAAATGAAAAAAACCATCAGAACATAAGGAAAAGTAATTACGTACAGGGTGAATGAAATCTCGGTAATCGTGATTATTTATTCAAACAGATAAAGGCCGTCCAAGGCGATTGATCCAGGTCATCGCCGACAGAGGCTAAAAATGGCAGGCTTGTCCCCTTTCTTCGGGACGGTCTATCAGATTATGCAGTTACAGAAATTAGTCAATATGTTTGGTGGGGATCTTTTGCAGCGCTATGGGCAAAAGGTTCACAAACTGACGCTGCACGGCGGCTTTAGCTGCCCGAATCGCGATGGCACCATCGGGCGTGGTGGCTGCACTTTCTGTAACGTGGCCTCGTTTGCTGACGAGGCCCAGCAGCATAAATCTATCGCTGAACAGCTCGCCCATCAGGCGAGTCTGGTGAATCGCGCGAAGCAGTATCTGGCCTATTTCCAGGCCTACACCAGCACGTGGGCTGAGGTGCAGGTACTGCGCTCGATGTATCAGCAGGCGGTTGCTCAAGCGAACATTGTCGGGCTGTGCGTGGGGACGCGTCCGGACTGCGTGCCGGAGGCCGTGCTGGATTTACTTAGTGAGTACAAAGAGAAGGGCTACGAGATCTGGCTGGAGCTGGGCTTGCAGACCGCGCATGACAAAACCCTGCACCGTATCAATCGCGGGCATGATTTCGCCTGCTACCAGCGCACCACGCGTCTCGCCCGTGAGCGTGGATTAAAAGTCTGCTCGCATCTGATTGTCGGCTTGCCAGGAGAAGGGCAGCAGCACGGGCTGGAAACGCTGGAAAAAGTCGTCGAGACCGGCGTGGATGGCATTAAGCTGCATCCGCTGCATATCGTGAAGGGCAGCATAATGGCGAAAGCCTGGGAAGCGGGGCGGTTAAGTGGTATCGAACTCGACGACTATACGGTGACGGCGGGGGAGATGATTCGCCACACGCCTCCGGAGATTGTTTACCACCGCATCTCGGCCAGCGCCCGCCGCCCAACGCTTCTGGCACCGCTCTGGTGTGAGAACCGCTGGACGGGGATGCTGGAAATCGACCGCTATCTACAGGAGAACGGTGTACAGGGGTCGGCGCTTGGCCGCCCGTGGGTTCCCCCGCTACCGGCGACGGCCGCCTAGCAGACTTCCCAGCATGCCGCGTACTATCTGGTTGGTAATCTGACGCGTCGCGCTTTTTGCCATGGTCTGAACCACGCCATCGCGTTTGCCGCCGCGTGGCCCGGTGCTGCCGAACAGAATATCTTTCAGCCCGCCGAGAATGCCGTCGTCCACGGCAACAGATTGCCCTTTTGCGGCAGGGGCATCCTGCGATTCGGCAGTCGCCTGCACCCCTTTTTGCAGCATCTCGAACGCGGATTCGCGATCCACCTCGTCTTCATACTTCCCGTACACCGGGGAGTGATTAATCAGGCCGTTGCGTTCATCGTCCGTTACCGGCCCCATGCGCGAGCAGGGCGCAATCACCATCGCACGCTCGACAACTGTCGGGCTGCCTTTTGCATCGAGGAACGAAATCAGCGCTTCACCGGTACCCAGCGCCTGAATGGCGGTTTCGGTATCAAAGGCCGGATTGGCACGCATGGTTTGCGCCGCGGCTTTCACCGCTTTCTGATCTCTCGGCGTAAAGGCGCGCAGGGCGTGCTGCACGCGGTTACCCAGCTGCCCCAGTACGTTGTCCGGAATATCCGACGGGTTTTGCGACACAAACCAGACCCCGACACCCTTGGAGCGGATCAGGCGGATAACCTGTTCAATTTTATCCAGCAGCACCTGCGGCGCGTCGTTAAACAACAGGTGCGCTTCGTCAAAGAAGAACACCAGTTTGGGTTTTTCCAGATCGCCTGCTTCCGGCAGTTGTTCGTACAGTTCAGAGAGCATCCACAGCAGGCTGGCGGCGTAAAGCTTCGGCATCTGGTAGAGCTTCTCTGCGCTCAGAATGTTGATGATGCCTTTGCCGCTGCTGTCGGTACGCATCCAGTCTTTGATATCCAGCATTGGCTCGCCGAAGAAGTGTTCGGCACCCTGTTGCTCCAGCGTCAGGAGCCCGCGCTGAATGGCGCCCACCGAGGCGCTGCTGATATTGCCGTACTGGTTCTGGAAGGATTTGGCGTTATCGCCAATGTACTGGGTGATGGCGCGCAGATCTTTGAAGTCGAGCAGCAGTAGCCCCTGATCGTCGGCGATACGGAAGATAATGTTCAGTACCCCGGACTGCACGTCGTTGAGGTTAAGCAGACGGGCCAGCAGCAGCGGGCCGAGGTCGGAGACGGTGGCGCGCACCGGATGGCCTTTTTCGCCGAAGATATCCCAGGCCACCACCGGATTACCGTGCGGCGTCCAGTCGGTGATGCCGATATTTTTCAGGCGCTCGAGGAGTTTTTCTGACGCTGCACCTTCCTGAGCCACCCCGGTTAAATCGCCCTTCACGTCAGCCATAAATACCGGCACGCCAGTCTCTGACAACGACTCAGCCAGCTTTTGCAGGGTGACGGTTTTTCCCGTCCCGGTCGCGCCGGTGATCAGACCATGACGGTTCGCCATCGCGGGCAGTAAAAACAGCTCTTTTTCCAGCGTCCTGGCGATTAACAATGGTGTACTCATGATGCACGTCCTCTCGTAGTCCTGGGTGGAGTATAGGCAACCTGACGGCAAAATGTCTGCGTAAATTCCTCACTTTGCGGCGCATTATCCAGTGCGGACTATGCTTTTGCATACGGTAAACAAAATTTTGGGAAACTATGTCCAGATTCTTTTTTAACGACCGCAAACAGCTTGTCAACGATGCCATTGAAGGCATACTTCTCTCCGCGCCGCACGGTAATCTCGTCAAACTGGATATCGATCCGGCCATCCGCGTGGTGGCTCGCGGCGACTGGGATAAAAGCCGCGTGGCGGTGATCTCCGGTGGCGGCTCCGGCCATGAACCGGCACATGCCGGGTTCGTCGGTAAAGGCATGCTTACCGCAGCGGTGTGTGGCGATCTGTTCGCTTCCCCAAGCGTGGATGCGGTCCTCAATGCCATTGTGGCGGTGACGGGCGATCGTGGCTGCCTGCTGATTGTGAAAAACTACACCGGTGACCGGCTTAACTTTGGCCTGGCGGCGGAAAAAGCCAAACGCTACGGCCTGAAGGTCGAGATGGTTATCGTGGCGGATGATATCGCCCTACCGGATAACAAGCAGCCGCGTGGTATCGCGGGAACGGCGCTGGTGCATAAGATTGCGGGATATGCGGCAGAACAGGGGAAATCGCTAAACGACGTGCGGGATATTGCACAACAGGCCTGCGATAACCTCTGGAGCCTGGGGGTTGCGATGCAAACCTGTAACCTGCCGGGTAGCGATGATGAAGAAGGACGCATCAGGCAAGGCCACGTGGAGCTGGGGCTGGGGATTCACGGCGAGCCGGGGGCATCGGTGGTGGATACGCAGAACAGCAGGGCGATTATCGATACGCTGGTGACGCCGCTAAAAGCCCAGGCGGGTGACGGGCGCTTTGCGGTGCTGATCAACAACCTCGGCGGCGTGTCAGCGCTGGAGATGGCTCTGCTCACCAAAGAGCTGGCGCATTCGGCGTTGAAAGAGAACATTGCGTATCTGATTGGCCCGGCGCCGCTGGTGAGTGCGCTGGATATGAAAGGCTTTTCGCTAACGCTGTTAAAGCTCAACGATTTCTTCGAGAAGGCGATTCACGCCGAGGTCGAGACGCTGGGCTGGCAGAAGCCCGTCGCGTTCGCGCCCCTGCGTACCGTCCCCCATAGCGCCCTTCATGATCGCGTGGAATATACCCCGTCGGACAATCCGCAGGTGAGCGAGGCCGTCGCCTCGGTAACGAAAACATTGATCCAGCTGGAAAATCGCCTTAACGCGCTGGATGCCAAAGTAGGCGATGGCGATACGGGCTCCACCTTTGCGCAAGGGGCGCGGGATATTGCGCAGCGACTTGAGGAGAACAACCTGCCCCTTAACGACGTGCCGACATTACTCCTGCTGGTGGGGGAGCGGCTGGCAACGGTGATGGGCGGATCGAGCGGCGTATTGATGTCGATCTTCTTCACGGCGGCAGGACAAAAGCTTCACGATGGACAGTCGCTACCTGAAGCATTGCTGAGCGGACTGGCGCAGATGAAGCAGTATGGCGGTGCAGATCTCGGCGATCGTACGCTGATCGATGCCCTGCAACCGGCGCTGGAGGCGTTACAGAAAGGCAATATTCAGGCGGCAGCGCAGGCCGCGCAGCAAGGGGCTGAAGCAACGGCGAAAATGGCGAAAGCCGGCGCGGGACGCTCGTCGTACGTGAATAAAGAGAATCTGGACGGGGTGATGGATCCGGGGGCGGTCGCGGTGGCGGAAGTGTTTAAGACCATGGTAGATGCAAAACGGTAACAACCGTTACCGTTTTTAGTGTTTGCGCCCTCTCCCTGTGGGAGAGGGTTGGGGTGAGGGCATCAGGCTGCACATTCCCCGGCAATCTCACATCAGAAATCCGCTTTCAACACCACGCGGTAGCGGGCTTTGCCGTCGCGCACGTGCTGGATCGCTTCGTTGATTTTTGACATCGGATACAGCTCGGTGGTTGGCGCCACTTTTGTGCGTCCGGCAAACTTCATCAGCTTGCGTAACTCATATGGTGTGCCGGTAGCAGAGCCGGATATGCTGCGATCGCCGCCGATCAGGGTAAACGCCGGAACCGGCAGCGGCTTCATCACCGCACCCACGGTGTGGAAGTTACCGCCGTAGGCCAGGGCTTCAAAGTACGGCTGCCAGTCGAGATCGACGTTCACGGTGTTGATGATCAGGTCAAACTGGCCTGCCAGAGCGGTGAGCGCCTGGGGATCGCGACTGTTTACCACTTTATCCGCACCCATGGCCAGCACTTCCTGCTCTTTCGCCGGGTTAGAGCTAAACGCCGTCACTTCACAGCCCATCGCGTGCAGCAGCTTGATGGCAATATGCCCCAGCCCGCCAATCCCGATCACGCCCACGCGGCTGGTGGCGGTAATGTGATGCATCAGCAGCGGTTTAAAGACGGTGATGCCGCCACACAGCAGCGGACCTGCGGATTCAATATCAATGCTGTCCGGCAGCGGGATAACCCATTGCCAGTCGGCGCGCAGCTTATCGGCGAAACCGCCCTTGTTCAGGATGGTCGGCGTAGCGCCCTCAAGGCAGTTGATCTGATTGCCGCTGATACAGGCGTCGCAGTGGCCGCAGCTGCGTGCCGTCCAGCCGATACCCACGCGCTGGCCCACTTTCAGCCCTTTGTCCTGCGCGGCGCTGCCGAGCGCCACGACGCGGCCAATGACTTCGTGCCCGGCCACCAGCGGATAGCTGGAGAAGCCCCATTCATTGTCGATCATCGAGAGATCTGAGTGGCAGATCCCGCAGTAATCAACCTGTACTTCGACGTCTTCCGCTTTTAGTTCGCCCGCATCGTACTCGTACAGCTCAAGTTCTGCACCCGCCTGCGGTGCGGCGTAGCTTTTTATCTTCGACATCGCATTTCCCCTGTTTTGGTGTGAACTGTGAGTGTAGAGCATTCAGTTTACAGACGCTTAACAGAAGACGGCAGGAACAAAACTTACAGACTTTTCAGCATCCTGACTTCGCAGTCCACGTGGCCCGTGCAGCCCAGTGGCGCATCGATATGCTCAAAGCCGAGATGTTCATACAGGCCAATGGCCTCTTTAAGGAAAGCGGTGGTTTCAAGGTAGCAACGTTTAAAGCCCTGTGAGCGTGCATGTTCCAGGGCGACCAGCGCCAGCTTTTTCGCCAGGCCTTGTCCGCGTATCGTTGGCAGGAAATACATTTTCTGGAGTTCACAGATATCCGGCTCGCTGCAAAGCAGTGGGGCAATGCCGCCGCCGCCCACGACCTGGCCGTCCTGCTCGATGACCCAGTAGGCATGACCCGGCTGGCTGTACAGCTGAAAAAGTTCGTCCAGATTTGGGTCGGCCACGGTGTAGCCTTTGTCGGCGGTCAGGCCATATTCGGCAGAAACCGTGCGGATAACGGCGGCGATAGCCGGGTTGTCCTGCTCAGTGATCCGACGCATTGTCGTCGCGACGGGGGTAATCACGCTCATAGCATTACTCATGACAAAAATTGACACACAACTGCTGTTAATAGCACCGCAGAAAGGGGAGTGCAAGCGAGGAGTTTTCAGGAAGGATACCCCTTACGCCCTGAAGCGTAAGGGGTAAAAGCATTACAGCGCCGCGATAACCGCCTGCTGCTCGATCAGTTTGGTCTTCGCATCGGCGAAGGCAACCAGACGCTCACGCTCTTTGGCGATGACCGCTTCCGGTGCGCGGGCCACAAAGCCCTCGTTCGCCAGTTTGCTTTCGATTTTGCCAATTTCCACGTCGACTTTCGCCACTTCTTTCGCCAGACGCGCCAGCTCCGCATCTTTGTCGATCAGGCCCGCCATCGGGATCAGCAGCTCCGCGCCGTCGATGATTTTGGTCACGGAAACCGGACCTTTGTCATCGGCAGGCAGCACGGTGATGCTTTCCAGACGCGCCATGGTTTTCAGGAAGGTGTTGTTCTCGGTGACGCGACGAACGGCAGCTTCGCTGCAACCGCGCAGCAGCAGCTCCAGTGGTTTACCCGGAGCGATGTTCATTTCCGCGCGGATGTTACGTACCGCAACGATCGCCTGTTTCAGCCACTCGGTATCCGCAGATGCGGCTTCATCCACTTTCGCGGCGTCGAATGCCGGGAACGGCTGGAGCATGATGGTATCGGCATTAATACCGGCAATCACCTTCACGCGCTGCCAGATGGTTTCGGTGATGAATGGAATGATCGGGTGCGCAAGGCGCAGCAGACCTTCCAGAACGGTAATCAGCGTATTACGCGTGCCGCGCAGTTCCGCTTCAGAACCGCCGTTCATGACCGGCTTCGCCAGCTCCAGGTACCAGTCGCAGAACTGGTTCCAGGTGAATTCGTACAGGATGCCTGCCGCGATGTCGAAGCGGTAGCTGTCCAGCGCGTCGCGGAATGCTTTCACCGTCTGGTTAAATTCCGCCAGGATCCAGCGGTCTGCCAGAGACAGGGTCATTTCGCCGCCGTTAAAGCCGCAATCCTGATCTTCGGTGTTCATCAGCACGAAGCGGCTGGCGTTCCACAGCTTGTTACAGAAGTTACGGTAACCTTCCAGACGCTTCATATCCCAGTTGATGTCACGACCGGTGGAGGCCAGCGCCGCCAGGGTGAAGCGCAGGGCGTCGGTACCGTGAGATTCGATCCCGTTCGGGAACTGCTTCTCGGTACGCTTGCGGATTTTCTCTGCCAGCTGCGGCTGCATCATGTTGCCGGTACGTTTTTCCAGCAGCTCTTCCAGAGAGATACCGTCCACCATATCCAGCGGGTCGATAACGTTACCCTTGGATTTGGACATCTTCTGGCCTTCGTCGTCGCGGATCAGGCCGGTCATGTAGACGGTATGGAACGGAACCTGCGGCTTGCCGTCTTCGTCTTTGATGAAGTGCATGGTCATCATGATCATGCGGGCAATCCAGAAGAAGATAATGTCGAAGCCGGAGACCATCACGCTGGTTGGGTGGAACTGACGCAGCGCGTCGGTGTTTTCCGGCCAGCCGAGGGTGGAGAAGGTCCACAGCGCGGAGGAGAACCAGGTATCCAGCACGTCTTCGTCCTGGCGCAGGGCAACATCCGCGCCCAGGTTGTTTTCCTGACGCACTTCCTCTTCGGTGCGGCCAACGTAGACATTGCCTTCGTTGTCGTACCATGCCGGGATACGGTGACCCCACCACAGCTGACGGGAAATACACCAGTCCTGAATATCGCGCATCCAGGAGAAGTACATGTTTTCGTACTGCTTCGGCACGAACTGAATGCTGCCGTTCTCAACCGCTTCCACAGCCGGTTTCGCCAGCACGTCGGCACGCACGTACCACTGGTCGGTCAGCATTGGCTCGATAACCACGCCGCCACGGTCGCCGTACGGCACGGTCAGATCGTGAGGTTTAACCTCTTCCAGCAGGCCGAGTGCGTCAACGGCGGCTACGATGGCTTTACGCGCGGCAAAGCGCTCCAGCTTCTGGAACTCAGCCGGGATGTCGCTGGAATAAACGTCGGATTCGTTGCCTTTGGTGTCATACACTTCTGCGCTTTCGCGGATATCGCCGTCGAAGGTCAGAATGTTGATCATCGGAAGTTGATGACGACGACCGACTTCATAGTCGTTGAAGTCATGCGCCGGGGTGATTTTCACGCAGCCGGTGCCTTTTTCCATGTCGGCGTGTTCGTCGCCCACAATCGGAATACGGCGGTTCACCAGCGGCAGCACCACGAATTTGCCGATCAGATCTTTATAACGCGGATCTTCCGGGTTAACGGCCACGCCGGTATCGCCCAGCAGGGTTTCCGGACGGGTGGTCGCCACCACCAGGTAATCTTTACCGTCGGCGGTTTTTGCGCCGTCGGCCAGCGGATAGCGGATGTGCCACATGGAGCCTTTAGACTCGCGGTTTTCCACTTCCAGGTCAGAGATGGCGGTGCGCAGTTTCGGGTCCCAGTTGACCAGGCGCTTGCCACGATAAATCAGGTCTTCTTTGTACAGGCGCACAAAGACTTCTTTCACGGCGTTGGACAGGCCTTCATCCATGGTGAAGCGCTCGCGCTCCCAGTCTACGGAGTTGCCGAGACGGCGCATTTGACGGGTAATGGTGCCGCCGGATTCTGCCTTCCACTGCCAGATTTTGTCGATGAACGCGTCGCGACCGTAGTCGTGGCGGGTTTTACCCTCTTCAGCGGCAATTTTACGCTCAACCACCATCTGGGTCGCGATACCCGCGTGGTCAGTCCCCGCCTGCCACAGGGTATTTTTGCCCTGCATGCGCTGGTAGCGGATCATGGTATCCATGATGGTCTGCTGGAAAGCATGCCCCATATGCAAACTGCCGGTGACGTTCGGCGGCGGGATCATGATGCAGAAGGACTCTTTGCTTTCGTCGCCGTTAGGCTTGAAATAGCCCTGCTGTTCCCAGTGCTCGTAAAGCGGCTGTTCGATATCGCGTGGGTTATATGTCTTTTCCATTATTTCCAGGTTGCCGTATTCAGGTTAAAACCGGCCAGGCGGTACGCTTTGTAGCGTTCGCGCGCCAGTTGTTTCAAGGATTCTTCGTAAGGGACAAAGTCTACCACTTCTGTGAAAGCGGTGGCAAAATCTGCAAAGTCTGTCCGCAAGCTAATGAGAATGTCGCGCGCGCTGCTGTTGCGTTTTTGCGGCCAGGCAATCTCCACCGGTGCCCCGCCGCGTGGACCTTCGCCCGACAGGTTATGCGGAACAAAACTCTCCGGCGGGCGCGCCCATAGCGCTTCATCCAGGCGAATCGCCTGCTGCTCATCTTCACAGGCAATCAGGACGCGTTTACCTGCGCGCCAACGTTCTGCGGCAATTTCACACACCAGCTGTTCAACGGCGCTGAGGCCATCCTGATGGGTGTCATTGTCCAGAAGGTAGAACGTTGCATTCTTCATAATATATGGGGCTTCTTGTCGTGGATTTAAATGCAAAGCCGGGTGGCGCTTCGCTTACCCGGCCTACGGTTGAGTGGCGTGTAGGCCGGGTAAGGCGTAGCCGCCACCCGGCGTTTTACATCACTCGTCGCCGTTAAAACCCGCACGATTGAGCAGGAACTGCGACAGCAGCGCCACCGGACGTCCGGTCGCGCCTTTGGCTTTACCGGAGCGCCATGCGGTCCCCGCGATGTCCAGGTGCGCCCAGTTGTACTTGCGGGTGAAACGCGCCAGGAAGCAGCCTGCGGTGATTGCTCCGCCAGGACGACCGCCGATGTTCGCCATGTCTGCGAAATTAGACTCCAGCTGTTCCTGGAACTCGTCCCCCAGCGGCAGACGCCACGCGCGGTCGCCGGCCTGTTCGGACGCGCCGATCAGCTCATGCGCCAGCGGGTTGTGGTTCGACATCAGGCCGGTGATGTGATGGCCCAGCGCGATCACGCAGGCGCCGGTCAGGGTAGCCACGTCGATAACCGCTTCAGGTTCGAAACGCTCAACGTAGGTCAGCACGTCGCACAGCACCAGACGGCCTTCGGCGTCGGTGTTCAGCACCTCAACGGTCTGGCCGGACATGGTGGTCAGCACATCACCAGGACGATAAGCGCGGCCGCCAGGCATGTTTTCGCAGCCCGCCAGCACGCCGATCACGTTGATGGGCAACTGAAGTTCCGCGACCATGCGCATGACGCCGTAAACCGCCGCCGCGCCGCACATGTCGTATTTCATCTCATCCATGCCTTCTGAAGGCTTGATGGAGATACCGCCGGAGTCGAAGGTCAGCCCTTTACCGACGAGCACGATGGGACGCGCATCTTCAGACGGATTACCCTTGTACTCAATGACCGACATCAGGGATTCGTTCTGGGAACCGTTACCGACCGCCAGATAAGAGTGCATCCCCAGCTCTTTCATCTGCTGTTCGCCGATAACGCGGGTGATGACGTTCTTGCTGTAGGCGTCAGCCAGCTGGCGCGCCTGAGATGCCAGGTACGCGGCGTTACAGATGTTTGGCGGCATATTGCCAAGATCTTTTGCCGCTTTAATACCGGCGGCAATGGCCAGACCGTGCTGAATGGCGCGCTCGCCGCTGGTCAGCTCGCGACGGGTTGGCACGTTAAAGACCATTTTACGCAGCGGGCGACGCGGCTCGCTTTTGGTGGTTTTCAGCTGATCAAAGCTGTAGAGGCTCTCTTTTGCGGTTTCGACGGCCTGGCGCACTTTCCAGTACGTGTTGCGGCCCTTAACGTGCAGCTCCGTCAGGAAGCAGACGGCTTCCATCGAACCAGTATCATTCAGTGTATTAATGGTTTTCTGAATAACCTGCTTGTACTGGCGCTCATCAAGCTCACGTTCTTTACCACAGCCAATCAGCAGAATACGCTCGGACAGGACGTTCGGAACATGGTGCAGCAACAAGGTCTGCCCTGGTTTGCCTTCCAGTTCGCCACGGCGCAGCAGGGCGCTGATATAACCGTCGCTGATTTTATCGAGTTGCTCGGCGATCGGGGAGAGTCGGCGTGGTTCAAAGACGCCCACAACGATGCAGGCACTCCGCTGTTTCTCCGGGCTACCGCTTTTTACACTGAACTCCATGCACTACGCTCCTGAATCTTAAAGACAACGGCGGCGGCTACGGATAGAATTGAAACCTTTCGTAACTCATGTCCGCCGTTGTGGTGACTTCGTGTTAATCTTACGTTACTACGGTTTCGACACGTCAATAAATGTCATGAAGCGCGAATCCGCCGGGTTTTTTAATCTTAGCGATGATTTCGACGACTCAAGAGAATAAATGACGTTTAAGCCATGAAACAAGCTAAATTCCTGCATAAGACGAGTTTTAACGGGCGTATTTAAAGTGATAATCATAAGATATCTGGTTCGGGAGACGCTGAAGAGCCAACTGGCGATCCTCTTTATCCTCCTTCTGATCTTTTTCTGTCAGAAGCTGGTCAGGATCCTCGGCGCGGCGGTTGATGGCGAAATCCCAACGAATCTGGTGCTTTCCCTGCTCGGGCTTGGCGTGCCGGAAATGGCGCAGCTTATCCTGCCGTTAAGCCTGTTCCTTGGTCTGCTGATGACCCTGGGTAAGCTCTATACCGAAAGTGAAATCACCGTGATGCATGCCTGCGGCCTCAGTAAAGCCGTACTGGTAAAAGCAGCCATGGTGCTGGCGCTGTTTACGGGCATTGTTGCCGCGGTTAACGTCATGTGGGCAGGGCCGACCTCCTCTCGTCATCAGGATGAGGTGCTGGCGGAAGCAAAAGCTAACCCGGGGCTGGCGGCGCTGGCGCAGGGGCAGTTCCAGCAGGCTACCGACGGTAACTCCGTGCTGTTTATCGAAAGCGTTGATGGCAACCGCTTCAATGACGTGTTTCTTGCTCAACTGCGCCCGAAAGGTAACGCTCGGCCTTCTGTGGTGGTGGCGGACTCCGGTCAGCTGTCGCAGCGTAAAGACGGCTCTCAGGTTGTCACGCTGAACAAAGGAACGCGTTTCGAAGGCACGGCTATGCTGCGCGACTTCCGTATTACCGATTTTCAGAACTACCAGGCCATCATTGGCCATCAGGCCGTTGCGCTCGATCCCACGGATACTGAGCAGATGGATATGCGCACCTTAATGAATACCGATACCGATCGTGCGCGTGCTGAACTGCACTGGCGTATCACGCTGGTATTCACCGTATTTATGATGGCGCTGATGGTGGTTCCGCTGAGCGTGGTAAACCCGCGCCAGGGCCGCGTGCTGTCGATGCTGCCAGCGATGCTGCTGTATCTGGTGTTCTTCCTGCTGCAAACCTCAATCAAGTCTAACGGCGGGAAAGGAAAAATTGACCCGATGATCTGGACCTGGGTCGTGAATGGTTTGTATCTGCTGCTGGCAGTCGGACTCAACTTGTGGGACACGGTGCCTGTGCGTCGTCTTCGTGCCCGGTTTACGCGTAAAGGAGCCATCTAATGCAGGCGTTTGGCGTACTTGACCGCTATATCGGTAAAACGATTTTCACCACCATCATGATGACCCTGTTCATGCTGGTGTCGCTCTCGGGCATTATCAAATTTGTCGACCAGCTGAAAAAAGCCGGGCAGGGGAGTTACGACGCGTTGGGCGCCGGGATGTATACCCTGCTCAGCGTACCAAAAGATGTGCAGATCTTCTTCCCGATGGCGGCCCTGTTGGGGGCGCTGCTGGGCCTGGGGATGCTGGCTCAGCGTAGCGAGCTGGTGGTGATGCAGGCATCGGGTTTTACCCGTATGCAGGTTGCGCTGTCGGTGATGAAAACCGCGATCCCGCTGGTGCTGTTGACCATGGCGATTGGCGAATGGGTCGCGCCACAGGGCGAACAGATGGCGCGTAACTACCGTGCTCAGGCTATGTACGGCGGTTCACTGCTCTCCACGCAGCAGGGATTATGGGCGAAAGATGGTCAGAACTTTGTCTATATCGAACGCGTGAAAGGGGACGATGAACTGGGCGGCGTGAGTATCTATGCCTTCAATAACGATCGTCGTTTACAGTCGGTGCGTTATGCCGCCTCCGCTAAATTTGATGCGAACAACAAGCTGTGGCGGTTATCCCAGGTTGATGAATCTGACCTGACGAACCCGAAACAGATCACCGGTTCGCAGACCGTTAGCGGTACCTGGAAAACCAACCTGACGCCGGACAAGCTTGGGGTGGTTGCGCTCGATCCCGATGCGCTCTCCATCAGCGGTCTGCATAATTACGTGAAGTATCTGAAATCGAGCGGACAGGATGCGGGGCGTTACCAGCTCAACATGTGGAGCAAAATCTTCCAGCCGCTGTCCGTGGCCGTGATGATGCTGATGGCGCTATCGTTCATCTTTGGACCGCTGCGTAGCGTGCCGATGGGGGTTCGCGTGGTAACCGGTATCAGCTTTGGTTTTGTGTTCTACGTCCTCGATCAGATTTTCGGTCCGCTGACGCTGGTGTATGGCATTCCGCCAATTATCGGAGCACTGTTGCCGAGCGCCAGTTTCTTCCTGATCAGCCTCTGGATGCTGCTAAAACGCTCCTGATAAACCTTCTTCCTCGCTCCCGGTTGCCCGGGGGCGAGGCTAATCTCCTGTTTCACTCCGCACTTTTTCTCACAACCTTCAACGCCTCGCCGTGAATTTGAGTATTATTGAGCGATAAAGTCGTGAAGGGATCCTCTATGAAGCAAATTCGAATGCTGGCCCAGTACTACGTCGACCTGATGATGAAGCTCGGGCTGGTGCGTTTTTCCATGCTGCTGGCGCTGGCGCTGGTCGTTCTGGCCATCGTCGTGCAAATGGCCGTGACCATGGTTCTGCATGGTCAGGTCGAGAGCATCGACGTGATCCGCTCTATTTTCTTTGGCCTGCTGATTACCCCATGGGCGGTCTATTTTCTCTCCGTGGTGGTTGAGCAACTGGAAGAGTCCCGACAGCGTTTATCGAAACTGGTGGATAAGCTGGAAGAGATGCGCGAGCGCGATCTCAAACTCAACGTCCAGCTCAAGGACAACATTGCCCAGCTGAATCAGGAAATTTCAGACCGTGAGAAGGCGGAAGCCGAGCGTCAGACCACGCTTGAGCAGCTAAAAGTTGAGATGAAAGAGCGTGAAGTGACGCAGATCCAGCTTGAACAGCAATCCTCTTTCCTGCGCTCGTTCCTCGATGCGTCGCCGGATCTGGTGTTCTACCGTAATGAAGATAAAGAGTTCTCCGGCTGTAACCGGGCCATGGAACTGTTGACCGGGAAAAGCGAAAAGCAGCTGATCCACCTGAAACCTCAGGATGTCTATTCCGAAGAGGCGGCAGCAAAAGTGATGGAGACGGATGAAAAGGTCTTCCGCCATAACGTTTCGCTGACCTATGAGCAGTGGCTGGACTATCCTGACGGGCGCAAAGCCTGCTTTGAGATCCGCAAAGTGCCTTATTACGACCGGGTGGGGAAACGTCATGGTCTGATGGGCTTTGGCCGCGATATCACCGAGCGTAAGCGCTATCAGGATGCGCTGGAGCGCGCCAGCCGGGATAAAACCACCTTCATCTCCACCATCAGCCATGAACTGCGCACCCCGCTGAATGGCATTGTGGGGCTGAGCCGCATTCTGCTGGATACCGAGCTGACCAGCGAGCAGGAAAAATACCTGAAAACGATCCACGTCTCGGCGGTCACGCTGGGCAATATCTTCAATGATATTATCGACATGGATAAGATGGAACGCCGTAAAGTTCAGCTCGACAACCAGCCGGTTGATTTTACCGGTTTCCTCGCGGACCTGGAAAACCTGTCAGGTTTACAGGCTCAGCAAAAAGGGTTGAGCTTTGTGATGGAGCCAACGCTGCCGTTGCCGCATAAAGTGGTGACGGACGGCACACGTCTGCGGCAGATCCTGTGGAACCTCATCAGCAACGCCGTGAAGTTTACCCAGAAGGGGCAGGTTGCGGTGCGCATTCGCTATGACGAAGGCGACATGCTGCACTTTGAAGTTGAGGACTCGGGTATCGGCATTCCTCAGGAGGAGCAGGATAAGATCTTCGCCATGTATTATCAGGTTAAAGACAGCCACGGCGGTAAACCGGCGACCGGTACGGGCATTGGACTGGCGGTGTCGAAACGTCTGGCGAAAAGTATGGGCGGGGATATCACCGTTGCCAGCCAGCCGGGTAAAGGCTCCACCTTTACGCTTACCGTCCACGCGCCTGCCGTGGCGGAAGAGGTGGAAGATACGTTTGAGAACGACGATATGCCGCTGCCAGCCCTGCACGTCCTGCTGGTGGAAGATATTGAGCTGAACGTCATTGTCGCCCGGTCGGTACTGGAAAAACTCGGTAACAGCGTGGATGTGGCGATGACCGGGAAAGCCGCGCTGGAGATGTTCACGCCGGGCGAGTATGACCTGGTGCTGCTCGATATTCAGCTACCGGACATGACCGGGCTGGATATCTCCCGCGAGCTGACGCGCAAATATGCTCCTGACGAGCTGCCGCCGCTGGTGGCGTTGACCGCAAACGTGTTGAAAGATAAAAAAGAGTATCTCGAGGCCGGTATGGACGATGTGCTCAGCAAGCCGCTGGCGGTACCCGCCCTGACGGCGATGATCAAGAAGTTCTGGGATACCTGTGATGAAGAGGAGAGCACCATGACGTCTGTTGATAGCGCTAAAGCCCAAACGATACTGGATACCGCCATGCTGGAGCAGTATATCGATCTGGTGGGACCAAAACTGATCACCGATGGCCTCGCCGTGTTCGAAAAAATGATGCCGGGCTATCTGAACGTGCTCGAATCCAACCTGACGGCGCGTGACCAGAAGGGCATCGTCGAAGAGGGGCATAAAATCAAAGGCGCGGCAGGATCTGTCGGGTTACGCCATCTCCAGCAGCTGGGCCAACAGATTCAGTCTCCTGATTTACCTGCCTGGGAAGATAACGTAGGTGATTGGGTCGAAGAGATGAAACAAGAGTGGCAAAACGATGTGGCAGTGCTGAAAGCCTGGGTGGATGCCAGAAAAAAATGACCCCGGCTATACCGGGGTGCGCGAATACTGCGCCAACACCAGGGAAATCGTGGCTGCGCCTGATTTTTATGGGTTGTTTTCGCATGGACGCCGCCTGAAAATTGAGGCCGCACGCAGATAAGATAGCAAATCTTAAACAGTTTGTTACATGAATCAGTGAAATGTGTGAAGCATAGCGTTTTAATCAGAATTTTTAATGTGCTTCAGCGAGTTGCATAGAAGGATCGTCAGAATGAAAAAGATTGGTGTCGTGCTGAGCGGATGTGGTGTTTACGATGGTTCAGAGATACATGAAACCGTATTAACGCTGCTGGCATTATCGCGCCAGGGGGCAGACGTTATCTGCTTCGCCCCGGATAAAACCCAGGCAGACGTGATTAATCATCTCACCGGCGAGCCAATGGCGGAAAGCCGTAACGTGCTGATTGAAGCGGCGCGTATTGTGCGCGGCGATATTCACCCGCTGGCACAGGCCGATGCCGCTGAGCTTGATGCGCTCATCGTGCCGGGCGGTTTTGGCGCGGCGAAAAACCTGAGCACGTTTGCAACGGAAGGCACGGCGTGTCATGTCGATCCCGATTTGAAAGCGCTATCGCTGGCGATGCATGCGGCAGGTAAGCCGCAGGGCTTTATCTGCATTGCGCCGGCCATGCTGCCGAAAATTTTTGATTTCCCGCTGCGGCTCACGATCGGAACCGACATTGATACCGCTGAGATTGTCGAGGATATGGGCGGTGAACACGTGCCATGTCCGGTAGACGACATTGTGGTGGACGAGGACAACAAGATCATCACCACGCCAGCGTATATGCTGGCGCAGAACATCGCCGAGGCTGCCGCAGGCATTGAAAAGCTGGTGGACAGAGTGCTGGTCCTGACCGAATGAGTCGTAAATTCTCCCCCGGCGGGTGGTTAAAACGGATCCTGCTGCGTATTGTGCTGGTCCTGGCTGTGTTCTGGGGCGGCGGTATTGCGCTGTTCAGCATCCTGCCCGTCCCGTTCTCGGCCGTGATGGCAGAGCGGCAGATTAGCGCCTGGCTCTCTGGGGATTTTGGCTATGTTGCCCATTCTGACTGGGTCAGCATGGATGCCATCTCCCCGTGGATGGGGCTGGCGGTCATTGCGGCAGAAGATCAGAAATTCCCGGAGCACTGGGGTTTTGACGTGGCGGCTATCGAGAAGGCGCTGGATCATAATGAACGTCATGAAAACCGCGTCCGCGGCGCGTCAACGCTTTCTCAGCAGACGGTAAAAAACCTGTTCTTATGGGACGGTCGCAGCTGGGTGAGAAAAGGGCTGGAGGCCGGGCTGACGCTGGGGGTCGAGACGGTGTGGAGCAAAAAACGCATTTTAACCGTCTACCTGAATATCGCGGAATTTGGTGACGGCGTATTTGGTGTCGAAGCGGCATCGCAGCGCTATTTTGGCAAGCCCGCCAGCAGGCTGACTATGTCCGAAGCGGCACTGCTTGCCGCCGTGCTGCCGAACCCGCTGCGTTTTAAGGCCAGCGCCCCGTCAGGCTACGTGCGAAGCCGCCAGGCGTGGATTATGCGCCAGATGCGTCAGCTGGGTGGGGAAGGGTTTATGGAGCGAAATAATCTTAGGTAGGGCGGGTAAGCGCAGCGCTACCCGCCGACATGGCGAACGTTAGTCTTCGTCAAACCCGGCGTTGAACAGGGCAATCACTGCCGCCAGCGCTTCTTCTTCCTGCGGGCCGGTGGCTTCAACTTCAATCTGACGGCCTTTGGCAGAATCCAGCATCAGTAGCGCAATCACGCTGTTGGCTTCTGCCTCGGTTCCCTCGTCGTTGCGCAGCAGCACCTCAGCATCAAAACCCTGCATCAGTTCAAACAGCTTCATCGCCGGGCGCGCATGCATGCCCAGCTTGTTGGTGATTTCGACGGTCTGTTTTACGGTCATGTTTTGCGTTTTTCCAGCGTGCGATGGCGGGACTGAACGTTCTTCCCGCGTGAGCGGAAGTAATCGGCCAGCTGTTCGGCAATGTAGACCGAACGATGTTTACCGCCGGTACAGCCAATCGCCACCGTCAGGTAGCTGCGATTGTTTGTTTCCAGCATAGGTAACCATAGCTCAAGGTAGCTTCGCGTCTGGTAGATAAAATTGTGTACTTCTGTGTGTCTGTCGAGGAACGCCGCCACCGGCTTATCCAGACCGGTCATCGGACGCAGTTTCGGATCCCAGTGTGGGTTCGGCAGGAAACGCACATCAAAAACGTAATCCGCATCGATAGGTATGCCGTGCTTAAAGCCGAAGGATTCAAACACCATCGTCAGTTCGCGCTCGCGCTTGCCGAGTAAGCGCGTACGCAGCATTTCCGCCAGCTCGTGGACGGACATTTCGGAGGTGTCGACAATCAGGTCGGCCCGGGAACGCAGCGGCTCAAGCAGATCGCTCTCTTTATCGATGGCGCTTTCCAGCGAAAGATTTTTACTGGAGAGCGGATGCAAACGACGTGTATCGCTGTAGCGACGGATCAGCGTGTTGCGGTCAGCGTCCAGGAACAAGAGCTGAGGCGAGAAGCATTCCGGCAGGCTGTTCATTGCCTGCTCGAAGATTTCCGGCGATTCCGGCATGTTACGCACGTCGATACTGACGGCGGCAGAGATTTGCCTGTCCGCCAGCGTCCGCGCCAGATCGGGTAACAACACTACCGGCAGGTTATCTACACAGTAAAATCCCATGTCTTCCAGCGCGCGCAGGGCCACGGACTTCCCGGACCCCGAACGACCGCTGACGATCATCAGCACCATGTTCCGTTTCTCCTCAGGGCAGCCGTTCTGAAGGCCCTTTCCCGATTATGCCTCATCCTGATTGCCTTCTGCTTCAGTGATAATTTGATAAAGCTCTTCATCACTTTGGGCTGAGCGCAGTCGACGACAAATGGTTTTATCCGCCAGACGTTTGGCAACCAGCGACAGCGTGTGCAGGTGGGTTTTGGTCTGATCGGCAGGAACCAGCAGCGCGAAAAGCAGATCCACAGGCTGGTTATCGATGGCGTCAAAAGCGATAGGCGTTTCCAGTTGCACAAACACCCCCACGGCACGCAGCGTATCTTCTTCCAGCTTGCCATGCGGGATCGCAATGCCATTGCCGATGCCGGTACTGCCCATTTTTTCACGGGTCAGAATGGCTTCAAACACGATCTGCGGCGGCAGACCCAGCTGTTTTGCGGCCAGCTCACTGATGATTTCCAGCGCACGTTTTTTGCTCTGGCAGTGAACGCCACTGCGGGTACAATCCTGGTTAAGGACATTGCTCAGTTGAAGAGCGGAATCGTTGTTTATCATAATTTCACCTAAGCGCTAACTGTACAAATGGCCTGTTGTGTTTCACAACAGGCCGTCCTGCACCCGTTAACTGCCCGGACAATTAGTGTTGTTTCAGTTTATCTTTATGTTTATTGAGCTGTCTCGCAAGCTTATCAATCAAGCCGTCGATAGCCGCGTACATGTCTTGCCCTTCCGCACTGGCATGGAGTTCCCCTCCGTTGACGTGCAGGGTCGCATCCGAGATATGCGTCACTTTCTCCACTTTCAACACAACATAGACCTGGTTGATCCTCTCGAAATACTGCTCGAGTTTCGCAAACTTAGTGTTTACAAAATCGCGTAAAGCCTCAGTAATCTCGACGTTATGTCCGGTGATATTGAGCTGCATAGTGTCTTCCTTATCGGTTGTGTCAAACCAGTTGTTTACGCTGGTTAGACGGCGGAATGGATAAAGACTCTCGATACTTCGCGACAGTACGACGTGCCACCATAATACCCTGATCGGACAGCATGGTGGTTAACTTACTGTCACTGAGTGGCTTCGCGGGGTTCTCCGCGGCGATCAACTTCTTCACCAGTGCGCGAATAGCCGTTGACGAGGCCTCGCCGCCGCCTTCGGTGTTCACGTGGCTGGAGAAGAAATACTTAAGCTCAAAAATACCGCGTGGGCTGTGCAGATATTTCTGCGTGGTCACGCGGGAAATTGTTGATTCATGCATCTCGACGGCCTGGGCGATGTCCGCCAGCACCATCGGTTTCATAAACTCTTCGCCCTGCTCAAAGAACGCCTGCTGCTGTTCGACAATACAGCGGCTGACGCGCAGCAGCGTGTCATTACGGCTCTCCAGGCTCTTGATCAACCAGCGTGCTTCCTGAAGGTTGCTGCGAATGTATTGATTATCAGCGTCGTTACGGGCGCTGGTGCACATGGAGGCGTATTGCTGGTTGATTTGCAGGCGAGGAATGCTGTCGGCGTTCAGTTCAACGACCCACCGGCCATTGTGTTTTCTCACCAGCACATCGGGGATGACATATTCCGGTTCGCTGGTCTGGATCGACTGCCCCGGACGCGGATCGAGCGACTGGATCAGATTCACCGCTTCCTTCAGCACCTCTTCTTTCAGGCGCGTGACGCGCATCAGGGTGCGGAAGTCATGATTCGCCAGCAGATCCAGATGATCGCTGATGATGAGCCGGGCTTCGTCAATCCACGGTGTCTCTTTGGCAAACTGCGAAAGCTGGATCAGAAGGCAGTCGCGCAGATCTTTCGCGGCGACGCCAATCGGGTCGAAGCGCTGAACGCGTTTCAGGACGGCTTCAATCTCTTCCAGTTCAATCTCGTCATTGCCGATGCTTTCCAGAATCTCGTCCAGCGTCACGGTCAAATAGCCCGTGTCGTCAACGGCATCGACAATCGAGGTGGCAATGGCGCGATCGGTATCGGAGAAAGGGGTCAGCTCTACCTGCCACATCAGGTAGTCCTGAAGCGACTGGGTGGTTTCGCCCTGGTAGACCGGAAGTTCATCGTCCTGGTAGTCTGCGCGCGTCCCGGAAGGGGTACCCGCGGTGTAGATTTCATCCCAGCTGGCATCCAGCGGCAGTTCGTCCGGCATCTCTTTCTGTTCGAGCGCATCTACGGAGTCGAGCGTTTCTGTGTCCTGCGTCTGCTGGGCGTCTACCTCGTCATGAAGATCGGTTTGCTCCAGCAGCGGATTGCTGTCCAGCGCCTGCTGGAGCTCCTGCTGGAGTTCTAACGTGGACAGCTGCAACAGACGGATTGCCTGCTGTAGCTGCGGCGTCATGGCCAGTTGCTGGCTGAGCCGTAATTGCAAACCTTGCTTCATGTTCAGAGCGTTTTTCTCCGGTTCGGCGTGACTTAACCTCTACCCTATCAGAGTCTGAAGTCTTCCCCAAGGTACACGCGCTTAACATGCTCATCTTCGAGGATTTGCTGCGGCGTACCGTGGGCAATCAGATGGCCCTGGCTCACTATGTAGGCGCGCTCACACACGGCCAGCGTTTCACGAACGTTGTGGTCCGTGATCAGTACGCCAAGCCCGCTGTCGCGCAGGTGCTCAATAATACGTTTGATATCGATAACGGAGATGGGGTCAACGCCCGCAAACGGTTCATCCAGCAGGATGAATTTCGGGTTTGCTGCCAGTGCGCGCGCAATCTCAACGCGGCGGCGTTCACCACCGGACAGCGCCTGACCGAGGCTGTCACGCAGATGTTCGATATGAAACTCTTCCATCAGCTCGTTCGCACGGTCAGTGCGCTGCTCGCTGGTCAGATCGTCACGGATCTGGAGCACGGCCATCAGGTTGTCGAACACGCTTAAGCGGCGGAAAATAGACGCTTCCTGCGGCAAATAGCCGATGCCACGACGCGCGCGGGCATGAAGCGGCAGCAGGCTGATATCTTCATCATCGATGATGATGTTGCCGGCGTCACGCGGGACGATGCCCACCACCATGTAGAAGGTCGTGGTTTTACCCGCCCCGTTAGGGCCAAGCAAACCCACGATTTCGCCGGAGTTGACGGTCAGACTGACATCTTCGACGACGCGGCGGCCCTTATACGCTTTCGCGAGGTTTTTTGCAGTTAAAGTTGCCATAACGAATTAGTTACTCTTTTTCTGTGCCGGAGCCTGACCGTTGTTCTTGTCCTGCAACTGCGAAGGCACAAGCACGGTCGTGACGCGTTTGCCTTTTTCACTGGAGGCCTGCATTTTCTGCTCTTTCACCAGATAGGTGATCTTGTCGCCTTTGATATTGCTGTCCAGCTGTTCCAGGTAAGCATTACCGGTCAGGATGACCAGATCCTTCGCCAGTTCATAGTGCATATGCGAGGCATGGCCTTTCACCGGCTTGCCGTTGTCCTGCATCTGGTAGAAGGTGGCCGGGTTGCCATAACCATCGATAATCTCTTTGCCCTGCTCGCCGCCCGGACGGGTAACGACCACTTTGTCGGCGTTGATTTTAATGGTGCCCTGGGTCATGACGACGTTGCCGGTAAAGGTGACGACGTTACCCTGCATATCCAGAGACTGGGTATCGGATTCAATATGAATCGGCTGTTCGGTGTCGCCAGTCACAGCAAGCGCGGGAAGACTGGCCGCCAGCAGCGCGCTGGCGATAACAACTTTAAGGCTGAGTTTGTTTGTTTTGAATTTCATAGGAGGTTCTAACCTTTTCAATCAGCTCGGCGTTTTTGCTGCGTAAGTTCCCGCGCATTCTTAAACCGCTGGAATTAAATGTTGTGCCATACAGGGTGACTAGATCCTGCGACGTGACATCCTGGGTGACCAGGTTGATCTGGGCGTTATCCGTCGTAATTTTTCGCAGTTGCGCGTCAGCGGTCAGGGCGTTGACTTCAACGTGACCATACAGGTAAAGCATACGGTCATTTGTCAGTTTTGCCCGGTCAGACTTGATAGACCACGTCGGCACTTTGTCCGTATCAAAGGTGGTCATGACCGGTTGGGTAAACCACGAGGTACCGTCATCTGAAAAATATTCTACATGCTGAGCAACGAGGCGATAGTTCAGCGCGCCTTCCGGGCTATAGACCACGGTGTCGCTGTGATCGCTTTTATAGGTCGGGTCGCTCGTGTTAACCACTTCCGCTTGCGTATCATCGCGGTCAGCGAGGTTGACGCCAATCAGTACCAGGGCGACAAGCGCAAGCAGAATGATAACCCAACGTCTGGTTTTACTCATATCGATTGCCCTTTCGCCTCATCAAGCTTGCCCTGCGACAGCAGAAGCAGATCGCAGACTTCACGGACGGCGCCGCGGCCACCGTGAATATGGGTAACGTAATCAGCACGCGGGATCAGCAGCGGGTGCGCGTCAGCCACGGCGATGCTCAGACCCACCTCCGCCATCACTGGCCAGTCGATCAAATCATCCCCGACGTATGCCACATTCTCTGGTGCAATGGCCAGTTTTCCCAGCAGATCCCGGAAAGCTACCATCTTATCAGACTGCCCCTGATAGAGATGGGTAATGCCCAGCGTTTCACACCGATCTTCTACCAGTTTAGCTTTCCGCCCGGTGATGATTGCAACTTCAATTCCGGACGTGAGCGCACAGCGGATACCGTAACCGTCGCGAACGTTAAAGGCTTTCAGCTCTTCGCCGTTATTGCCCATATAAATCAGACCGTCGGAGAGCACACCATCCACATCGAGGATCAGCAGGCGGATATTTTCCGCCTTTGCCATCATGTGGGCGCTCACCGGGCCATAACAGGTTGCAAGGGATGCACCCGCATTACTCATTGTCTTATCCTTCATTACACTACGCCAGCGCGCAGCAGATCATGCATATGTACCACACCCAGCAGTTGGTCGCCATCGGCAACCATCACTGAGGTAATATGACGGGACTGCATCAGGTTCAGCACATCTACCGCCAGCGTGCCCGGACGGACGCGGATCCCGCCTGGCGTCATCACATCAGCAATGCCCAGCGTTCGGACATCCACACCCATATCGAATACCCGGCGCAGGTCGCCGTCGGTGAAAATGCCCTGAATCTTCATCAGATCGTCGCAGATAACCGTCATGCCCAGGTTTTTACGGGTGATCTCCAGTAACGCGTCGCGCAAAGAGGCCTCTTTGCTCACGTGCGGGATCTCATCTCCGGTGTGCATAATATCGTTAACCCGCAGCAGCAGTTTGCGCCCGAGCGCGCCGCCGGGATGAGACAGGGCAAAATCTTCAGGCGTAAAACCGCGGGCTTCCAGCAGCGCAACGGCAAGGGCATCGCCCATCACCAGCGCGGCGGTTGTGCTGGAGGTCGGCGCCAGCCCCAGCGGACAGGCTTCTTTAGGCACTTTCACGCACAGGTGAATATCCGCCGCACGCGCCATGCTGCTTTCCGGTCGGCTGGTCATGCAAATCAGCGGTACGTGCAGACGCTTCAGTACCGGGATCAACGCCAGGATTTCATTCGATTCCCCGGAGTTGGACAGCGCAATAACCACGTCCTGCGGCGTAACCATGCCGAGGTCACCGTGCGCGGCTTCACCGGGATGAACGAAGAATGACGACGTGCCGGTACTGGCAAAGGTCGCCGCCATTTTGCGTCCGATATGGCCGGATTTGCCCATCCCCATCACCACGACTTTGCCGGCACAGTAGAACATCTTCTCACAGGCCAGACTAAAATCCTGATTAATGTACTGATCTAACTGCGCCAGACCTTCACGTTCAATCTCCAGAACGTCTTTGCCTGCTTTCTGAAAGTCAAAACCCGGCTGCAATTCTATTTGCGACATAATGCGTTTCCGTTTACCCAGAGAGAAGAGGCGAAAGCCAGTACAGCATCGCCAGCCATACGATAAATCCACCCGTCAGCAGCGCGCCTGCGCCTTTGCCGATCTGCTCTTTTCGCCGCCAGCAGAGCAGGGCGAAAATCACGCTGACCAGCAGCATCACACCGTAATCGCGCGTGAAAACCATAGGGTTAAACGGCCCCGGCGAGATTAGCGCCGGCAGCCCTGTCACGATTGCGATATTGAAAATATTCGAGCCGATGATATTGCCGATGGCGATATCATCTTCCCCTTTACGCGCCCCGGCGATGGCGGTGGCCAGCTCTGGCAGGCTGGTGCCGATGGCGATTACCGTCAGACCGATTGTCAGTTCGCTCATCGCAAACGCGTTCGCCAGCACCGTCGCGTTATCGACCACCATCCGCGTGGCCATTGGCATGATGATCAGCGCGACGCCCAGCCACAGCAGGGCGACGGGTAAGGTCCCTTCCCGGGGCAGCTCGGCGAGATGCTCACGCGTGAGGCTATCGTTACCCTGTTTTTCCGCCAGACGTGCGATCTTCACGCTGTAAAGCAACCAGATCACGGCCAGGGCGAGCAGGAATATACCGTCACCGACGCTCAGCACCCCGTCATAAAGTACGTAGCCTGCCAGCAGACTGACGACTAACATTAACGGCAATTCCCGGCGCAAAACATCAGAATGCACGCGAAATGGATGCAGTAATGCGGCTAAGCCTAAAATCAGTAAGATATTGACGATGTTAGAGCCAATCGCGGTGCCGATAGCGAGGTCGACCTGCCCATGCAGCGAGGCTGAAACAGAAACGATGATTTCAGGAAGCGATGTGCCTACACTGACCACCGTCATGCCGATAATGATGGGCGGCATGCCAATGAGTCGACAGAGAATGGATGCGGCAAAGACCAAACGGTCAGCACTGTAGACCACCAACAGTAAACCAATTATTAACAGTGCTGTTGCTAAAAGCATCAAAAGTCCTTTCTTCAGGTATACTCGCTGGTCCACTGCGCACGAATGTTGGCGCCAGATGAAGTCTGAGACGTAACGAATTCCTAATTTTGACTTTATGCGCCGGAAAAGTAAAACAAATGCCAGCTTTCGCTAACCCCAATAGTGAATATTCTGTAAAAATGCGGGGTTTAGGGCTGATTTACGCTTCATGCCAGCCGTGAAGCAAGGTAAGTAAGGAACCATAAATGAGCCAAACGATGGCGAATATAGTCGATGTCCGGGGCGTCAGTTTTTCTCGCGGCAACCGGTTAATATTTGATGATATTTCGCTGACCGTGCCGCGCGGTAAAATCACCGCCATCATGGGGCCGTCAGGGATCGGTAAAACCACGTTGCTGCGTCTTATCGGCGGGCAAATCCCCCCTGACAGCGGCGAAATTCTCTTCGACGGCGAAAATGTCCCGGCGATGTCTCGCTCGCGCCTCTACACGGTTCGCAAACGGATGAGCATGCTCTTTCAGTCGGGCGCGCTGTTCACGGATATGAACGTTTTTGACAACGTGGCCTATCCGTTGCGTGAGCACACCCATCTTCCTCCTGAGCTGTTGCACAGTACGGTGATGATGAAGCTTGAAGCCGTGGGGCTGCGGGGGGCTGCGAAACTCATGCCGTCCGAACTCTCGGGTGGGATGGCGCGCCGCGCCGCGCTGGCGCGTGCTATTGCCCTGGAACCCGATTTAATCATGTTCGATGAACCGTTCGTCGGGCAGGACCCCATCACCATGGGCGTGCTGGTGAAGTTAATTTCGGAGCTGAACAGCGCCCTTGGCGTCACCTGCGTGGTGGTTTCCCACGACGTGCCGGAAGTGCTGAGTATCGCTGATTACGCCTATATTGTGGCTGACAAAAAGATCGTCGCCCACGGCAGTGCGCAGGCGTTGCAGGAGAATGGCGATCCGCGCGTGCGACAGTTCCTGGACGGTATCGCAGATGGGCCGGTGCCTTTCCGCTATCCGGCGGGCGACTATCATGACGATTTACTCGGAATAGGGAGTTAAGCCACTCATGCTGTTAAATGCGTTGGCGGGTCTTGGACACCGTGGCCTAAAAACCATCAGTACGTTCGGGCGTGCCGGATTAATGTTGTTCAACGCGCTGGTCGGCAAACCGGAGTTCCGCAAGCATGCGCCGTTACTGGTACGGCAGCTTTATAACGTCGGCGTGCTGTCGATGCTTATCATCATCGTGTCGGGTCTGTTTATTGGCATGGTGCTGGGGTTGCAGGGGTATCTGGTGCTGACAACCTACAGCGCGGAAACCAGCCTTGGCATGCTGGTGGCGCTCTCGCTGCTGCGTGAACTCGGGCCGGTGGTTGCCGCGCTGCTGTTCGCCGGGCGTGCCGGGTCAGCGTTGACGGCGGAAATTGGCCTGATGCGCGCCACCGAGCAGCTCTCCAGTATGGAGATGATGGCAGTCGATCCGCTGCGCCGGGTAATCTCGCCGCGCTTCTGGGCCGGGGTTATCTCCTTGCCGTTACTGACTATCCTCTTTGTGGCGGTAGGTATCTGGGGAGGCGCGCTGGTTGGCGTTAACTGGAAAGGCATTGATGCCGGATTCTTCTGGTCTGCCATGCAGGACGCCATCGATCTGCGGATGGATCTGGTGAACTGTCTGATCAAGAGCGTGGTTTTCGCTGTGACGGTTACCTGGATTGCGTTGTTTAATGGTTACGATGCCATTCCGACGTCGGCGGGCATTAGCCGTGCAACGACGCGTACTGTCGTACATTCGTCGCTGGCCGTTTTAGGTCTGGATTTTGTGCTCACCGCACTGATGTTTGGGAATTGAGTTCATGCAAACGAGAAAAAATGAAATTTGGGTTGGCGTGTTTCTGCTTCTGGCGCTGCTGGCCGCGCTGTTCATCTGCCTGCGAGCGGCGGACATCACCTCTGTTCGCGCCGAGCCGACGTATCGTGTCTACGCGACTTTCGATAACATCGGCGGCCTGAAAGCGCGCTCACCGGTGCGTATTGGTGGCGTCGTTATCGGACGTGTCGCTGACATTACGCTTGATGAGAAAACCTATCTGCCGCGCGTCGCGATGGATATCGAAGAGCGCTATAACCACATTCCGGACACCAGCTCGCTTTCTATCCGCACCTCTGGCCTGCTGGGGGAGCAATATCTGGCCCTTAACGTTGGTTTTGAAGATCCTGAGCTGGGAACGACTATCCTTAAAGACGGTAGCGTAATCCAGGATACCAAGTCAGCGATGGTGCTGGAAGATATGATTGGTCAGTTCCTTTACAACAGTAAAGGGGATGATAAAAAGTCTGACGATGCCCCTGCGCAGAGTGAAGACCACACCAACGTCGAACCGACGCCAGGCGCGACGAATTAATTTCAGGAGAAGTCATTCATGTTTAAACGACTGTTAATGGTTGCCATGCTGGTCATTGCCCCTCTTACCGCGGCGCACGCTGCGGATCAGAGTAACCCGTACAAACTGATGGATGAGGCCGCGAAGAAAACCTTCGACCGTCTTAAAAACGAACAGCCAAAAATCCGTTCTAACCCTGATTATCTGCGTGATGTGGTGGATCAGGAACTGCTGCCGTATGTGCAGATCAAGTATGCGGGCGCACTGGTGCTGGGCCGTTACTACAAAGACGCGACCCCGGCACAGCGCGAGGCTTACTTTGCGGCGTTCCGTGAATACCTGAAACAGGCTTACGGCCAGGCGCTGGCGATGTACCACGGGCAGACCTATCAGATTGCCCCTGAACAGCCGCTGGGCGATGCCACTATCATTCCTATTCGCGTGACGATTATCGATCCAAACGGTCGTCCACCGGTTCGTCTGGACTTCCAGTGGCGTAAAAACAGCCAGACCGGAAACTGGCAGGCGTACGACATGATCGCTGAAGGCGTCAGCATGATCACCACTAAACAGAACGAGTGGAGCGATCTGCTGCGCACTAAAGGCATCGATGGCCTGACGGCTCAGCTTCAGTCCATCTCTCGTCAGAAAATTACCCTGGACGAGAAGAAGTAATGTCACAGCAGCTTAGCTGGGCGCGTGACGGCGAGACGTTGACGCTGACGGGAGAGCTGGATCAGGATCTGCTTAACCCGCTGTGGGACGCTCGCCATAACGCGATGCAGGGCGTGACGCTGATTGATCTCCATGGCGTTACGCGGGTAGATACCGCCGGTATCGCCCTGCTGGCGCACCTGGTGGCCACGGGCAAAAAGCAGGGGAGTGGCGTTACCCTGACGGGGGTAAGCGATAACGTGATTACCCTTGCACAGCTTTACAATTTGCCCGAAGACGTATTACCTCGCTAATTTTTTCAGTACGTTACTTCTGAAAGCCCCGACAGTTTACGCGTCGGGGCTTTTTGCTTGTTTAAGACCGCGCCACTTTGCTCTAAGATGTTGAGCTTGTTTTCACTATCAGATGATGTAGACCCCATGGAAAATAATGAAATCCAGACTGTGCTGATGAATGCACTCTCCCTTCAGGAAGCCCACGTCTCTGGCGATGGCAGTCACTTCCAGGTTATTGCTGTGGGTGAGATGTTCGACGGAATGAGTCGCGTGAAGAAACAGCAGGCTGTGTACGCGCCGCTGATGGAATACATTGCGGATAACCGCATCCACGCCCTGTCGATTAAAGCGTTCACCCCACAGGAGTGGGCACGCGATCGCAAACTAAACGGTTTTTGAGCTGAGGGCGAAACGCCCGCAGCACGGTTGAATTTATAAGAGAGCAAACGATGGATAAATTTCGTGTACAGGGACCCACGCGTCTCCAGGGCGAAGTCACAATTTCTGGCGCTAAAAACGCCGCGCTGCCCATTCTTTTCGCTGCGCTGCTCGCAGAAGAGCCGGTAGAGATCCAGAACGTACCGAAGCTGAAAGATATCGACACGACCATGAAGTTGCTCGGCCAGTTGGGCACCAAAGTGGAGCGTAACGGTTCCGTCTGGATCGATGCCAGCAACGTGAACAACTTCTCAGCGCCGTATGAGCTGGTGAAAACCATGCGTGCTTCCATCTGGGCGCTTGGTCCGCTGGTGGCGCGTTTCGGTCAGGGACAGGTTTCACTGCCGGGCGGATGCGCTATCGGCGCGCGTCCCGTTGACCTGCATATCTTCGGCCTGGAAAAACTCGGCGCGGAGATCAAGCTGGAAGAGGGTTACGTTAAAGCGTCCGTCAATGGTCGTCTGAAAGGCGCGCACATTGTCATGGACAAAGTGAGCGTGGGCGCAACGGTCACCATCATGTCGGCTGCTACGCTGGCAGAAGGCACTACCATCATCGAAAACGCCGCCCGTGAGCCGGAGATCGTGGATACCGCGAACTTCCTGGTCGCGCTGGGGGCGAAGATCAGCGGGCAGGGCACAGACCGTATCACCATCGAAGGCGTTGAACGTCTGGGTGGTGGTGTGTATCGCGTACTGCCAGATCGTATCGAAACCGGTACCTTCCTGGTGGCCGCGGCCATTTCTGGCGGTAAGATTGTCTGCCGTAACGCCCAGCCGGATACCCTGGATGCGGTGCTGGCGAAACTGCGCGATGCGGGTGCGGATATCGAAATCGGTGAAGACTGGATCAGCCTCGATATGCACGGGCAGCGTCCTAAAGCCGTTAACGTGCGTACTGCGCCACATCCGGCATTCCCGACGGATATGCAGGCACAGTTCACGCTGTTGAACCTGGTGGCCGAAGGCACGGGCTTCATCACGGAAACTATCTTCGAAAACCGTTTCATGCACGTACCGGAACTGATCCGTATGGGTGCGCATGCTGAGATTGAAAGCAACACGGTAATTTGCCACGGCGTTGAAAAACTGTCCGGTGCGCAGGTGATGGCGACCGATCTGCGCGCGTCTGCGAGCCTCGTATTGGCAGGTTGTATTGCGGAAGGGACTACCGTTGTCGATCGTATCTACCACATCGATCGTGGATACGAGCGTATTGAGGACAAACTGCGCGCGCTGGGTGCAAATATCGAGCGTGTGAAGGGCGAGTAATCGTTCCGGCACCCCCCTGCCATAACAGGCCGGGGGATTGCTGTTCCTGTCAATCCTGGTGCATCAGTCCTGATGTGCTTTCTTCGTTTTGCCCTGGCGCATCATGCGCGTTCTGTCGATAAATTCATGGGTAATAGGATCGTGGTAGCGTGACGGCCATATCACCCACGGATGCGTATCCAGCGCCGTCGCGATAATCAGTTCCCCCTTCGGCCATGGGCGGGTCAGGGCGTTTGCCAGCGTCGACGAGCTTAGCCCATGACGACGTGATTCGGCAGCCAGCGATGTTCCTTTTTTACGCAGTGCCGCAATAATGTCAGCAGAATGCCAGTCGATGAATTTTGTATCCATAATGCTGTCCTTGTGTTCGTTATCGTCCACGTCGTTTCGTGTGAAAAGACAGCATTACTATACTCACTTCGAACATGTGTTCTAAAAAGTTCATGTTACGAGAAGCAATATTCAGAATAAGGCACGGCTTTATACATGCGGCCTGTAACCCGATGGGCTTACGCGGAAATGTAATTTATTGGTGTGTACTGGAATCTCCCTGCGTGGGCGCAGGGAGATGAGGAGGGGATTATCGATCGCGCTGGACGGCGATGTGCGCGAGGCCGATTAGCGCATCACGCCATGGGCTGTCGGGAATGACCTGAATGGCGGCGATGGCTTTGTCCGCTTCTTCTTCAGCGCGCTGACGCGTCCATTCCAGGGAGCCGCAGATAGCCATTGTTTCCAGTACCGGTTCCAGAAGATGGCGTCCATTTCCCTGCTCGATAGCCTCCCGGATCATTTTCGCCTGCTCTGGTGTGCCATTGCGCATCGCGTGGAGCAGCGGCAGCGTTGGCTTGCCTTCGTTCAGGTCATCGCCGACGTTTTTACCGAGCGTTTCGCCATCCGCGCTGTAGTCCAGCAAATCATCAATCAGCTGGAACGCGGTGCCGAGGTAACGGCCATAGTCCTGAAGGCCCTTTTCCTGAGCTTCGCTACAGCCTGCCAGAATGCCGGAGCATTGCGCGGCGGCTTCGAACAGACGTGCGGTCTTGCTATAAATCACCCGCATATAGTTTTCTTCGGTGATGTCCGGGTCGTTGACGTTCATCAGCTGTAGGACTTCACCTTCAGCGATAACGTTCACGGCTTCTGACATCACTTCCAGCACCTTCAGCGAGCCAAGGCTGGTCATCATCTGGAAGGCGCGGGTATAGATAAAATCGCCTACCAGAACGCTTGCCGCATTACCAAACGCGGCGTTGGCGGTGGCTTTTCCACGACGCATGTCTGATTCATCCACAACATCGTCGTGAAGCAGGGTGGCGGTGTGGATAAATTCGATCAGCGCCGCGATCGTGACGTGGGCATTTCCCTGATAGCCAACCGCGCGCGCAGCCAGAATGGCAATCATCGGACGAATACGTTTACCGCCGCCGCTGACGATATAATAGCCCAACTGATTGATCAGCTGAACGTCAGAGTTGAGTTGCTCCAGGATTGCTGCATTCACACCCGCCATATCTTGCGCGGTTAACTCATTGATTTTTTCTAAATTCATCGCAAAAGCCGGGCTTTTTATCCTGTTTATCCCACACGAGATGGGTACACAAAGGGTTTCGGTTTATAAATAGTATTGCTGATTGTACTGAAAAAACGGCTCAGATAAACGTTACCGTACGTGTTGTGTTTTTTTTCTTCATGTATTGATGGTAGCACTTGTCAAAGGCTCGCGTTTTGCGTAATATTCGCGCCCTATTGTGAATATTTATAGCGCACTCTGAATCATACGAGGATGTGCGCGGAAGCGGAGTTTATATGTACGCGGTTTTCCAAAGTGGTGGTAAACAACACCGAGTAAGCGAAGGTCAGACCGTTCGCCTGGAAAAGCTGGACATCGCAACTGGCGAATCTGTTGAGTTCGCTGAAGTTCTGATGATCGCAAACGGTGAAGAAGTCAAAATCGGCGTTCCTTTCGTTGATGGCGGCGTTATCAAAGCTGAAGTTGTTGCTCACGGTCGTGGCGAGAAAGTTAAAATCGTTAAGTTTCGTCGTCGTAAACACTATCGTAAGCAGCAGGGCCACCGTCAGTGGTTCACTGATGTGAAAATTACTGGCATCAGCGCCTAAGACCTGAGGAGAGATTTAAATGGCACATAAAAAGGCTGGCGGCTCCACACGTAACGGTCGCGATTCAGAAGCTAAACGCCTGGGCGTTAAGCGTTTCGGTGGCGAATCCGTTCTGGCGGGTAGCATCATCGTTCGTCAGCGTGGCACCAAGTTCCACGCGGGTACCAACGTAGGTTGCGGTCGTGACCACACTCTGTTTGCTAAAGCAGACGGTAAAGTGAAATTTGAAGTTAAAGGCCCGAACAACCGTAAATACATCAGCATCGTTGCTGAGTAAGGTTTTCTCGGTCCGGTAACGGATTAAAGCCCCGCAACGTGTTGCGGGGCTTTTTACATTGGAAACCCGGAAAATTTTCTGTAGGGAAAACGGGCATGAAGCAGCAGGCCGGCATGGGTATTCTTTTGGCGCTCACTACCGCAATGTGCTGGGGTGCGCTGCCAATTGCAATGAAGCAGGTACTGGAAGTCATGGAGCCACCGACGGTGGTGTTTTATCGCTTCCTGATGGCAGGCATAGGCCTGGGCGCCATTCTGGCCGTCAAAGGTAAGCTGCCACCGCTGCGCATCTTCCGAAAACCGCGTTGGCTGGTGTTACTGGCTATCGCGACGGGCGGTCTGTTCGGTAACTTCATTCTGTTCAGCTCTTCCCTGCAATATCTTAGCCCTACAGCGTCGCAGGTGATTGGTCAGCTTTCACCGGTCGGCATGATGGTCGCCAGCGTATTCATCCTCAAGGAGAAGATGCGCGGCACGCAGATCATCGGGGCAAGCATGCTGCTTTGCGGGCTGGTGATGTTCTTTAACACCAGCCTGATTGAGATTTTTACCCGCCTGACGGATTACACCTGGGGTGTCATTTTTGGGGTGGGTGCAGCAACGGTCTGGGTGAGTTATGGCGTCGCGCAAAAGGTGTTATTGCGCCGTCTTGCCTCACAGCAGATCCTCTTTTTGCTGTACACTTTGTGTACACTGGCATTATTGCCTTTAGCGAAGCCGGGTGTAATTACCCAGCTCAGCGACTGGCAACTGGCGTGCCTCATTTTTTGTGGGCTGAATACGCTGGTCGGTTATGGCGCTCTGGCTGAAGCCATGGCGCGCTGGCAGGCAGCACAGGTGAGCGCCTTAATCACGCTTACCCCGCTGTTTACGCTGTTATTTTCAGATTTGTTATCAATGGCCTGGCCCGATGTCTTCGTCAAGCCGATGCTCAACCTGTTGGGTTATCTCGGTGCGTTTGTCGTGGTTGCGGGCGCGATGTATTCCGCCATTGGTCATCGTCTCTGGGGGCGTTGGCGCAAAAATGAAGCGGTTGTAATAGTCCCCCGCTCAGGCGAATGAGTTACGGAGAGTAAAATGAAGTTTGTTGATGAAGCGACGATTCTGGTCGTGGCAGGTGATGGCGGTAACGGTTGTGTAAGCTTCCGCCGTGAAAAATATATTCCTCGTGGCGGTCCTGACGGCGGTGATGGTGGGGATGGTGGCGACGTGTGGCTGGAGGCGGATGAAAACCTCAACACGCTGATCGACTACCGTTTCGAAAAATCTTTCCGCGCCGAGCGTGGCCAGAACGGCCAGAGCCGCGACTGTACCGGTAAACGCGGTAAAGACGTGACGATCAAAGTGCCGGTGGGTACGCGTGTCATCGATCAGGGCACGGGCGAAACCATGGGTGATATGACCAAACACGGTCAGCGCCTGATGGTGGCGAAAGGCGGCTGGCATGGTCTGGGTAACAGCCGTTTCAAATCTTCCGTTAACCGTACCCCGCGTCAGAAAACCATGGGTACCCCGGGTGATAAGCGCGACCTGCAACTGGAACTGATGCTGCTGGCGGATGTGGGGATGCTGGGTATGCCAAACGCCGGTAAATCGACGTTTATCCGTGCGGTCTCTGCGGCGAAACCCAAAGTAGCGGATTATCCGTTTACGACGCTGGTGCCGAGCCTGGGCGTTGTCCGTATGGATAACGAGAAGAGCTTTGTGGTCGCTGACATCCCGGGTCTGATTGAAGGGGCAGCAGAAGGCGCCGGTCTGGGTATTCGCTTCCTGAAGCACCTTGAGCGTTGTCGCGTACTGTTGCACCTCATCGACATCGATCCAATCGACGGTTCCGATCCGGTTGAAAATGCCCGTATCATTATTGGCGAGCTGGAGAAATACAGTGAAAAACTGGCGCAAAAACCGCGCTGGCTGGTATTCAACAAGATCGACCTGATGGACAAAGCGGAAGCTGAAGCGAAAGCTAAAGCGATTGCCGAAGCGATGGGTTGGGAAGATAAGTACTATCTGATCTCTGCCGCCAGCCAGGTTGGCGTGAAAGATCTCTGCTGGGATGTGATGACCTTTATCATCGAGAATCCGGTCGTTCAGGCAGAAGAGGCGAAACAGCCTGAAAAAGTCGAATTCATGTGGGATGACTACCACCGCCAGCAGCTCGAAGAGCTGGAAGCGGAAGAAGATGATGAAGACTGGGACGATGACTGGGATGAAGACGACGAAGAAGGCGTCGAGTTCATCTACAAGCACTAACCCCTGTATAAAGCCCCTTAACGGGGCTTTTTTTTATCCTATTTTCGCCGGTAACCAACAGCTGGCGATGAGGCCACCCTCAGCGCCGTTCTCCAGCGTTAAATGGCCATGATGGAGCTGTACGATACGCTGTACGATGCTCAGCCCAAGGCCGCTGCCGCCGTAGCGCTGGTCGAGACGTCGGAAAGGTTCGGTGATCGACTGGCGGTGCGCCTCATCAATACCCGGCCCCTGATCGGTAACGCTCACCCGGGTACCGCCCTCCGTCGCTGTTAATGCCACTTCAATGGTTGTGCCTGCCGGGCTGTAGCGGGCGGCATTCTCCAGAAGGTTCCTTAGCATCAGACGTAACAGGACGGCGTCCCCCTGTACCGTCAGCGCGCTGTGGGCCGGCCATATTACCGTATGCTCTTTGGCTTCATGCTCCAGGCTGAGCGGAGCAATGATCGTCTCTGTCCAGTTCACGGTATCGTAATGGCCGCTGGCCATCGCCTGCCCGGCACGCGCCAGCATCAGCAGCTGTTCTACCGTGTGCATCAACTGATCGATACGGCTTATCAGTGGCGTGGCCTGCGGGGAACCGGACTGAGCCATCAGTTCCAGATGGAGCCTGATCCCCGCAAGCGGCGTACGTAACTCGTGTGCCGCATCGGCGGTAAACAGGCGTTCCTGTTGAATAGTGTGGTCCAGCCGGGCGAGGAGTTGATTGAGCGACGTGGTCACAGCGCCTATCTCTTCCATATCAGAATACATCGGCAGGGGAGTCAGATTATCCGCCGAACGATTCGCAAGGCTGGCGCGAAGTTTGTTGAGTGGTCGGGTGATCCAGGTGACTGCCCAGAATGAGAAGAGCAGGGTAAAACCGACCATTACCAGAGAAGGGACCAGCAGGGAGGCAATGGCTTCGCGGATCTCTTTTTCGACATGGTTGTTGCGCGCTTTGGCGGACAACGTTTCGTTCACCAGAAAACCGATCTGCTCGCGGCTCTCATGCCACAGCCAGACTACGCTAATGAGTTGAAAAAATAGCAGAATAACCGCCAGCAACACCATTAATCGCCGGCGCATACTGTTCATTTCTGGCTCTCCAGACGGTAACCCACGCCGCGTACGGTTTTGATGCGATCTTTACCGAGCTTGCGCCGCAGATTATGAATGTGAACTTCAAGCGTGTTTGATCCCGGATCGTCCTGCCAGGAGTAGATGTCCTGTTGCAGCGTTTCACGGTGCACGGTCTGCCCGCTGCGCATGATCAGGCGCGTCAGCAGAGCGAACTCTTTTGGCGTCACTTCCACAGGCTGAGACTGGCGCAGCACCTGCTGAGTTTGCAGATTGAGGGTGATATCTCCGTCCGTCAGCAGGTTGTCGCTGTGGCCCTGATAGCGGCGGATCAACGCCCGTACGCGAGCCTGTAGCTCGGCAAGGGCGAAGGGTTTTACCAGATAATCGTCAGCGCCAGAATCCAGCCCGTTAATTCTGTCTTCAATGGCATCGCGGGCGGTGAGAATCAAGACGGGATTCTCAACCCCGCGACGACGCCACTGGCAGAGCAGCGTCGCGCCGTCTTTATCCGGCAGCCCTAAATCCAGTATCACGAGGCTGTATTCACCGCTCTGGATCAGGGCATCTGCTTCAGCGGCCGTGGTGGCACAATCCAGGGCGTAGCCTTCATTCCCCAGCGCCAGCGCTAACCCTTCCTGCAATAACAGATCGTCTTCAACTATCAGTAGTTTCATCGCTAGTTATTCTGGTAGATGTCCTTATAGAGCCTGCTTTCGAAACGCACCAGTGGAATACGGCGATTGCGCTGGTCAGCCGGTTCGACGGCATAGCCGGAAAGATACTGCACAAATGCCATGCGTTGTCCGCTGGCGGTAGTGATAAAACCGGCAAGGTTGTAAACGCCTTGCAGGGAACCCGTTTTGGCTGACACTTTGCCATCCACGCCCGCAGCGTGAAGGCCCGCGCGGTACTGAAGAGAGCCGTCGTGTCCGGCAAGCGGCAGCATCGTAATAAAGTTTAGCTCAGCGTCATGCTGAGCAATGTACTGCAACACCTGCATCATGGTGGCCGGCGAGATCAGGTTATGACGCGATAAACCGGAACCATCAACGGCGATCGTATTGCCCAGATCGATACCCGCCTGCTGGCGCAGGATCTGACGTACGGCATCAGAACCGGCCCGCCAGGTGCCCGGCACACCAAATCGCGCGTGCCCAATCATGCGGAACACCGTGTCGGCAATCATGTTATCCGACTTTTTCAGCATAATCTTAAGCAAATCATGCAGTGGCGCGGACTGTTTGCTGGCGATCACCGTGCCTGGCTCATTCACCTGCGTCTGGCGCAGCAGCGTTCCGGTGTAGGTTATGCCCGCCTGCTTCAGTTCATCTTTAAAAATGGCACCGGCATAGCCCGCGCCATCCTGAATGGCGAAGGCCAGCGGGAGGGGATCGGACCGCTGGGTCAGGCAGCCGGTGAGCGTATAGCGATTGAGATCGCCCGGTACCACGTCCAGCTCGCAATACTGCGCCTCCGGGGAGCCTTTCGCCAGCGTCCGCACCTGGCTGAACATCGTGACCGGGTAGTATGAGGCCACGCGGATAAAAGCTAAGTCATTTGGTTTTGGCGCGCTGTAAAGCGATACGGAGAAGCAGTTACGGTCAACGATGGCGGCGGCTGGCGGGGCGCTAAAGCACTGCGTCATGTCGTTCCACGGCCAGCCAGGCGCTTTATCGTGGCTGGCGAAAATGGAGGTGTCGATCAGCACGTTGCCATCAATTTTTGTTACGCCGGATTTTTTCAGTACCGCCACCATATTGCGGACATCCTGGCGCTTAAAGGTGGGATCGCCACCAAAACGGGCGATAAGATCGCCTTTCAGTTCGCCACCCTCAACGTTACCTCTGGTTTCAAGGGTGGTAGTAAAACGGAAGTCAGGCCCGAGCTGGAGCAGGGCGGCGAGGGCAGTGATCACCTTCTGGGTACTGGCAGGCAGCGCCATCTGTTGACTGTGATAGTCAATCTCGGGAGCCTGCGCGCCAACCTTCTGCACCATCAGGGCAAGGTTCGCGCCGGCGGGCAGTTGATTAATGTACTCATCAACATTCGCGGCCTGAACGGTGAACGTTATACTGGTAGTCAATCCGATGATAAAACTGGAAAATCGCATAATCTCGCGCTAACAACCCAAAAACAAACCGTCATACTACGGTGCATGGCACTGTAAAGTAAACGATGACCCATAGTGAACTTCGCGGTAAAATGCGTATCAAATTGAAAAATTGCTGCTGACCTGGGGCGTTGCTCCCGGGTCGGTTTTCTTTTTGCTTCTGGCCTGTTCAGGTGGGCTGGAGCAGGGAACACTGCTCCCAACAGGAATGTTTAAGAGGTATAACAAATGCAAGCTATTCCGATGACCTTACGTGGTGCCGAAAAACTGCGCGAAGAGCTGGATTTTCTCAAATCCGTGCGTCGCCCTGAAATCATCGCCGCTATCGCGGAAGCGCGTGAGCATGGCGACCTGAAAGAGAATGCTGAATACCACGCGGCGCGTGAGCAGCAGGGTTTCTGTGAGGGGCGCATTAAAGATATCGAGGCGAAACTGTCTAACGCGCAGGTTATCGATATCACCAAAATGCCAAATAATGGCCGTGTGATCTTCGGCTCTACCGTCAGCGTCCTGAATCTGGACAACGACGAAGAGCAGACCTATCGCATCGTGGGTGATGATGAAGCGGACTTCAAACAGAACCTGATTTCGGTGAACTCGCCGATTGCTCGTGGCCTGATTGGCAAAGAGCAGGACGATGTGGTCACCATCCGCACCCCTGGTGGTGAAGTGGAATACGAAATTATTAAGGTTGAATACCTGTAATTCGCTTCTCTACTAAGATGTTGATACATTGTAAAGAAAAGAAAAAGGCCGCATAGCGGCCTTTTATCAACTCAAGGAGCATGGCATTTTGCTCGCCTGCTGAAAGAAATCCCTCGTTTCACACAGAAAATGTGTTCGATTCAGGATATCCTTAACGTGGCAGCGAGATTTTGCGCTCTTTTGATGGGCGATAGAGCACCAGCGTTTTACCGATGACCTGTACATTACAGGCGCCGGTTTCGCGCACGATGGCTTCCACGATCAGGTTTTTAGTGTCTCTGTCTTCAGAGGCGATTTTCACCTTGATCAGCTCGTGGTGTTCCAGCGCTTGTTCAATCTCGGCAAGCACCCCTTCGGTCAAACCATTGTTGCCAAGCATCACTACAGGCTTGAGCGGATGTGCCAGACCTTTAAGGTGCTGTTTTTGTTTAGTACTCAGATTCATCGTATATTTTTGCTTACGTTGGGATTGAAAACGGTTCATTCTACCGCCATCTCCCTAATATCGCCAAATAGCTGCGTAGAAATTTACGTCACAGGCAAGCAACGATGAACCAGGACGGAAATGTTAAATGACAGGTAAAAAGCGTTCTGCCAGCTCCAGCCGCTGGCTTCAGGAACACTTTAGCGATAAATATGTTCAACAGGCGCAGAAAAAGGGG
Source organism: Enterobacter sp. Res13-Sevr-PEC09-46 (assembly GCF_015672585.1). Lineage (NCBI taxonomy): Bacteria > Pseudomonadati > Pseudomonadota > Gammaproteobacteria > Enterobacterales > Enterobacteriaceae > Enterobacter > Enterobacter sp. Res13-Sevr-PEC09-46. The sequence continues at coordinate 281,476 of NZ_JADABR010000033.1, read as the reverse complement.
TTGCGTTCCCGCGCCTGGTTTAAACTTGATGAAATACAGCAAAGTGACAAACTTTTTAAACCGGGAATGACGGTGGTCGACCTCGGTGCGGCACCTGGCGGATGGTCCCAGTATGCGGTTACGCAGATCGGCGGAACGGGCCGAATCATCGCATGCGATCTTTTACCAATGGATCCCATCGTCGGTGTCGACTTCCTTCAGGGCGACTTTCGTGATGAATTAGTGCTTAAAGCACTACTTGATCGTGTTGGTGACAGTAAGGTCCAGGTTGTCATGTCGGATATGGCGCCAAATATGTGTGGAACACCGGCGGTGGATATCCCCCGCGCCATGTATCTGGTGGAACTAGCGTTAGAAATGTGTCGTGATGTACTAGCGCCTGGTGGTAGTTTTGTTGTGAAGGTGTTTCAGGGCGAAGGTTTCGAGGAGTATCTTAAGGAAATTCGCTCCCTGTTTGCGAAGGTCAAAGTTCGTAAGCCGGACTCTTCCCGGGCCCGTTCCCGTGAAGTGTATATTGTAGCGACCGGGCGAAAATGATAACCGGTAGATTTCAGGCGAAAGTTTGAATGAAACTGGATATAGAGTATCCTGACGCTGTTTTTAACACAGTTGTAATATGAGGTTAATCCCTTGAGTGACATGGCGAAAAACCTAATACTCTGGCTGGTCATTGCCGTTGTGCTGATGTCAGTATTCCAGAGCTTTGGGCCCAGCGAGTCGAATGGCCGCAAGGTGGATTATTCTACCTTCCTGCAAGAGGTCAATCAGGACCAGGTTCGCGAAGCGCGTATCAACGGACGTGAGATCAACGTTACCAAGAAAGATAGTAACCGTTACACGACTTACATCCCGGTGAACGATCCTAAGCTGCTTGATAACCTTCTGACCAAAAACGTCAAAGTGGTAGGCGAGCCGCCGGAAGAACCAAGCCTGCTGGCTTCTATCTTCATTTCCTGGTTCCCGATGCTGCTTCTTATCGGCGTCTGGATCTTCTTTATGCGCCAGATGCAGGGCGGTGGTGGCAAAGGTGCCATGTCGTTCGGTAAGAGCAAGGCGCGTATGCTGACGGAAGACCAGATCAAGACCACGTTTGCTGACGTAGCAGGTTGTGACGAAGCAAAAGAAGAGGTGGGTGAACTGGTTGAATACCTGCGCGAGCCGAGCCGTTTCCAGAAACTGGGCGGTAAGATCCCGAAAGGCGTCCTGATGGTCGGCCCTCCGGGTACCGGTAAAACCCTGCTGGCAAAAGCCATCGCGGGTGAAGCGAAGGTGCCGTTCTTTACTATTTCAGGTTCTGACTTCGTTGAAATGTTTGTGGGTGTCGGTGCATCTCGTGTGCGTGACATGTTCGAGCAGGCTAAGAAGGCAGCACCGTGCATCATCTTCATCGATGAAATCGACGCCGTAGGCCGCCAGCGTGGCGCAGGCCTGGGTGGTGGTCACGATGAACGTGAGCAGACGCTGAACCAGATGCTGGTTGAGATGGACGGCTTCGAAGGTAACGAAGGTATTATCGTTATCGCGGCAACTAACCGTCCGGACGTACTCGACCCTGCGCTGCTGCGTCCAGGCCGTTTTGACCGTCAGGTTGTGGTCGGTCTGCCGGATGTTCGCGGTCGTGAACAGATTCTGAAAGTGCATATGCGACGCGTACCGCTGGCGCCAGATATCGACGCGGCAATCATCGCGCGTGGTACTCCAGGCTTCTCCGGTGCGGATCTGGCTAACCTGGTCAACGAAGCAGCACTGTTTGCCGCTCGCGGTAACAAGCGCGTGGTGTCCATGGTGGAATTCGAGAAAGCGAAAGACAAAATCATGATGGGTGCGGAACGTCGCTCCATGGTGATGACGGAAGCGCAGAAAGAGTCCACGGCATATCACGAAGCGGGCCACGCGATTATCGGTCGTCTGGTGCCGGAACACGATCCCGTACACAAGGTGACGATTATTCCGCGCGGTCGTGCGCTGGGTGTGACCTTCTTCCTGCCTGAAGGCGACGCGATCAGCGCCAGCCGTCAGAAGCTGGAAAGCCAGATTTCAACCCTGTACGGCGGTCGTCTGGCTGAAGAGATTATCTACGGTGCGGAACATGTTTCCACCGGTGCGTCGAACGATATTAAAGTGGCGACAAACCTGGCGCGTAACATGGTGACTCAGTGGGGCTTCTCCGACAAACTCGGTCCGCTGCTGTATGCAGAGGAAGAGGGCGAAGTATTCCTGGGCCGCTCTGTGGCAAAAGCGAAACATATGTCCGATGAAACGGCACGTATCATCGACCAGGAAGTGAAAGCGCTGATTGAACGTAACTACGCTCGCGCCCGTCAGATCCTGAACGACAATATGGACATCCTGCATTCGATGAAAGATGCACTCATGAAATATGAGACCATCGATGCACCGCAGATTGACGACCTGATGGCGCGCCGCGAAGTGCGTCCGCCGGCAGGCTGGGAAGACCCAGGCGCGTCTAACAATTCTGACAACAATGGCACCCCGCGTGCGCCGCGTCCGGTCGATGAACCGCGTACGCCAAACCCGGGCAACACCATGTCAGAGCAGTTGGGCGACAAGTAAGTCACTGCTGTTGAAGCGTTTGTCTGTATCTCAAACCCTGGAGCTTGCTCCGGGGTTTTTCTTATCTGTTTAACCACATTAATTCCAGGGATTTCACCATGAAACTATTCGCCCAGGACTCGCATCTCGACCTTTCACATCCTCATGTGATGGGGATCCTGAATGTCACGCCTGATTCCTTCTCTGACGGCGGCACGCATAATTCGCTTATCGACGCGGTTAAACACGCGAATTTAATGATCAACGCGGGTGCCACCATCATTGACGTTGGAGGGGAGTCAACGCGGCCTGGCGCGGCGGAGGTTTCGGTGGAAGAAGAGCTGGCGCGCGTGGTGCCGGTGGTGGAGGCTATCGCCCGGCGCTTTGAAGTGTGGATCTCCGTTGATACCTCCAAACCCGAAGTGATCCGTGAAGTGGCGAGAGTAGGCGCTCACATTATCAATGATATCCGCTCGCTGACCGAGCCGGGCGCGATTGAAGCCGCCGCAGAAACCAGGCTACCGGTGTGTCTGATGCATATGCAGGGCCAGCCTAAGACAATGCAGGAGGCGCCAAAATATGACGATGTGTTTGCCGACGTCACCCGCTTCTTTATTGAGCATATCGAACGCTGTGAACGTGCGGGTATCGCAAAAGAGAAATTGCTGCTCGACCCGGGCTTCGGTTTCGGTAAAAATCTCTCACACAATTACGCGTTGCTTGCGCGCTTATCAGAGTTTCATCAGTTCGGCCTGCCACTGCTGGTGGGAATGTCGAGAAAATCGATGATTGGTCAGTTGTTGAATGTCGGGCCGAGCGAACGTCTGAGCGGCAGTCTGGCCTGCGCGGTGATTGCCGCGATGCAAGGTGCACACATCATTCGCGTCCATGACGTAAAAGAAACAGTAGAAGCCATGCGTGTGGTGGAAGCCACACTGGCAGCGAAGGAAAACAAACGCTATGAGTAATCGTAAATATTTTGGTACCGATGGCATCCGTGGGCGCGTAGGCGATGCGCCAATTACCCCTGACTTTGTCCTGAAGCTGGGCTGGGCAGCGGGGAAAGTGCTGGCGCGTCATGGCTCCCGTAAGATCATTATTGGGAAAGATACCCGTATTTCGGGTTATATGCTGGAGTCCGCGCTGGAAGCCGGGCTGGCGGCGGCGGGGCTTTCAGCTTCCTTTACGGGACCAATGCCGACCCCTGCTGTTGCCTATCTGACCCGCACCTTCCGTGCGGAAGCGGGCATCGTCATTTCAGCTTCCCATAATCCGTTCTATGACAACGGTATCAAATTCTTCTCCATCGACGGCACCAAACTGCCGGATGACGTGGAAGAGGCGATTGAAGCGGAAATGGAAAAAGAGATCACCTGTGTTGACTCCGCTGAGCTGGGTAAAGCAAACCGTATTGTCGATGCCGCAGGCCGCTACATTGAATTCTGCAAAGGCACTTTCCCGAATGAGCTGAGCCTGGCACACCTCAAAATTGTGGTGGACTGTGCCAACGGTGCGACTTACCACATTGCGCCGAATGTGTTCCGCGAGCTGGGTGCGAAAGTGATCACTATCGGCTGCGAGCCGGACGGTCTGAACATCAACGAAGAAGTTGGCGCGACAGACGTGCGTGCCTTGCAGGCGCGTGTCCTGGCTGAAAAGGCCGATCTGGGTATTGCCCTGGATGGCGATGGTGACCGTGTGATCATGGTTGACCACGAAGGTAACAAGGTCGATGGCGATCAGATCCTCTACATCATTGCGCGTGAAGGCCTGCGTCAGGGGCAGCTGCGCGGTGGCGCGGTCGGCACGCTTATGAGCAATATGGGCCTGGAACTGGCGTTGAAACAGCTGGGCATCCCGTTTGTTCGTGCGAAAGTGGGTGACCGCTACGTGCTGGAAAAACTCCAGGAGAAAGGCTGGCGTATTGGCGCGGAAAACTCCGGCCACGTGATCCTGCTCGATAAAACCACCACCGGTGACGGTATTGTGGCGGCGCTTCAGGTTGTTGCCGCGATGGCGCGTAACCATATGAGCCTGCACGATCTGTGCAGCGGCATGAAAATGTTCCCGCAGATTCTGGTCAATGTGCGTTTCACCGCGGGTAAAGGCGACCCGCTGGAAAATGATAACGTGAAAGCGGTGATGGCAGACGTGGAAGCGACTCTTGGCAGCCGTGGGCGCGTCCTGCTGCGTAAGTCGGGTACCGAGCCGCTGATCCGCGTGATGGTGGAAGGCGAAGACGAAGCGCAGGTAACTGAATTTGCGCACCGCATTGCGGATGCAGTCAAAGCTGCATAATCTTTCAGAATAAGTGTTTAAAAAGGCGGCGTTTGCCGCCTTTGTTTTAAGCAATGAATGGCTTTTTGCTGTTTTTTTCCGCAGTTGATACAATGCCTCGAAAATGCCCTTGCGAAGGTGATTCGCTTTGGTTAGTATTCACACCCGCTTCAGTGGGAAACAAAATCCTGCTAATTGGTCGAAGCATTGGTATGCGGCAAATCCGCAAGGAACAGGTTGATTATGTACGAAGCTCTTTTAGTTATTTTCCTTATTGTAGCCATCGCTCTCGTAGCGCTGATTATGCTACAGCAAGGTAAAGGCGCTGATATGGGAGCCTCCTTCGGAGCAGGCGCTTCCGGTACGCTGTTCGGTTCAAGTGGTTCTGCGAACTTCATGACCCGCACCACGGCGATTCTGGCTACGCTGTTCTTCATCATCAGTCTGGTGCTGGGCAATATCAACAGCAACAAGACCAGTAAAGGAAGCGAGTGGGAAAATCTGAGCGCGCCAGCAAAAACTGAGCAAACTCAGCCAGCTGCACCGGCTAAGCCAACCAGCGATATCCCGCAGTAAGTATTCCGTACCGAGGTGGTGGAATTGGTAGACACGCTACCTTGAGGTGGTAGTGCCCTAACGGGCTTGTGGGTTCGAGTCCCATCCTCGGTACCAATATTCCAGAAGAAAGACGTCGCAAGACGTCTTTTTTTTCGTCTGTACATTCTGTGTATCCGATCTTTTGTAGGGCGGGTAAGCGCAGCGCCATCCGCCGTTTTGCCCGGTGGCGCTGCGCTTACCGGGCCTACGAAGAGCATAAAAAAGGCGCCCAATGGGCGCCTTTTGCATGACTTGCTGTCGATTATTTCTTATCGCTGTGTTCCAGGTTCTCAACCTGAGGGAGGCCATTACCGGAACTGGCGGAGAGCAGGCCATTCTCAACATAGTTGAACAGCTTCTCACGGGTATCGGTGATGTCCAGGTTACGCATGGTCAGCTGGCCAATACGATCGTCCGGAGAGAACACTGACTCACCTTTCTCCATGGTCAGACGCTCTGCTTTATAGGTCAGGTTGTCAGACACGGTATTGAGGATGGAGTAATCATTTCCGCGACGCAGTTCCAGCGTCACTTCGCCGGTGATTGCGCTTGCCACCCAACGTTGCAGGGCGTCACGCAGCATCAGCGCCTGTGGATCAAACCAGCGACCCTGATACAGCAGTTTGCCCAGCTGACGGCCATGAGAGTGATACTGCTCGATGGTGTCTTCGTTGTGAATACCGGTCAGCAGACGCTCGTAAGCGATGTGCAGCAGCGCCATCCCCGGCGCTTCGTAAATGCCACGGCTTTTCGCTTCGATGATACGGTTTTCGATCTGATCGCTCATACCCAGACCGTGACGACCGCCGATGCGGTTTGCTTCCAGCATCAGTTCAACATCGTCGGAGAAGGTTTTACCGTTCAGGGCAACCGGATGACCACGTTCGAAACGCACGGTCACTTCTTCCGCCGGGATCTTCACGTTCTCATCCCAGAACTTCACGCCCATGATCGGGTTAACAATTTTTACGCTGGAGTTCAGGAATTCCAGGTCTTTCGCTTCGTGCGTCGCACCCAGCATGTTGGAGTCGGTTGAGTAGGCTTTCTCAACGGACATCTTGTAGTCAAAGCCGCAGGCAATCATAAACTCAGACATTTCATGACGGCCACCCAGCTCGTCGATGAAGTCGGTATCCAGCCACGGTTTGTAGATCTGCAACTCGGCGTTGGTCAGCAGGCCATAACGATAGAAACGTTCAATATCGTTGCCTTTATAGGTGCTACCGTCCCCCCAGATGTTCACGCCATCTTCTTTCATGGCGGCAACCAGCATAGTGCCGGTGACGGCACGACCCAGCGGGGTGGTATTGAAATAGGTCAGGCCGCCGGTCGTATTATGGAAAGCACCGCACTGGATTGCGGCAATCCCTTCGGCAACCAGCTGCTTACGGCAGTCGATCAGACGTGCGTTCTCTGCGCCATATTCCATGGCACGACGAGGGATCGCGTCATAATCTTCCTCGTCCGGCTGACCCAGGTTCGCAGTATATGCATAAGGAACCGCTCCCTTCTGGCGCATCCACAGCAGTGCAGCGCTGGTATCCAGGCCGCCAGAAAAAGCGATGCCAATACGTTGTCCTACCGGGAGATGCTTGAGAATCGTCGTCATATAATAAAACCCTGCTTGATTGACTGATTAGAGACCGCTTTCGCTCTCGATGCATGTTTATGCAAAATAAGTGAGTATTCATTTAATCATCTTTTATCGACGACCGAAAGAGACGTGTGCGTTTTTTGTATAAATTTCCCTTTTATTGCCCTGGCTGAAGTTGGGTTGACAGGTGGGGTCAACTATCAATATACTGAACGCCGATTTTACGTCCCGTCTTCGGTACCAAATCCCAGCATTATTTGCAAATTCTGTCCAAAACGCGTAGAATTTGCCACGTTTCAGGCGCGGGGTGGAGCAGCCTGGTAGCTCGTCGGGCTCATAACCCGAAGGTCGTCGGTTCAAATCCGGCCCCCGCAACCACTTTCCCATAAAGTTCTTTTTCAAATATACTGTGAAGACTTAGAGCCTTCGTAGCTGGATTTGAAAAAATGCTTTCGGAGAGTGCTCCAGGCCACAGTTGTGGCTATAGGGTTCAGTTATCTAAAGCCCCGATTTATCGGGGTTTTTTGTTATCTGACTACAGAATAACTGGGCTTTACGCCCTTTTTTTATGTCTTGGGGGTGGGCTTGTCCACATTAGAGCAAAAATTAACAGAGATGATTACTGCGCCGGTCGAAGCACTGGGCTACGAACTGGTCGGCATCGAATTCGTTCGCGGCCGTACATCCACACTGCGCATCTATATTGATAGTGAAGATGGCATCAATGTTGATGATTGTGCTGATGTCAGCCACCAGGTGAGTGCGGTTCTTGATGTTGAAGATCCGATTACCGTTGCGTACAACCTGGAAGTTTCCTCACCTGGCCTCGATCGTCCGATGTTCACGGCCGAGCACTACGTGCGCTTTACCGGTGAAGAAGTGGCTCTCGTTCTGCGTATGGCCGTACAGAACCGCCGTAAATGGCAGGGAATTATCAAAGCCGTTGATGGTGAAATGATCACGGTGACAGTCGAAGGCAAAGATGAAGTGTTCGCGCTGAGTAATATCCAGAAGGCGAACCTGGTTCCCCACTTTTAACAGTCTGGATTGAGGTGAAAAGCCCGCGATGAACAAAGAAATTTTGGCTGTTGTTGAAGCCGTCTCCAACGAGAAATCACTGCCGCGTGAGAAGATTTTCGAAGCGCTGGAAAGTGCACTGGCTACAGCAACCAAGAAAAAATACGAACAAGAGATCGATGTTCGCGTAGAAATCGATCGTAAAAGCGGTGACTTCGATACATTCCGTCGTTGGGTAATCGTTGAAGAAGTGACCCAACCGACCAAAGAGATCACGCTGGAAGCGGCACGTTTTGAAGACGAAAGTCTGAACGTGGGTGACTACGTTGAAGATCAGATTGAATCTGTTACCTTCGACCGTATCACCACCCAGACCGCGAAGCAGGTTATCGTGCAGAAAGTGCGCGAAGCCGAGCGCGCGCTGGTTGTCGATCAGTTCCGCGATCAGGAAGGCGAAATCATCACTGGCGTGGTGAAGAAAGTGAACCGCGACAACATCTCTCTGGAGATCAAATCCGAAGGGCTGCCGGGTAACGCTGAAGCCGTGATCCTGCGCGAAGACATGCTGCCGCGTGAAAACTTCCGCCCAGGCGACCGTATTCGTGGTGTGCTGTATGCCGTACGTCCTGAAGCGCGTGGTGCACAGCTGTTTGTGACGCGTTCTAAACCAGAAATGCTGGTTGAACTGTTCCGTATCGAAGTGCCGGAAATCGGCGAAGAAGTTATCGAGATCAAAGCGGCGGCTCGCGATCCGGGTTCCCGTGCGAAAATCGCGGTGAAAACCAACGACAAGCGTATCGACCCGGTCGGTGCTTGCGTCGGTATGCGTGGCGCACGTGTTCAGGCGGTTTCTACCGAACTGGGCGGCGAGCGCATTGATATCGTTCTGTGGGACGATAACCCGGCGCAGTTCGTGATCAACGCAATGGCACCGGCTGATGTGGCGTCTATCGTTGTTGACGAAGACAAACACACCATGGATATCGCTGTAGAAGCGGGCAACCTGGCGCAGGCGATTGGCCGTAACGGTCAGAACGTACGTCTGGCGTCACAGCTGAGCGGCTGGGAACTCAACGTGATGACCGTTGATGACCTTCAGGCCAAGCATCAGGCTGAAGCCCACGCGGCGATCGATACCTTCACCAAATACCTGGACATTGACGAAGACTTCGCCACTGTGCTGGTTGAAGAAGGTTTCTCTACGCTGGAAGAACTGGCCTACGTGCCAATGAAAGAGCTGCTGGAAATTGACGGTCTGGATGAACCAACCGTTGAAGCCCTGCGTGAACGCGCTAAAAACGCACTGACCACCCTGGCGCTGGCTCAGGAAGAAAGCCTTGGCGATAAGAAGCCGGCTGATGACCTGCTGAATCTGGAAGGTCTTGATCGTGCGATTGCGTTCAAGCTGGCTGCCCGTGGTGTTTGTACGCTGGAAGATCTCGCTGAGCAAGGCGTTGATGACCTGGCCGATATCGAAGGTTTAACCGACGAGAAAGCCGGCGAACTCATCATGGCCGCACGTAATATTTGCTGGTTCGGCGACGAAGCGTAATAAACTGTAGCAGGAAGGAACAGCATGACTGATGTAACTGTAAAATCGCTGGCTGCTGAGATTCAGACCTCCGTGGACCGCCTGGTACAGCAATTTGCTGATGCAGGGATCCCGAAGTCCGCTGATGACTCGGTGACCGCGCAAGAAAAACAAACCTTGTTAGCGCACCTGAACCGTGAACACGGCTCTACGCCTGACAAGTTAACGCTACAGCGTAAAACGCGTAGCACGTTGAACATCCCTGGTACCGGTGGCAAAAGCAAGTCGGTACAAATTGAAGTCCGCAAGACGCGCACCTTTGTAAAACGTGATCCGCAAGAGGCAGAACGCCTTGCCGCGGAAGAGCAGGCACAGCGTGAAGCGGAAGAACAAGCTCAGCGTGAGGCAGAAGCCACTGCCAAACGTGAAGCAGAATTAAAAGCTGAACGTGAGGCCGCAGAAAAAGCGAAACGCGACGCCGGTGAAAAAGCGAAGCGTGACGCTGCGGAAAAAGACAAAGTGAGCAATCAACAGACCGACGAAATGACCAAAACTGCCCAGGCTGAAAAAGCCCGCCGTGAAAATGAAGCTGCCGAGCTGAAGCGTAAAGCGGAAGAAGAAGCCCGCCGCAAGCTTGAAGAAGAAGCTCGCCGCGTCGCCGAAGAAGCGCGTCGCATGGCAGAAGAAAACGAGAAGAACGGTGTGAATACCGCTGAACCAACTGAAGATACCAGCGATTATCACGTCACCACGTCTCAGCATGCGCGTCAGGCAGAAGACGACAACGACCGCGAAGTTGAAGGTGGTCGTGGCCGTACTCGCAGTGCAAAAGCTGCGCGTCCTGCGAAAAAAGGTAACAAACACGCCGAATCAAAAGCTGACCGTGAAGAAGCGCGTGCAGCGGTTCGCGGCGGTAAAGGCGGCAAGCGTAAAGGTTCCGCTCTCCAGCAGGGCTTCCAGAAGCCTGCTCAGGCCGTTAACCGTGACGTTGTGATCGGCGAAACCATCACCGTTGGCGAACTGGCTAACAAGATGGCGGTGAAAGGCTCTCAGGTCATCAAAGCGATGATGAAACTGGGCGCAATGGCCACCATTAACCAGGTCATCGACCAGGAAACCGCACAGCTGGTTGCCGAAGAGATGGGCCACAAAGTTATCCTGCGTCGTGAAAACGAGCTGGAAGAAGCAGTAATGAGCGACCGTGATACGGGCGCAGCGGCTGAACCGCGCGCACCGGTCGTGACCATCATGGGTCACGTTGACCACGGTAAAACCTCTCTGCTTGACTACATTCGTTCTACTAAGGTTGCCTCCGGCGAAGCGGGTGGTATTACCCAGCACATCGGTGCTTACCACGTAGAAACCGAAAACGGCATGATCACCTTCCTGGATACCCCAGGCCACGCAGCGTTTACTTCAATGCGTGCTCGTGGTGCTCAGGCAACGGATATCGTTGTACTGGTTGTTGCTGCCGACGATGGCGTGATGCCACAGACCATTGAAGCTATCCAGCACGCGAAAGCGGCGCAGGTGCCTCTGGTTGTCGCAGTTAACAAAATCGATAAGCCAGAAGCCGATATGGATCGCGTGAAGAACGAACTGTCCCAGTACGGCGTTATGCCGGAAGAGTGGGGCGGTGAAGCGCAGTTCATCCCTGTATCTGCAAAAGCAGGTACCGGTATCGACGACCTGCTGAACGCTATCCTGCTTCAGGCTGAAGTTCTGGAGCTGAAAGCGGTTCGTAAAGGTATGGCGAGCGGCGCGGTAATCGAATCCTTCCTGGATAAAGGTCGTGGTCCGGTTGCAACCGTTCTGGTTCGCGAAGGTACTCTGCACAAGGGCGACATCGTTCTGTGTGGTTTCGAATACGGTCGCGTTCGTGCGATGCGTAACGAACTGGGTCAGGAAGTGCTGGAAGCGGGTCCGTCCATTCCAGTGGAAATTCTCGGCCTGTCCGGTGTTCCGGCTGCCGGTGACGAAGTCACCGTGGTACGTGACGAGAAGAAAGCGCGTGAAGTCGCTCTGTATCGTCAGGGTAAATTCCGTGAAGTGAAGCTGGCTCGTCAGCAGAAATCTAAACTCGAGAACATGTTTGCCAACATGACCGAAGGCGAAGTTCACGAAGTGAACATCGTTCTGAAAGCGGACGTTCAGGGTTCTGTGGAAGCGATCTCCGACTCCTTGCTGAAACTGTCTACCGACGAAGTGAAAGTGAAGATCATCGGTTCTGGCGTAGGTGGTATCACCGAAACCGACGCAACCCTGGCAGCAGCGTCTAACGCGATCCTGGTTGGCTTCAACGTTCGTGCTGACGCATCTGCGCGTAAAGTGATTGATGCTGAAAGCCTGGATCTGCGTTACTACTCCGTTATCTATAACCTGATTGACGAAGTGAAAGCAGCGATGAGCGGCATGCTGTCTCCTGAGCTGAAACAGCAGATCATCGGTCTGGCTGAAGTACGTGACGTGTTCAAATCACCGAAATTCGGTGCGATCGCGGGCTGTATGGTTACCGAAGGGACCATCAAGCGTCACAACCCAATCCGCGTACTGCGTGACAACGTGGTTATCTACGAAGGTGAGCTGGAATCCCTGCGCCGCTTCAAAGATGACGTTAACGAAGTCCGTAACGGCATGGAATGTGGTATCGGCGTGAAGAACTACAACGACGTTCGCGTTGGCGATATGATCGAAGTGTTCGAGATCATCGAAATTCAGCGTACCATCGCGTAATCTTCGTCAACTGAAGATTAATTAGCGTAGGCCGGGTAAGCGAAGCGCCACCCGGCAGTAATTTTAAAAAGGGGCTTAAGCCCCTTTTTTGTCTGGAGAATTTATTATGGCGAAAGAATTTGGTCGCCCACAGCGCGTCGCGCAGGAGATGCAGAAAGAGATCGCTCTCATTCTGCAACGTGAAATCAAAGATCCACGCGTGGGTATGATGACCACCGTGTCTGGCGTGGAAATGTCCCGCGACCTGGCGTACGCCAAAGTGTTTGTTACTTTCCTGAATGACCAGGATGAAGACGCCGTGAAGAACGGCATTAAAGCGTTGCAGGAAGCCTCTGGTTTCATCCGCTCTCTGCTTGGCAAAGCAATGCGCCTGCGTATCGTGCCAGAGCTGACCTTCTTCTACGACAACTCGCTGGTTGAAGGTATGCGTATGTCCAACCTGGTGACCAGCGTGGTGAAACATGACGATGAGCGTCGTGTTAACCCGGCGGACGACAGCAAGGAGGACTGATGAGTCGTCCTCGTCGTCGCGGTCGTGACGTGCATGGCGTGCTGTTGCTGGATAAACCACAGGGCGCATCCAGCAACGACGTGCTGCAAAAAGTGAAGCGTATTTATAACGCCAACCGTGCAGGGCACACTGGCGCGCTGGATCCGCTGGCAACCGGCATGCTGCCGATCTGCCTGGGGGAAGCGACAAAGTTTTCCCAGTACCTGCTGGATTCGGATAAGCGCTACCGCGTGATTGCCAAACTGGGCCAGCGCACGGATACCTCTGATGCAGATGGCCTGGTGGTGGAAGAGCGCCCGGTGACCTTCAGCGCGGAGCAACTTGATGCGGCGCTGGACAGCTTCCGTGGTGATACGCTACAGGTGCCGTCGATGTATTCGGCGCTGAAATATCAGGGCAAAAAGCTCTACGAATATGCGCGTCAGGGCATTGAGGTTCCGCGTGAAGCTCGTCCGATTACCGTGTATGAGTTGCTGTTCATTCGCCACGAAGGTGATGAACTCGAGCTGGAAGTACACTGTTCGAAAGGGACCTATATCCGCACCATCATTGATGACCTCGGTGAAAAGCTGGGCTGCGGCGCGCATGTGATTTATCTGCGTCGTCTGGCGGTCAGCAAATATCCGGTCGAACGCATGGTGACGCTTGAGCATCTGCACGCCCTGGTTGAGCAGGCGCAAGCGCAGGGCGTTGCGCCAGCCGATCTGCTGGACCCGCTGCTGATGCCAATGGACAGTCCGGCAGTGGACTTCCCGGTTGTTAATCTTCCTTTAACATCGTCCGTTTACTTTAAGAACGGAAACCCGGTTCGCACATCGGGGGCGCCGCTTGAGGGCCTGGTACGCGTGACGGAAGGTGACGAAGGGAAATTCATCGGTATGGGCGAAATGGACGGCGAAGGGCGTGTGGCGCCGCGTCGTCTGGTCGTCGACTATCCGGTCGAAGCGTGACGGTGATAACGCCTCACCTTGCGATAAGCAGGGGAGACGAGTAGAATATCGCCGCTTAACGCCTGGTAAATTGTTTAACAATCTGCGGGGCGTACATGGGATAGCTGAATTAGAGATCGGCATCCTTACATTCTTTATACTTTGGAGTTTGAAAATGTCTCTAAGCGTTGAAGCTAAAGCTAAAATCGTTTCTGAGTTTGGTCGTGGTACTAACGACAGCGGTTCTACCGAAGTTCAGGTTGCACTGCTGACTGCACAGATTAACCACCTGCAAGGTCACTTTGCAGAGCACAAAAAAGATCACCACAGCCGTCGTGGTCTGCTGCGTATGGTTTCTCAGCGTCGTAAACTGCTCGACTACCTGAAGCGTAAAGATGTTGCACGCTACACCGCGCTGATCGAGCGTCTGGGCCTGCGTCGCTAATTCTTGCGAGTTTCAGAAAAGGGGGCCTGATGGCCCCTTTTTTCAACCAGACGGCAGCAATTCAATGGAAACTATTGTATTGTTGCTATAAATGATCTTCATTGCAGAGGTTCGCGCGGCTAATGAGAGGCTTCACCCATGAGGGTGTCGGTTGTCATTAGTCGCGAGGATGCGAAGAAGGTCGGGTTAAATCGTCAGCACACCTGAGGTGTGCTTTCAAACATTTAAGAAAGGACAGAATTTTGCTGAATCCGATCGTTCGTAAATTCCAGTATGGTCAGCATACCGTCACGCTGGAAACCGGCATGATGGCGCGTCAGGCTACTGCTGCCGTTATGGTAAGCATGGATGACACCGCTGTATTCGTTACCGTAGTTGGCCAGAAAAAAGCTAAACCAGGTCAGGACTTCTTCCCACTGACCGTTAACTACCAGGAGCGTACCTACGCTGCCGGTAAAATCCCGGGTGGCTTCTTCCGTCGTGAAGGCCGTCCAAGCGAAGGCGAAACCCTGATCGCGCGTCTGATTGACCGCCCGGTTCGTCCGCTGTTCCCGGAAGGCTTCGTAAACGAAGTTCAGGTTATTGCGACCGTTGTTTCCGTTAACCCACAGGTTAACCCGGACATCGTTGCTATGATCGGCGCATCTGCGGCCCTGTCACTGTCTGGTATTCCATTCAATGGCCCAATCGGTTCCGCGCGCGTTGGCTACATCAACGACCAGTACGTACTGAACCCAACTCAGGAAGAGCTGAAAGAGAGTAAGCTGGACCTGGTTGTTGCCGGTACTGAAGCAGCGGTTCTGATGGTTGAATCCGAAGCTGAACTGCTGAGCGAAGATCAGATGCTGGGCGCTGTGGTATTTGGCCACGAGCAGCAGCAGATCGTTATTCAGAACATCAACGACCTGGTGAAAGAAGCCGGTAAACCACGTTGGGACTGGCAGCCAGAAGCGGTGAACGAGGCGCTGAACGCACGCGTTGCTGCACTGGCAGAATCTCGTCTGAGCGACGCATACCGCATCACCGACAAACAGGAGCGCTATGCTCAGGTTGATGTGATCAAATCTGAAGTGACCGCGACCCTGGTTGCCGAAGACGAAACGCTGGACGCTAACGAGATTGGCGAAATCCTGCACGCCATCGAGAAAAACGTTGTTCGTAGCCGCGTCCTGGCAGGCGAGCCGCGTATCGATGGCCGTGAAAAAGACATGATCCGTGGTCTGGACGTGCGTACTGGCGTACTGCCACGTACTCACGGTTCTGCGCTGTTCACCCGTGGTGAAACGCAGGCGCTGGTAACCGCGACCCTGGGTACCGCACGTGACGCACAGATCATCGACGAACTGATGGGCGAGCGTACTGACAGCTTCCTGTTCCACTACAACTTCCCTCCGTACTCTGTGGGCGAAACCGGTATGGTTGGCTCACCGAAGCGTCGTGAAATTGGTCACGGTCGTCTGGCGAAGCGCGGCGTGCTGGCAGTGATGCCAGAAGCAGACAAATTCCCGTACACCGTACGTGTGGTGTCTGAAATCACCGAATCCAACGGTTCCTCTTCTATGGCTTCCGTGTGTGGTGCCTCTCTGGCGCTGATGGATGCAGGCGTGCCAATTAAAGCCGCCGTTGCGGGTATCGCAATGGGTCTGGTGAAAGAGGGCGACAACTACGTTGTTCTGTCTGACATTCTGGGCGACGAAGACCACCTGGGCGATATGGACTTCAAAGTAGCGGGTTCCCGTGACGGTATCTCTGCCTTGCAGATGGATATCAAAATTGAAGGTATCACCAAAGAGATCATGCAGGTTGCTCTGAACCAGGCTAAAGGTGCGCGTCTGCACATCCTGGGCGTGATGGAACAGGCGATTAATGCGCCGCGTGGCGACATTTCTCAGTTCGCTCCACGTATCCACACCATCAAGATCAATCCAGACAAGATCAAAGATGTTATCGGTAAGGGCGGTTCTGTTATCCGTGCACTGACCGAAGAAACGGGCACCACCATCGAAATCGAAGATGACGGTACTGTGAAGATCGCAGCAACCGACGGCGAGAAAGCGAAATACGCTATCCGTCGTATCGAAGAGATCACGGCAGAAATCGAAGTGGGCCGTATCTACAATGGTAAAGTGACCCGTATCGTTGACTTTGGCGCATTCGTTGCCATCGGTGGCGGTAAAGAAGGTCTGGTACACATCTCTCAGATCGCTGACAAGCGCGTTGAGAAAGTGACCGATTACCTGCAAATGGGTCAGGAAGTACCGGTGAAAGTTCTGGAAGTTGACCGCCAGGGCCGTATCCGTCTGAGCATTAAAGAAGCAACCGAGCAGTCTCAGCCTGCTGCGGCGCCGGAAGCTCCGGCTGCTGAACAGCAAGGCGAGTAAGGTTGCCATTTGCCCTCCGCGCAGGCGGAGGGCTTATTATCAGGCAGGACGCCTTGTTAAGCCGCCGGGGGACAGGACGTTCATCCAATAGTTGTCTTCGGGAGTGGGAAATGAAGCCTTTTTTGCGCTGGTGTTTCGTTGCGACAGCTTTAACGCTGGCAGGATGCAGCAACTCTGCCTGGCGTAAGAGCGAAGTCCTCGCAGTGCCATTGCAACCGACTTTGCAGCAGGAAGTCATTCTGGCACGCATGGAACAAATACTTGCCAGTCGGGCTTTAACCGATGACGAACGCGCACAGCTTTTATATGAGCGCGGAGTGTTGTATGATAGTCTCGGTCTGAGGGCACTGGCGCGAAATGATTTTTCACAAGCGCTGGCGATTCGACCTGATATGCCTGAAGTATTCAATTACTTAGGCATTTATTTAACGCAGGCAGGCAATTTTGATGCTGCCTATGAAGCGTTTGATTCTGTACTTGAGCTTGATCCAACTTACAACTACGCGCACTTGAATCGCGGTATCGCATTGTATTACGGCGGTCGTGATAAGTTAGCGCAAGATGATCTGCTGGCGTTTTATCAAGACGATCCTAATGATCCTTTCCGCAGCCTGTGGCTTTACATCGTTGAGCAGAAGCTCGATGAGAAGCAGGCCAAAGAAGCACTGAAACAGCGCTTCGATAAATCGGACAAGGAACAGTGGGGATGGAACATTGTCGAGTTCTACCTGGGCAACATTAGCGAAGCAACGCTGATGGAACGCCTCAAGGCGGACGCAACGGATAACACCTCGCTCGCTGAGCATCTCAGTGAAACCAACTTCTATTTAGGTAAGTACTACCTAAGTCTGGGGGATATGGACAGCGCTACGGCACTGTTCAAATTAGCGGTTGCTAACAACGTACATAACTTCGTTGAGCACCGTTATGCATTGTTGGAATTATCGCTCTTGGGCCAGGAGCAAGACGACCTGGCAGAATCGGACCAGCAATAGCTGACGACATAAACATCAGCCCGTAATCTTTTGATTGCCATCACCTTCACTGGTGAGGGCGTTGTTGTTCGTCAATACACCTAATTTGAGCCGGTTCACACTTTTCAATGAAAATTGCTAATCATTTTCACGATGAGCTAAGTAGACTGGCCGCCATTAATATCGAGGCACTTGTACTACATGGCTGAATTCGAAACCACTTTTGCAGATCTGGGCCTGAAGGCTCCTATCCTTGAAGCCCTTAACGATCTGGGTTACGAAAAACCATCTCCGATCCAGGCTGAGTGTATCCCACACCTGCTTTCTGGTCGTGACGTGCTGGGCATGGCCCAGACTGGTAGCGGTAAAACCGCAGCATTCTCGCTGCCGCTGCTGAACAACATTGATCCGGACCTGCGCGCGCCGCAGATCCTCGTCCTGGCTCCAACCCGTGAACTGGCTGTTCAGGTTGCTGAAGCCATGACGGAATTCTCTAAACATATGCGCGGCGTAAACGTGGTAGCCCTGTACGGCGGCCAGCGTTATGACGTGCAGTTACGCGCCCTGCGCCAGGGTCCACAGATTGTTGTCGGTACGCCGGGCCGTCTGCTGGATCACCTGAAGCGCGGTACCCTGGACCTCTCTAAACTGAGCGGTCTGGTACTGGACGAAGCCGATGAAATGCTGCGTATGGGCTTCATCGAAGACGTAGAAACCATCATGGCGCAGATCCCGGAAGGTCATCAGACCGCTCTGTTCTCTGCAACTATGCCAGAAGCGATCCGTCGCATTACCCGCCGCTTCATGAAAGAGCCGCAGGAAGTGCGTATTCAGTCCAGCGTGACCACTCGCCCGGACATCAGCCAGAGCTACTGGTCTGTATACGGCATGCGCAAAAACGAAGCGCTGGTGCGTTTCCTGGAAGCGGAAGATTTTGATGCGGCGATTATTTTCGTTCGTACCAAAAACGCGACCCTGGAAGTGGCTGAAGCCCTGGAGCGTAGCGGTTACAACAGCGCAGCGCTGAACGGCGACATGAACCAGGCCCTGCGTGAGCAGACTCTGGAGCGTCTGAAAGACGGTCGTCTGGATATCCTGATTGCAACCGACGTGGCAGCACGTGGCCTGGACGTTGAGCGTATCAGCTTGGTTGTAAACTACGATATCCCAATGGACTCCGAGTCTTACGTTCACCGTATCGGCCGTACCGGTCGTGCGGGTCGTGCAGGCCGTGCGCTGTTGTTCGTTGAGAACCGCGAGCGTCGTCTGCTGCGTAACATTGAACGCACCATGAAGCTGACCATTCCAGAAGCCGAGCTGCCAAACGCAGAACTGCTGGGCAAACGCCGTCTGGAAAAATTCGCCGCGAAAGTACAGCAGCAGCTGGAAAGCAGCGATCTGGATCAGTACCGTGCGCTGCTGTCCCAGATCCAGCCTGTCGCTGAAGGCGAAGAGCTGGACATGGAAACCCTGGCCGCAGCACTGCTGAAAATGGCGCAGGGCGAACGTAGCCTGATCGTGCCACCTGATGCGCCGATGCGTCCTAAGCGTGAGTTCCGTGACCGTGACGATCGTTTCGAACGTCGTGGCGACCGTAACGACCGTGGTCCACGCGGTGACCGTCCAGAGCGTGGTGGTGAAGACCGTCCACGTCGCGAGCGTCGTGACGCTGGCGAAATGGAACTGTATCGCATTGAAGTGGGCCGTGATGATGGTGTTGAAGTTCGTCACATCGTTGGCGCGATCGCTAACGAAGGCGACATCAGCAGCCGTTACATCGGTAACATCAAGCTGTTCGGTTCCCACTCCACCATCGAGCTGCCAAAAGGCATGCCGGGCGAAGTACTGCAACACTTTACTCGCACCCGCATCCTGAACAAGCCGATGAACATGCAGCTGCTGGGCGATGCACAGCCACGTCCTGACCGTGGCGGCGAACGTCGTGGCGGTGGTCGCGGTTTCGGTGGCGAGCGTCGTGAAGGCGGTCGCAGCGAAGGTCGCGGTGGTGAAGGCCGTCGTTTCTCCGGTGAGCGCCGCGAAAACCGTGGTCCACGCCGTGAAGAAGGCGCCAGCCGTCGTCGTTTCGGTGACGCGTAAGCCTTTCGCTTCTGACGTAAAGTAAAATATACAGCCCCGATAGTTGCTATCGGGGCTTTTTTTATTCCTTTTGTACTCTTGTACTGGTACAGTGCAACACACTAAAATGCAGAACCACATTTTTCACTGGAGATAAGGCCGCATGGCAACACTAACCACCACCCAAACGTCACCTTCGCTGCTTGGCGGCGTGGTGATCATCGGCGGAACCATCATTGGTGCCGGGATGTTTTCCCTGCCTGTGGTCATGTCCGGTGCGTGGTTCTTCTGGTCGCTGGCGGCGCTGGTTTTCACCTGGTTCTGCATGCTCCATTCCGGGCTGATGATCCTTGAAGCAAACCTGAACTACCGCATTGGCTCCAGCTTCGACACGATCACCCGGGATCTGTTGGGCAAGGGCTGGAACCTGGTGAACGGGCTGTCCATCGCGTTTGTTCTCTATATCCTGACCTACGCGTACATTTCAGCGAGCGGGTCGATTCTGCATCACACCTTCTCAGAGATGTCGCTGAACGTTCCGGCGCGTCTGGCGGGTCTCTGCTTCGCGCTGGGCGTGGCGTTTATCGTCTGGATGAGCACCAAAGCGGTCAGCCGCATGACAGCAATCGTGCTGGGCGCAAAGGTCATCACCTTCTTTCTGACCTTCGGCAGCCTGCTGGGGCACGTCACGCCGGCCACGCTGTTTAACGATGCGGAAGTGAACACCTCCTACACGCCGTACCTGCTGATGACGCTGCCATTCTGTCTGGCGTCGTTCGGCTACCACGGCAACGTACCGAGCCTGATGAAATACTACGGCAAGGATCCGCGCACCATCGTGAAATGCCTGGTTTACGGCACGCTGCTGGCGCTAGGGCTGTATGTGATCTGGCTGCTGGGGACGATGGGTAACATCCCGCGTCCGGAATTTATCGGCATTGCGCAGAAGGGCGGTAACATTGATGTGCTGGTACAGGCGCTGAGCGGCGTGCTGAACAGCCGCAGCCTGGATCTGCTTCTGGTGGTCTTCTCTAACTTTGCGGTGGCGAGCTCATTCCTCGGCGTGACGCTGGGCCTGTTTGACTACCTGGCGGATCTGTTTGGTTTTGATGACTCTGCGATGGGGCGCTTCAAAACGGCGCTGTTGACCTTCCTGCCACCGATTGTGGGCGGCCTGCTGTGGCCGAACGGTTTCCTGTACGCCATCGGCTATGCGGGACTGGCGGCCACCATCTGGGCGGCGATTGTACCGGCGCTGCTGGCGCGCAAATCACGTAAGCGCTTCGGCAGCCCGAAATTCCGCGTCTGGGGCGGAAAACCGATGATTGCGCTGATTCTGGTATTTGGTATCGGCAATGCGGTGGTGCACGTGCTGTCGAGTTTTAATCTGTTGCCGGTATATCAGTAAGTTTTTGTGCCGGATGGCGGCTACGCCTTATCCGGCCTACGCGATCCCGTAGGCCCGGTAAGCGAAGCGCCACCGGGCAAAGCAAAAAACTACCCCACCAACTCCTCTTTCACCTGCATCGCCAAATCAAACGAATGCAGACGCGCCTGGTGATCGAAAATCTGGCCGTTAACCATAATCTCATCCGCCTGGGTTTCACGCAGCACCGCCTCCAGCCCGTGACGCACTTTCGCCTTATCACCCACCAGCGACATACTCAGAGCCTGCTGCACGCCATACTGCTCGGAGGCCGACCACAGCTGATGCATATTCTCTACCGGCGGCGGCAACTGGCCCGTCTCGCCGCGACGCAGCTTCACAAATGCCTGCTGCATAGAGGTAAACAGGAATTCCGCGTCGCGGTTGCTGTCGGCGGCAATGATATTGATACACACCATCGCATACGGCTTCTCCAGACGTTCAGACGGTTTGAAGTGCGTACGATAAAGATGCAGCGCCTGATGCAGCATATCCGGCGCGAAGTGGGAAGCGAACGCGAACGGCAGCCCCAGCTGAGCGGCGAGCTGTGCGCTGTACAGGCTTGAGCCTAACAGCCATACCGGGATCTTTTCCCCGTACCCCGGCACAGGACGCACGTGCGGGTTCGGATCCCGCGCGTCAAACCAGTCCACCAGCTCGGCCACATCGCGCGGGAAGTTATCGATATCGCCGCTCATATGGCGACGCAGGGCGCGCATGGTCGGCTGGTCGCTGCCCGGCGCGCGGCCAAGCCCTAGATCAATACGGCCCGGATAAAGGGTATTCAGCGTCCCGAACTGCTCGGCAATCACCAGCGGGGCGTGGTTCGGCAGCATCACACCGCCGGAGCCCAGGTGCAGAGTGGTGGTATTCGCCGCCAGATAGCCAATCAGCACCGAGGTGGCGGCGCTGGCGATGCCCACCATATTGTGGTGCTCCGCCAGCCAGTAGCGGTGATAGCCGCGCTTTTCGGCAAGCTGAGCAAGATCGAGAGAGTGCGTGAAGGCTTCTCTGGCCGAGGAGCCTTGTGGAATCGGCGCCAGATCCAGCACCGAAAACGGAATGGTTTTGTCAGTCATAACAGCTCACTTTGTCGACGGTCAATCTTTAATACTGCATTAAAAAATGATAACCGTTGTTAACAAAGTGAGCCTTTTTTACGCCTGCAATTCCAGCCCGGCGAGACGTCGCCAGTAACCGTTGCAGTCGCTGTTTGCGGTCAACGGTAGCGGCGAGGCGCCGTTTTCATTGGCGCGGAAGGCGTCCAGCATGGCGAAAACACCGGTATCAAGCGGCGAAAGCCGCACCATATCCACCAGCCCGTGCATTGACGCCAGTTCGTTGCCGAGGTTATAGACGTAACCGCTCATGGTCTGAATGCCGTTGAGAACAAACACCTGCTGATTCTCCTGCGACAGCATGCTGCGGCCGTTCGGGTACTTAATGCAGCAGGTTTCGCACTCGTCTTTCGGACGGTCTTCCGAGCGTGCGGTAAAGCAGCGGGCAGAGTAGGCCAGCGGCAGATGGCCGTAGCTCAGAACCTCCACTTCAAACTTGTTGCGAATGCCCAGCTCTTCGCACTGTGTGAGCAGGTTGGCCAGCCAGTCGCGGGAGAGCTCTACTGGCATGCACCAGCGGGTCATCCCCTGTTTGAGCAACAGGCGCAGGGTCACCGCGTTATAGCAGTTCAGCGCATGTCCGGCGACAAACGGCAGCTTACGCTCGGCGCACAGGTTTACCACGCCCAGGTCGCTCGCCTCCAGCAGGAACTCACCGTTTTCGACGTAGCGCTTCAGTTCGCCCAGTTCAGAGGACGCCTGCACCAGCGCCAGCGTCGAGAGCACCACCTGCTTGCCGCTGCCGGCCAGGTTTTTCGCCATATCCAGCCAGTCGCCCACTTTGGTGGCGCGGCGCTTGCTGCACACCGCTTCGCCGAGGTAAATCACATCGGCGCTGCTGTTAGCCGCCTGCTGGTAAAAATCTTCCAGCGTCTCTTTTGGCCAGTAGTAAAGCACCGGCCCTAATGAATATTTCATGATTATCTCACTGCCATTTACGGTGGTACGCGCCGAGCGTAGTTTGGGTGCCTTCGGACATCGCGCCGAGCGTCTCCATCCAGGCCGCTTGTGGAGCATAGTTTTGCGGGTCCGCCATGCAGCGGTCGATGGCCTGACGCCACACCTTCGCCACCTGGCTCACGTAGGCCGGGCTGCGCTGGCGGCCTTCGATTTTCACCGAGGCAATATTGGCGGCCAGCAGTTCCGGCAGCAATTCCAGCGTGTTGAGGCTGGTGGGCTCCTCCAGCGCGTGGTAGCGCTCGCCGTCCACCAGATAGCGGCCCTTACACAGTGTCGGATAGCCCGCGTTTTCACCGTCCTGATAGCGGTCAATCAGCACGTCATTCAGGCGTGACTCTAGTCCCTGCGGCGTTTGCTGCCAGCGAACGAAGCGGGCAGGCGAGCAGGCGCCGACGGTATTTGGCGATTCCCCGGTGAGATAGG
Source organism: Enterobacter sp. Res13-Sevr-PEC09-46 (assembly GCF_015672585.1). Taxonomy (NCBI): domain Bacteria; kingdom Pseudomonadati; phylum Pseudomonadota; class Gammaproteobacteria; order Enterobacterales; family Enterobacteriaceae; genus Enterobacter; species Enterobacter sp. Res13-Sevr-PEC09-46. The sequence goes on along the minus strand of NZ_JADABR010000033.1, from coordinate 257,931 downwards.
AAGAAAGATAGCAGCGGCCTTCGGCCATGATGCACAGGCTGCCGAAGGCAAAAACCTCCAGCGGCACTGGCGTGACGCGCGCCAGTTGCTTAACCTGATGAATAGAGAGCACGCGCGGCAGCACCACGCGGGCTACGTCAAAGTGTCGATGATAAAAACGCACGGCCTCTTCATTGGTGGCCGATGCCTGAACAGAGACGTGGCGCTCAATATGCGGATAACGTTCTGCCGCATACTCAAGCATGGCGAGGTCGGCCAGGATCAGCGCATCGGCGCCCAGCTGGGCCGCCATATCCACGGCGCGCTGCCAGCGGGCATAGCCATCAGGATGGGCAAAGGTATTGATGGCGATGTGCAGTTTGCGCCGGTGCTGGTGAACGAAGTTAACGGCTTCCTGAAGCTTTTTCTCCGTAAAGTTAAGACCCGCAAAATGGCGGGCGTTGGTATCATCTTTCAGCCCGATATAGACCGCATCGGCCCCATTTTCGATGGCCGCCTTAAGCGCCGGAAGGTTTCCGGCAGGGCAGAGCAGCTCCATAATTTATCCCGATGTTGTCGATCGCAGGGATCGTAAAAAATGTTAACGAGCTGGGATTTTAATTAACCCATACGCGACAATTTTTGATTTAAGGCAGCTAATGGCGTATTGATGGCACCAATAATGAGGTATACCGGACAACGGTTTGTTGATTTACGCCGCTATCTTCTTGTCGGGATATGGCAAAATAGCAGGACTATAGCTATCAGGGAGTAAAGCTCGTGCTGGATAAACTGCGTTCACGTCTCGTACAATTTGGTCCATCAATGCTGAGCGTGCCGGTAAAACTGGCGCCGTTCGCGCTTAAACGCCAGGTGCTGGAACAGGTACTGAGCTGGCAGTTCCGCCAGGCGCTACAGGACGGTGAGCTGGAGTTTCTGGAAGGCCGCTGGTTAAAGATTGAAGTGCGCGATATCGGGTTGCGCTGGTTTACTTCCGTTGAGAACGATCGGCTGATCGTCCGTGAAACCGCCGAGGCGGATGTCAGCTTTAGCGCGGATGCCAGCGATCTGCTGATGATCGCCGCGCGCAAACAGGATCCGGACACCCTCTTCTTCCAGCGTCGTCTGGTGATTGAAGGCGACACGGAGCTCGGTCTGTACGTCAAAAATTTAATGGATGCCATTGAGCTGGAGCAGATGCCGAAAGCGCTGCGTATGATGTTGATGCAAATGGCAGATTTCGTTGAGGCCGGGCTAAAAACCCCGCCGGACAGTAAACACACTTCAGTAGGTGAGCCATGCTGATTCGAGTCGAAATTGGGATTGATGCGCCGGGTATCGATGCGTTGTTACGCCGCTCTTTTGCAGGCGACGCCGAAGCCCAACTGGTTCACGATCTTCGCGAAGATGGCCTGATTACGCTGGGCCTGGTTGCCACCGACGATGAAGGGCAGGTGGTCGGCTACGTGGCCTTCAGCCCGGTGATTGTGCAGGGTGAAGAGTTACAGTGGGTCGGCATGGCGCCGCTGGCTGTGGATGAAAACTACCGTGGCCAGGGCCTGGCGCGCCAGCTGGTCTATGAAGGGCTGGATTCACTGAATGAATTTGGCTATGCCGCTGTCGTCGTTCTGGGCGATCCGGCGTTCTACGAACGTTTAGGTTTTAAGCCAGCGTCCAGATACGATCTGCGCTGCCACTGGCCGGGCACGGAAACGTCTTTCCTGGTGCATCCTCTGGCGGATGATGCGCTCGACGGCGTTACCGGTCTGGTGGAGTACCACGATCATTTCAATCGTTTTTAAGCAGGCTTTCGCGTAGCGCCTCGAAAGAGCCATCCCCGTTGACGAGACGCTCTTTCTGGCGCTTCGTCAGCTGCTTGATGCGGTATTCCAGCCTGAGCGCCAGGGATCTGTCGCCCACGGCGGCTGAAAACGCTAACTGAAGTTCACCTTTCCCCCGCAGTGCTTTCGCCCCTTTCCCCGTTTGATGTTGTAAAAAACGCCGTGCCACATCGGTAGTGATCCCGGTGTAGAGTGCGTTATCAGCGGTTCGGACAAGATAGAGAAACCAGCACACGGTAAACAGATTCAGTATGTTAAGGTGAACGCACCATAGCATGAGAGAGAGCGAAAATGGAAACACTGGCCGCCATTAACCGCTGGCTGGCAAAGCAGCATGTCGTGACCTGGTGCGTCTGTAAAGACGAGGAGATGTGGTGCGCAAATGCCTTTTATTACTACGATCCCGAGCGCGTGGCCTTTTACGTGATGAGCGAAGATAAAACGCGGCATGCGCAGATGACGGGCCAGCGGGCAAAAGTGGCGGGCACGGTAAACGGTCAGCCTAAAACCGTTGCGCTGATCCGCGGGGTCCAGTTTAAAGGCGAAATTCGTCGCCTGGAAGGTGAGGAGAGCGACGCGCAACGTAAACGCTATACGCGCCGCTTCCCGGTGGCCGCGGCGCTAAAAGCCCCGGTGTGGGAAATCCGCCTTGATGAGCTGAAATTTACCGACAACACCCTGGGCTTTGGCAAGAAGCTGCACTGGTTACGCGCCGAGCAGGCGTAGCGCTTCACGGTTAAACGCTGGCAGATCGTCCGGTGTACGGCTGGTGATCAGCTGATCGTTATCGTTCACCACTTCCTGATCGTAGAACTCGGCTCCCGCGTTTTTCAGATCGATAACGATCGGCTTCACCGCGGTGAGCTTACGCCCGCGTACCACCTCGGCGCTGATCAGCAGCTGCGGACCGTGGCAAATGGCAAATACCGGTTTACCGGTGCCGACGAAGTCACGGGTAAAGGTGACGAAACGCTCGTCTCCGCGCAGGGAATCCGGTGAATGACCGCCCGGTAACAGCAGGGCGTCGAAATCCGACGGGCTGACGTTATCAATGGATTCGTCAATGGTCACGCTGGCTTCGCCCTTATGGCCCTTCACGGTTTTACCCGCTTCTTTCTCGATGGTGACCACCTCGTGGCCCGCCTTGCGGAATGCCTCTGCTGGCGACGTAAATTCTGAATCTTCAAACTCGTCGGTAATCAAGACTGCGATTTTTTTACCCATGCTTCCTCCGTTGTTTTCGCTTCAGACTGTTTTTTTCCCGTTTGTGGTAAATACTTACCGGTAACAGACTTTTAAGTGTGGTAGAGCAGGCCCAGAACGCAAACGGACAATTCTGTAAAGGGGATAAGATGAGTCAGGTACTGATTACCGGCGCAACCGGGCTGGTGGGTGGACATCTGCTGCGGCTGCTGATCCAGGATCGGCATATCAATTATATCGCCGCCCCGACGCGTCGCCCGCTGTTGGATATCACCGGCGTCTATAACCCGCACGATCCACAGCTCACCGACGCGCTGGCGCAGGTGCAGGATCCCATTGATATCGCCTTTTGCTGCCTTGGTACCACCCGACGGGAAGCGGGCAGTAAAGAAGCTTTTGTCCATGCGGATTACACACTGGTGGTGGATACCGCCCTGACGGCGAAAAAGCTGGGCGCAAAACATTTCCTGGTGGTCAGTGCGCACGGCGCGAACGCAGGCTCGCCGTTTTTTTACAACCAGGTGAAGGGCAAAATGGAAGAGGCGTTAATCGCGCAGAAATGGGAGCGCCTGACCATCGCGCGGCCTTCCATGCTGATGGGGCACCGTGACGAACGTCGTTTTAACGAGTCTTTTTTCGCTCCGCTGTTTCGCATCCTGCCGGGTAACTGGAAGTCCATCGAGGCGCGGGATGTCGCGCTGGCGATGCTAAAAGAGGCGCTGGCTCCGTCGCAGGAGGGGGTTAATATTATCCCTTCGGCAAAACTGCGTGAAATCGCGCAGGGCGAGGCGTAAACTTCCCCGGCTTATTAAATAACACCTTCCGGGGAATGGTATGACTGGTCAGTCTTCATCTCAGGCGGCAACACCTGTTCAGTGGTGGAAGCCCGCACTCTTCTTTCTCGTGGTCATCATTGGCCTCTGGTATGTGAAATGGCAGCCGTACTACGGTAAAGCCTTCACCGCCGCCGACACCCACAGCATCGGTAAATCGATTCTCGCGCAGGCCGATTCCAGCCCGCTACGCGCGGCGTGGGATTACGCCATGGTCTATTTTCTTGCCGTCTGGAAAGCGGCGGTATTGGGCGTATTGCTGGGCTCGCTGATTCAGGTACTTATCCCGCGTAACTGGCTGGTGAAAACCCTGGGACAGCCGCGCTTGCAGGGCACGCTGCTGGGGACGATTTTCTCCCTGCCGGGCATGATGTGCTCCTGCTGCGCCGCACCGGTGGCGGCGGGTATGCGCCGACAGCGCGTGTCGATGGGCGGCGCGCTTGCCTTCTGGATGGGTAACCCCCTGCTGAACCCGGCAACGCTGGTATTTATGGGCTTCGTTCTCGGCTGGCATTTCGCGTTTATCCGTCTGGCGGCTGGCCTGCTGACGGTGGTGCTTGTCGCTACGCTGGTGCAGCACCTGGTGAAAGACAACGAGGCCGGGCCTGCCTCCGTTGAGCTGGACGTCAGCGAGCCGCAGGGCAATTTCTTTGCTCGCTGGGGCAAAGCGCTGTGGCAGCTTTTCTGGAGCACCATTCCGGTCTATATCCTGGCCGTACTGGTGCTGGGGGCGGCGCGCGTCTGGCTGTTCCCGCATGCGGATGGCGCTATCGACAACACGCTGATGTGGGTGATTGCGATGGCGGTGGCCGGGTGCCTGTTTGTGATCCCAACCGCGGCGGAGATCCCGATTATTCAGACCATGATGATGGCTGGTATGGGGACCGCACCGGCGCTGGCGCTGCTCATCACGCTGCCGGCGGTGAGCCTGCCGTCGCTTATCATGCTGCGTAAGTCATTCCCGGCGAAAGCGCTGTGGCTGACTGCGGGGCTGGTGGCGTTGAGCGGAGTTATTGTGGGGAGTATGGCGCTTGTGTGAAAAAAGCCCGGCGGCGCTAGCGCTTACCGGGCCTGTAGTCAGGTGGTAATTACTTAATGTAAGTAAAGGCGGTGGTGACGTGTTTCACGCCGCTCACCCGGCTGGCGATATCCGCCGCCGCTTTCCCTTCACGTTCCGTCACCAGACCCAGCAGGAATACTTCGCCGTTCTCCGTGGTCACTTTCACGTTTGAGGATTTCACCTGGTCGGTACCCAGCAGCTGGGAACGCACTTTGGTGGTGATCCAGGTATCAGATGACGCGGTGCCGAGACCAATCGGCTGGCCCTGGCGGATCTCGTTAAACACTTCCGCCGTGCCTTCCACACCCATCGCGATCTGTTTGGCGCGCGAGGCGAGTTCAGGATTTGGCGCCTGGCCTGCCAGCAGCACTTTGCCCTGATAAGCCGTCACGTTGATGCGTGCTTCCTTCTTGATCTGCTCGTCTTTCGACAGCGCACTGTTTACGCGCAGCTCAAGCGTACCGTCATCCACCTGCGTCCCAACGGTACGCGGATCGGTCGCTGCTTTGGTGCCGACCGCTGCGGTGCCGACTACAGCGGCAGCGATGCATCCCTGAAGCAGTAATGCAGACATCACGACTGCAAGGGCCGATAAAACCTTCATGAGAACTCCTTAATCATCCTGGTGAGGGAAAAGCGTGTTATCGATCAGATCGCATAAGCAGTTCACCGTGAGCATATGCATCTCCTGGATGCGGGCGCTACGGTGCGAAGGAATGCGGATCTCCACATCCTGCGGCCCCAGCAGGCCAGCCAGCTCACCGCCGTCGTAACCGGTCAGGGCGACAATCGTCATATCCCGGGTCACTGCCGCTTCAACCGCTTTAACGATATCCCGGCTGTTACCGCGCGTGGAGATCGCCAGCAGCACGTCTCCGGCATGGCCTAAGGCGCGCACCTGCTTGGCGTAGATTTCGTCATGCAGACGATCGTTGGCAATCGCAGTTAAGACCACGTTATCGGTGTTTAGTGCAATGGCAGGTAAACTCGGGCGCTCGGTTTCGAAGCGATTGATCATGCTGGCAGCAAAATGCTGTGCGTTAGCAGCGGACGTGCCATTGCCACAACAGAGGATTTTGTTGCCGTTGAGCAGCGACTGAACCAGCGTCATCGCTGCACGCGAGATCGCGTCCGGAAGGGCTTCCGCCGCGGCAATCTGCGTTTGAATGCTTTCTGTGAAGCACACTTTAATTCGTTCGAGCACGGTATCCCTTTAAAATCTTATTTATGCGTCTTCGCCAAACGCGTTTTTAAGCCAGTCGATCGCATTTCCGGTGAAGGCTACCACATCGAAACGGCAATCCACAGTATCAAAACTCCCATTATGGCGGGCAAGCCACAAGTGGGCAGTCTGTAATAATTTTTGTTGTTTGGCGAGCGTCACGCTGGCGGCAGCACCGCCAAAACGGGACGACTGTCGGAAGCGAACTTCAACAAACACGATGGTCTGACCGTCTTTCATGATCAGGTCAATCTCGCCGCCGCGCCCGCGAACGTTGGCGGCGACAAAGCGCAGTCCTTTGCCTTCAAGCCAGCGACGCGCCTTTAACTCCCACGCGTCGCCGGTCTGTTTACGGCTTAACTGGCCGGGACAATCTGCCCCTGCTGGTATTTGAGCCATGATAACTTCCTGTTAATCACACAATCCTGATCGGCGGTCAGATCGCCGGTATTCCCGTTAAGCTCGAAGCCCGGTACCTGACGCATCTGGGTGAAGTGGTTTGCCAGCGCCCAGGCATCGACGCCCATCGCGTACAGACGCGCCAGGGAATAGTCATTGCGCACCGCGCCCAGCGCCTGCTGCATCAACTGCGGGTTGCTGCCTGCCAGCATGGGGATCTCGCTGTATTGCAGTCCTTCCATTTCCAGACGGAAATCCGGGCCTGCGGTACCCTGTGCGCTGCGTGAGCTGGCGTAGAGCGTTGCACCGCTCTGGCTGCCGTTACGCATGGCGATCATCGGTTTGATAAAGGCGATCTCTTCCGGCGTAGCGACGATGTACGCCGAATCCACTTTACCGCCGCCGCTGATTTGCGCGTCGGTAGGTGGTGCCGGGATCGTCAGACCGCCGATGGTGACGCTCTGCTGCTGCGGCAGGCTGGCGGATACCGGGCTACCGTTGAGGGCAATACCTGCCCCGCCGTTCACGCCCGCTCTCAGTTCGGAAGCTGAGCCAAATTTCTGCTGCAACACCACGCCACCGCCAAGGGTCTGCCACTCTTGCGCAAACGCGTTGGCAACGCGATCGCCCAGCGTGCTGCGTGGGATCAGCAGCAGCGGCGCCTGCTTGCCCTGCTCGTGAATATGGCGGGCCGCATCGCGGGCTTCATCCTCCGGAGAGAGGGCGAAGTAACAGATATTGGCGCGGTTCTGAACCTGCTCAGGCTGGTTAAGCGCCAGCACGTTCAGCGTGGTGTTGCTCTTCATCAGCGCTTCCACGTTGTTTTTCAACAGCGGGCCGACAACGATGCTGGCCCCGTCCTGCTGAACCTGCGCCAGCACCTGGTCAAGCGGCTGGGCGCTGGTGTCGTAGATTTTCAACTCTGCACCAGGGTTAGCGCTGGTGGTGACCACAGCCTGCGGCTGGGCTGATGGCTGCTGTTCCGGCTGCTCGGTTTGCGGCTGAGGTTGTTCTGCCGTCGCGGGTGCCGGTGTTTCAGCCGGGGCCTGTGTTGCCGCAGGCGCTGGGGTAGCAGGCTGCGTCGTTGGGGCAGTAACCGGATTCTGCATGGTGCCCTGCGCAGGGGTTTGCGCGGTGGTCAGGTCGCTGGTTTCGGCGGCGGACGGGCTGACAACGTCATTCACATTCGCCGCCTGTGCAGCCTGCGCCGGAACCGCGCTGCCGCTGACGGCGGTGGTGCCGTTTTTCGCGGCTTCAAAACCTTGCTGAATGGCGCGACCAAACACCGCAGCCTGACCGTTTAACGGCAGCAGCAGGGCGATTTTGCTGGTGGAGGCGGGCTTAAAGTTTTGCACGTTCACCAGCTGCGTTGGCAGCATTTTCGCTCCCGGGTTTTGCGGGTAACGCTTTTGCCAGTCGGTAATGCCGGCTTTCAGCATGTTCGGATCGCTGCGGTTGTTGAACCACATCTGTTGCAGATCCAGCCAGCCTTGCAGGACATTTTCATCAGCGTTGATTACCAGCGCCTTGGCCTGATCCTGGGTCATGGAGGCGAGCGCCTGCCAGGTTGCGTCAATATTTTTTTGCTTGTCCGCACCCGCGAGCAGAGGCTCCTGGGCAATCAGCGCGCGGAGTAGCGTCAGGGAAGGGCGATCCTGCTCAGCGGTGATACCGGCTTGCCAGAAACGGGCCTGCTGGTTTTTATCCAGCGTGCTGAGATCGATGTTGCCGAGGATCTTCTTCGCGCCGTCGTAATCTTTTTGCGCGACCTTCAGTTCTGCCGACAGCAGCGTCTGCTCATGGCGCTGAGTGTCGTTAAGATCCTGCGGCAACTGGCTGAACAGCTCGGCGGCCTGCTGGGTTTTCCCTTCTTTCAGCAGTGCACGAATGGCGAGTAATTGCCAGTTGATCCTGGTATCATTTGTACTCTGCGACATTTGTTGCAGATAAAAGCCAGAATCAGCCTGAGCGGATCCCTGCATATGAGCAGTGCTCTGGTCAGGTGCCTGGGTGCCGCAGCCGGTAAAGATCAGGGCTGCCAGCAGGAGGGGCACGCTGTGCGCGGCTTTTTTTCGAAGAAACGTTAACGGTACCATACTGTATCCAGTGATTTTTTTACGCAATGCTCAATATTAAATCGGCAATACGGACGAAACAATGAAACAACACGAAACGGCAGATAATTCTCAAGGCCAGCTTTATATTGTACCTACTCCTATCGGGAATTTGTCTGATATTACCCAACGTGCGCTCACCGTATTGCAAGCTGTTGATTTAATTGCGGCTGAAGACACCCGTCATACCGGTTTACTGCTACAACACTTTGCCATCAACGCCCGTTTGTTTGCCCTGCACGATCACAATGAGCAACAAAAAGCCGAAACGCTGGTGGCGAAGCTTAAAGAAGGGCAGAACATCGCGCTGGTCTCCGATGCGGGAACGCCGCTGATCAACGATCCGGGCTACCATCTGGTACGCACCTGCCGGGAAGCAGGCATCCGCGTTGTGCCGCTGCCGGGGCCGTGCGCGGCGATTGCGGCGTTAAGCGCTGCGGGTCTGCCGTCCGATCGTTTCTGCTACGAAGGCTTCCTGCCTGCTAAATCCAAAGGCCGTCGCGATGTGTTAAAGGATCTGGAAGCTGAACCGCGTACGTTGATCTTCTACGAATCAACCCACCGTCTGCTGGAAAGCCTGGAAGATATGGTGACCGTCTGGGGAGAAGCCCGCTATGTGGTGCTGGCGCGCGAGCTGACCAAAACGTGGGAAACTATTCACGGTGCGCCGGTTGGCGAACTGCTGGCGTGGGTGAAAGAGGATGAAAACCGCCGCAAGGGCGAAATGGTGCTGATTGTTGAAGGCCACAAAGCGCAGGAAGACGCTCTGCCTGCCGATGCGCTGCGTACGCTGGTCCTGCTACAGGCTGAACTCCCCCTGAAAAAAGCGGCGGCGCTGGCGGCGGAGATCCACGGCGTGAAGAAAAATGCGCTGTATAAATATGCGCTGGAGCAGCAGGGGGAGTAAGCCCCTGCCGCCTGTTTTGCCGGGTGGCGGCTTCGCCTTACCCGGCCTACACCGTGTCAAAGCCTCACTATTTCTCCGGCATCGCCTCAAACACCAGCGTTTCCAGCGGTTGCAGCGTAATCACCACAGCGTTTTTATACTCCTCTGGTACGGTCGAATTACTGCCGTACACGGCTTTCAGGGTAAACTGCGAACGCTCTCCTGCCGGGATCTCAAAATCTTTGGTTAAATCCAGGAAGTAACGTTGCGGCTTATCCGATGGGTTGCGTAAGCCAAAAATCGCTTTGTCTTTACTCCATGAGGCCCAGCCGTAAACCTCAAGCGAAGTTGGGTCACCGCCAATCCAGTGAGTATCCACCAGCACGCTGGCATTCTCACGCGACCATTTCGCCGCCTGCGCCAGGGTATCCCACTTCGCCTTATTCAGCATGGACGGCGTAATGTACAGCTCCTGAAGCTGAGTTCCGGTTGCGAAGTAGCTCCAGACCTGATCGGCAAAATCGCTGTCTGTTTGCACTTTCTCGAGTCCATAGTAAGCGTTCTCTGCGCTGACGATCCCGTGGTACATCAGTGAGTTCAGCGGGAACAGCGGACCTTTACGCACGATGGATCGCCAGGTTTCGGCATCGCGGTAGGTCATCCACTGCTGCACTGGCGTGCCGGGGCCGTACAGGTTGATATCATCGCCCTGACGCCAGATTGAATCAGCATAGAACAGCCAGGACGGGCTGGCGTCGGTGCCGGTGGTCAGGTTGATAAACAGGTTCGGATTTGCGCTGCGCATGTTGTGCAGCAGGGCAATGGACGCGTCAAAATCCGATGCAAATGGGCTGCCCTTGATATGCGAATTGGCGTTACCCATTCCGTCGAGCTTGAACGAGGTAATGTGCTCGTTTTTGATCAGCTTAATGATCTGATCGTTAAAGTTTTTAAAGTAGTTCGGCCCCGACAGCGCCAGCTTGCCGTCTACGGTTTCGAAACCATACTCTTTTGCATGCGAGACGCGAATATCGCGCGGCTTGTTGTAACCGCCCCACGGTGAAAGCCACAGCCCAACCGAGCTATGCAGGCTGTCGGCTTTTTCCCTGACTTTGCCAAAACCGTTGCTGAATGCCGGGCCAAACAGCCAGCGTCCGGTGCGATCGTCCCAGCCATCGTCCAGCAGGAACGCGTCCAGCGCCACCCCGCGTCCGGCAATAAATTCTTTATTCCATTCGTCCATCCGCCCAATGACATCCTGCTCGGAGTAAGGAGTAAAGAAGCCGATGTCCATCCAGCTGTTGTAGTGCAGGTAAGGCTTATAAGGCCGTGGACGCACGGCATCGATAAACTGGTTTACGCTGCGGCGCAGCTGATTAGTTTCCGGGAAAGTGCCGAACCAGGTGGTAAAACTAACCGGTGTCTCAGGCAGAATTGGCGTTTTCAGCTCCACGTTGAGGTTCGTGGTGGCTTCATAAGCGTAAGTATTCACAATCGGTTTGTCTGGCAGGATGAAGAACGAGTCGGCCACGATTGGCGAGCTGTTAATCGCCCCGTCAACGTAAGGTGCCTGAGACTGCTTCTTCGTCGGGAAGAAGGTAATTTTCGCTACGTCCCGGGGCTGCCCGACGGCGGCGATGGTGTAGCCGATGCTGGCGTATTTTCCCTTCACCAGGTTCAGTTTCACCGTTACGTTAAAATCCGGATGCGTAAAGTCGATGACTATCGCATTGTCCTGCTTTTCGACGTGCTTGATTTTGAAATCAGCGGTGTGGATTTTTGTTTCATCCGGTAGCGTCAGAAAGAACAACTCCTGGGGCGTGATCGGATGGTTAGCTTTGCTGTCCGTTACCACTACCGTTGCGTTTGCATCATCAAACGAAAGGGCAATATTGTCGTTACTGAGCGCGTAGTTTGCTGCCGCCGCGCCATGAGAAACACAGAGAGTCAGCAGCGAGAGAGTGAGCATTTTTTTCATCGGGGTAAGATCCTTATCAGTAATGCTTCAGCATTCGGTTGATGGACTGTTCCAGCCAGTAGCGCTGGGTGCCGAAGTTAATACGCAGGTAGTTTTCGCCGTTTTGTACGTAGTGGCTGCCATCTTCAATGACCACGCCAGCCTGTTTTGCGAAATGTTGAGTTAGCGCCGTCGCACTGCGATCGTCCGCACTGACGTCTATCCAGGCGAGATACGACGACTCCGGGTTCATCATCTTCCATGCAGGGAAATGGGTCTGGATGGCATCCGCAAGGTAGCGGGCATTGCCGCGCAGATAACCATTCAGCGCGTCGAGCCATGGCAGACCTTGCTGATAAGCCAGAATAATTCCCCACACGCCGAAGATATTGGGCGAGGTAATGGAGTTCTTCTCCAGCTGCTGGCGGAAACGCTGGCGCAGCGAATCGTCTGGAATCATTGAGTAGGATGTTTTTAGCCCGCCAAGGTTGAAGGCTTTATTGGGGGAGGTCAGCACAATCAGGTTGTCCTGGGCGGCACAGCCCGAAGTCAGACAACTGACGAATGTACCGTCCAGAATGTGCTCGGCGTGAACCTCATCAACCACCAGAATCGTGCCGTAGCGCTTACAGAGATCGGACACCTGACGTATCTCATCCGCGCGCCAGATTCGGCCCGAGGGGTTATGCGGCGAGCAGAAGAACCACAGGGTGGGGCGGTGTGTTCGTAGCTGCTCTTCCACCCGATTAAAATCAAGTTGATAACGGTTATTTTCCACACTTAGCGGGTTAGCAAGTACTTGCACTCCCTGTCGCTGTGTCGCCATCGCAAACGGGTCATACACCGGGGTGTTCATCATCACGCAGTCGCCGGGTTTGCAGAACGCCTGAACCGTATAGTGCAGCGTGGAAACGGTGCCGTAGGTCAGGGTGATCCATGACTTATGCACCTCAACCTGATGACGGGTGCGCTGGAAGGCGATGACCGCATCGTAGAATTCGTCGAAGCACCAGGTGTAACCGAAGGTGCCATGCTCCACGATGCGCTGGAAGCCTTCAATCACAGCGGGTGGCGAGGTGAAATCCATGTCTGCTATCCACAGCGGGATAAATCCCTCCGGGACATCACCGAAACGCGAGCAAACATACGTATGATCCCATTTACGGCATTTATCGCTTTTACGCTCAATGATTCTGTCGAAATCAAACACAACGACCCCCTGTTAAATTAAGGCTTCAATGCCGGATTTGACGCTCTGCACCTGCGGACCGATGATCACCTGAACGCTGTGGGCATCAAGCACCACTACTGACAAGGCGCCCGCGGCCTTCAGCGCCTGCTGGTCGATAAGCCCCATATCTTTTACCACCAGACGTAAGCGGGTAATGCAGTTGTCGAGCGACTCAATATTCTCTTTACCGCCAAGCGCGCGAAGAATAAGCCCATGATCGTATTTCGATTTTCCACGTGCCCGGGTATTGGCTTCCACCGCCTGGAGCGCACCCTGCGCGTCAACCTCACGGCCCGGCGTTTTAATATCGTGCCTGAGGATGTACCAGCGGAAGACGAAGAAGTAGATAGCAAACCAGGCAATACCCACCGGGAACAGCAGATACCATTTGGTCGACATCCCCTGCATGACGCCGAAGATCAGCAGATCCAGAATGCCGCCGTCGGTGTTGCCGATGGTGACGCCGAGCAGCGCCATCACCATCAGCGCCAGGCCAGACATAACGATATGAAACACGTAAAGCACAGGGGCAATAAACAGGAACAGGAACTCAATCGGCTCTGAAATACCCGTGACAACTGAAACCAGCACGCCTGAAAGCAGCAGCCCTTTAATCACCGGACGGTTTTCCGGGCGCGCGGTGCGGTAGATAGCGTAAGCCACGGCAGGCAGGCCGAAGATAAATGTCGGCATAAACCCTTGCGATAAAAATGCCGTAACGTGCGGGCTAAAGGGCAGGCCAGCTTTCAGCTCGGCGTAGAAAATGTTCAGCGCACCGGCCACTTCCTGGCCGTTAACCATCTCAATGCCGCCCGCCGGGGTGAAGCGCACCATCGCCAGCAGGATGTGGTGCAGGCCAAAAGGTTTGAGCAGCAGTACGCCCACGCCATACAGGAACGGCCCAAAGACGCTGGTGCTCTGGATGATATGACCAATCCCGGCAATGCCCATTGCCACATATTCCCACAGCAGGGGGATAAACAAGCCGACCAGCGACAGGGTGAGGGCGGTAATGATGGGCACAAAACGAATGCCGCTAAAGAAGGCAAACGCGTCGTGCAGCACCGTGTCCTGGAAACGTTCGTGCAGGAAGTAGGTGATCACCCCTACCACAATGCCGCCGAGCACGCCCATCTCCAGCGTTTGAATGCCAAGCACAATGGATTGTCCCACCTGTCTCATGGTGGCGGCATCCGCAAGCTGGTGGGTGGCGGTCAGGTAGTAGTTGATGCTCATGTTCATCAGCATGTAGCCAACGAATCCGGCAAAAGCGCCAACCGCTTTATTACGTCTGGCAAGGCCCATCGGGATCGCCATGGCAAACATCAGCGGCAGATAGGTAAAAGCAAAGCCGCCGACCATGGCGATAAAACCAAAGGTGAGCTGCGTTAACTCGCCGCCCAGAAAGGGAAAACTTTTGATGGTGGAAGGGCTGGTGACAGAACTACCGATACCTAACAACAACCCCATAAAGGCCAACAGTGAGACCGGGAACATAAACGTCTTTCCCAGGCTCTGGAAAAACTCCCACGCTTTCGATTTAAACGACTTTTCCTGTGTCATGTAGGGACTCCTCGGATTTTTAGGATAATGGAAGGCGCTGTCCGGCTTAAGGACGCGCCTTCATATTTGCGAGGCTTATAGTTATTTTTTTAGGTACTAACGTTATGCGCAATGGGTTCAGGCTTCAGCCGCAAGCAGCAGCCGGTTCGCCGAGCCGCAAACGGTGATTTTGCTTCTGACCACCTCTTTCATGGCATCCATGCCGACGCGCATGTAGAAGCGCGGATCGTTGCCCTGTGGGTTCTCGGCAAACCAGGCTTTGACTGCGTCAGAGAAGGCGATTTTCAGCTCTGTTGCGACGTTAACTTTGCAGACGCCCAGCTCAATGGTGCGGCGCACATCCTCATCCGGCACATCACTCGCACCGTGCAGCACCAGCGGCACTGTCACTACCTCGCGGATCTCGGCCAGCCGCTGGAAGTCGATTTTTGGGCGTTTGGTATAAAGACCGTGCGCGGTACCGATGGCAACGGCGAGGCTGTCCACGCCTGTCATTTCGACAAAGCGTTTTGCTTCCTGCGGGTCGGTCAGGAACGCGCTTTCGGCGTCGACGCTCATGTCATCTTCCACTCCGCCCAGTCGGCCCAGTTCGGCCTCGACGCTACAGTCGTTGAGGTGGCAGAAATCGACGACCGATTTCACCAGCTTGACGTTTTGTTCGAAGGGGTAATGGCTACCGTCGATCATTGCGCTACGTACGCCGGCATGGACTTTGCGGCGAATGTCGTCCAGCGATTCGTGGTGATCGAGGTGTAGCGCCAGCGGCATGTCATAAGTAAGGGAATATGCGTTGCATAAGGCGTAGATCTCTTCCAGCGCAATATGTTTAAACGTCCCCGGCGTACCCGCGAGGATCACCGGCGATCGCATTTCGCTACAGACTTCGAGGATCGCCTGGATCGTCTCGGCGTTATGGATGTTAAAGGCCGGAACGGCATAGCCCTTCGCCTGTGCGTCCTGCAAAAGATATTTGGTAGAAATAATACTCATGAGCCTGTCCTCTTAAGCCTGCCACGGATGAATAACGACGCCCTGGACCACACGGTTAACCGTACCGCTGGCGGATGGCGTATCCGGCGTATTGCCAACGTGCAGAGACTGGGTCAGTGCGAAGACCTGGGCGTACATCAGGAAGCAGAACGCCTGCTCCATATCGTTAAATGAACGGGAAGGCGGCAGCAGGATATGCGGGCCAGCTTCAATGACCGGATCCGTTTCGGCTGCAATGGCTACCACGCGCATAGCCTGACGATCGCGTCGCAGCTCGGCGAGCAGATCCCGATCGTACTGACGCGTATACGGATGGCTGGAGACAAACACGACGACCAGCGTTTCGTTGTCTACCAGCGACTTAGGCCCGTGACGGAAACCCGTTGGCGAATCGTAGAATGCCGCCAGCTTGCCGGCTGTCAGCTCCAGCACCTTCAGCGCAGACTCCCGTGCGGCGCCCTGTAATCCACCGCTGCCCAGATAAACAATGCGTTTCCACGGTTCGTTACCAAAGACGCCGGGACTGAAATCGCCAAGCGATGTGAGGATCGCCTGACAGCGATCGGACACGTCGCGGAACGTTTTGCTGTTGATCGTTTCCGGTGCGAATACCGCCAGGCAGCTCGCCATCATGGTGGTGATGCTGCTTGTCATCGCGAACCCGCGATCGTGCGTTTCGGCTGGCATGAGCAGAGCGCAGGCGTTATCGCTGTCGACGGCATTCTGGTACAGGCTGCCTGCTTCATTACAGGTGATCGACAGGTGGTAGCACTCCGGTACAAACTGATTCGCCAGCTCAACGGCGGCGACGCTCTCCGGGCTATTGCCAGAACGGGCGAAAGAGACCAGCAGCAGCGGGTGCGAAGGGCTGAAATAATCCATCGGGTTGGTGACCAGATCGGTCGTAGGTATCGCGGTGATGTTTTTCCCCGTGTGGCTGGCAAGCCATGGCGCAATGATGTCGCCGATAAAAGCAGACGTACCCGCGCCGGTCAGAACGATCTGCAGATCGGGCTTGCGCAACAGTGGCGTCAGAAAACTGTCGATCGACGCGCGCAGATTATCAATATTGTTGAGCGAGCGAAGCCAGCTGGCTGGCTGCTGGCGGATCTCTTTTTCGGTCCAGGTGCCGGTGGTGGCGATAGTGGTTTGTGGCATAACTCAGTCCTTAGTCGTGTGAATTCCACATCAGACGCTGGCAAATGTGTCGCTATCTTTCGTTTCGTTTCACTTGTTCACTTTAGCAGTTAAATAAAATTTATAGAAAAGAAATCGAAAGTTCAATGGCGAAAAAGAAATAAAACGAAAAGTGTGATCGCGAAAGGAAAGGCGAAAATCAAGGAAAGGAAAAGAAAGGCCTTACGATCGTCTTCCGTAAGGCCAACAGGGCACACTGTGAAGGGGCTACAGGGAAAGAGCCTGACCCTGGATCCAGATCTGCCGGAGGTGTAAACCCGCATCCAGCGCAAGAACATTGGCGCGTTTGCCTGGCGCTAACGTTCCCAGCAGGTGATCCATACCGAGCAGACGAGCAGGATGCAGCGAGGCCATATGGATTGCGTTTTCTGGGGCGATCCCCGTATGCTCCACCATATTTCGCACGGCGGCATCCAGCGCGAGCGTGCTGCCCGCCAGCCCGCCTGAGGCCGTGCGGACAACGCCGCCCTGCATCTCGACATTTTCACCACACAACGTATAGCGCCCATCAGGCATACCCGCCGCCTGCATGGCATCGGTAATCAGCACCGTACGATCCTTCGCGCAGCAACAACATAGCCGCATGGCTCCAGGATGAACGTGATGCCCGTCGGCAATAAGCTCCAGCCACGCGCGTGGGTCCGTAAGCCCGGCGCCAACCATGCCGGGCTCCCGGTGGTGTAACCCCGTCATGCCGTTGTAGCAGTGCACCAGCCCGGCTGCGCCTGCATCAAATGCGGCCAGGGTTTGCGCGTATGTAGCGGCGCTGTGGCCCAGCATGACGCGTATCCCTTTTTGCTTGAGGTGATGGATCGCCTTCAGGGCATCCACTTTTTCCGGAGCAAGCGCCACCACCCGCAGCGTGTTCTGCGAAACCGCAATCAGCTCATCAAGTTCCGCGAGATCCAGTTCGCGAAACAGTTCTGGCGGGTGCGCCCCTTTGTTCTGCGGTGTAAAGTACGGGCCTTCCAGATAGCTGCCCAGGATCTGCGCGCCGGGGCCACCGGCATGACAGCGCCGGGCAATGCGCCGTAACGCGCCATGGATCGCCTCCAGCGGAGCGGTGACGGTGGTAGGCAGAAACGCCCCCACGCCTTCACGCGCTTTGTGCATGGCTAACCGGTCCAGCACGTCGGGCGCATCATCCATCACATCCACACCCGCGCCGCCGTGGACGTGGATATCAATGTATGCCGGGCAAAGCAGGTCTGCCTCACGGGTGTTAACCCCTGCCGGAATCGGCTCGATGGCGGTGATGACGCCTCTATCCATACGCAGCTGATGGTCATCCAGCCAGCCCTGCCCGGTCAGCAGACGACGCGCGCGCAGCAGCTGGCTCATATCCCTTCCTCGGCGGGCGCTTCCTCGCGACAGCGTGCAAGTTCATCCACCAGGCTGGTCAGGCCGCGATGGCCGCACTCCAGCGCCTGCAAACGAAAGGCTTCACTGCTTAACCCGTCGCGCTCCAGAACCATCTCCAGCAAAAGCTGGAGATTGGTGCCGGTGATCACTTCGCTGCCGGGGCGCTGCATCGCGAGGGTAGAGGCCACACGAAACGGCGTACCGCCGAGAAGATCGGTGAGAAACACGATATCGTGCTCTGCATCCAGTTCATTCACTGCCTGCTCAAGCTGCGCGGTCAGCCGCGCAGTGGTGGAGCTTTCCGGAAAATCGATGGCGATAAACTGCGGCTGTTCGCCGAGGATTTGCTTCATCGCCTGTTCCAGCCCGCTGGCAAAACCGCCGTGACCCGTCAAAATAATGCCTAACATCGCAACCTCTTTGCTTATTACAGGAAGTGACAGAATTTACCGACAACGCCCAGCACCACGGTGATACCAATCAGGCGCAGCGGGCTCCAGCCACGGCGTACCAGCCAGAACATGGTCAGGGTATAGACCAGCGGCAGAAAGGCGGGCATCAGTTTGTCGATCACATCGGTTTGCAGTTTGACGACCGCATCCCCGGCTTTAATCTCGAGTGTGGTATTCAGGCGCACATAGGTTGCCACCAGCGCACCAATCACTGTCATCCCGACAATGGACGCAGCATGACCAACCTTTTTGGTGTTGGCCTTGATCAGCGGGATCGCGGCGACACCCATTCGGTAGGCATAGTGCGCCAGACCAAAACGCAGGCCGAGATGCACCACGTTAAACAGCACGATAAAGACCACCGCGCCAAGAATGGATCCCTGTAGCGCCAGGCTGGCGCCAATCCCCCCGCAGATGGGCAGCAGGGTCAGCCAGAACATGGCGTCACCAATGCCACCGAGCGGTGCGCCGACGGCAATTTTAGTGCTCTGGATGCTGTTCACATCCTGCTTGGAACGCTCCATTGCCAGAATAATGCCGATGACGAAGGTCACCAGGAACGGGTGGGTGTTGAAGAAGCCCATATGGCCTTTCATGGCGCGCGCCAGGTCCCGCTTATTGGTGTGGATCTTTTTCAGCGCGGGCAGTAGCCCATACAGCCAGCCGGAGGCCTGCATACGCTCGTAGTTAAACGAGGCCTGTAGCAGCATGGAACGCCAGGCGACACGGTTAATATCCTTTTTCGTTAGCTCAGCGCCAATACTCTGGTCTTCGTAGACGTTTTCATTCACGCCGGTCAGCAGTGTCTCTTCACTTTCAGACACGCCCGGCAGGGTGGTGTGATTAGATGCCATCTTCAAATTCCTCTTTCTGGGCCGCAGGCGCCGTGGGTTCAGGCGATTTGCGCAGCAGGTCGATCAGCGCCATCGCCAGCGCAGCCGCGGCAATCGCCAGCACCGGGAGTTTCAGCCAGGCCGCGGCGACAAAGCCGATAATGAAGTAAGGGATGTAAACGTTTTTCATCATGATCTTCAGCAGCACGGCGAAGCCGATCGCTGGCATGATGCCGCCCGCGACGCCGAGACCGTCGATCAGACGTTCCGGCAGCACGTCAATGGCGGTTTTCGCATGTTCAGCCCCGAAGTAGATGGGCAGAAATGCACACAGGAAGTAGAAGACGCCGAGCGCCAGCAGTGCCAGATAGTTGACCCGTTCAATACCACGGGTGTCTGCGTTAGCCGCCATGCGATCGCAGCGGGACATCACGCCGGACATCACCGAGAAGAGGAAGGTGATCCCCATCTGAACCGCCACGGCAAACGGCACGGCGACCCCAACGGCGACATCCGGCTTCACGCCTGTAGTAATGGCAAATGTGGTGCCAACGATGGTGCCGATAATCACGTTTGGCGGCTGCGCGCCCGCCAGCGGCGCGAGTCCCATCCAGACCAGTTCTAACGTACCGCCGGTCAGAATTCCGGTGTGCAAATCGCCCAGAATCAGGCCAACCAGTGGCCCGAGTACCACCGGACGGTGCATGTGTGTTAAGCCGTTAAACATATCCAGGCCCGCTATAAAAGCGAGAAGCCCCAGCGCGAAAGCCTGCAACAGACTGATTTCCATTGTGAATCCCTCAGAGCAGTTTAAAGAGATCCAAAGCAGTCTCTGTTGGAACGCCCTGAACGAAGCATTCCACTCCGGCCGCCTTCAGGCCGTTAAACGCGGCGATATCGTTCGCGTCTACAGATACCGTTTTGGCAATTTGCTGTTTGCCACTGGCGTAATGCATATTTCCGACGTTAATACGGGTGATGGGCACGCCGCCCTCGACCAGCGTTAAAAAATCAGCCGGTGTTTTACAGACCAGCAGAATTTTCTGCCGGTCGGCGGCGCGATGAATGTTGTCGATCACTTTTTGCAGGGACCAGAAACGCACGGCGATGCCTTCCGCCAGCACCATCTCCATCAGGTTTTGCTGAACCGGATCGTCTGCAACCTCGTCATTTGCCACCAGCACCAGGTTCGCCCCCGCAAACCCCACCCACTGTACGCCCACCTGACCGTGGATCAGGCGTTCATCAATGCGGCATAAGACAATGTTTGGCATAGCGTTTTCCTCTTTTTAATTATGCGTGTTGAGTCGTTACGCCTTCGCAGGCGGCATGGTACTGCTGGAGTATGTCCTGAATGTGGTCGAGGATGAGTTCCCGTGGTGTGGACCTGAGAGCGCCATCGCGAACTTTGCTGTACTGCAACGGCAGATACTGGCTGATCAGCGGCAGCGGGATCGGTTCATCCGCCAGGTTGCGTACCAGCCGCTCAAAGGCGTCGTCAATCTGGCTGTCTGGCCAGTAATAGCGCACGCGGTCGGAATAGCTGTAACCGCGCGCCAGGCGACGGGCATTGCCGTCGCCGTGATAGTGGCTTTGCCAGTATTCCGGGCGATCGAGCATCACGTTTTCCAGGACGTGACGCAGCCCTGAGCAGGCTTTTGCCGGCAGCAGCTCTTCTTCAATTGCTGCCAGTGAGAACAGCGCTTCGCGCAGCGCGAAGGTTAGCGCAGGGCCGACTTTCAGAATGGCGAAGTGATCTTTCACCAACTGGCGCAGCGCCTGCGGCGTCTGGTAATCGGTAGAGTGTGCTTCAAATACAAGCGTGTCGTAGGCTTCAACCATCTCGCTCAGCGCGACGGCTTTATGCGGTTGATAGTCACAAACCTGCGCATGGTCGAACTCAACGCCAGGCTGAACCACCAGGCCAATAATGCGCGGCCAGATGTCGCTTAACCCTTCCTTCTCGAATGCGTGGCGGTGTGCCTCAAGCGTGGCGCGTGCCGCCTCTGGCGTGGTGACCTCAAGCTCGGTCAGCGTCTCGTGTGCCCCACCGGGAACCGGAACTTCCGTGCCGATAACGTAGACCAGATCGGCTACGCCAAATTGCTCGAGACAGGTGGTTTCGGCAATTTTAGCCAGCCGAGCGGCACGCCCGGCAACGATTGCATCGGTTAACGGAACCGGGTCGTCTTCGCAGGACATGCTGCAATCGAGGTGAATTTTTTTAAATCCGGCCGCCACGTAGCTTCTGATCAGATCGTCGGCGTTCGCCATCGCCTGCGAAGCCGGCAGGTTTTGCCAGCGGTTTGGACCTAAATGATCGCCGCCAAGGATCAGCTGCGAGGTGGGGAAACCAAGAGATCCCGCCAGCTTGCAGACAAACCCATAAAAATCGGCGGGCGTCATACCGGTATAACCGCCAAACTGATCCACCTGGTTTGAGGTGGCTTCTATCAGCAGGGGCGTCTGTTGTGAATGGGCGTAACGTAGTGCAGCTTCAAGTACCAGTGGATGTGCGGAACAGACGGCATAAATCCCGTTTGTATTCCCCCGTTTATGTTGTTCCACCATTTCTGTCAGATGTTTCACTTTCCTCTCCATTTCGGATGGTGTTGGTATTCATCTTTCGTTTTGTTTCATTTGATACTGCATTATGGTGAGGTAAAAATAAAACGAAAGATAATAGTTTTCCGATCTGTTTCACAAAAGAAACATAATGAAAGGTTTCAGCGGCGATTAAGCTTGCGTCCGCACACCATACAGGGCTTGCATTCCCTCAAAAGAAAGGCGTTAATAAGCAAAACGAAATGAAACGAAAGTGTATTTACTAAGGAGCTCGTATGAGCAGCACCGATTCATCCGCAGAGAAGCGCATCACCGGCACCAGTGAAAGGCGAGAGCAGATCATTCAGCGGTTGCGGGCGCAGGGAAGCGTGCAGGTTAACGATCTTTCTCTTTTATTCGGCGTGTCGACGGTGACGATCCGTAACGATCTGGCCTTTCTGGAAAAGCAGGGGATTGCCGTTCGCGCTTACGGCGGCGCGCTGATTTGCGAAGGCAATGCCCCCGGCGTGGAGCCGTCCGTTGAGGACAAAAGTTCCCTTAATACGGCAGTGAAGCGCAGCATCGCGCAGGCGGCGGCTGAACTGGTGAAGCCGGGTCACCGCATTATTCTGGACTCCGGCACCACAACCTTTGAAATTGCCCGCATGCTGCGCCAGCACACCGATGTCATTGCCATGACCAACGGGATGAACGTGGCAAACGCGCTGCTGGAAGCGGAGGGCGTAGAGCTGCTGATGACCGGCGGGCACTTGCGCCGTCAGTCGCAGTCCTTCTATGGCGATCAGGCGGAGCAGTCCTTACAGAATTACCATTTTGACCTGCTGTTCCTGGGCGTCGATGCCATCGATCTCGACCGGGGGGTGAGTACGCACAACGAGGATGAAGCCCGTCTGAACCGCAAAATGTGCGAGGTGGCGGAGCGTATTATCGTTGTCACTGACTCCAGCAAGTTTAACCGTTCAAGCCTGCATAAAATCATTGATACTCAGCGGATCGACATGATTATCGTTGATGAAGGCATTCCGGCGGAAAGCCTTGAAGGATTACGCAAAAGCGGGATCGATGTGGTGCTGGTCTAAAGAGGCTTTTCCCCTCTCCCTAACCCTCTCCCCATAGGGAGAGGGTTCCCCAGTAATTTGAAAGCAAAAGCTATAACGTTGCCTCAGAATAACTGAGGGCTTTCAGCGATGCCTCGGTCCGGCTGTAAATCGCTGAGGCGTTTCCTGTAGGCCGGGGCGAGGCGCAGAGATGCGCCGAGAGGGCGGGCTTTACAGGGATGTTACCTCCGCCCGTCCCCGATAAGCCGGAAGGAATAAGCCGAAGGCACCGCGAAGCGGCGATTTACCGCCGGAAGCCCGGGTCGCCAGGGTGGTGGCGACTGAGCCACCCTGGCACGTTCACCGGTCATGTCGTGACAGAGTAGCAAGGAACATAAAGTGAACGGAATGACCACCAGAGCCGTATGTTCCCCCTCACCCCAGCCCTCTCCCTCAAGGGAGAGGGGGCCGTCTGTGCAGGCATTATTTTGTGGGGAACCCTCAGCTCCATAGGGGAGAGGGGACTGCCCGGTGCGGTTTTTTACCCTCTCCCTGGTGGGGAGAGGACAGGGTGAGGGGCCATCACGTCACCGGCGCCGGGTTAAACACCGCCAGCGAGTTATGCAATCCCCATTGATCGGAGAAGGTTTTCTTCCGCCCGCTTGCCACATCCAGAATGAAGTGGAACAGCTTCCAGCCCACCTCTTCAATACTCTCTTCCCCGGTGGCGATGGTGCCCGCGTTGATATCCATTAAGTCATACCAGCGGTTTGCCAGCTCGGTGCGGGTCGCCATTTTGATCACCGGTACCGCCATCAGGCCGTACGGCGTGCCGCGCCCGGTGGTAAAGACCTGTACCGTAATGCCGGATGCTACCTGCTGGGTACCGCACACGAAATCACTGGCAGGCGTTGCCGCGTAGATCAGACCGCGTTTGGTTGGTCGCTGGCCAGGGGAGAGCACTTCCACAATCGCGCTCTGGCCGGATTTGGCAATCGACCCGAGGGCCTTTTCCACCACGTTGGCCAGACCGCCTTTCTTGTTACCCGGAGACGGGTTGGCGCTGCGGTCGGTTTTGCCCATGTCGAGATAGTTATCGTACCAGGCCATCTCCTCCAGCAGGCGTTTGCCCACCTCTTCGTTGACGGCGCGCGGCGTGAGCAGGTGGATAGCATCACGTACTTCGGTGACTTCGGAGAACATCACCGTGGCGCCGCAGCGCACGAACAGATCGGAGGCATAACCGACTGCCGGGTTGGCGGTGACGCCGGAAAACGCATCGCTGCCGCCACACTGTGTCCCAACGACCAGTTCAGAGGCCGGGCAGGTTTCACGCTGGCGTTTGTTCAGCTTCTCCAGATGGTGCTCTGCCACCTGTAAAATGTCGTCGACCATCGATCTGAAGCCGACATGGTGTTCATCCTGAAGTCGCACAACACTGGCATCGTCAACCGGAATGGCTTTCACATCCTCAGTACCCTGCAACAGGCGTTCTGGCTGCAATTTTTCACAGCCGAGACCAATCACCATGACCTCACCGCCAAAGTTTGGGTTAAGGGCGATATTGTGAATCGTGCGGATCGGCACGACCGCTGCGGGCGCGTTGATCGCCACGCCGCAGCCGTACAGGTGGTTAAGACCCACCACGCCGTCAACGTTGGGGTATTTCGGCAACAGATCGCGCTCAATAATTTTCACCACATAATCCACTACGCCCGCCACGCAATGCACGCTGGTGGTGATGCCAAGCAGGTTTTTGGTTCCCACGCTGCCATCCGCGTTGCGGTAACCCTCGAAGGTATAACCCTCCAGCGGAGGCAACGGCTCAGGGACGCGGGTAGCCAGCGGCAACGACTCCAGCGGCGGGGCGGTGGGCAGCTCAACCAGCGACTCCTCAATCCAGCTACCCTGCGGGATAGCGCGCACCGCATAGCCGATGACTTCGCCGTAGCGCACGATTTCGCCCTGCGCCGGGATATCGACCAGTGCGACTTTATGCCCCTGCGGAATGTGCTCAATCAGCTCCAGGCCATCCGGAAAGCGGGTGCCAGCTTTTAAGCCATTGTCGTTGACAATAATCGCCACGTTATCGGTATCGTGCACTTTTATATAGAACGCCGTCGGCGACGCCTGTCGAATTTCAATATCGGCCATTGTTCACTCTTCTCCAGCAAAATATCTGATACTAAATATAGCCAGATGGTTAATTGTTTCTTATTGAGGAAATAAAGAATGCCAGGAGAGGAAAGGTGAGAATGTGATCGCGATCGCTCCCGAACCACTAATCGTTGATTCTGTGCATCAGCGCCCACTGTGTTGGGCATATGCTCAAAATAGCGTGCCACTCCCGTTGGATAATTGAGCATTGAGACAATGTGCTGCCGGGTGGTGACGATTATACTGAATGACGATTTTATAACGCCAAAATTCAGTCAGGAAAATAAATATAACGCTGACGCTGAGTCGGAATAAATAAGAAAAGCTACTGGCTAAAACTGCGGAATTAAAAAAGGTATAAGTAATGAGTAACGACATCTTCCCGAATAAATTTAAAGCGGCCCTCGCGGCGCACCAGATTCAGATTGGCTGCTGGTCTGCGCTGGCCAACCCCATCAGCACCGAAGTGCTGGGCCTGGCCGGGTTCGACTGGCTGGTGCTGGACGGCGAACATGCGCCAAACGATATCAACACGTTTATTCCGCAGCTGATGGCGCTGAAAGGCAGCCACAGCGCGCCGGTGGTGCGTGTGCCCACCAACGAGCCGGTGATCATCAAGCGTCTGCTGGATATCGGCTTCTACAACTTCCTGATCCCGTTTGTTGAAACGGAAGAAGAAGCGGTGCTGGCCGTGGCGGCGACCCGCTATCCACCGGAAGGGATCCGCGGCGTGTCCGTCTCGCACCGCGCCAACATGTTTGGCACCGTGCCGGACTATTTCGCTCAGTCCAACAAGAACATCACCATTCTGGTTCAGATCGAGAGCCAGCAGGGGGTCGATAACGTCGACGCTATTGCCGCGACGGAGGGGGTAGACGGCATTTTCGTCGGCCCGAGCGATCTGGCGGCCGCCTTTGGTCATCTGGGCAACGCCAGCCATCCGGACGTGCAGCGCGCAATTCAGCACATTTTTGCCCGTGCCAAAGCGCACGGTAAACCGTGCGGCATTCTGGCGCCAGTGGAAGCCGATGCCCGCCGCTACCTGGAGTGGGGCGCAACGTTTGTTGCCGTGGGCAGCGATCTCGGCGTATTCCGCGCCGCCACGCAGAAATTAGCGGACGCTTTTAAAAAATAACCATCATTGAGGAAACAGATTATGACGCTGAAAGTGGGTTTTATTGGCCTGGGTATCATGGGCAAACCAATGAGCAAAAACCTCATCAAAGCAGGTTACTCACTGGTGGTTTTAGATCGTAATTCAGACGCGGTGGCAGAGGTGATTGCGGCTGGCGCAGAAACGGCGACAACCGCAAAAGCGATTGCTGAGCAGTGCGACGTGATTATCACCATGCTGCCAAACTCCCCGCACGTGAAAGAGGTGGCGCTGGGTGAGAACGGCATTATCGACGGCGCGAAGCCGGGCCTGGTGGTGATCGACATGAGTTCTATCGCACCGCTGGCAAGCCGCGAAATCAGCGAGGCGCTGAAAGCGAAGGGCGTGGAGATGCTGGATGCGCCGGTCAGCGGCGGCGAACCGAAAGCCATCGACGGCACCCTGTCGGTGATGGTAGGGGGCGATAAAGCCGTGTTCGACAAATACTACGACCTGATGAAAGCCATGGCTGGCTCCGTGGTGCACACCGGTAAAATTGGCGCAGGCAACGTCACCAAGCTGGCAAACCAGGTGATTGTGGCGTTGAACATCGCGGCCATGTCCGAAGCGCTGACGCTGGCCACCAAAGCGGGCGTTAATCCGGATCTGGTCTATCAGGCCATTCGCGGTGGTCTGGCGGGCAGCACCGTGCTGGATGCCAAGGCGCCGATGGTGATGGATCGTAACTTCAGGCCGGGCTTCCGCATCGATCTGCACATTAAGGATCTGGCGAATGCGCTGGATACCTCCCACGGCGTGGGCGCGCAGCTGCCGCTGACTGCCGCCGTCATGGAGATGATGCAGGCGCTGCGTGCGGACGGTCTGGGTACCGCCGATCACAGCGCGTTAGCGTGCTATTACGAAAAACTGGCGAAGGTTGAAATTGCTCGCTAATGACGTCCTGCCCGGTGGCGTTACGCTTACCGGGCCTACGGCTCAGGCATACAACTATGAAAATCGTAATCGCGCCAGACTCTTATAAAGAAAGCCTGTCTGCCACCGAGGTGGCGCAGGCGATAGAAAAAGGATTTCGGGAAATTTTCCCCGACGCTCATTACGTGTCTGTTCCCGTTGCTGACGGCGGAGAAGGTACGGTTGAAGCGATGATCGCCGCGACGCAGGGCACCTGGCAGCAGGCTGTCGTCACCGGCCCATTAGGGGAAAAGGTGAAGGCCAGTTGGGGGATCTCGGGCGACGGTGCCACCGCGTTTATCGAGATGGCCGCCGCCAGCGGCCTGGTGCTTGTTCCTCCCGCGCAGCGTAACCCGCTGGTCACGACGTCGCGCGGGACGGGGGAGCTGATCCTCAGCGCGCTGGATAAAGGCGCGCGCAACATCATTATCGGTATCGGCGGGAGCGCAACCAACGATGGGGGCGCGGGTATGATGCAGGCGCTGGGCGCGAAGTTTACGGATGCGAACGGGACGGAGATCGGCTACGGCGGCGGCAGCCTGATGGCGCTTAACCGGATTGATATTTCCGATCTCGATCCGCGTCTTCAGGGATGCGCAATCCGCGTCGCCTGTGACGTGACGAATCCGCTGGTGGGTGAAAGCGGCGCGTCGCGTATCTTTGGCCCGCAAAAAGGCGCCACGGAGGAGATGATCCTCGAACTCGACGCCAATCTTAGCCACTACGCCGGGGTGATCAAAAAATCACTGCGCATTGACGTCAACCGGGTTCCGGGGGCTGGCGCCGCGGGCGGCATGGGCGCAGCGCTGATGGCCTTCCTGGGCGCTGAGCTGAAAAGCGGCATCGAGATTGTCACTCAGGCGCTCAATCTTGAAGAACATATTCACGACTGCACGTGGGTGCTGACCGGGGAAGGGCGCATCGACAGCCAGAGCATTAATGGCAAAGTGCCCGTCGGCGTGGCGAGCGTCGCCAAAAAATACCATAAGCCGGTGATCGGGATTGCCGGAAGTCTGACGCAGGATGTGGGTGTGGTGCATCAGTACGGCATCGACGCGGTGTTCAGCGTACTGACCAGTATCGGTTCACTGGAAGAGGCGTTCCAGAGAGCATATGACAACATTTACCGCGCCTCGCGGAATATCGCGGCCACATTGCAGGTAGGCATGCGTAGCCAGGGGTGACAGCGGCGCGCAAACCCTCTATACTGCGCGCCGAAGCTGACCAGACAGTCGCCGCTTCGTCGTCGTCCCTTTCGGGGGAGACGGGCGGAGGGGAGGAAAGTCCGGGCTCCACAGGGCAGGGTGCCAGGTAACGCCTGGGGGGGAAACCCACGACCAGTGCAACAGAGAGCAAACCGCCGATGGCCCGCGCAAGCGGGATCAGGTAAGGGTGAAAGGGTGCGGTAAGAGCGCACCGCGCGGCTGGTAACAGTCCGTGGCACGGTAAACTCCACCCGGAGCAAGGCCAAATAGGGGTTCACATGGTACGGCCCGTACTGAACCCGGGTAGGCTGCTTGAGCCAGTGAGCGATTGCTGGCCTAGATGAATGACTGTCCACGACAGAACCCGGCTTATCGGTCAGCTTCAACTTCTTACGAAACCCCGCTTCGGCGGGGTTTTTGTTTTCTGAAGGTTGCAGGCCGGGTAAGCGAAGCGCCAAACGACATCAATTCTCAATTTTGCGACGCTAAGCACATTTCACTATTTGGTTGACTGTGTGTTCCTCTCATCTGCTGCGCATGATCGCAATCACAAAATTTAACGCTATAAAATTAGAAAATTTTAGTGTTGAGCAGATGTTGTAAATGTTTAGTCAGTGATGCCGAATGTTATTCATTTGATAATTTAATATTGAATCTAAAAACATTCTTCTGGTGAATGTGTGATATATCCCACTCTTTAACCGGAAAGTGAATAAATATTCCTGGTAAAGTTGATAAACCACAAAAATGTTTTAAAGGAATAATGGTGTTTTATTAACCTTTAATTGCCTGAAAGATAGCCTTTATTAATATTTTTAAAGCAAAAAAATTCACGCTGGTTATTGCCATAAAATAAATTTATTACCGCGTTTTTTATTGATCAATATCAGCGTAAATGCGTATTTTTATTGTAATAAGCATTTGATTTATAAAGACATAAATAGATTTCTGGTGCGATTGAAAACAGAGCGTCCTGGCAAATTGTGAGTAACAGCACATACCCCCTGAAACAATATTGGGTAGAATCCGCTGCGTCATAGGGAAATAAGCGCAGAATATTATGAATACTATTATTCTACCGAAAACACAGCACCTCGTGGTATTTCAGGAAGTCATCAAAAGTGGCTCCATAGGTTCTGCTGCAAGACAACTGGGGCTGACGCAACCTGCCGTCAGCAAAATCATCAGCGACATCGAATCCTACTTTGGGGTGGAAGTGATGGTGCGTAAGAACACCGGCGTAAAACTCACTGCCGCCGGTCAGGTGCTGCTGTCCTACGCTGAGTCGATCACCCGCGAAATGAAAAACATGGTGAGCGAGATTAACAGCCTCAGTTTCAGTACCGTCATGGACGTCTCTTTTGGCTATCCGTCGCTGATTGGCTTCACCTTCCTGTCCGGGATGATCAAAAAATTCAAGGAAGTGTTCCCGAAAGCGCGTGTCTCAATGTATGAAGCGCAGCTCTCTTCATTCCTGCCCGCCATTCGCGATGGCCGGCTGGATTTCGCCATCGGCACGCTGAGCGACGGGATGCAGCTTCAGGATCTTCACGTTGAGCCACTGTTTGAATCCGAGTTTGTGCTGGTGGCGAGTAAATCACGAACGTGCACCGGCCCGACCAGACTGGCATCGCTCACGCACGAGCAGTGGGTGATGCCGCAAACCGATATGGGCTACTACAACGAACTCCTGACCACCCTGCAAGACAACCACATCAGCATTGAAAACATCGTCCAGACCGATTCCGTCGTCACCATCTATAACCTTGTCCTCAATGCCGATTACCTGACGGTGATCCCCCGTGACATGATTGCGCCATTCGGCTCGGACCAGTTTATTGTTCTGCCGGTGGAAGATGAATTACCCGTGGCGCGTTATGCCGCCGTGTGGTCAAAAAATTACAGTATTAAAAAATCGGCGTCAGTATTAGTTGAACTGGCAAAACAATATTCGTCGATGAATATCGAAAAACGACGATAGAAATAATGATGATTTAAAACACCCGGAGCGACGCTTTTTAACGCTCTGATACCCTGACTTTGCCTGAAAACAATGAATTATTATAACGAGGATATTATGCACATTACTTACGATCTCCCGGTGACCATTGAAGATATTCAGGACGCCAGAAAAAGACTGGCGGGAAAGATCTATAAAACCGGTATGCCGCGCTCGAATTATCTGAGCGAACGGTGTAAGGGTGAGATATTCCTGAAATTTGAAAATATGCAGCGTACCGGTTCGTTTAAAATACGTGGGGCGTTTAATAAATTAAGCTCGCTGACCGATGCGGAAAAACGCAAGGGCGTGGTGGCCTGTTCCGCAGGGAACCACGCGCAGGGGGTCTCTCTCTCCTGCGCCATGCTCGGCATCGACGGCAAAGTGGTCATGCCGATGGGCGCGCCGAAATCCAAGGTTGCCGCCACGCGCGACTACTCCGCCGAAGTGGTGCTGCACGGCGAAAACTTTAACGACACCATCGCCAAAGTGAGCGAAATCGTCGAGATGGAAGGGCGCATTTTTATCCCGCCTTACGACGATCCGAAAGTCATTGCCGGGCAGGGCACCATCGGCCTGGAAATCCTCGAAGATTTATATGACGTGGATAACGTGATTGTCCCCATCGGCGGCGGCGGTTTAATTGCCGGTATTGCGACAGCAATTAAATCCATCAACCCAACTATCAATATTATCGGCGTGCAGTCTGAAAATGTGCACGGAATGGCGGCATCGTATCAGGCCGGAGAAATAACCAGTCATCGTGTTACCGGCACATTAGCTGACGGCTGCGAC
This sequence comes from Enterobacter sp. Res13-Sevr-PEC09-46, assembly GCF_015672585.1. Classification (NCBI taxonomy): domain Bacteria; kingdom Pseudomonadati; phylum Pseudomonadota; class Gammaproteobacteria; order Enterobacterales; family Enterobacteriaceae; genus Enterobacter; species Enterobacter sp. Res13-Sevr-PEC09-46. The sequence goes on along the minus strand of NZ_JADABR010000033.1, from coordinate 226,986 downwards.
GTGTCTCGCCCAGGTAATTTAACCTTCGAAATTGTTCGTGAATTAGTCGATGACATTGTGCTGGTCAGCGAAGACGAGATTCGCAACAGCATGATCGCGCTTATTCAGCGAAATAAGGTGGTCACGGAAGGTGCCGGTGCGCTGGCGTGCGCGGCGTTATTAAGCGGCAAGCTGGACCACTATATTCAGGGCCGAAAAACCGTCTGCATTATTTCCGGCGGCAATATCGATCTCTCCCGTGTTTCCCAAATTACCGGCTTCGTTGACGCATAAAGGATGACTTATGAGCAACACAGAAAGCATTATCGTTGGCCAGACAAAAACGTCCACCTGGCGTAAATCGGATACCACCTGGACGCTCGGCCTGTTTGGTACCGCCATTGGCGCAGGCGTGCTGTTCTTCCCTATCCGTGCAGGCTTTGGCGGCCTGATCCCTATCCTGCTGATGCTGGTACTCGCGTTTCCGATTGCGTTTTACTGCCACCGCGCACTGGCGCGTCTGTGTTTGTCCGGCAGTAACGTCTCCGGCAACATCACCGAAACGGTGGAGGAGCATTTTGGTAAGACCGGCGGGGTGGTGATCACCTTCCTCTACTTCTTTGCCATTTGCCCGCTGCTGTGGATTTACGGCGTCACCATTACCAACACCTTTATGACCTTCTGGGAAAACCAGCTCCAGATGCCCGCCCTGAACCGCGGCGTGGTGGCGCTATTCCTGCTGCTGCTGATGGCTTTTGTTATCTGGTTCGGTAAAGACCTGATGGTGAAAGTGATGAGCTACCTTGTGTTCCCGTTCATCGCCAGCCTGGTGTTGATTTCTCTCTCGCTGATCCCGTACTGGAACTCGGCGGTGATCGACCAGGTTAACCTGAGCGATATCGCCTTCACCGGTCATGACGGCATTCTGGTCACGGTGTGGCTGGGGATCTCCATCATGGTCTTCTCCTTCAACTTCTCGCCTATCGTCTCCTCGTTTGTGGTCTCCAAACGCGAAGAGTACGAACCAGAGTTCGGGAAAGAGTTTACCGAGCAGAAATGTTCCAAAATCATTGGTCGCGCCAGCCTGCTGATGGTGGCGGTGGTGATGTTCTTCGCCTTTAGCTGCCTGTTTACGCTCTCTCCGCAGAACATGGCGGACGCCAAAGCGCAGAACATTCCGGTGCTCTCTTACCTGGCGAACCACTTCGCGTCGATGTCAGGCAGTAAATCCACGTTCGCCACGGTGCTGGAATACGGTGCCTCCATCATCGCGCTGGTCGCTATCTTTAAATCCTTCTTCGGCCACTATCTGGGCACGCTGGAGGGGCTGAACGGTCTGATCCTCAAGTTCGGTTACAAGGGCGACAAGAAGAAAGTCTCCGTGGGCAAGCTGAACACCATCAGCATGGTCTTCATCATGGGCTCCACCTGGATTGTGGCCTACGCCAACCCGAACATCCTGGACCTTATTGAAGCCATGGGCGCGCCAATTATCGCCTCTCTGCTGTGCCTGCTGCCGATGTACGCCATCCGCAAGGCGCCTGCGCTGGCGAAATACAAAGGCCGGACCGAGAACATCTTCGTAACCGTGGTCGGCCTGCTGACCATTCTGAACATCGTGTACAAACTGTTTTAAACCAAAGCTCAGGAAGAGCGGAGCCATACCATGATTGAGTTTCCGGTAGTACTGGTCATTAACTGCGGATCGTCCTCCGTTAAGTTCTCGGTGCTGGACGCCGCAGGCTGCGATGCCCTGATGACGGGCATTGCGGACGGCATCAACACAGAAAAAGCCTTTATTTCCGTGAATGGGGGGGAGCCGGTCAGACTGGCTCACCAGGACTACGAAGGGGCGCTGGCCGCCATCGCCCTGGAGCTGGAGAAACGCAACCTGATGGGCAGCGTGGCCTTGATTGGCCATCGCATTGCCCACGGCGGCGACCTCTTCAGCGAGTCGACCCTGATCACGGAAGAGGTGATGGCGCAGATCTGCGAGGTCTCCCCGCTGGCGCCGCTGCATAACTACGCCAACCTGAGCGGCGTGGAAGCCGCCGGGCGCCTGTTCCCCGGCGTGCAGCAGGTGGCGGTATTTGATACCAGCTTCCACCAGACCATGGCGCCGCAGGCGTATTTGTACGGCTTGCCGTACCGCTATTTTGAAGAGCTGGGCGTGCGCCGCTACGGTTTCCACGGCACCTCTCACCGCTACGTGTCGGCGCAGGCGCACGCGCTGCTCGGGCTCTCTCCCGATGACAGCGGCCTGGTGATTGCCCATCTCGGCAACGGGGCGTCCATCTGCGCGGTGCGTAACGGCGTAAGCGTGGACACGTCCATGGGGATGACGCCGCTTGAAGGACTGGTGATGGGCACGCGCTGCGGCGACGTGGATTTTGGCGCGATGGCGTGGATTGCCCGGCAGACCGGCCAGTCGTTCGAGGATCTGGAGCGCGTGGTCAACAAAGAGTCCGGGCTGCTGGGGATCTCTGGCATCTCCTCCGATTTGCGCGCGCTGGAGAAAGCCTGGCATGACGGCAACGAGCGGGCGCGGCTGGCAATAAAGACCTTCGTCCACCGGATTGCGCGACATATCGCCGGTCATGCCGCGTCCCTGCACCGTCTGGATGGCGTGGTGTTTACCGGCGGGATCGGTGAGAACTCCGTGCTTATCCGCGCGCTGGTGGTGGAGCATCTTAAGGTGTTTGGCATCATCCTCGACGAGTCCAAAAATGCCCTGCCGGGCAGCGCGGGCGAGCGCGTGATCTCTACCGAGTCGTCCCGCGCGGCCTGCGCGGTGATCCCTACCAATGAAGAAAAAATGATCGCACTGGACGCCCTCCGTCTTGGGAAGGTTACTCCGGCTGCGGCTTACGCCTGATAAAGCGAGAATCTGATGAAAGTAACAATCGATACGGGCGTCGCGCCTTACAGCGACGCATGGGCCGGGTTTCGCGGTGAAGAATGGAAAAACGCCATTAACGTGCGCGATTTTATTCAGCATAACTACACCCCTTATGAAGGCGATGAAGCTTTCCTCGCGCAGGCGACGCCAGCAACGACGGCGCTGTGGCAGAAGGTGATGGTCGGCATTCGTCAGGAGAATGCTACTCACGCTCCGGTGGATTTTGACACCAACATCGCCACTACTATTACCGCGCACGGGCCGGGCTATATTGATCAGGAGCTGGAGACGATCGTTGGCCTGCAAACCGACAAGCCGCTCAAGCGCGCCCTGCATCCGTACGGCGGGATCAACATGATCCGCAGCTCGTTCGAAGCCTACGGTCGCGAGATGGATCCGCAGTTTGAATATCTCTTCACAGATCTGCGCAAAACCCACAACCAGGGCGTGTTTGACGTTTACTCCCCGGAGATGATGCGCTGCCGCAAATCGGGGGTGCTGACCGGTCTGCCGGACGGCTACGGGCGCGGACGCATCATCGGCGACTACCGTCGCGTGGCGCTGTACGGCATCAGCTATCTGGTGCGCGAGCGTGAACTTCAGTTCGCCGATCTCCAGGGGAAACTGGAGCGCGGAGAAGAACTGGAGGCCACGATCCGCCTGCGCGAGGAGCTGGCGGAGCATAAACGTGCGTTGCTCCAGATCCAGCAGATGGCGGCGAACTATGGGTTTGATATTTCACGTCCGGCGATGAATGCGCAGGAAGCGGTGCAGTGGGTCTACTTTGCCTACCTTGCCGCAGTGAAATCCCAGAACGGCGGGGCGATGTCGCTGGGGCGCACGGCCTCGTTCCTCGATATCTACATTGAACGCGACATGCAGGCAGGAAGGCTGAATGAGGTGCAGGCCCAGGAGCTGATCGACCACTTCATCATGAAGATCCGCATGGTACGTTTCCTGCGCACGCCGGAGTTCGACACGCTCTTCTCCGGCGATCCGATCTGGGCCACGGAAGTGATTGGCGGCATGGGGCTGGATGGCCGTACGCTGGTGACCAAAAACAGCTTCCGCTACCTGCATACCCTTCACACCATGGGGCCTGCGCCGGAGCCAAACCTGACGATCCTCTGGTCCGAACAACTGCCGATCGCGTTCAAGAAATACGCCGCGCAGGTGTCGATCGTCACCTCCTCGCTGCAATACGAGAACGACGATCTGATGCGCGCCGACTTCAACAGCGACGACTACGCCATTGCTTGCTGCGTCAGCCCGATGGTGATCGGCAAGCAGATGCAGTTCTTCGGCGCACGCGCCAACCTGGCGAAAACGCTGCTGTACGCAATCAACGGCGGGGTGGATGAGAAGCTGAAGATCCAGGTGGGGCCGAAAACCGAGCCGCTGCTGGATGAGGTACTGGATTACGACACCGTAATGGCGAGCCTCGATCACTTCATGGACTGGCTGGCGGTACAGTACATCAGCGCGCTGAATCTCATTCACTACATGCATGATAAATACAGCTACGAAGCCTCGCTGATGGCGCTGCACGACCGGGACGTCTACCGCACCATGGCCTGCGGCATTGCCGGGCTGTCGGTGGCGGCGGATTCCCTGTCGGCCATCAAATACGCCACGGTAAAACCGGTGCGCGACCACACCGGTCTGGCGGTCGATTTCGTCATCGAAGGCGACTATCCGCAGTACGGCAACAACGACGATCGCGTGGACAGTATCGCCTGCGATCTGGTTGAGCGCTTTATGAAGAAAATCCAGGCGCTGCCGACGTACCGCAACGCGGTACCGACGCAGTCGATCCTGACCATCACCTCCAACGTGGTTTACGGGCAGAAGACCGGCAACACGCCGGACGGACGTCGCGGCGGCACGCCGTTTGCGCCTGGCGCCAACCCGATGCACGGGCGCGACAGAAAAGGGGCGGTGGCGTCGTTAACCTCGGTCGCCAAGCTGCCGTTCACCTACGCCAAAGACGGGATCTCCTACACCTTCTCCATCGTGCCGCAGGCACTGGGCAAGGACGAGCCGGTGCGCAAAACCAACCTTGTCGGGCTGCTGGACGGATACTTCCACCACGAAGCGACCATTGAGGGCGGGCAACACCTGAACGTCAACGTGATGAACCGGGAGATGCTGCTGGATGCCATTGCCCATCCGGAGAACTATCCGAACCTGACGATCCGCGTTTCAGGCTATGCGGTGCGGTTTAACGCCCTGACGCGCGAGCAGCAGCAGGACGTGATTTCGAGGACGTTTACGCAGGCGATGTAATACAGGCTTCATCTTCAGCCTCCTCAAATGGGGAGGCTTTTAATTTTGTGAACGCCGTCAATTTTAGAAAACTTACTCTCCTTTCTGCTATCCCGAAGTAATATTATTCTCTCGCTTTAGAAAATCCCTATAAAAGTTGTGACTTTTTTCTCCCGCGCTCCGGATATGATCTTCCCATATCAATAACTCACACCTGCACCCTCTGACTCGCAATCGCTGGCGATCGGAACCTTATAAAAACAACCAGTTACCCTACAAAATAAGCGAGTGCCCAATGAATATGGCAACAAACAGCAGTGTGATTGTGAGTGATTCCCCTGCGGCAAGGCGGGCGGGAATGAGCGAAAGCGAATGGCGAGAGGCGATCAAATTCGACAGCACCGATACGGGCTGGGTCATCATGAGTATCGGGATGGCTATCGGCGCGGGCATCGTTTTTCTTCCTGTGCAGGTCGGGTTAATGGGGCTGTGGGTGTTTTTACTCTCGTCGATAATTGGTTATCCGGCTATGTACCTGTTCCAGCGCCTGTTTATTAATACGCTGGCGGAATCACCGGAATGCAAAGATTACCCGAGCGTCATTAGCGGTTATTTAGGTAAAAACTGGGGCATCTTATTGGGTGCGCTTTATTTCGTGATGCTGGTGATCTGGATGTTTGTCTATTCCACGGCTATCACCAACGACAGCGCATCCTACCTACACACCTTCGGCGTAACCGACGGTTTGCTGTCGGAAAATCCGTTCTACGGCTTATTCCTGATCTGCATTCTGGTCGCCATTTCGTCGCGCGGTGAAAAACTGCTGTTTAAAGTCTCCAGCCTGATGGTGCTGACCAAATTATTTGTGGTGGCGGCGCTGGGGCTTTCGATGATTGGCCTCTGGCATTTAGCCAACGTCGGTATGCTGCCGCCGATGGGCCTGCTGATTAAAAACGCCATTATTACGCTGCCTTTCACCTTAACCTCCATTCTGTTTATTCAGACATTAAGCCCGATGGTGATTTCCTATCGTTCACGGGAAAAATCCGTTGAGGTGGCGCGTCATAAAGCGCTGCGGGCAATGAATATCGCTTTTGGCGTGCTGTTTGTGACGGTCTTTTTCTACGCGGTCTCCTTTACGCTGGCGATGGGGCACGACGAGGCGGTAAAAGCCTACGAGCAGAATATTTCCGCCCTGGCAATCGCAGCACAGTTCATCAGCGGTGACGGTGCGGGCTGGGTCAAAATCGTCAGCGTGATCCTCAACATTTTTGCCGTGATGACCGCGTTCTTTGGCGTCTATCTCGGCTTTCGTGAGGCGACGCAGGGCATCGTGATGAACATCCTGCGCCGCAAAATGCCGGCGGAGAAAATCAATGAAAGCACCGTCCAGCGCGGGATTATGCTGTTCGCTATCCTGCTGGCCTGGAGCGCGATTGTGTTAAACGCGCCGGTGCTGAGCTTCACCTCCATCTGTAGCCCTATTTTCGGGATGGTGGGCTGCTTAATTCCGGCGTGGCTGGTCTACAAAGCGCCCGCACTTCATAAATATAAAGGCGTATCGCTGGTGATTATTGTGATTACCGGGCTGCTGCTTTGTGTTTCTCCTTTCCTCGCCTTCTCATGAGGTTAAATAAGGTCGTAACGATGTCTGAGCAAATTAATCCTTTATGGAACCATTTTATTCGCGCTGTGCAGGAAGAGGTAAAGCCTGCGCTGGGCTGTACCGAACCCGTCTCGCTGGCGCTGGCGTGCGCGATGGCTGCCGGACAGCTTGACGGTGAGGTGACGCGTATCGAGGCGTGGGTATCGCCGAACCTGATGAAAAACGGGCTTGGCGTAACGGTGCCCGGCACCGGTATGGTCGGTTTACCCATCGCGGCCGCGCTGGGGGCGACAGGCGGTAATGCACACGCCGGGCTGGAGGTGTTGAAAGACGCGTCGGCCGAGGCGCTAACGCGCGCCAAAGCACTGCTGAACGCGGGTCTGGTGCAGGTGAAATTGCAGGAGCCGTGCGAGGAGATCCTCTATTCACGCGCCTGCGTTTACGCCGGTGAATCCTCGGCGATGGTGACCATCGCTGGCGGGCACACTCGCGTGGTGGAGGTAGTTTGTCAGGGCGAAACGCGCTTCAGGCTTGACGATCGTCAGAGCCAGAACAACGACGATCCGCTGGCGGTACTCTCGACCACCACGCTGTCGCAGATCCTTGAGTTTGTAGAGCAGGTGCCGTTCGACGCGATCCGCTTTATCCTCGATGCGGGGCGGCTGAACGATGCGCTCTCCCGCGAAGGTTTGCGTGGCAACTGGGGGCTGCATATTGGCGCGACGCTCAATAAACAGCGCGCACGCGGCTGGATGGCGCAGGATCTGGGTTCAGACATTATTATCCGCACCAGCGCAGCCTCGGATGCCCGCATGGGAGGCGCGACGCTGCCGGCGATGAGCAACTCGGGTTCCGGGAATCAGGGCATCACCGCCACCATGCCGGTAGTGGTGGTGGCTGAGCACGTTCAGGCCGATGACGAACGGCTGGCGCGGGCGCTGATGCTCTCGCATCTGTCGGCTATCTATATCCATTACCAGCTTCCGCGCTTGTCCGCGTTGTGCGCGGCGACAACGGCCGGAATGGGGGCAGCGGCGGGGATGGCGTGGCTGATGGGCGGATCTTACCAGACCATTGCCATGGCGATCGGCAGTATGATCGGCGACGTGAGCGGGATGATCTGCGATGGGGCCTCTAACAGCTGCGCAATGAAGGTCTCGACCAGCGTCACCAGCGCCTGGAAAGCCGTGATGATGGCGCTGGATGATACTGCCGTGACGGGTAACGAGGGGATTGTGGCGCACGACGTGGAACAGTCTATCTCTAACCTGTGCGCCCTGGCGTGCCGCTCAATGCAGGCGACGGACCGGCAGATCATTGAAATTATGGCGAGTAAGGTGTTGTGATTTAATCCAACCCGTTACCCCTCACCCTAACCCTCTCCCATAGGGAGAGGGAACCGATCGAGCGAGGGGGCGTGTTGATCTTAAACCGGCAAATCAATCAGCAGCGCGCGCAGCGGCGTATCGGCAACCAGGGTGATATTCGCTTCGTCACGAATAAACGCCCCGTCACCGCAGGTGAGCGCTTCTTTCTCTTCCGTATGCGTGACCGCATGCACCGTTCCGTGAATGGACTGCAAATAGGCACGCGGGCCATGAAGCTGGAAGCTCGCCTGTTCACCTTTTTTCAGTTCGATATGGTGCAACCACACCTGCTGGCGCAACTGCAAGCTGCCTTTGCTGCCGTCTGGCGAGGCAATCAGCTGCTGTTTACCGCCCTTCAGATCGATTTTTTGCACCAGCGGATTTTCCCGCTCCGGACAGGCATCCAGCCACAGCTGCATGCGGGTCAGCGTTTTATCTTTGCTGAGGTTATGCTCGCTGTAGCTAATACCTGGCTGCGTGGAAATTAACAGCGCCTCGCCAGCCTTCGCCTGGACATGATTGCCCTCGCTATCGCGGTATTCTGCCTCGCCTTCCAGGATCAGGTTCAGGATATCGACTTTAGGGTACGTGCGCGGCTGGAAGGACGCGCCCGGGGCGAGCACTTCCTGATTCAATACGCGCAGTGAAGCGTAACCGAGGAGTTTAGGGTCAAAGTAGTGTCCAAAGGAAAAGGTGTAGCGGGCCTGCAACCAACCGAAATCGGCTTGTCCGCACTGTTTCGCTGTTCTTGTCGTAATCATAAACTTGACCTCTCTTTACACTAAATCAATGGTAAAGGTATGGACGCTGCATTGTTAGCCAGATATTCTGCCTGGTATGTTCAAATTTCCTGAATGAGAACGAGATGGCTAAAGAGAGAGCATTGACGCTTGAGGCGCTTCGCGTCATGGACGCGATTGACAGGCGCGGCAGTTTTGCCGCGGCGGCAGATGAACTGGGGCGCGTTCCGTCTGCCCTGAGCTACACCATGCAAAAGCTGGAAGAGGAGCTGGACGTGGTGCTCTTCGATCGTTCCGGTCATCGAACAAAATTCACTAACGTTGGCCGAATGCTGCTGGAGCGCGGTCGTGTGCTGCTGGAAGCGGCGGATAAGCTGACGACCGATGCCGAAGCGCTGGCGCGCGGCTGGGAAACCCATCTGACGTTAGTGACCGAAGCGCTGGTGCCCACCGAGGCGCTGTTCCCGCTGGTGGACAGACTGGCCGCGAAAGCCAATACCCAGCTGTCGATCATCACCGAGGTGCTGGCCGGGGCGTGGGAGCGTCTTGAGACGGGCAGGGCGGATATCGTCATTGCGCCGGACATGCATTTCCGCTCATCGTCAGAAATCAATTCGCGCAAACTGTACAGCGTGATGAACGTCTACGTCGCCGCCCCGGATCACCCGATCCATCAGGAGCCGGAGCCGCTCTCTGAGGTCACGCGCGTGAAATACCGCGGCGTGGCGGTCGCGGATACCGCCCGAGAGCGCCCGGTGTTAACGGTACAGTTGCTGGATAAACAGCCGCGACTGACGGTAACGTCGCTGGAAGACAAACGGCAGGCGCTCCTGGCGGGGCTGGGCGTGGCGACGATGCCGTACCCGTTTGTCGAAAAGGACATTGCAGAAGGGCGGCTGCGCGTCGTCAGCCCGGAATACACCAGCGAAGTGGATATCATTATGGCGTGGCGTCGTGACAGCATGGGCGAAGCCAAATCATGGTGTTTGCGTGAAATTCCCAAGCTCTTTGCCCACCACAACAAATAAGCGTAGGCCCGGTAAGCGTAAGCGCCACCGGGCAGAATTTACGCGCTTGCCTTAGGATCCGGACCAAAGCGGTTTTCGCCCGGCGTTCCGCTCTGACAGTTGAAAATCAAAATCACGATCCAGCCGATAAGCGGGATCAACAGCAACAGCAGCCACCACGCCGAACGATCGGTGTCGTGAAGACGACGAAACAGTACGGCCCATGAAGGCAGCAGAACTAACACACCATAAATGGTGGTGAGAATGCCTTCACCCCCCTCGCGTTCCCAGCCGAGGATCTTGTCCACAATGCCCAGCACCATAATCAGGACGAAGTTCACCAGAACGAACATCCAGTACTCTTTGCGGCGGGCGCGGCCACCAAATCCAACGTAGTTGCGCAGTACCTTTAAATACCAGTCCATTTTTCCTTGCCTCTTAATCAGTCAATCACTTGTTTTCTAAGCGATCGAGGTAAGGATAGATGTATGCTGTGAATTAAAAAAGGGAATCAATTGATTCCCTAAATAATTATCCGAAACGCACGTCGCGCCCGTGCGGTTCATCCAGGTCCTGCCACGGGCCAATGGAGATAATGCCCGTTGGGTTGATGGTCTTATGACTGCGGAAATAGTGGGTGCGAATATGGTCAAAGTTGACCGTCTCCGCAATCCCCGGCATCTGATAGATGTCGCGCAGGAAACCGTGCAGGTTCAGGTAATCACTGATGCGATGCTTGTCGCACTTGAAGTGAGTGACATACACCGGATCAAAGCGGATCAGCGTCGTCCACAGGCGGATGTCTGCTTCGGTGAGGCGATCGCCCGTTAAATAACGATGCTGGCCGAGGATCTGCTCCAGGCGCTCCAGGGATCCAAACACGTTGCCGACCGCTTCGTCGTACGCTTCCTGACTGGTGGCAAAGCCCGCTTTGTAGACGCCGTTGTTAACGTTGTCGTAGATCCAGCCGTTCAGCTCGTCAATTTTCTCGCGCAGCTCAACCGGGTAGTAATCCCCGGCGCGGGCACCGTGCGCGTCAAACGCGGTATTGAACATGCGAATGATTTCAGCGGATTCATTGCTGACAATCGTCTGGTTTTTCTTGTCCCACAGCACAGGCACCGTTACGCGTCCGGTGTAGTGCGGATCGGCGCGCAGATAGAGCTGATACAGGAAATCGTGATGATAAAGCTCATCACCCGTCGCGGCCGGGAAGCCACTGTCGAACGTCCAGCCGTTTTCCAGCATCAGCGGGTTGACCACCGAAACCGGAATTAACGATTCGAGACCTTTAAGTTTGCGCACAATCAGCGTGCGGTGCGCCCACGGACAGGCGAGAGAAACATACAGATGATAACGATCTTTTTCCGCCGCAAAGCCCCCTTCGCCACTCGGGCCGGGTGCGCCGTCGGCGGTCAGCCAGTTACGGAAGGCCGAAACAGAGCGCTTAAAGCGTCCACCGGTGGATTTGGTGTCATACCAGACATCCTGCCAGACGCCGTCTACGAGTTGTCCCATTTTTTACTCCTCCGTCAGATAGCAAAAGCGAGGAGATGTCTCCTCGCTTTGAATGTAATCAGTATAGCCTGCTTACCACTTCTTATTCAGAAGACGGTCGATGCTGTAGGCGCCCGGACCCGTGATAGCCAGCAGCAGGAAGCCGCCCGCGATGGTCAGATTTTTCATGAACATCAGGGAGTTCACGCCTTCCGCAAAGTTGCTGTGGAAGATGAACGCGGTCAGCAGGGTAAAGCCTGCGGTGAACAGCGCCGTAGTGCGGGTCAGGAAACCGAACAGCACTGCCAGGCCGCCGCCGAACTCAAGCAGAATGGTCAGTGGTAGCAGGAACCCCGGCACGCCCATCGCTTCCATATACTGCTGAGTGCCCGCATAGCCGGTAATTTTGCCCCAGCCTGCGGTGATGAACAGAACAGGCATCAGAATACGCGCTACCAGTACACCAACATCTTCTAATTTTTTCATTTTACTCTCCAGGAAACCACATCAGCGGCTAAACGTTATTTGCTTGCAAATTCGGGTAGATACCGCGTCTTTGCTGTCGATGGAGAGGAGTGTAAACGGGGCGGATGGCAAATGTTAGCAAGGAAAACTGTTAATCTTCTTCAAAGATATTGAGTAAGGGAGGGGGTTTTGCCGGGTGGCAGCTACGCCTTACCCGGCCTACATGCAATCGTAGGCCGGGTAAGCGCAGCGTCACCCGGCAAGAAGGCTAGCGCAACTGCTGTTGTCGCAGCGTGGTTTTCACCAGACGCCAGGCGCTCCAGGCGCCAAAGCCGCGGCGTGCCCAGCGGATCAGCATGTTAGGATGCCGAACCGACCAGATCGCCATCACGCTGCTGCCGACCAGCGCCCATGAGCGCAGGCTCAGGACCGTGTTCCAGCCGCGGTCAAACCGATGCGTGGCTTCAACCCAGTCTCGACGGCTGGCAGACAAATCCAGCCGCTGCTGCTGGATTTGGCTCAACAGATACGCTTTCCGCTTTTGACGTTCGGCTTTGTCGCTCACGACTTATCATCCTCCAGCAGGGCGCGGTCGTTGGCCAGCTCCTGGCGCGTATGGCGCAGGAAGGTCGACGTGCGCGCTTTATGCAGGGTCCAGATACCGCCTATCAGCGCCGCCACCAGCAGAACCACGGTAGTCGCAATCATCGCGTTCAGACGATACTGTGGGTCGATAGCCCAGATGATTAACACCATCAGGCTCATCAGACCAAACGCGGCAAAGAGCATCGTAAGCCCAAGCATGAGCAGCATCTGGAAGAGGTTGGCTTTCTCCTCTTCCAGCTCCACTACCGCAAGCCGGACGCGCGTTTCGGCAATCCCGACCAGCGTCGTAAGAATACGCTGGCCGATGCCGAGGACGTTTTTAGCAGGCCCTTGTGCGTGACGTGGATCTTCCATAATCAACGACGCGTCAGCAGGACACCCAGCACCACACCCACTGCGGCGCCAATACCTACACCCGTCCATGGATTATCACGTACATATTCGTCTGCGCGCGCTGCCGCTTCGCGGGTCTGTTTCGCCAGCGCATCACCGGTTTCACCCAGACGGTAACGGCTCTCTTTCAGTGCCTGCTCCGCTTTGCTGCGCAGTTTACTTACTTCTTCTTTCGATTTATCCGCAGAAGAGTTCAGCACCTCTTCCAGGGTGTCCGCCAGGGATTTCAGTTCAGCGCGCAGATTTTCTGAAGTTGTATCTTTTGACATGATTCTCTCCTGTTGAGATTTCCGTTAACTCAATAATCGCGAGCTTCCAGCGCTTTCAGTTCGTCCTGCGCCTCTTGCAACTTCCTCTCGCGCTTGGCAATTTTTTCCGCATCACCTTTCTCTTTCGCTTCCTGTAGGTCTTGACGGCGCTCGGCTATCTCGTCCTTCTGTTCAGCGATTTTTTCCTGATGATCGGCACGCAGCTTGCTGTCCGTACAGTTGTCTTTCACTTCGCTCAACGCTTTTTTCAGCCCGTCGATCCGGTGCTGATTGTTATGCTTTTCGGCATAACTGATTTCGCGTTGGATATCCTGTTCTTTCTCCTGACAAAGAGACATAGCGAAGGAAGCTGTGCTTAAAGAAAAAAGGGCCAGAGCCAGAGTGATGCGGTATTTCATTATAGAAACCTTCCATTGTGTTACGGCGTAAGCCGTGTTCCAGAACTATGCGGAGAACATCTGAGGGGTGCTCCGCGTACTTAAGCATAGTAAGTAAACGGGAGTTTCACCAAAGTAGGTGAAAATATTCGGAATCTTAGTCGTTAACCAAATCGATGCGACGTGTCGCGTAACCGTGACATCCAGGAGGCTACGTGGCTGTCATCATCCTGTTGCGCAATGATGTAACCCTGCGGCAGCGTGCGGTCCAGCACGGCTTTCGCCGCGGCGCTTTGCGCACTGGAGTCAAATTTTATCAGCAGCACATCGTCTTGCGGCGTGATGCTCTTAAAGCGGATCCCGTTTGCGTCCAGATGATGCCAGATGGAAAAACCATCCGGCACGCTGGTTCCCTGGCTCACAGGACGGATAGCCAGCGTCGACTCCTGATGCTGTAGCGCAGACCACAGCAGGATAAGAGCGCTGAACATCATCAGCGCGACGATAGCGTAAGAGAAGCGGCGCAGCGCGAGCGGGGAGATAACCATCGTTAACCCCTGGCTCCGTATTTCTTCTTCCACAGTACGACCAGGGACCCGACCAGGCCAAACACCAGCAGAACGACGGGCAGCAGCATCAGGCAAGACATCAGCTGGTCTTCATATTTCATAAAGACCGGCGTTTTGCCCAGCGCGTAGCCGAACGTGGTCAGGATCAGAACCCACAGCAAGCCGCTCATCCAGTTAAAGAACTGGAAGCGCGTGCTGCTCAGGCCGGACAGGCCCGCAATGGTGGGCAGCAGGGTGCGTACGAATGCGATAAAGCGGCCGATCAGTAAGGCGGAAAGCCCATGCTTATGGAAAAGGTGGTGCGCTCGCTGGTGGTAATGGGCCGGAAGGTGCGAAAGCCAGTTCTGAACGATTCGCGTGTTACCCAGCCATCGCCCCTGAATGTAACTCACCCAGCAGCCCAGGCTGGCGGCAATGGTCAAAAGCAGGACCGTTTGCGGGAAAGCCATCGCCCCTTTTGCACAGAGCACCCCGACCAGCACCAGCAGGCTGTCGCCGGGTAAAAAGGCAGCAGGCAGCAGACCGTTCTCAAGGAACAGGATCATAAATAACACAAAGTAGAGCATGCCAATCATGGACGGGTTGGCCAGCGTTTCGAAATCCTGAGCCCAGAGGGCGTTCAGTAGTTGGGTCAAAAGTTCCATTCAGTGTTCCTGGAAATCGGTTAACGTCACGCCTGTCATTCGGGAAAACAGCACGGCGACATTGTTATGATTTCATTATGGTCGCTCGCGGACACATTGATGTGTGGCCAACACTGTTCCCTGTTAATTGGCTGGTTAGCAAGCACTAACTTACAAAATAACGAAGTGAATCCAATTGTAACAAAGCCCGACGTTCTGCGTCACAGAATTTGAGGGGAAACACGATTTTGGCGTAAGCCACGGAGGGGAGCGAGAAATTTTACAAAGGCTGACACTATAGAGGTTTTCTTACCCTGTCTGGCCGGAAGGCGCGGCGGTGCGCCTGCCAGCAGTTCGGGGAGTTATTTTGCGAGATTGGTCGCGGTATCGAGGTGAACGACCGGATTATCGGCAAAAAGATAGCGGTCAGCGTTAAATTCAAAGTCATCACTTGTTTCATTAAACAGCATCTGTTTGGTGTTCTCCAGGTGCTGCCACATTGCCAGTTTCGCCGCATGCGGATCTTTACGAATCAGAGCCTTAAGAATCTGGTCGTGGTCGTCACACCAGTTGTCTACCGTGCGGGAATCAATGTGATCGTGTAATTTCTTCCAGTACGGGTTGTGAACGCGCTGAGTCCACATTTTTTCAACGATTGCCGCCAGCGCCGTATTCTGAGTCGCAAGGGCGACCTGGACGTGGAATTGCAGGTCCCATTCGGAATCGCGGAAACATTTTTCTTTACGCGCATGATCCTGGATTTCCATCAGCTTCATGATGTCCTGCTTGGTCACCTGCGTCGCAGCAAATTCCGCAATGTTGCTTTCAATCAGCTGGCGAGCCTGGAGAAGCTCAAACGGACCGTAGCTAGCAAACTCCAGACTTTCGTCCGGGGTGGGGGAGTGTTTCGCCTGGCTGGAAATCACATGAATGCCGGAACCTTTGCGTACCTCAACATACCCTTCCACTTCCAGCATGATGATGGCTTCGCGGACCACCGTGCGGCTGACGCTTTTTTCATCCGCAATGAAACGCTCTGCGGGAAGTTTATCACCGACAAGATAGACCCCTTGCTCGATGCGATCTTTCAGCTCGGCGGCAAGTTGTTGATATAAACGACGTGATTCGGTGATTTCCATATGCGCTCCAGGCAGGGTACGGCGAATGATTTGTTATACCACTTTTGCGTGCCACTCTCCAGATTTCACCATGAAAAAAGCCGCCCGTAGGCGGCTTTTGAGAAGATTTTGCCGGGTGCGCTTCGCTTGCGCGGGCCTATGGGTTTTGTAGGCCGGGTAAGGCGTAGCCGCCACCCGGCACAACAACGCTAACTCTGCGTCGCCGGTCCCCCAAGGGACTCTTTCGCTAGTTCATCGGCGGATTTGCTCTTCAGCACCGTCCAGATAACCACCGCACCCATCAGGTCGAAGATAGCCAGTACCGCGAACAGCGGGCTGAAACCAATGGTATCTGCCAGCGCGCCGACCACCAGCGCAAACAGGGTACTTGCGGTCCAGGCGGCCATCCCGGTCAGGCCGTTGGCGGTAGCGACTTCGTTACGACCAAACACGTCGGACGAGAGCGTAATCAGCGCACCGGACAGAGACTGGTGAGCAAAGCCCCCGATACACAGCAGGGCGATAGCCACGTAAGGGCTGGTGAACAGGCCGATCATGCCCGGGCCGATCATCAGCAGGGCGCCCATGGTGACCACCATCTTACGGGACACAATCAGGTTCACGCCAAACCAGCGCTGGAACAGCGGTGGCAGGTAGCCGCCGACGATACAGCCCAGGTCTGCAAACAGCATTGGCATCCAGGCGAACATCGCGATCTCTTTCAGGTTAAAGCCGTAAACTTTAAACATGAACAGCGGGATCCAGGCGTTAAATGTCCCCCAGGCCGGTTCTGCCAGGAAGCGTGGCAGAGCGATACCCCAGAACTGACGGGTGCCCAGGATCTGCCAGACGGACATCTTTTTGCCGTTGTCGGTCTGATGCTGAGATTCCTGACCATTGATAATGTAGTCACGTTCTTCGTCAGACAGCTTTTTCTGATCGCGTGGGTGTTTATAGAAGATCAGCCACGCCATGGCCCAGGCAAAGCTCAGCACACCGGAGATGATGAACGCCATCTGCCAGCTGTGCATCACAATCGCCCACACCACCAGTGGCGGAGCAATCATCGCCCCGATGGAGGAGCCCACGTTGAAGTAACCGACAGCGATAGAACGCTCTTTTGCCGGGAACCATTCAGAGCTGGCTTTCAGACCTGCGGGGATCATCGCTGCTTCGGCAGCACCTACCGCACCACGCGCCAGCGCCAGTCCGCCCCAGCTGCCGGCCAGCGCGGTCGCCCCACAGAAGACGGCCCAGGCTACAGCGAAGAAGGCATAACCAATTTTTGTACCCAGAATATCAAGAACATAACCTGCAACAGGCTGCATTACGGTGTAAGCGGCAGAGTAAGCCGCAATGATGTAAGAGTATTGCTGCGTGGAGATATGTAACTCTTCCATCAACGTTGGCGCCGCTGCTGCCACGGTGTTACGTGTCAGGTAGCCCAGCACGGTGCCGAGCGTCACCAGTGCGATCATGTACCAACGTAACCCTTTAATTTTACGCATGTAAAACCTCATCGTTATGTTATTTCCGTGTCGGGACACGGCAACAACTCAACCGTTGCCGGGAGTTGTTCTGTAACGGGAGGGGCGTAACCGGGAACCTGTCCCGGAACGGCCCGAACCTTGCCATAAGTAATCGTGCTAAGTCGGCTTCCGTACCGTTAAATCCGATGTCTCAAACACCGGTAATGCATTCCGTCGGCTTATAGTTTGCGACGGCGAAAAGATAACTTGTCATACAACTTTAAAAGGTGAGTGACATCACAAAAGTGTGAATCTTTGTAGGGACATTATGCGGCGCGCGCAAAGCCAGAACTGGCGCGGTCTGCGAGAGGGTTTACCCCTTTGAGGGTAATTTATTTGTCGACGTTTATTGATCTAACTCACGAAAAAAACGTCGGACTCTGGAAATTGGTGTGATAACTTTGCAGCATCTGAACATAAGCTTTCTGACGCTCCCGTAATGAGGAAGACGATAATGACACCGTTTATGACCGACGATTTTCTGCTAGATACCGAATTTGCTCGCCGCCTGTACCACGACTACGCAAAAGACCAGCCGATTTTCGACTACCACTGCCATTTACCGCCGCAGCAGGTTGCCGAAAATTACCGTTTCAAAAACCTGTATGATATCTGGCTGAAGGGTGACCACTATAAATGGCGTGCAATGCGCACCAACGGCGTGGCCGAGCGCCTGTGTACCGGCGACGCGACCGATCGCGAGAAGTTTGACGCCTGGGCCGCTACCGTTCCTCACACCATCGGTAACCCGTTATACCACTGGACGCACCTCGAACTGCGTCGTCCGTTTGGTATCACCGGCAAGCTGCTCTCTCCCGCCACGGCGGATGAAATCTGGGATCAGTGCAACGAACTGCTGGCGCAGGATAGCTTCTCGGCGCGCGGCATCATGCAGCAGATGAACGTGAAGATGGTGGGCACCACCGACGATCCGGTCGACTCTCTGGAACATCACGCGGTTGTCGCGAAGGACAGCACGTTTGACATCAAAGTGCTGCCAAGCTGGCGCCCGGATAAAGCCTTCAACATCGAGCTGCCGACCTTTAACGACTACATGGCGAAGCTGGCGGAAGTTTCGGATACCGACATTCGTCGCTTTGGCGATCTGCAAACCGCGCTGACCAAACGTCTGGATCACTTTGCCGCACACGGCTGTAAAGTGTCTGACCACGCGCTGGACGTAGTGCTGTTCGCGGAATCCAGTGAAGCTGAGCTGGACAGTATTCTGGCGCGTCGTCTCTCCGGCGAAGCCCTGAGCGAGCACGAAGTGGCGCAGTTTAAAACCGCGGTGCTGGTGTTCCTCGGTGCGGAATATGCCCGCCGCGGCTGGGTTCAGCAGTATCACATCGGCGCGCTGCGTAATAACAACCAGCGTCAGTTCAAACTGCTGGGCGCGGACGTAGGCTTTGACTCCATCAACGACCGTCCGATGGCGGAAGAGCTGTCAAAACTGCTGAGCAAACAGAACGAGCAAAACCTGCTGCCAAAAACCATTCTGTACTGCCTGAACCCGCGCGATAACGAAGTGCTGGGCACTATGATCGGCAACTTCCAGGGCGAAGGGATGCCGGGCAAGATGCAGTTCGGTTCCGGCTGGTGGTTTAACGATCAGAAAGACGGCATGGAGCGTCAGATGACGCAGCTGGCGCAGCTCGGCCTGCTGAGCCGCTTCGTTGGCATGCTGACCGATAGCCGCAGTTTCCTCTCCTATACCCGCCATGAATATTTCCGCCGCATTCTGTGCCAGATGATTGGCCGCTGGGTGCACGCGGGCGAAGCGCCAGCGGATATCCAGCTGCTGGGCGAAATGGTGAGAAACATCTGCTTTAACAATGCGCGTGACTACTTCGCCATTGAACTGAACTAAGGCCGTTTGAGGTTGATATGCAATACATCAAAATCCATTCGCTGGATAACGTTGCCGTCGCGCTGGCCGATTTAGCCGAAGGGACGGAAGTGACCTTCGACAACCAGTCGGTGACGTTACGCCAGGCCATTGGACGTGGACATAAGTTTGCCCTGATCCCCATCGCGAAAGGGGAGAACGTGGTGAAGTACGGTTTGCCCATCGGTCATGCGCTGGCGGATATTGCGCCGGGTGAATACATTCATTCCCACAATACCCGCACCAATCTCAGCGATCTGGACGAGTACAGCTATCAACCTGACTTCCAGGCAGAAGAAGGACAGGCGGCCGATCGTGAGGTGCAGATCTACCGCCGCGCCAGCGGGGAGGTGGGGATCCGCAATGAACTGTGGATCCTCCCGACCGTCGGCTGCGTGAACGGGATCGCGCGTCAAATTCAGACGCGTTTCCTGAAAGAGACCAACAATGCTGAAGGCACCGACGGCGTGCATCTGTTCAGCCATACCTACGGTTGTTCCCAGCTGGGCGACGACCACATCAATACCCGCACCATGCTGCAAAATATGGTGCGCCACCCGAACGCGGGGGCGGTGCTGGTGATTGGCCTCGGCTGTGAAAACAATCAGGTCGACGCCTTCCGCGACACGCTGGGCGAGTTCGATCCTGAGCGCGTGCACTTTATGGTGTGTCAGCACCAGGACGACGAAGTGGAAGCGGGCGTTGAACAGCTGCACCAGCTGTATGAGGTGATGCGTCACGACAAGCGCGAGCCGGGCAAGCTGAGTGAACTGAAGTTTGGCCTGGAGTGCGGCGGATCTGACGGGCTTTCCGGCATTACCGCTAACCCGATGCTGGGCCGCTTCTCAGATTACGTGATTGCCAACGGCGGCACCACGGTGCTGACCGAAGTGCCGGAGATGTTCGGCGCAGAGCGCATTCTGATGAGCCACTGCCGCGACGAAGAGACCTTTGAGAAGACCGTCACCATGGTCAACGATTTCAAACAGTACTTCATCGCCCATAACCAGCCGATTTATGAGAACCCGTCGCCGGGTAACAAGGCGGGTGGGATCACCACGCTGGAAGAGAAATCCCTGGGCTGCACCCAGAAAGCGGGCGCCAGCCAGGTAGTGGACGTGCTGCGTTACGGTGAACGGCTGAAAACGCACGGTCTGAACCTGCTGAGCGCACCGGGCAACGATGCGGTCGCCACCAGTGCGCTGGCGGGAGCGGGCTGTCACATGGTGCTGTTCAGTACCGGGCGCGGCACGCCGTACGGCGGATTTGTGCCAACGGTGAAAATCGCCACTAACAGCGAGCTGGCGGCGAAGAAAAAACACTGGATCGACTTTGATGCCGGCCAGCTGATTCACGGCAAAGCGATGCCGCAGCTGCTGAGCGAATTCGTGGACACGATTGTGGAATTTGCCAGCGGCAGGCAGACCTGCAACGAGAAGAACGACTTCCGCGAGCTGGCGATCTTTAAGAGTGGTGTGACGCTATAAGTGCTTTGTCGGGTGGCGCTAGCGCTTACCCGACCTACTAAACCCTGTAGGCCCGGTAAGGCGTAGCCGCCACCGGGCTTTTCTTTTTAACTGCGCAGGGCGTTCTTCGCTAAACGCGCGTCTTCCGCCTGACAGGCCGCTGCGGTAAACAGCACGTCGGTAGAGGAATTCAGCGCGGTTTCGCAGGAATCCTGCAATACGCCGATAATGAAGCCGACCGCGACAACCTGCATGGCAATCTCGTTCGGAATACCGAACATGTTACAGGCCAGCGGGATCAGCAGCAGCGAGCCGCCCGCCACGCCGGATGCGCCACAGGCACACAGTGATGCAACGACGCTCAGCAGCAGCGCGGTTGGCAGATCCACCGGAATGCCCAGCGTATGCACCGCCGCCAGCGTCAGCACGGTGATGGTGATCGCCGCACCTGCCATGTTCACGGTTGCACCCAGAGGAATCGACACCGAATAGGTATCGCGATCCAGATTCAGCTTCTCCGCCAGCGCCATGTTGACCGGAATGTTTGCCGCCGAGCTGCGGGTGAAGAAGGCATACACGCCGCTTTCACGCAGGCAGGTCAGCACCAGCGGATACGGGTTGCGGCGGATCTGCCAGAACACCAGCAGCGGGTTGATCACCAGCGCCACCAGCAGCATACAGCCGACCAGGACGACCAGCAGCTGCGCGTAGCCCCACAGTGCATCGAAACCGGTGGTGGCCAGCGTCGAAGAAACCAGACCAAAGATCCCGACTGGCGCAAAGCGAATCACCAGCTTCACCATAAAGGTGACAGCGTTGGACATATCGTTCACCAGGTTTTTCGTGGTCTCGTTACCATGACGCAGCGCGAAGCCCAGACCGATCGCCCAGACCAGGATGCCGATGTAGTTCGCGTTCATCAGCGCGGTGACGGGGTTAGAGACCATGCTCATCAGCAGACCGCGAAGCACTTCCACAATCCCGGACGGCGGGGTGATATCACCGGCCGCGCTGGTCAGGTGCAGCGTGGACGGGAACAGGAAGCTAAACACCACGGCCGTTAAGGCAGCAGAGAAGGTTCCCAGCAGATACAGGAACAGAATAGGGCGAATGTTGGTTTTTTGTCCGTGCTGGTGGTTGGCAATCGACGCCATCACCAGCATCAGCACCAGTACCGGGGCGACGGCCTTCAGTGCGCCAACGAAAAGGGTGCCGAGCAGCCCCGTCGCTTCCGCGGCAGGTTTTGACACCATCGCCAGCAGAATACCCAGTACCAACCCGACCAGAATTTGTTTTACAAGACTGCCCTGCGCCAGGCGCGCGAACAGACCGCGTGATTGTGTGCTCATACGTTATTCCTGAGTGAAATTGCGTTCCATCCTGGATGTGCTCTAAGTCACATTTGTGTCCGGATGTAAGTATTTGTTTGCCTGGTTGAGTATCAGGGAAAGCAGCGAAAGGCGGAAGCGTAAAATGCTGGATTTTACGTGTTGTGTCATGTTTTTTAACTATTGCTTAACGAAAGTGCCGGGTGGCGCTACGCTTACCCGGCCTACATTGCATTTCCCCCTCTCCCTGTGGGAGAGGGTTGGGGTGAGGGCATCAGCCCGCACCGAACGTTGCACTAAGCCTGCTGCTTCTTATCGTGCTGGCGGTTAACCCAGGTATTGATAATCAGCGTCACCAGCAGAATGCCAAACACCACGCCGAGCGAAATGGCGATAGGAATATGGTAGAAATCGACGATCAGCATCTTGATACCGATAAACACCAGAATCACCGACAGACCGTACTTCAGCATTGAGAAGCGCTCTGCCGCACCCGCCAGCAGGAAATACATCGCACGCAGGCCGAGGATGGCGAACAGGTTTGAGGTCAGCACGATGAACGGGTCGGTAGTGACCGCGAAGATAGCCGGGATACTGTCCACCGCGAAAATCACGTCGCTCAGTTCGACCAGAATCAGCACCAGCAGCAGCGGGGTGGCGAACAGCAGGCCGTTCTTACGCACGAAGAAATGCTCGCTCTCGATCTTGTCCGTCATGCGCAGATGACCCCGGATCCACTTCACCAGCGGCTTATCACCGATCCCGGTATCGTCTTCTTTCGCCAGCGCCATTTTTACCCCGGTGAACAGCAGGAACGCGCCAAACACATACAGCAGCCATTCGAACTGGGTAATCAGCCAGCTACCGGCGAAGATCATGATGGTACGCAGGACAATAGCGCCCAGCACGCCGTACACCAGCACGCGGCGTTGCAGAGCCGCAGGCACGGCGAAGTAGCTGAACAGCATCAGCCAGACGAAGACGTTATCAACCGCCAGCGCTTTTTCAATCAGATAGCCGGTGAGGAAGGCGAGTGCCTGAGGATCGGCCACCGCGCGGCCTTCGGTTGAGGCCAGATACCACCAGAAGGCGGCGCAGAAGAGGAGTGAGAGGGTAACCCATACCAGCGACCAGACGGCGGCTTGCTTGACGCTCATGCCGTGCTCGCCGCGACGACCCTGCAAAAAGAGGTCGATTGCCAGCATGATGAGCACGACAACCGCGAATCCGCCCCACAGCATTGGAGTGCCGACAGAATGCATACTATTTTCCTTACACATAAAAAACAAAAACGGCCATGGTCAGAAGACGATAGCCGTTAGCTTTTTATGCATAGACCTCGCCTTCCGGCAAGGTCTCACTTACAACCACGAAGGTTGCCCGGCGACCGGATGCGGTTTTGCACGCATCGTAATGACGATCCACCGGCGAAGAAGTTACTCCCCTTTGCAGGTAACAAATTATGTCAGACCATCGGTTTCGTCAATGGTCTGCACGATTTCATTACACAGTTTTACGCGACGGCTTCCACATTCACGCCGTCTGCGGGGAAGATCACGCCAGTCTGTCGGCGGATCTCCGTTTGCAGCTTCGCCGTGGTGCGGCTGATCGCCAGCCCCGGGTGGTTCACTTCGTTGTCTTCTACCAGACGGGCGAAGACCTCTGCCTCATAGAGCATAGTGTTAATATGCTGAGGCTGCGTCAGCTCCTGCGCTTTGCCGCCGCGGGGAACGATGCTTAGCTTCTGGCATTCGGAGATTTTTTCGATCACCAGCGAGCCGTCTTCGCCCTGAATTTCGCTTGGCAGTACGGAGTCACTGACCTTCGAGTGCTGCAACGTCACGCTAAAATCACCGTAGTCCAGCACCACAACGCCGTGTGCATCCACGCCGCTTTCCAGCAGGCTGGCGGTGGCGGTTACGCCGTGCGGTTCACCCCACAGGGCGACCGCAGAGGCCAGGCAGTAAAAACCGATATCCATAATCGAGCCATTCGAGAAGGCCGGGTTAAAGGTGTTCGGGTTTTCGCCGTCCAGGTAGCGCTGGTAGCGCGAGGAATACTGGCAGTAGTTGATAAAGGCTTTACGCACTTTGCCAATTTTCGGCAGCGATTGCTGCAACAGCAGGAAGTTCGGCAGACTGGCGGTTTTGAACGCTTCAAACAGTACCACCTGGTTTTCGCGGGCAAGCGCAATGGCGGCTTCCACTTCCTCAATATTCGAGGCGAGCGGCTTCTCGCAGATCACATGCTTTTTGTGGCTGAGGAACAGCTTCGTTTGCGGGAAGTGCAGAGAATTCGGGCTGGCGATATAGACCGCGTCAATGGCGTCGCTTTGCGCCATCTCATCGAGCGAGGTGAACAGATGTTCAACCAGGTAGTCATTCGCAAAACTCTGCGCCTGCTCAAGGCTGCGGGAATAGACTGCGGTGAGCTTATATTTGCCGGTTTCGTGGGCGGCGTCGACGAACTGGCGCGTGATCCAGTTCGTACCGATGACTGCGAAACGTATCATAAACGTTTACGTACTCCGTAGCAGGGAACCTAAAGCCACTGTAGCACGTCATCATGACATTTCGCGTGCGCTACTGCGCATTACTCTTTAACGATAAATGCGTCAGCCACAAACGGGTATCAAACTCCAGCTGGTGGTACTGCGGCTCCATATGGCAGCACAGTGAGTAGAACGCTTTGTCGTGCTCTTTCTCTTTCAGGTGCGCCAGCTCGTGCACCACGATCATCCGCAGAAAGGCTTCCGGCGCATTGCGAAAGACGGTCGCGACGCGGATCTCCGCTTTGGCCTTCAGCTTGCCGCCCTGTACGCGGGAGATGGCGGTATGCAGGCCGAGCGCGTTTTTCAGCACGTGGATCTTATTGTCGTACATCACCTTGTTGATCGGCGGGGCGCTCTTAAGATACTGGTTTTTCAGATCCTGCGTATACTGCCAGAGGGCTTTGTCAGTCGCGAAATCATGCGTGCCCGGGTAGCGTTTTTCCAGCACCGCGCCGAGCTTTCCCGCGGCAATCAGGTCACGAACCTGGGAAAGTAAATGCTCCGGATAGCCCTGGAGATAAGTCAGCTGGTTCATCAAAACCCCAAAATAGTGTGAAAACGGGTATACTCACGCACCCTTTTCAGGGATACGCCAAATTTTACCATTCAGGAGGGCCGATGAGCCACTTAGACAACGGTTTCCGTTCACTCAACCTTAAACGTTTCCCGGAAACGGACGACGTTAACCCGCTTCAGGCGTGGGAAGCGGCGGATGAATATCTGCTGCAACAGTTGGATGGGACTGAAATCAGCGGCCCGGTTCTGATCCTGAATGACGCGTTTGGCGCGCTGGCCTGCGCGCTGGCGGAACATGCGCCTTACAGTATCGGCGATTCTTACTTAAGCGAGCTGGCGACGCGTGAAAACCTGCGTCACAACGATATCGAAGAATCCAGCGTGAAGTTCCTCGACAGCACCGCGGACTACCCGCAGGCGCCGGGCGTGGTGCTGATTAAAGTGCCCAAAACCATGGCGCTGCTGGAGCAGCAGCTTCGCGCGCTGCGTAAGGTCGTGACGCCGGATACGCGTATTATCGCGGGTGCCAAAGCGCGCGATATTCACACCTCGACGCTGGAATTGTTCGAGAAAGTGCTCGGCCCGACCACCACGACGCTTGCCTGGAAAAAAGCGCGCCTGATCAACTGTACCTTCAGCGCACCGGCGCTGGCCGACGCGCCGGAGACGCTGAGCTGGAAGCTGGAAGGCACCGACTGGACCATCCACAACCACGCGAACGTTTTCTCCCGTACCGGTCTGGATATCGGCGCACGCTTCTTTATGGAACATCTGCCGGAAAACCTGGAAGGGGAAATCGTTGATCTCGGCTGCGGTAATGGCGTGATTGGCCTGACGCTGCTGGCGAAGAACCCGGAGGCCAGCGTGGTGTTCAGCGACGAATCGCCAATGGCGGTGGCCTCCAGCCGTCTGAACGTGGAAACCAACCTGCCGGAGGCACTGGATCGCTGCGAGTTTATGATCAATAACGCGCTGTCGGGCGTAGAGCCTTTCCGCTTCAACGCGGTATTCTGTAACCCGCCATTCCACCAGAAGCACGCCCTGACGGATAACGTCGCGTGGGAGATGTTCCACCACGCGCGCCGCTGCCTGAAAATCAACGGCGAGCTGTATATCGTGGCGAACCGCCACCTGGACTACTTCCACAAGCTGAAGAAGATTTTCGGCAACTGCGTCACCATTGCCACTAATAACAAATTCGTGGTGCTGAAATCGGTGAAGCTGGGGCGTCGTCGGTAAGATCGCTTTGCCTGGCGGCGCTTCGCTTGCACAGGCCTACGTAGTGTGCGGTCTGATGCCCGGTGGCGCTTCGCTTACCGGGCCTACAATGGCCTCGAACCCGTAGGCCGGGCAAGCGAAGCGCCGCCCGGCAATGCCCTAGATCGCCAGAGCTAACTTCGTCCCCTGCGCAATTGCCCGCCGCGCATCCAGCTCCATCGCCACATCGCACCCGCCGATCAAATGCACCGTTTTCCCCGCCTCACGCAGCGGATCCGCCAGATCCCGCTTCGGCTCCTGCCCGGCGCACAAAATCACATGATCCACGCGCAGCAGTTGCGGTTCGCCGCCGATCAGCACGTGCAGCCCGTCGTCGTCGATCTTCTGGTAGCTCACCGCCGGGATCATCTTCACCCCGCGCGAGAGCAGGGTGGCGCGGTGGATCCAGCCCGTGGTTTTCCCCAGCCCTTCACCCGGCTTGCTGGCTTTACGCTGGAGCATCACGATCTGACGCGGGCTTTTCGGCAGCTGCGGACCTTCCGGGCGTAAACCACCGGACTGACTGAGGCTGGTATCAATGCCCCATTCCACGCAGAACTCAGCGATGTTCTGGCTGGTGGCTTCGCCCGGCTGGCTTAAATACATCGCGGTATCAAAACCGATCCCGCCGCAGCCGATGATCGCCACCTTCTCGCCAACCGGCGCTTTGTCCCTTAATACATCCAGATAGCTCAATACCTTCGGATGATCGATGCCTTCGATCGCAGGCGTGCGCGGGGCGATCCCACTCGCGAGGATCACCTCGTCGAAACCGATCAGATCCGCCGCGCTGACAAACTGTTTAAGCCGCAGATCGACGCCCGTCACCTCGATCATCCGGCGGTAATAGCGCAGCGTTTCGTAGAACTCCTCTTTGCCGGGGATCTGTCTGGCGATAGTAAACTGCCCGCCGATTTCCGCCAGCGCATCAAACAGCGTCACGCTGTGCCCGCGCGAGGCGGCATTGACTGCAAACGCCAGGCCCGCCGGCCCTGCACCCACCACGGCCAGACGCTTCTTGTTGACCGCAGGAACGATCGGCATTTTGGTTTCATGGCAGGCGCGGGGGTTAACGAGGCAGGAGGTGACCTTGCCGACGAAGATCTGATCCAGACACGCCTGGTTGCAGCCGATGCAGGTATTAATCTCGTCCGCACGGCCGCTTTGCGCTTTGGAGAGCAGTTCGGCATCCGCGAGGAACGGGCGCGCCATCGATACCATATCGGCATCGCCGCGTGAGATCACATCCTCCGCCACCTGCGGATCGTTAATGCGGTTGGTGGTGACCAGTGGAACGGAGACTATGCCTTTCAGCTTGCGCGTTACCCAGCTGAACGCCGCGCGCGGCACCGGCGTAGCGATGGTCGGGATGCGCGCTTCGTGCCAGCCAATCCCGGTGTTGATGATGGTGGCGCCAGCGGCTTCAATCGCCTGCGCCAGCTGCACGGTTTCGTCGAACGTGCCGCCGCCCTCCACCAGGTCGAGCATCGACAGGCGGAAGATGATAATAAAATCCGCACCCGCACGTTCACGCACCGCGCGCACCACCTCCACGGCAAAACGCATCCGGCGGGCATAGTCGCCACCCCATTCGTCGTCGCGCTGGTTGGTGCGTGCGGCGAGGAATTCGTTGATCAGATAGCCTTCCGAGCCCATCACCTCAACGCCGTCGTAGCCCGCTTCCCGCGCCAGCGCCGCGCAGCGGGCAAAATCGTCTATCAGCGCCAGGATCTCGTCGTGGCTGAGGGCATGGGGAGTAAAGCGGTTAATCGGCGCCTGAATAGCCGAGGGTGCAACCAGGTTCGGCTGATAGCTGTAGCGTCCGGTATGCAGAATTTGCAGGGCGATTTTGCCGCCCTCGCTATGGACCGCGTCGGTCACAATGCGGTGATGCGGCAGCTGTGACGCATCGTTCAACACTGCGCCGCCCTCCATCGTCACCCCGGAAGGGGCAGGGGCTACGCCGCCGGTGACAATCAGCGCCACCCCGTGGCGCGCGCGCTCGGCATAGAAGGCTGCCAGACGTTCAGCCCCGTCCGGACGCTCCTCCAGCCCGGTGTGCATCGAGCCCATCAGCACGCGGTTTTTGAGGGCGGTGAACCCCAGATCGAGAGGGGCGAATAACGACGGGTAGCGGCTCATAGTTTCTTCCAGTGTAAAATTATTGTTATGTGGTCGGATGAGTTACTAATTTAGCCAGCGGGGAGTAAAAGGGAAAAGGGGAATGCAGTGAATGTGATGGGATTCAAATATTGGTGTGGCCTGATGCCCTCACCCTAACCCTCTCCCACAGGGAGAGGGGACTTAATCTCCCTCTCCCTTAGGGAGAGGGCCGGGGTGAGGGGGATGCCCGCACCAGCCCCGGTGCCTGCCACATCGACGTGGTCAGCCCGCTGTCCACCAGCCCGAGCTGGTCGGCATACACCGCCTGCCATTTTTGCATCATGCCGTCGTACAGCTCGCGGTGCTGAGGGTCTGGCGTGAACTCGCGGCTCCACTTCACCAGCCGCTCGCCCGTCGAGGCCATATCCGCAAACAGCCCCGCGCCTGTTCCGGCCGCGATCGCGCAGCCGAGCGCCGTTGCCTCTTTGACTTCCGGCACGCGCACCGGCAGCCCGGTAACGTCGCTTAAAATCTGGCTCCACAGGGCGCCTTTGGCCCCGCCACCCGCAAACACCAGGCTCTCAAACGTCACGCCGGAGAAGTGGGAAATCTGCGCCAGGTTGCAGGCCGAGACGATCGCCGCGTTCTCTTCCAGCGCGCGGAACAGCGTCGCTTTGTTGCACTTTTCCGGGTCGATGGAGAGGTTAATAAACGACGGCGCGGCGTGATACCACTGCTTAAAATGCATCGCGTCGGAGAAGATCGGCATCACGCCGTGGGAGCCCGCCGGGACGCGGCTCGCCATCTCTTCGAGCAGGGAGTAGGTGTCCATTCCCATTCGTTCGGCAATCAGCTTCTCCTCGGCGCAGAAGGCGTCGCGGAACCAGCGCATGGTCAGCCCGGTAAAGAAGCTGATCGACTCCGCCTGCGCCATGCCGGGGATGACGTGCGGGTTTACGCGGATGTTCATCTCAGGGTCGGTGCGCACCTGCGGCAGATTCACCACCTGCTGCCAGAAGGTGCCGCCGAGAACCGCCGTTTGTCCGGCGCGCACTACGCCCAGCCCCAGACAGCCCAGCTGCACGTCGCCGCCGCCCATCACCACCGGTGTGCCTTCGCGCAGGCCGCTCTGCTGCGCGGCCTCTTTGGTGACAGCGCCCAGCACGGTGCCGGTCTCTTTCACCGGGGAGAGGATATCGGCGCGCAGCCCGGCCATGTCGAGCAGCGCCGGACGCCAGTCGCGGGAGAAGAGATCCAGCATGCCGGTGGTGCCCGCATTGGACGGATCGACCGCCAGCTCACCGGAGAGCTTCGCCGCCAGCCAGTCGCTGATCATGGTGATGGTGGCGGCTTTACGATAAATATCCGGACGATGGTGCGCCAGCCACAGCAGGCGCGGCATGGCGCTGAGGGCAAGCGTCTGGCCGGAAACATCATACACTTCGGATTCAAACCGGTAGTCGTGGATCTCTTTGAGTTCAGCCACCTCGCGGCTGGCGCGGGCGTCGACGTTGGCGCAGGCCCAGATAGCCTCGCCGTTGCGGTCGTACAGCACAATCCCTTCGCGCATCGAGCAGCAGGCGACGGACTGAATATCCGCCGCGCTCAGGCGTGCGCGCTCCAGCGCCTGATGAATACACCGGCAGGCCAGCCGCCAGTTGGTGTCGAGGTCGAACTCCATCGAGCCCGGCACGTTCTCCACGCTCAGGTGCTTCCACTCGGCCTGGCCAACGGCAATCTGGTTGCCCTGTAAATCAAAAATCACGGCGCGAACGCTGCCTGTCCCTGCATCTAACGCTAAAAGGTAACTCATGAGCTTGCCTCGTGTCAGGCGCAGGGCTGCTCTTATCCGGCCAGAGCCAGCACCGCGCGGGCTGTCGTCTCTTCCGTCACCAGGCCATTAATACGGCGACCTTTCAGTGCGGCATAAATCGCATCGGCTTTCTCTTCCCCTCCGGCCACGCCTACGATGGTGGGCAGCTGCGCCAGTTCATCGAGCGTGACGCCCAGTAATTCTTTGTGGATCTCCAGCTCCTCAACGCATTCCCCTTCGGCATTGAGGAAATAGCCAAGGATATCGCCCACCGCGCCTTTACGGGCGTACATCAGCTGTTCACCTTCGCTGATATAGCCGGAGCGCAGTATCGTCGCGTCACGGCGCTGGTTTACCGAGCCAATCCCGACCACCGCCACGTCAGCCGCGGTGGCGGCGAGGATCACGTCCCGCACGCTGGTTTCGCGCTTTAAGATCCCGGCGACTTCAGCGGATGACACGCGAAGCGGGGCGGGGATCATGCTGACGCTACAGGCTGCATCCAGCTGGCCGATACCGGTCATATACGGCCCGACGCCGCCGGAGAGCGTCACCAGGCGGATCTGCTGCGAGCTGATAAAGCCGCTTAAGTGTTGCAGACTGCTCATGGTGGTTTCACCGAAGCCCACCGCTAACAGCTGGCCGGGTTGCAGTACGCCCATCAGCGACTGTGCCGCGCCAATGCCCAGCCGCACGTTCATCGGCGGCGTATTCAGGGCGGGCATCACGCGCACCAGCTTCAGGCCAAATCGTTGTTGCAGCTCGGTTTCCAGCGCCAGGCAGCCCTCGTAGCGGGAGTTGATCTGCACGCGGATCACCCCGGACTGACGGCCTTTCTCCAGCAGGCGGGAGATCTTCAGGCGCGGCAGCCCGAGCCGTTCGCCGATGTCGTTCTGGGTCAGCCCGTCGTGGTAGTAGCACCAGGCCACGCGCGCCACCAGCTCCTCTTCCGCCAGTGCCAGCCCGGCAAACCGTCCTTCTTCCGCAGTGCGTTTATCGCTCATAATTGAACTCTTATAAAAATTTAGATCATATGTTCGTGATGGTGCGACGTGAAAATGTGAGCCACGCGACAAAACGGATCTTTTCGATCGTTTCCGCTTTATCTGAATCTCAATCGATAAAACTGTGATCCCTGCACGGTTGTAAATATAGTTCACCGTCTACGCTTTTGAACATTATTAAATCTAAAAATCATTTGTTCAATAGCGGAGCGATGATGACACCACTTCTCGACGCGCGTGATATCAGCAAGCAGTTTTCAGGCGTACCGGTCTTAAAAGGCATTGATTTCACGCTGCTTGCGGGGCAGGTGCATGCGCTGATGGGCGGTAACGGCGCGGGAAAATCGACGCTGATGAAGATCATCGCCGGGGTAGAAACCCCGGATAGCGGTGAACTTTCGGTGGCGGGTGAGTCTTTTGCACGGCTTACCCCGGCGCAGGCGCACAGGTTAGGCATTTATCTGGTGCCGCAGGAGCCGCTGCTATTTCCCAACCTGACGGTGCGGGAAAACATCCTGTTTCGTCTGCCGCGAGAGCGCGATCGGGAAAAACGCCTGGCGGAAAAACTCCGGCAGCTGCAATGCCAGCTTAACCTCGACGCTACCGCCAGCACCCTCGAGGTGGCAGACCAGCAGATGGTGGAGATCCTGCGCGGGCTGATGCGCAACGCCAGAATTCTGATCCTTGATGAACCCACGGCCTCGCTGACGCCCGGTGAAACCGAACGGCTGTTTCGCCAGATCCGCGCCTTGCAGGATCTTGGCGTCGGGATTGTTTTTATCTCGCATAAGCTGCCGGAGATTCGACAGCTGGCGAGTCACGTCTCAGTGATGCGCGACGGCGCGGTGGTGCTCAGCGGCGAAACTGCGCATTTTGACGATAACGCCCTGATCGCCGCCATGACGCCGGTAAGCCGGGAAGCATCCCTGAGCGATACGCAAAAGCTGTGGCTGGCGCTGCCGGGCAACCGCCGCACCCAGGCGCAGGATTTTCCCGTGCTGCGCGTGGAAGCGCTCACCGGGGAGGGCTTTATCGATCTCAGCCTTGAGATTTACGCCGGGGAGATTGTCGGTCTGGCCGGGCTGGTGGGGTCCGGGCGCACCGAGTTTGCCGAAACGCTCTACGGCCTGCGTCCGGTTCGCGGCGGGCGGGTGTGGCTGGAGAGCCAGGAGATCACCGCCGATCCGGTCAGTTCACGCCTGCAAAAAGGGCTGGTCTATCTGCCGGAAGACAGGCAGGTGTCCGGCCTGTTTCTCGACGCGCCGATCCGCTGGAACACCGTGGCGCTGAACGAGCCGTCGCTCTGGCAGCAGCGAAAGCGGGAGTCTGCGGTAGTGGAACGCTATCACCGGGCGCTGGGGATCAAGCTCAACCATGCGGATCAAACCGTGCGCACGCTCTCCGGTGGTAATCAGCAGAAGGTGCTGCTGGCGCGCTGTCTTGAGGCCAATCCGTTGCTGCTGATCGTCGATGAACCGACGCGCGGCGTGGACGTATCGGCGCGCGCTGATATTTATCAGCTGCTGAAAAGCGTGGCGGCGCAGAACGTGGCGGTGCTGATGATCTCAAGCGATCTCGATGAGTTTCCCGGCCTCGCGGATCGGGTGCTGGTAATGCATCAGGGCGTACTCAGCGGCGAGCTGCCGCGCCAGGCCGTCAGCCTCGACCGGATGATGGCGCTGGCGTTTGGAGGGCAATCATGAAGATCTTACTGAAAAACCGCGAGCTGAGCGCGTTTCTCGCCATTCTGGCGCTGTTCGCCGTGCTGGTGGCGCTGAACCCGTCCTACCTGAGCTTACAGACGCTGGGGATGATCTTCGCCAGCTCGCAGATCCTGATCCTGCTGGCCATCGGCGCGGCGCTGGTGATGCTGACCCGCAATATTGACGTCTCCGTCGGCTCCACCGTCGGGCTTTCCGCTATTGCCGTCGGCGTGGCGCTGAACAGCGGCTACAGCCTGCCCGTTTCCATTCTCTTCGCGCTGTCGATCGGCGCGCTGGCGGGGGCGTTCAACGGTTTTCTGGTGGTGGGCCTGCGCATTCCGGCGATTGTCGCCACCCTCGGCACGCTGGGGCTGTATCGTGGGGCGATGCTGCTGTGGACCGGCGGGAAGTGGATAGAAGGGCTGCCGCCGGGGCTGAAATCTCTCTCTGAGCCCGCCGCCGTCGGCATTTCGCCGCTCGGCATGCTGGTGTTGATTATCGCGGCCATCGGCGCGTGGACGCTGTCGCGCACCGCCTTTGGACGTGATTTTTACGCCGTGGGGGATAACCTCGCCGCCGCGCGCCAGCTGGGCGTGGCGGTGAACCGCACCCGCATGATCGCCTTTACCCTGAACGGCATTCTGGCGGCCTGCGCCGGGATCGTGTTTGCCGCGCAGATTGGCTTTGTGCCCAACCAGACCGGCAGCGGGCTGGAGATGAAAGCCATCGCCGCCTGCGTGCTCGGTGGCATTTCACTGCTGGGCGGCACGGGCACGCTGATCGGTGCTCTGCTGGGAGCATTCTTCCTCACCCAAATCGATACCGTGCTGGTGCTGTTCAGGCTCCCGGCGTGGTGGAACGACTTTATCGCCGGGCTGGTGCTGCTGGGTGTGCTGGTGCTCGACGGGCGGCTGCGTCAGGCGCTCTCACGGCATCAGCGGGCGCTGAAATACAGCCGTTTCCAGCCGGGTAACAAAGGGGGAAAGCACGTTACCCCGTTTCCCAAACGCAAAAAAGAGGTGGCGTAAATGAGGCTTAACTGGGAAAGCGCGCTGCTGATTTTACTGGTGCTGGAGATCCTGCTCTTTGGCGCCATCAACCCGCGCATGCTTGATATCAACATGCTGCTGTTCAGCACCAGCGACTTTATCTGCATTGGCATCGTGGCGCTGCCGCTTACGCTTGTGATTATCAGCGGCGGGATCGATATTTCCCTCGGCTCAACCATCGGCCTGTGCGCCATCGCGCTGGGGGTGATGATGCAGGCGGGGTGGCCGATGGCGGTTGCCATCCCTCTGACGCTGCTGCTCGGCCTGCTGTGCGGGCTGGTGAATGCGGCGCTGATCCACTACACCGGCATCAGCCCGTTGGTCATTACCCTCGGCACGCTCTACCTCTACGGCGGCGGGGCGCTGCTGCTCTCCGGCATGGCGGGGGCGACGGGCTATGAGGGGATCGGCGGCTTCCCGGATAGCTTCACCGCCTTCGCTAACCTCACGGTGGTGGGCCTGCCGATCCCGCTGGTGCTGTTCGCGGTGATTACCGCTTTCTTCTGGCTGATTACCCACCGCGGGCGCTTTGGTCGGCATCTGTTTTTAATCGGCCAGAATCCGCGTGCGGCGCGCTATGCGGCGCTGTCGGTGAACGGCATGCCGTACGCGCTGTACGGCCTGGTGGGGGTAGCCTCGGCGGTTGCCGCGCTGGTGATGGTTTCCTATTTCGGTTCCGCGCGCTCGGATCTGGGGCGTGATTTACTGATGCCAGCCCTCACCGCCGCCGTACTCGGCGGGGCCAATATCTACGGCGGGTCAGGTTCGGTTGTCGGTACGGCGCTGGCGGCGTTGCTGGTGGGGTACCTGCAACAGGGTTTACAGATGGTCGGCATCCCCAACCAGGTGTCGAGCGCGCTGTCAGGGGCGCTGCTGGTTGTGGTGGTGATGGGACGTTCGCTGAGTCTGCACCGCGAATGGGTGCGTTCTCTCTTCAGAAAACTATCCGGAGCGTAAGATGAAAACAAAACTATTCGTCCTGGCAATGGCCCTCAGCTTCGCTTCGGCGCAGGCGGCGGACCGCATTGCCTTTATCCCGAAACTGGTAGGCGTGGGATTCTTCACCAGCGGCGGCAACGGCGCGAAAGAGGCGGGGAAAGATCTCGGCGTGGACGTGACCTACGACGGCCCGACCGAGCCGAGCGTCTCCGGCCAGGTGCAGCTGATCAATAACTTCGTCAACCAGGGCTATAACGCCATTATCGTCTCCGCCGTGTCGCCGGACGGCCTCTGCCCGGCACTGAAGCGCGCGATGCAGCGCGGAGTCAAGGTCCTGACCTGGGATTCCGACACCAAACCGGAGTGCCGCAGCATCTACATCAACCAGGGAACGCCGGAACAGCTCGGCGGCCTGCTGGTGGACATGGCGGGCAAGCAGGTCACCAAACCGAACGCGAAAGTGGCGTTCTTCTACTCCAGCCCGACCGTTACCGACCAGAACCAGTGGGTGAAAGAGGCAAAGGCCAAAATCGAGAAAGATCATCCTCAGTGGCAGGTCGTCACCACCCAGTTTGGCTATAACGATGCCACCAAATCTCTGCAAACCGCCGAAGGGATCTTAAAAGCCTATCCGGATCTGGATGCGATCATCGCCCCGGACGCCAACGCCCTGCCAGCCGCGGCACAGGCGGCGGAAAACCTGAAACGGGAAGGGGTGGCGATTGTCGGCTTCAGCACGCCGAACGTGATGCGCCCGTACGTTGAGCGCGGCACGGTGAAAGCCTTCGGCCTGTGGGATGTGGTGCAACAGGGCAAAATTGCGGTCAATGTCGCCGATCGTTTACTGAAAAAAGGCGATCTTAACCCTGGCGACAGCGTCGACGTGAAAGATATCGGGACGCTGAAGGTCGAGCCGAACAGCGTGCAGGGCTACCAGTATGAGGCGAAGGGCAACGGCATCGTGCTGCTGCCGGAGCGGGTGGTGTTCACCAAAGAGAACATCAGCAAATACGATTTCTGACGGGGGAGCAAATGGCTGATTTAGATGACATCAAAGACGGCAAGGATTTTGGCATCGGCACGCCGCAGCAGAATGTGCCGTACACCCTGAAGGGCTGCGGCTCGCTGGACTGGGGCATGCAGTCGAGGCTTGCGCGCATCTTCAATCCGCAGAGCAACCGCACGGTGATGCTGGCCTTTGACCACGGCTACTTTCAGGGGCCGACCACCGGTCTTGAGCGTATCGACCTCTCCATCGCGCCGCTGTTTGGTGAGACCGACGTGCTGATGTGTACCCGCGGCATCCTCAGGAGCCAGGTACCTGCCGCGACGAACAAACCGGTGGTGCTGCGCGCCTCCGGCGGTAACTCGATTCTGGGCGAGCTGTCCAACGAGTGCGTGGCGGTGGCGATGGAGGACGCCCTGCGCCTGAACGTCTGCGCGGTGGCGGCGCAGGTCTATATCGGCAGCGAATTTGAACATCAGTCGATCAACAACATCATCAGGCTGGTGGACGCGGGGGCGCGCTACGGCATGCCGACGCTGGCGGTGACGGGCGTGGGGAAAGAGATGGCGCGTGACGCGCGCTATTTCTCGCTTGCCAGCCGCATCGCCGCCGAAATGGGGGCGCAGTTCGTCAAAACCTATTACGTGGACGAGGGCTTTGAAAAAGTGACCGCCAGCTGCCCGGTGCCGATTGTCATCGCAGGGGGCAAAAAGCTGCCAGAGCACGAGGCGCTGGAGATGTGCTGGCGCGCGATCGACCAGGGCGCATCCGGCGTGGACATGGGGCGCAACATCTTCCAGTCCAGCGCGCCGCTCGCCATGCTGAAGGCGGTGAAGAAAGTCGTTCACGAGAACATGAGCGCCCGGGAGGCGTTCCAGTTCTGGCAGGAAGAGAAACAGGGAGAAGCAAAATGAACGTGACGCTGGTGGAGATTAATATTAAACCCGAGCGGGTAGACGAGTTTCTGGAGGTATTTCGCGCCAACCACGAGGGGGCCATCAAGGAGCCGGGAAACCTGCGCTTTGATGTCTTGCAGGACCCGCGGGTGAAAACCCGCTTCTTTATCTACGAAGCCTATAAAGACGAAGCGGCGGTGCTGGCGCATAAGCAAACCCCGCACTATCTGGCGTGCGTGGACAAGCTTGAGGAATTGATGTCGGAGCCGCGCAAAAAACGCAGTTTTGTCGGGTTGTTGCCGGAGTAGCGGCTTTGCCCGGTGGCGCTGCGCTTACCGGGCCTACGGGGGATGGTGCGGTGTTTGCCCGGTGGCGCTGCGCTTACCGGGCCTACGGGGGCGAGATGGTGCGGTATTTGCCCGGTGGCGCTAACGCTTACCGGGCCTACGGGTACGGGGGGGTTGATTTTGTAGGCCGGGTAAGCGAAGCGCCACCCGGCGTTGTTCACGCCAGCTCCAGCAACTGAATACGCGCAGTCGCGCCCGGCATCAGCTTTTGCAGATTGCTCACCAGCTCATCGCCAGCTTCCTGTAATGCCGCCAGCGGCATCGACGGCAGGCTTTCGAGAATAAACCACATGGACTGCGCCTGGCTGTCCAGACGCGTGCGTACCCCCTGTCGCCAGTTCCAGCGGCGGCAGGTGACGCCGAGATCGTCACGCCAGATAACTTCGCCTGGCTCCGGATTTTCTACAACCGGCTCACCTTCTTTAAAGGTATCAAACGGCTCGCTGCCGTCGGCCAGCGTCAGGCGCGGCGCTCCCGAGTAAGCCGCCAGATTTTCTCCCCCTACCGGAATAGCGTAGCGGATACTGATGGCATTATAGACATCCACCACCGGGTCGAGCGGCGGCAGCGAACCGTCTCTCATCACGCGCTTGCGCAGGGCCGAGGCCGAGCAGGGCGTACGTTTGGGTTTTGCACCAAAGGCTTTAAACACCTCATCCCAGGCGGCGAGATGATTTTCTGCCCAGGGCACATCATCATTGAGCATCTGCTGGCAGGCCTGCGCCAGCGCAGCGGGCGCAACCTCCGGTTGGGTAATCGGGGCAGCTTCAACCAGAATGCTCAGTGCCCGAAAGCCGGGCGCGATCCCGACAAGTCGCGAATCTATTGACGGTGTTAGAAGAGACATAAATAATCCTGTATTGACTGTTTTATACCATGGTAGTGACCAATGACTGATAAAGTCAATATAATGACCGATGCGGGCGCCGATGTTGCCCAGGTAAGCCTGGCCGTGGCGAACCGTATCCGCAGCTGGCGGAAAGAGAAAAAGCTGTCGCTGGACGAGCTTTCCCGCCGCGCCAGCGTCAGCAAAGGCATGCTGGTGGAGATCGAAAAAGGGGCTGCCAACCCCAGCATTGCCATTCTGTGCAAACTGGCCGCCGCGCTTGGCGTCTCGGTGGCAGACATCGTTAACGTCTCCAGCGAGCCGCAGGTACACATTATTCAGGAAGAGGCGATCCCGGTTCTGTGGCAGGGCGCACAGGGCGGTTACGCCAGACTGCTGGCAGGCACCACAGGCCCGGACATGATTGAGCTGTGGCAGTGGGAGATGCATCCGGGGGAGACGTTCACCTCTCCGGGGCATCCGGCGGGAACGTTTGAGCTGCTGCACGTGAACGAAGGCGTATTAACCCTGACGGTGGACGAGACGGTGGCACAGGTTAATGCTGGCGCGTCGGCGGTGGCGAAAACGGAAGCGGCGCACGGCTATACCAATGAAGGCGATACCGTGCTTCGCTTCACTATGACGGTGGCGGAGTTTCACCGATAAAAAGCAGCCCGGCGGCGTGCATATGCAGTATGTTGTAGGCCGGGTAAGCGTAGCGCCACCCGGCGTTTTTTACGCCTCTTCCACACTCACCCGCAGCGCCGCCAGCGCTTTACGCGCCGCCTTCAGCACCTGCTCACACTGCTCAATGGTAAGCGTCAACGGTGGCTCAATGCGGATGGTTTTCGAGTTGTTGAGCGTGCCGGCCACCAGTACCCGCTGGCGGAACATCTCGCTTGCGAAGCTATAACCGGTTTCGTTATCAACGAACTCAATCGCCATCAGCATCCCTTTCCCGCGCGCATCCTGTACCAGATCCGGATATTCCCGGCCCAGCTGACGGAAGCCGTCCAGCAGCATGTCGCCTTTCTGCTCCGCCTGCGCAGGCAGGTTTTGCTCCAGCAGCACGTTGATGGTCGCCAGCGCCGCCGCGCAGGCCAGCGGGTTACCGCCGAAGGTGGTGGTGTGCAGGAACGGGTTGTCGAACAGCACCGAGAAGACCTCCTCAGTGGCGACCGTTGCGCCAATCGGCATCACGCCGCCACCGAGCGCTTTCGCCAGGCACAGAATGTCCGGCTGAACGTTCTCGTGTTCGCAGGCGAACATCTTGCCGGTGCGCCCCATCCCGGTCTGCACTTCGTCGAAGATCAGCAGCGCGCCAAACTCATCGCACAGTTGACGCACGGCGGGCAGATAGCCCTGCGGCGGGAGGATCACGCCGCCTTCACCCTGAATCGGCTCCAGGATCACCGCCGCCACGTCGTCGCCGGTTTTACGGCATTCACTCAGCACGGTGCGCATGGCGTTGATGTCGCCAAATGGCACGTGGCGGAAGCCCGGCAGCAGCGGCATAAACGGTTTGCGGAAGGTAGATTTAGCGGTCGCCGACAGAGCGCCCAGGGATTTCCCGTGGAACGCGCCGCTGGTGGCGATAAAGGTGAATTTCCCGCGCGGCGACTGGTACGCTTTGGCGAGTTTAATCGCCGCTTCGACCGATTCCGTGCCGCTGTTGCTAAAGAAGCTGTACTTCAGCTTACCGGGCGTTAAGGCTGCCAGCGTTTTCGCGAGCATGGCGCGAAGCGGATCGAGCAGTTCCTGGCTATGGAGAGGTTGTTTCGCAAGTTGATTCTGTACGGCGGAAACCACAACTGGATTACGGTGCCCCACGTTGAAAATACCAAAACCCCCCAGGCAATCGATAAATTCCTGTCCCTGGGTGTCGACAAGCGTGTTCAGACTTCCCGCTTGCCACTCTACGGCTCCGTAATCCCCGCCGGCGGTAACAGATTTGCGATACTCCAGAAAACCTGGATTCACATGCTCCTTAAAGTAATCAATGACCTCACGGTTAAGTTGTTTCATCTCCTCATGATCGAGCGTTCGCTTCTCAATGAGATTCAGTGCGTGCGCGGTACAGGCAAGAGCCGAGGCGCTGGAAGGTAACCTGTTCAAAATATGCTCCCGGGGATCGCGTATCACATGATACTGAGTTAAGTATTGCAGGGATTACGCCACCTCAGATGCCTTAACAAAAATCGGGATAAACGCCAGGTGAAATCAAAGTTGCACAATATTTAATCATGCCATCGCGCGCCGCACGGGATAAGGGATAACGAGCCGGGGATGGGGTGTCGTCAATTGCACTGCTCCAGGGCAGGGAATGCGCCTTAAGTGTGCACCGGGGTATCATGCTTTGTAGGTAGTTTCATGCCGAAAGTATTTTAAATCAATTAATTAGAAAAACGTACGAAAAGTGCGGTTTAACCGAGATTTGCGATCTCAATCATATTTAACAACTAAAGATAAATTTTTTATCGCCGAAAAAACATAAGCCACAAAATTAACATTCAAATAACCTGCAAGGGATGCTCACTATGTCCTCTCCTGACTATGTCACCCAGAATGAATATCCGCTGGACGATGACACCACGCTTATGTCGACCACCGACCTCCACAGCTACATGACCCACACTAACGACACCTTTGTGCAAGTGAGCGGCTTTACGCTCCAGGAGCTGCTCGGGCAACCGCACAACATTGTGCGTCATCCGGATATGCCGAAAGCGGCTTTTGCCGACATGTGGTACACGCTGCAAAAGGGCGAACCCTGGAGCGGGATTGTCAAAAACCGACGTAAAAATGGCGATCACTATTGGGTACGTGCCAATGCGGTACCAATGGTGCGTAACGGCCAGATGACGGGCTATATGTCCATTCGTACCCGCGCCACGCAGGACGAGGTCGCCGCGGTGGAGCCGCTTTATAAGGCGCTCAACGAAGGACGCTGCAAAAAACGCATTCATAAAGGGCTGGTGGTACGCAAAGGCTGGCTCGGCAAATTACCGGCGATGCCGCTGCGCTGGCGCGTGCGTAGCGTAATGGCGGTACTTTTCGCAGTGATGGCCGCAACGCTGGTTGCCAGTGCCGCGGGCTGGGCTTCGCTGGCGGCGGCAGCCGTGGTGATGCTGCTTGGCACCCTGGTGTTTGAGCAACAGATTGTCCGCCCGGTGGAAAACGTCGCACGGCAGGCGCTCAGGGTCGCTACCGGAGAGCGTAACAGCGTGCAGCATCTTAACCGCAGCGATGAACTGGGGCTAACGCTGCGGGCCGTCGGACAGCTGGGGCTGATGTGCCGCTGGCTGATCAACGACGTCTCCAGCCAGGTGGTGAGCGTGCGCGACGGCAGCGACAGGCTGGCGCAGGGCAATGAAGATCTCAACGACCGCACGCGCCAGACCGTGGCTAACGTGCAGCAGACCGTGGCAACAATGAACCAGATGGCGGCGTCGGTGCAGAGTAACTCTGAGACCGCAGCCGAAGTCGACAAGCTATCGATGGCCGCCAGCAGCGCGGCCACGCAGGGGGGCACCGTGATGCAGACCGTGGTGAAAACCATGGATGACATTGCCGACAGTACCCAGCGCATTGGCTCTATTACCTCGCTTATCAATGACATCGCCTTCCAGACCAATATTCTGGCGCTGAACGCCGCGGTTGAGGCGGCACGCGCAGGTGAGCAGGGTAAAGGCTTTGCGGTGGTGGCGGGCGAAGTGCGTCATCTTGCCAGCCGCAGCGCGAACGCGGCTAACGATATTCGCAAGCTGATCGACGCCAGCGCCAGCAAAGTGCAGTCGGGCGCCGATCAGGTCCACGCCGCGGGACGTACTATGGATGATATTGTCGAGCAGGTGAAAAACGTCACGCAGCTCATCGCGCAGATCAGTC
Source organism: Enterobacter sp. Res13-Sevr-PEC09-46 (assembly GCF_015672585.1). Lineage (NCBI taxonomy): Bacteria > Pseudomonadati > Pseudomonadota > Gammaproteobacteria > Enterobacterales > Enterobacteriaceae > Enterobacter > Enterobacter sp. Res13-Sevr-PEC09-46. The sequence goes on along the minus strand of NZ_JADABR010000033.1, from coordinate 185,100 downwards.
ACGCCACCTCAGAGCAGGCGACAGGCCTGACAGAGCTGACCCGTGCCGTGGCAGAGCTGGACAGCATTACGCAGAAAAATGCTGACCTGGTCGAAGAGAGCGCGCAGATTTCCGCGATGGTTAAGCACCGGGCCGGACGCCTTGAAGATGCGGTTACCGTGCTGCATTAAGAAATGCATGCTTCGATAAAGCCGTTTATTCCTCCGGGGTAAACGGCTTTTTTGTTTTCAGAATAAGTTATGTTGTTAATGAAATATTAAGTAACTAAAAAAAGCACCCGGTTTTTAATTGTTACAATCCAGATTCATTGATAGTGAAAAATAAAAAAACGATCAAAGTCATAAAGTTAGCGTGTTTCCTGTCGATAACAGCGATCGTCTGAGAAATAATCACATCGATGGGGTAAATATGTTCATACATGACGTAAAGATCGGCACGAAATTATTTCTGGCGTTTGGATTATTTATTGTCCTGATGGTCGTCAGCGCAAGCTTGTCTCTGATGAGCCTGAATCGGGCAAACAATGGAATGCAAACCATCCTTACCAGCGACTATCCAACGACGGTAAAAGCGAACCAGTTAATCGACAACTTCCAGGAATTTATAAGCACGCAGCAGCTCATGCTGCTGGACGAACAGGGGACGTACACGGCGCAATCAGAGCAGCGTCTGAAGGCGATCAGCGAGCGCATCTCCTCAATCCTGAGCGAGCTGGACAACGCTCTCAAGGATAAAAAATCCCAACAGGTGCTGGCCGATATCCACGGCGTACGCCAGCAATATCTTGACTCGCGCTACCGCATTTTGCAGGCCGTGCAGAATAACGACCGTGCGGGCGCGATAAACGAAATGATGACCAACACCCTGAATCTGCAACAGTCCTATAAAGCGAAAGTGCAGGCGCTGATTGCGATCCAGGACCATGAAATGCAGAGTGCGGGCGAGCAGGTGGAAGGCGATTTCCGCACCAATCGTCTCCTGCTGGTCCTGATTACGCTTTTCAGCGTCGCGGCAGCCAGCCTGACTGGCTGGTTCATTGTGCGATCCATTACCCGACCGCTGAACGACGCGGTGAATTTTGCGGAGGCCATTGCCGATGGCGATCTCACCGGCAGCATTATCTCGCACGGTAAAGATGAAACCGGACTGCTACTCACCGCACTGATGGAGATGAAAACGCGCCTGCTGGAGATTGTGCAGCAGGTGCAAACCGGATCGGAAAACATCTCCAGCGCCGCCGCGCAGATTGTCGCGGGAAACCAGGATCTGGCTGCCCGCACGGAGGAGCAGGCCAGTTCCGTTGAACAAACGGCCGCGTCGATGGAGCAGATCACCGCTACGGTGAAGAACACCGCGTCCCACACCGGAGAAGCGACGAACCTGTCTGCCGATGCGGCTGCCGTGGTCAAAAACAACGGCGAGATGATGAAGCAGGTCACCAGCAAGATGCGCCTGATTAACGAAACATCGAACAGGATGTCCGACATTATCGACCTGATCGACGCCATTGCCTTCCAGACTAATATTCTGGCGCTGAACGCGGCGGTCGAAGCGGCGCGCGCGGGTGAGCATGGTCGTGGCTTTGCGGTGGTGGCGGGCGAGGTACGCCAGCTCGCGCAGAAAAGTGCAACATCTGCGAGTGAGATCCGCCAGCTGATTGAAAGCTCCACAAGCCAGACGCAGGACGGCATGAACCTTGTGGAGAAGGCCAGCGGGCTTATCAACGGTATGGTCGGCAACGTGGAGGAGATGGACGTAATCCTGCGTGAGATTCGCCAGGCCAGCCACGAACAGACGGAAGGCATCTCGCAGATCAACAGCGCGATTGGTCTGATAGACGCCACCACCCAGCAGAACTCCGCGCTGGTGGAGGAGTCCGTTGCGGCGGCGGCATCCCTTAACGAACAGGCGATGCACCTGAAAGAGCTGGTTCGCGTGTTCCGCGTGAGCGACGGCGTGCTGGCTTAATCCAGCTGGGAGATCTCCAGCGCCGCGCGGTCAATCACGCCGATAATCTGTTTCAACTGCGCGTCGCTGAGCTCTCCCTGATTAACCTTCAGATCCAGAACCGCTTTGAAGTTATCCAGCGCCCGCTTCATCTGCGGGTTTTTGCGCAGCTGGAAACCGACGGAGCGCGCCTTGATACGCGTCTGGATCTGCTCCAGCTGTTCCCGGTTGTCATCCAGCCACTGTTCTCCGGCGGCGTTAATCGCAATCCGCTTACGGCCGTTCTCTTCTTCGGTAATGGTGATAAGCGCCTGATCCTGCAAGTAATCCAGCGTCGGATAGATCACGCCAGGGCTAGGCGTGTAATGTCCCTGCGTCAGGTTTTCGATCTCTTTGATCAGCTCGTAACCATGGCTCGCGTTGCGGGTCAGGATATCCAGGATCACCAGCCGCAAATCGCCATGACCAAAAAATCGTGGCCGGCGTCCGCCGCCGTCGTGTTCGTGTCGCATGTTTTTCCCTCAATTTGATATATCTAAACTATATCTAAGATATATTCAGATGTAATCTAAAAAATCTTGATTTCTTAGTTAATAGCAATCATTATCATTAAAAATTCATTCCGATATATCGTATTCACCTGAGAAGGGCATCAACATGGCATCTACCCGTTACCCTCAACGTGTCCGCAATGACCTGCGTTTTCGTGAGCTGAACGTGCTGCGCACTGAGCGAGTCAGCGCAGGATTTCAGCGCATTGTGCTAGGCGGCGAGGCGCTGGAGGGCTTTAGCTCTCGCGGCTTTGACGACCATACCAAAGTCTTTTTCCCGGCACCGGGCACCACTTTCGTGCCGCCTGTGGTGACCGATGAAGGCATCGACTGGGGCGACGGCGTGCGTCCGCAGGCGCGTGACTATACCCCGCTGTACGATGACGAAAAACATGAGCTGGCGCTCGATTTCTTCGTTCATGATGGCGGCATTGCCAGCAACTGGGCGGTAGAGGCTAAGGTGGGCGACAAGCTGACCATCGGCGGGCCGCGCGGTTCGCTGGTGGTGCCGGAAGATTACGCCTGGCAGCTGTACGTGTGCGACGAGTCGGGGATGCCCGCGCTGCGCCGCCGTTTAGAAGGCATCGCAAAACTGCCTGTTCGCCCGGCGATCCACGCCATCGTCACCGTGGGCGATGCGGCGTATAAGGACTATCTGGCGCACCTGAGCGGGTTCAACATCACCTGGGTTATCGGCCACAACGAGCAGGCGGTGGCCGACCATCTTGCAGCGCTGGCCGTGCCGGAAGAGGATTACTTTATCTGGCTGACCGGAGAGGGGAAGGTGGTGAAACGCCTGAGCCGTCAGTTTGAAACCGACGCAATTGACCCGCAGCTGGTGCGTGCCAGCGCGTACTGGCACGCCAAATAATCAGGCAGCGGGATCCAGCTGCGCTTCGCTCACCTGATGTTCGAGCGAGGCGCATACCTCTTTCAGCGCTTTCTCCTGCTGGGCAAAGTAGGCTTCCATATTGCTGAGCGACGAGACGAGCAGCCAGGACTCTTCCTTCTCCAGCTCTGCCAGCTCGTTCACCAGGGTGTCGATTTGCTCACGCACCTGCGCCATCTTTTTGCGAATACGTTCCAGGTCGTTCAGTCTGTCGCTTGCCATCATCGGTTCGAATCCTTGTTGCAGACGGGCGACCAGCGAGCGAATGGCCTTCACGTCGCCGCGCTGTTTGGCCTGGTTGAGTTGCACCATCATCCTGTTGGCCTCCTCTTTTAAATCATCGGCAACCAGATCCGGGTGGCATAGCTTGCTCGCCTGACGCCAGAGCCGCTTCAGCTCGTTCCGATCCTCTTCAGAGAGATCCTTGCCTTTACGCAGGCGAACTTCGGCATCATGATGCTGTTCGCGATACTTCTTGTACTCTTCGTTGGCCTCATCGCGCGCCTGACGTGCCGGCTCTTCTTCACGCGTTAAACCGGTCTCCAGCTCCATTGCTTCGGCCAGCAGGTTGGCAATCAGATTGCTTTGCTGCTGAAGATGTTTGCGCGCCTCTGCCGCCTGAACGGAATCCGCAGGCAGATCTCGCCAGCGCCGGGTGAGCGTTGTCAGAACCTCTACGGCCTGCGCCATATAGTCCTGGCAGCGGCGGTAATCCTCTTCCCGACGACGCGTCTCCGCCTGCTGACGACGCAGGTTAAGCTCCGCCAGCGTTTTACGCAGGGCGAGGATCTGCTGCATCAACGGCCCGAGGCGGGAGAAATAGAGATCGTTGAACTCATCTAGCTGCTGTACCCGGGCGTTACGGCGATCAATCAGATCGCGCAGACGCTCTTCCAGGGCTTTCAGCTCCAGCTTGCTGGCCGCCAGCTGTGGGTCACGCCACGGGGTAACGGCGCGCTGGCTTTGCAGCCAGGCGGTGATAGCGCGAAGGGCTGCGGTGTAGTTTTTCTGCTCAAGCGCCGCGACGATGGACAGGAGATCATCGTCAAAGGCTTCCTCTTTGAGACGTTTCAGCTGGCTCCGGATGATGTCGTCATCTTCCAGCTCAATGGCATTTTTAATGATTTCTAGCCGTTTGATCGGTGTGCTCATGATGCCTTCCGCTCTGGCGCTTAAGTATTTGAGTTAAGGTTAGTTGTTGTAAAAGCTACAGGAAATAATACACACGGATGATGATCGGCGCGATGGGGGATTTCTTTAGTTTTTAGGGTTTGTGAGGGGAAGCGGCAGGCCGGGCTACGTGTGGTGGATTACTTACAAAAAAGCCACTCAATCGAGTGGCTTAACTGGATGATTATAAAGCTAAAATTTGGTGGCCCCTGCTGGACTTGAACCAGCGACCAAGCGATTATGAGTCGCCTGCTCTAACCACTGAGCTAAGGGGCCGTGGCGGTGAATTATAAAGTAACTCCCCTCAGCAATCCAGCCATTCACACCTGCCTGCTGTTTTTATAAACAACGCATAATCAATCCTTTATACTTATCTTAAGATGCATAGACAGGAGTAGAGATGATCAACGATATTCTGGCCCCTGGCCTGCGGGTGGTGTTCTGCGGTATCAATCCGGGTAAGTCATCGGCGCACACCGGTTTTCACTTTGCTCATCCGGGAAATCGCTTCTGGAAGGTGATCCACCAGGCCGGATTTACCGACAAACAGCTTAAGCCGGAAGAAGAGCAGCAGCTGCTGGATACGCGCTGTGGCATCACCATGCTGGTCGAGCGACCCACGGTGCAGGCGAGCGAAGTGAATCTGCATGAGCTGCGCGCTGGCGGACGTGAGCTGATCGCGAAAATTGAAGACTATCAGCCCGCGGCGCTGGCGATCCTCGGCAAGCAGGCCTACGAGCAGGCGTTCAGCCAGCGCGGCGCCAGCTGGGGTAAGCAGAACATTACCATTGGCGTAACGCAGGTGTGGGTGCTGCCGAACCCGAGTGGGCTGAACAGGGCGACGCTGGACAAGCTGGTGGAGGCGTATCGGGAACTGGATGAGGCGCTGGTGGTGAGGGGGCTTTAGCTCCTCTGCGGTTTGATGCCCTCATCCTGACCCTCTCCCACAGGTAGAGGGAATAAACAAAAAAAGCTCCCGATTGGGAGCTTTTTCATTTCAGGACCGATTAATCGTCCAGGAAGCTACGCAGCACTTCAGAGCGGCTCGGATGGCGCAGCTTACGCAGCGCCTTCGCTTCGATCTGACGGATACGTTCGCGGGTAACGTCAAACTGTTTACCCACTTCTTCCAGCGTGTGGTCGGTGTTCATGTCGATACCGAAACGCATACGCAGCACTTTGGCTTCACGGGCGGTCAGGCCAGCCAGCACGTCGTGCGTAGCGGCACGCAGGCTCTCGGTGGTGGCAGAGTCCAGCGGCAGCTCGAGGGTGGTATCCTCGATGAAATCACCCAGATGCGAATCTTCATCATCACCGATTGGCGTTTCCATGGAGATTGGCTCTTTAGCGATTTTCAGCACTTTACGGATCTTGTCTTCCGGCATCAACATGCGTTCAGCCAGCTCTTCCGGCGTCGGCTCGCGGCCCATCTCCTGCAACATCTGGCGAGAGATACGGTTGAGTTTGTTGATGGTCTCAATCATATGCACCGGAATACGGATGGTGCGCGCCTGGTCTGCGATAGAGCGGGTGATCGCCTGACGGATCCACCAGGTAGCATAGGTGGAGAACTTGTAACCACGACGGTATTCAAACTTATCTACCGCTTTCATTAGACCGATGTTGCCTTCCTGAATCAGATCCAGGAATTGCAGGCCACGGTTGGTGTATTTCTTGGCGATAGAGATAACCAGACGTAAGTTCGCTTCAACCATCTCTTTCTTCGCACGGCGGGCTTTCGCTTCACCGATGGACATACGACGGTTGATGTCTTTCACCTGCTCGATGGTCAGGCCGGTCTCTTCTTCAATCTGATGCAGTTTTTGCAGGCCGCGCTGTACGTCTTCTTTCACGTCGTGCAGCTTTTCAGACCACGGCTTGTTCATCGCGATAGCGGCGTTGAACCAGGTTTCGCTGGTTTCATTGCCGGTGAAGAGGGTAATGAAGTTCTTCTTCGGCATTTTGCACTGTTCAACGCACAGCTTCATGATGATACGTTCCTGGGTACGTACGCGATCCATCATCACGCGCATGCTGTTCACCAGGTAGTCGAACTGTTTTGGCACCAGGCGGAACTGTTTGAACACTTCAGACAGCTTCAGGATCTCTTCCTGAGCGGCGGCATGGCTGCGGCCTTTCGCTTTGATGGTGTCACGCGTCACTTCGTACTGGGTACGCAGCTCGGCAAACTTCTCACGCGCCAGTTCAGGGTCGATGCTATTGTCATCGTCGCTGCTGTCGTCCTCTTCTTCTTCATCTTCGTCTTCGTCGTCATCCATCTCTTCCTGAGACAGCTCAGACCCGACGTGAGTGGCGGTTGGCGCCATATCTTCTTCAGCGTTCGGGTCGACAAAGCCAGTGATCAGATCGGACAGACGCGCTTCTTCCGCTTCGACGCGATCGTACTGCTCCAGCAGATAGGTAATCGCTTCCGGGTATTCGGCAACAGAGCACTGAACCTGGTTGATCCCGTCTTCGATGCGTTTTGCGATGTCAATTTCGCCTTCGCGGGTCAACAGTTCAACGGTACCCATTTCGCGCATGTACATGCGGACCGGGTCAGTGGTACGCCCGATTTCAGATTCCACGCTGGACAGGACCTGTGCAGCAGCTTCTTCCGCATCTTCGTCAGTGTTGTTGGAGGTTTCAGCCAGCAACAGATCATCGGCATCCGGTGCTTCTTCCATCACCTGAATGCCCATGTCATTGATCATTTGGATGATATCTTCGATCTGATCTGAATCGACGATATCTTCCGGCAGATGGTCATTGACCTCGGCATAGGTCAGATAGCCTTGCTCCTTACCGCGTTGGACAAGAAGTTTCAGCTGTGACTGCGGGTTTTGCTCCATAAGACGGTATCCACACTTAATTCGTTTGATTGGTGTCGGCGATGGGCTGCCAACCTTTAAAGCGAGGGCGTACTTATATTTTTGCCGCTGCCTCTCAGTGCGGCTGCCGGGGGCTTCCCGATCGATATTCGGCACTTAAGCCGTTAAATTTTTTATTTCTTCGCCAGTTCCTGGTTAATCATCCAGAGCTCCCGGCGTTCTTCGCTGCTCAGGCCATGGGTGCGCTCGCGAGCTATCAACTCTTCCTGGCGCAACTCAAGCATCGAATCAAACATATGGTTGAGCGAGTCGGTGAACGTTTTTTCTGCGATATCCTTATCTGCTATATCGTCCCACATCGACAGTTTTTCAAGGGTAGCGGCCTCTTTTGTGCCGCGATAATGCTCTAAAAGTTGTCCGGTGGTCAGACCTGGCTGAGACAAACAAGTGTTGACCAATTCTGAAAATAAGCCAAGCCCGGGCAATTTTTCGTGGTTCAAACCCGCCAGCGACGGCACTTGCGGAGCAAGTTCGGGGTTTTGCACCAGCAACCCTATCAGTATACGCATGGTTGTGCGTTTTAGCTGAGGCGCGGGGCGTACCGTGCCGTTTTCAGCCTGTTTCGGCATTAAACGTTCAAGCTGGCTGTCATCCAGAATGCCGAGCTTGTTGCCTAACTCCTGACGCAGATAGATGCGCAGCGTTTCGCCGGGCACCTGGCTGATTAACGGCAGCGCCAGCGTGCTGAGCTGCGCGCGCCCGTCAGGGGTACTCAAATCAACCTGCGGCATCAGGCTGTTAAACAGAAACGTGGAGAGCGGCTGAGCCTGCTCCATCCGCGCTTCAAACGCCGCTTTGCCCTCTTTACGCACCAGCGTATCCGGGTCTTCACCGTCGGGCAGGAACATAAAGCGTAGCTGACGCCCGTCGGTCATATACGGCAACGCGGTTTCCAGCGCTCGCCAGGCGGCGTCGCGTCCTGCGCGGTCACCGTCGTAACAGCAAATCACGTTGTTGGTGACGCGGAACAGCAGCTGGATATGGTCCGCCGTGGTGGACGTTCCCAGCGACGCAACGGCATAATTAATGTCGTACTGCGCCAGCGCAACAACATCCATATAGCCTTCGACGACCAGAAGACGCGGAGGTTCCGCATTATCCTGCTGTGCCTCATAAAGACCGTAAAGCTGGCGGCCCTTATGGAAAATATCGGTTTCCGGGGAGTTAAGGTATTTCGGCAGGGCATCACCCAGCACGCGACCACCAAAACCTATCACCCGGCCACGCTTGTCGCGGATCGGGAACATCACCCGTTCACGGAAGCGGTCGTAGCTTCGTCCCTGGTCGTTGGTGACCAGCATGCCTGCGTCGATGAGGGATTTACGATCTTCGCTATTGCCGCCAAAACGCTTTAACACGTTGTCCCAGCCGGGCGGGGCGTAACCAATAGCGAAACGCGCAATCACATCGTCACTCAGTCCGCGCTTGTTCAGATACTGACGCGCAGGCTCAGCCGCAGAGTGCTTAAGAGACTGTTGGTAAAACGAATTCAGGCCATCCATCAGTTGGTACAGCGTTTGCCGCTGATGGCGCTCGATCTGACTTGGCCCACTGCCTGCTTCATACGGCACTTCAAGGTTATGCATCGCCGCCAGCTCTTCGACGGTTTCAACGAACTCGAGCTTGTCGTAGTTCATCAAAAAATCGACGGCATTACCGTGTGCGCCACAGCCGAAGCAATGGTAGAACTGTTTTTCACCGTTTACGGTGAAAGAGGGGGTTTTTTCGTTATGGAACGGACAGCACGCATGGTAGTTCTTGCCCTGCTTTTTTAGCTTCACCCGCGCGTCGATGAGATCGACGATGTCGGTTCTGGCAAGCAGGTCATTGATGAAAACGCGTGGGATTCTTCCGGCCATATGCCCCAAAAATTTAAGCGAATTATAAACGAAAACAAGCCGCGCATTCCTTCCGGAAGCACGGCCTTACGACTACAACTCTGTCTGTCAATTGAGGGCTGTGGCCCTCAACAGATTAGTACAGACGAGTACGGCGTGCGTTTTCGCGAGCCAGTTTCTTCGCGTGACGTTTCACAGCGGAAGCTTTAGCGCGCTTACGTTCGGTCGTTGGTTTTTCATAAAACTCACGACGACGAACTTCAGCCAGAACACCTGCTTTCTCGCATGAACGTTTGAAGCGACGCAGTGCTACGTCGAACGGCTCGTTTTCACGTACTTTAATTACCGGCATGTAACTCTCACCTTTAATAAATTCGGTTTGCCGCTGGCATCAACGCCAGCTTATTTCAAAATGGTGCGGAATTTTACTGCAAATGCTGCTGCTTTGTAAAGCACCGATGCGATTTTGAAAGGGACTTTAATAAGGGTGAGGAGTATACACGAGGCTTCTTCCTGGGGCGAACAAAGTTTTACAACAATCCGCCCAGGCTCTACACTGCGCGGTATTGAAACGAGGTAAAACAAGTCATGCGTGTACTGGGTATTGAAACATCCTGCGATGAAACCGGCATCGCGATTTACGACGACGAAAAAGGGCTTCTGGCCAACCAGCTGTATAGTCAGGTGAAATTGCACGCTGACTACGGCGGCGTCGTGCCTGAACTGGCCTCTCGTGACCACGTGCGTAAAACGGTTCCCCTGATTCAGGCGGCGCTTAAAGAGGCCGGGTTGAGTGCAAAAGATATTGATGCCGTGGCCTATACCGCAGGGCCGGGCCTGGTCGGCGCGCTGCTGGTCGGCGCAACGGTAGGGCGTTCGCTGGCCTTCGCGTGGGATGTTCCGGCCATTCCGGTTCACCATATGGAAGGGCACCTTCTGGCGCCGATGCTGGAAGACAATCCGCCAGAGTTCCCGTTTGTGGCGCTGCTGGTTTCCGGTGGGCATACCCAGCTGATTAGCGTAACGGGCATTGGCAAGTACGCGCTGCTGGGCGAGTCGATCGACGATGCTGCCGGTGAAGCCTTCGACAAAACCGCCAAGCTGCTGGGGCTGGATTACCCGGGCGGCCCGATGCTGTCGAAAATGGCGTCGCAGGGAACGGAAGGGCGCTTTGTCTTCCCGCGGCCGATGACCGACCGTCCGGGGCTGGATTTCAGCTTCTCTGGCCTGAAAACCTTCGCGGCGAACACCATCCGCAATAATGACGACAGTGAGCAGACGCGTGCCGACATCGCCCGTGCGTTCGAAGACGCGGTGGTGGATACGCTGATGATCAAGTGCAAGCGCGCGCTGGATCAGACCGGCTTTAAGCGCCTGGTGATGGCCGGTGGCGTCAGCGCTAACCGCACGCTGCGCGCGAAGCTCGCCGAGATGATGCAAAAACGTCGCGGGGAAGTGTTCTATGCGCGTCCTGAATTTTGCACCGATAACGGGGCGATGATCGCCTACGCCGGGATGGTGCGTCTGAACGCCGGCGCAACGGCTGACCTGAGCGTATCTGTGCGTCCGCGCTGGCCGCTGGCGGAACTGCCTGAGGCGTGAGTTTCTTTGCCCGGTGGCGCTGCGCTTACCGGGCCTACAAGATCCACGTGTGCTAACGTGCAATAAACCACCCTACACCCGCAACATTCCTTTCTCTTCCAGAAACGCAATGATCGTCGCCAGCCCGTCACCCGCCTTCAGGTTGGTAAACGTCCACGGGCGCTCGCCGCGCATGCGATGAGTGTCGCGCTCCATTACCTCCAGCGACGCCCCCACGTACGGCGCGAGGTCGGTTTTGTTGATCACCAGAAAATCGGATTTGGTGATCCCCGGCCCGCCCTTGCGCGGGATTTTTTCCCCTTCGGCCACGTCGATGACGTAGATGGTGAGGTCCGCCAGCTCCGGGCTGAAGGTCGCGCTCAGGTTATCCCCGCCGCTTTCCACGAAGATCAGATCCAGATTGCCGAACTTCTCGCTCAACGCTTCCACCGCCGCCAGGTTCATTGAGGCATCTTCGCGGATGGCGGTATGCGGGCAGCCGCCCGTTTCCACGCCCACGATGCGCTCTGGCTCCAGCGCACCCGCCTCGGTCAGGATGCGCTGATCCTCTTTGGTGTAGATATCGTTGGTCACCACCGCAAGATGATAGGTGTCGCGCATCGCCTTGCAGAGCGCTTCCAGCAGGGCGGTTTTGCCCGACCCTACCGGGCCGCCCACGCCCACGCGCAGGGGATGTTTGTAATCAGCCATGTTGACTCCTCAGGAACGGAATAGTCGTGAATATTGGGTTTCATGGCGCGCGGAGGCGATGGCCGACAGCGGCGTAGCGGCCCCCAGCGCGTCGTCGCCACGTAAAAATGCCTGTTCAAACCCGGCGGCAAAATGGTCGCTCAGGTCGATAATCAGCTGTTGTGCTGCCTGCTGCCCAAACGGCACCAGCTTGACGCCCGCCATCACCGCGCTCTCAATCCAGCTGTAGCCGAGGCTCAGCGCCAGCTCGCGCGCGCTAATGCCCCAGCGCACGCCGAGCCACGCCATGCCGCCGAGCTGGCTTCGCATCAACAGCGGCAGCCATTCTGGCGGGCAGGCGGGTTCCCAGCTTTTAATCAGGCGCGTAAAGGCCGCCCCACGGTTGCGTTCTTCATCGCGCAGCTCGCGCGTTTCCCGACAGGCGAGCAGGTATGCCGTCCAGCGTTTTGCTGTCGCGACGTCCTGCTTCTCGCAGGCACGATACAGGCGGATAAACAGCGGCAGGTCGACACAGAAAAAGCTCTGCTCCATCTGCTGGATCTGCCAGCGCCTGAAGGCCTCAGCGTCCGTGACCCACCCGGCCTCAACGGCCCACTCCAGCCCCTGCGACCAGGTAAACGATCCGACCGGCAGGCTACTGCTGGAGAGCTGCATCAGGCGCAGCCGCTGGCGGGCGTGCTCCATCAGCTCATCAGCGCCAGCAGGGCGGAGACGATCAGCCCGCCGCCGAAGGTTTTACGCAGGCCGTCGTGACGGCGCAGCAGCAGCCCTGCCGCGAAGCTGGCACACAGCACCGTGGCGCTGGCTAACATAAACCCGCTGGTGAAGAGCCAGAAGCTGTGGCCGGACATCTCCACGCCGTGCGCCCAGCCGTGGAACATCGCCAGGGCTGGTACCGCCAGCAGCAGGCGATTTTCGGTCTTAAACATCATCACGCCGCAGAGCGCCAGCGAGGCGATAATCAGCATCTCCATGCCGCTAAAGCCGCCGAGCAGGCTGCCCGCAACGGCACCAGCAAGCATCATGCCGAGCGTCGCTAACGGCAACAGCAGCTTGCGGCCGCTCAGGGCGGAGAGCACGCCAGCCCCCGTCAGCATCAGCAGGTGATCCAGCCCGGTCAGCGGATGGAGAAATCCGGCCTGGAAGCTGTCGGTCCCGTGGCCGGGATGTGCGAGCGCGGGAACGGAAAAAGCCAGCAGTAACAGCGGTAAGTACTTGCGCATGATGAGTCCTTAATGTGAATGAGCGTGAGAGTGGCTATGGCTGTGGGCATCGCTGGTGTAAGCGCCCGCTTCCGGTTCAAATGGCAGGCTGGCGAAGGTCACCTCCAGCCCGAACTGACGCAGCATATCGTCGAGGACGTGGTCGTGGTGGTAGCGCAGTTCGCCAGGCATTATTTGCAGCGGTACGTGACGATTGCCCAGGTGATAACAGGCGCGGGCGAGCAGGAACGGGTCGGCGCAGCGCACCACGGAAACCGACTCCGGGGCGGCGATCACTTCGATCACCTCGCTGCCATCGTCGGTAGTCAGCAGGTCGCCCCCGCGCAGCAGCAGGCCGCGCGGCAGCATTAGCCCGGCTTCGCGGCCGTCGTTCAGCGCCACGCGGGCGCGGCTTTTTACCCGCACATCAATCGGTAGCGTGACGCTGGCGGTAATCGGATGCGCATGGTCCAGGCGTTGGGTTAAATAGATCATCATGACTCCTCAAAACAGAAAATAGCGTTGCGCCATCGGCAAAACCTCTGCCGGTTCGCTGGTGATCAATTCGCCGTCGACGCGTACCTCATAGGTTTGCGCGTCAACGGTGATATTCGGCTGTAAATCGTTGTGGATCATGTCGGCCTTTTTCACCGACCGGCAGCCTCTCACCACCGCGGTGGCACTTTGCAGTCCGAGCCGTTGCGGAATGCCGCTGGCATCAGCAGCCTGAGAGACAAACGTCAGCCGCGTGGCGTGGCGTGCGGCACCAAGGGCACCAAACATCGGGCGGTAATGTACCGGCTGCGGCGTGGGGATCGAGGCGTTGATGTCGCCCATCGGCGCGCAGGCGATCATCCCGCCTTTGACGATGGTGGCGGGTTTGACGCCAAAGAAGGCGGGGGACCAGACCACCAGATCCGCCAGCTTGCCCGCCTCAATAGAACCGACCTCATGGGCGATGCCGTGGGTCAGCGCCGGGTTGATGGTGTATTTGGCGACATAGCGCTTTACGCGGAAGTTATCGTTATCGCCGGTCTCTTCCGGCAGTGCGCCGCGCTGCACCTTCATGCGGTGCGCCACCTGCCAGGTGCGGATAATCACTTCCCCCACGCGGCCCATTGCCTGTGAATCTGACGAGGTGAGCGAGAACGCGCCGATATCGTGCAGCACGTCTTCGGCGGCGATGGTCTCCCGGCGAATGCGGGATTCGGCAAACGCCACGTCCTCGGCGATATCCGGGTCGAGGTGATGGCAAACCATCAGCATGTCCAGGTGCTCGTCGATGGTGTTGACCGTGTAGGGCAGCGTCGGGTTGGTGGAGGAGGGCAGAATATTCGGGTGCGCGCAGGCGGTGATGATATCCGGCGCATGGCCGCCGCCCGCCCCTTCGGTGTGGAAGGTGTGGATGGTGCGCCCGGCGATGGCGGCCAGCGTGTCTTCGACAAAACCGGACTCGTTCAGCGTGTCGCTGTGCAGCGCCACCTGAATATCCATCTCTTCAGCGACCTCCAGCGAACAGTTGATGGCCGCAGGCGTCGCGCCCCAGTCTTCGTGGATCTTAAGCCCGATGGCACCTGCCACGATCTGCTCGCGCAGCGCGTCCGGGTTGGAGCCGTTCCCTTTACCCAGCAGGCCAATATTCACCGGTAGCGTATCGGCTGCCTGCAACATGCGGGCGATATACCACGGCCCCGGCGTGCAGGTGGTGGCGTTTGTGCCTGCCGCAGGCCCGGTGCCGCCGCCGATCATGGTGGTGACGCCAGACACCAGCGCCTCTTCCGCCTGCTGCGGACAGATCCAGTGGATGTGGGTGTCGATCCCGCCTGCGGTGACAATCTTCCCTTCGGCGGCGATCACCTCCGTTGCCGCGCCAATCGGGATTGTCACGCCGGGCTGAATGTCCGGGTTTCCGGCTTTGCCGATGGCGAAGATCCGCCCATCTTTTACGCCAATATCCGCTTTCACGATCCCCCAGTGATCGACGATCAGCGCGTTGGTGAGCACCAGATCCACGCAGTCGTCGGCGGTCATCTGCCCCTGTCCCATGCCGTCGCGGATCACTTTTCCGCCGCCGAATTTAACCTCTTCGCCGTAGATCGTGAGATCGTCTTCCACTTCGATCCACAGCTCGCTGTCGGCCAGCCGCACTTTATCCCCGGTAGTGGGGCCGAACATATCGGCATACGCCTGGCGTGAAATCTCAGCCATGTTTCACCTCGCCCATGACCTCGCCGCGAAAGCCGAAAATGCGCTGTGCGCCCGTCACCTGCACCAGCGTCACTTCCCGCTTCTGGCCGGGCTCGAAGCGCACGGCAGTGCCGGCCGGGATGTTCAGCCGGTAACCTCGGGTGGCTTCGCGATCGAACTTCAGCGCCGGGTTGACCTCGTAAAAGTGGTAGTGCGATCCGACTTGGATCGGCCTGTCGCCGTGGTTTTCCACGATCACACTTCGGGTTTCGCGCCCGACGTTGAGAGCAATGTTTCCGGACTGGATCCGGTATTCGCCTGGGATCATCACGCGCTCCTTACACGATCGGGTTGTGGACGGTGACGAGCTTGGATCCGTCCGGAAAGGTGGCTTCCACCTGGATATCCGGGATCATCTCCGGCACGCCTTCCATCACCTGATCGCGCGTCAGGACGTGGCGGCCGGCTTCCATCAGCGAGGCGACGGTTTCGCCATCGCGCGCGCCTTCCATAATAAAGGCGCTGATCAGCGCGACCGATTCCGGGTAGTTGAGCTTTACCCCGCGCGCGAGGCGGCGTTCGGCAACCAGCGCGGCGGTGAACAGCAACAGCTTGTCTTTTTCTCTGGGAGTCAGTTCCATAGCGTTTCTCTTATGTTTGCCAGATGCGCGGCGAACAGGCGGTTTTGGAAGTTAAAAGCGGGCGAAGCGACTGCCAGATATCGCGCATCACCCGCTGACAAATCAGGTTGTCGTGGGAGAGAAAACGCACCGACAGCAGATCGTCGGTGAGCGTCGCCCCGCCAACGTTTTCCAGCGGGGCGAGAAGCGCACGCACCGCGTCGAGAAGTGCTTCCCGGGCCGGATAGAACAGCAGCGTGCCGACCCACGGATGGTCCGCGACTGGCGTCAGATCGCCACCGCTGAGATGCAGTCGCTCAATCAGACGCGGCTCGCCATCCACCCACACCTCAAGGCGGTTCTCCAGCGTGCCGTGGCTGAAGGTTTCGTTTATCACCGGACGGCCCAGACAGTACAGCTCCCACGCCAGCAGCGTGCTGGTGGCGTGCAGGTGAAAGACGGAACGCAGCGCGGCGTTAGCGCCGGGGAAAATAATGGTGTCCTGCGGCAGCCACTCCAGCGTGGCCTCTTCGTCGAGGTAAAAATGCTGACTGAGGCAGGCCAGCGGGCCGTTGCTGCGATAGAACTTGCTGGCGCCGGGCATGGTAATGAGGGCATGGCTTTTGGCGTCGAGCCGCACGGAAATATCCAGCGTATCTCCGCCCACAATTCCGCCTGGCGGGTGCAGCAGGTAAAGGTGGCAGGTTTCCCCTTCGGGATAAAACGGACGCTGAACGGTGAGCGGCCCGCTGTGACGCGCGGAATGGAGGAGGGTTTTCTCAGGGGTATGACAAAACTGGAGGGCAAGCGAGGCCTGCCAGCCTTTGTATGAATTATCAGTGACCTGAGTTGCTAACATGGTGCTTCCATTTCCACACTATCGGGGTACGTTTCAGTATGCCCTGGCGGAAATGAAGGCTGTCATATGAGTCGCTTATGGATAAAAAAACGGCTCATGTGAGCCGGTTTCAGTAATGTAGGCCGGGTAAGCGCAGCGCCACCCGGCAAGAAAGGCTAGCGATAATCCTCTGCATCCACATCATACCCCGACGGCTCCCAGCGGATCGCCAGCAGCGACGCCAGACCGATAAACGGCGCCAGCGCAATCACCCAGAACACGGCGGTATCCAGCGAGGCGACCAGCAGCGGGAACAGAAACAGTGACAGCGTTGAACTGCTGCGCATCAGCGTCTGGTTAAGCCCCACGCCCACGCCGCGCAGCGAGGTCGGGTAGCTCAGGGAGGCAAACGTCATGGTGTGCGCACCTGGACCAAAACCCTGACCAAACAGGAACAGCGCCAGCATCGCGACGGCGACCACGCCTTCCGTAGCCCCGTCAGGGCGGCCAATCAGCGCCAGGCCGAGCAGTGCCGCAAGCTGGCACGCATAACCCGCCAGTGACATCCGCCATGCGCCGAAGCGCGGAACATAGCGCACCGCCAGCAGCCCGCCGACAAATGCGAACAGCAGGTTAAGCGCCAGCGAGATCAGAATGGTGGTCAGCATCGACTGCACAAAGAAGCTGGAGATGATCACCGGCAGGCCAAAGGCTACGGCGTTATAGGCGAACGAGGAGACCACTGACAGCAGCGTGGCGAGCGTGGTACGCCGCAGATAGATACCGCGGAACAGGTTCAGGTAGTTCGACCATTTTGCCTTGTTCACGACAGGCGCGGGCTGGTCGAGCGCATCCTGCGGTACGTGGGCATTAATATTGTAAGACTGCCGCAGGATGGACGCCGCCTCCTTCAGATTGCCCTGATTCGCCGCCCAGACCGGGGATTCGCTCATATAGCGGCTGCGGATGGCGATAATCACCAGCGCGGGCACCGCGCCAAAGCCAAGGATCAGACGCCAGAGCCAGTCGCTGTGGCTTTCCGGCAGCACGGCGTAAAAGAAGAGCACCAGAAGATAAGAGATGCTGATGGCCGCGTACCAGGTGGGGCACCACATTGCGACGCTGGAGGCTTTATTCCCCGGGCCTTTCAGCCTGGCGAACTCGCTGAGAAACGCCATCGTGACGGGAAGGTCGATCCCAACGCCAAGACCCATCACAAAGCGCGCGCCCGCAAGCACATATTCGTTCGGGGCCAGCGCACAGGCGATAGCGGCAACGACAAAGAACACCATGTCGGCCATAAAGACGCGGTAGCGCCCGATTTTATCCGTAAGATAGCCGCCGAGCAGCGCCCCGACAATCGCGCCAAAGGTAATCGCCGAGGCCACCATGCCGGTACCGGCGGGCGTCAGGTTAAATTCGCGGGTGATGTCTTTGATGCCGAATGCCAGCGCGCCGAGATCGTAGGCATCGAGGAAAATTCCCCCGAGCGCGATACCGACCACGATGCGGGCATTGGCCCGGCCCTGAGAGCCGTCATTAACGAGACGTGAAACGTCCGATGCGCTACGCACCCACTTGATGTCGCCATCCGGGGTATTTCCTGCCGTTGGAAGGGGAGTTGAATCTGTGATTTCTGCCATTTTCTTTTTGTGTGGTTGTGTTGTGTCTCTAACAGTTACCACAGGCAGAAGGTGACAAAAATCACATTTGGTTATAAGGCATAACGAACGGTTTACTGAGCGTCTTTCTTTTTACGCCTGAGCTTCGTCCAGATCTTGGTTTCCTTACGCCGCCACAGGCGCTGAATGTTGTCGTGGTGGCGCAACAGGATCAGACACGAGAGCATCGACACCGGGAAGGTAAACTGCGGTTTAAACCACCAGACATAAAACGGGGCGATCAGTGCGCTGACGATGGCGCCCAGCGACGAATAACCGCTCAGCAGAATGGTCAGCAGCCAGGTGCCCGCCATCACGCCGGTGAGATCCCAGCCGATCGGCGCAATCGCGCCAAACGCGGTGGCAACGCCTTTACCGCCTTTAAAACCAAAGAAAACGGGCCAGATGTGGCCGACGCAGGCGGCGATGGCAATCAGCCCCAGCCAGAAGGGTGTGACGCCGAGCGCATACGCGCCCCAGACGGGAAGCATTCCTTTCAGAACATCAAAAATCAAAACCGCTACGGCTGCTCCCTTGCCGCCAATTCGTAGTACATTGGTCGCCCCCGGATTCCCGGAACCACTTTCACGCGGGTCAGGCAACCCGGCGATGCGGCAGACCAGAATGGCGCTGGAGATTGAGCCGCAAAGGTAGGCGAGGATAATCATTCCAGGCGCGATTGCACTCATAACGCTGTTCCGTTTTGAAAATGTATCTGTATTCTCAGCATCTGTGGATAATACGCATAATTCGCCGGAAGTGGTATCCGGTTTAGCCAAAAAGCAGGCAGGTCGTGATGGATATTGTATTTATAGAGCAACTTTCGGTAATCACCACAATTGGTGTTTACGACTGGGAACAGACCATCGAGCAGAAACTGGTGTTCGATATCGAAATGGGCTGGGACAACCGCAAGTCAGCAAAAAGCGATGATGTGAATGACTGTCTGAGCTACGCCGACATCAGTGAAACGGTCATCGCCCATGTTGAAGGGCAACGTTTTGCGCTGGTAGAACGCGTGGCGGAAGAGGTAGCAGACCTGCTGCTGAGCAAATTTAACTCCCCATGGGTGCGCATTAAGCTAAGCAAGCCGGGAGCGGTGGCGCGCGCCGCCAATGTGGGCGTGATTATCGAGCGTGGCACAAATCTGAAAGGAAAGATTTAACGTCATAATAGCTAAACCATTTTAGGTTATATCGGTCTTAAAGCTGTATCTTTCACGGTTGTCCGCGTGGGACACCGTTTTTTTATATCTTTTTAGGGGTTTATAGATGAGCGATATGCACTCGCTGCTGGTGGCGGCAATACTGGGTGTGGTCGAAGGATTGACGGAGTTTTTGCCGGTGTCCAGTACGGGCCATATGATTATCGTTGGCCATCTCCTGGGCTTTGAAGGCGATACCGCAAAGACGTTTGAGGTGGTGATCCAGCTGGGCTCTATCCTGGCGGTGGTCGTGATGTTCTGGCGTCGTCTGTTTGGTCTGATCGGTATCCACTTCGGGCGTTTGCCGCAGCGTGAAGGAGAGGGCAAAGGGCGCCTGACGCTGATTCATATTCTGCTCGGGATGATCCCGGCGGTGGTGCTGGGGCTGGTGTTCCACGACACCATTAAATCGCTCTTCAACCCGATTAACGTGATGTACGCGCTGGTTGTCGGCGGCTTCCTGCTGATTGCCGCCGAAGTGCTGAAGCCAAAAACCCCGCGTGCGGAAGGTCTGGACGATATGACGTATCGCCAGGCGTTTATGATTGGCTGCTTCCAGTGTCTGGCGCTGTGGCCGGGCTTCTCCCGTTCAGGGGCAACCATTTCCGGCGGGATGCTGATGGGCGTGAGCCGTTACGCGGCGTCTGAGTTCTCGTTCCTGCTGGCGGTGCCGATGATGATGGGCGCCACCGCGCTGGATCTCTACAAAAGCATCGGCTTCCTGACCGTGGGCGACATTCCGATGTTCGCCGTGGGCTTTATCACCGCCTTTATTGTGGCGTTGATCGCCATCAAAACCTTCCTGCAACTGATTAAGCGTATTTCGTTTATTCCGTTCGCGATCTACCGCTTTATCGTCGCGGCTGCCGTGTACGTGGTCTTCTTCTGATGACCGACCGCCCTCAGTCTTTCGGCTGAGGGCAACGTTTTTCCTTCCACGCTGCAACCGCATCAATCCGCCGCTTCGTCAGCTCTTCGCGGATCGCCGGGCCTTTAAACCCTGCCTCCACCACCTCTTTCGTTGGCACCGCTTTCGCTACGTCCCACGCCTCACGCAGCAAACGACCCTGCGGATAATCGGACGCTTCAAACCCGGTGCGGCCGCGCACGTCGGCTTCGCTGGTCAGCGCAATTTGCTCCACACGCTGCGGTTTGCGCCAGGCGTCGATGTTATCAAACAGCCTGACGATGGTAGCGGGTTTCAGGATCGGGAAGGTGTGGATCAGGTCGTGAAACTCGGCCACCAGTTTTGCCAGATCGCGAATGTCATTCGGCACGCGCAGGCGCTGACAAAGCCCTTCAACCAGCTTCACGCCAGCCGGACCGTGCCCGTGGTGGCGTGGCCACAACTCCTTTGGCGTTAACCCTTTGCCGAGGTCATGGCAGAGGGTGGAAAAGCGCACGTCCACCTCCGGGCTGAGCATGGCGGCCATGCTCAGCGTCATCAGGGTGTGAATGCCGGTATCAATTTCCGGGTGCCATTTCGCCGGGGCGGGCACGCCAAACAGCGCGTCTATTTCCGGGAACAGCACTTTCAGCGCCCCGCAGTCGCGCAGAACCTGGAAAAAGACCTGTGGATTGCGGGTAGTCAGGGCGTTTTCGGTCTCTTTCCAGACGCGTTCTGGCGTCAGATGTTCCAGCTCGCCCGCGTCGGTCATGGCCGTCATCAGCGCCATCGTCTCGTCGGCGATGCGGAAGCTGAGATGGGCATAACGGGCGGCAAAACGCGCCACGCGCAGTACGCGAAGCGGATCTTCAGAAAAGGCGGGGGAGATATGGCGTAAAAGACGGTCACGCAGATCGTTCTGGCCGCCGTAGACATCGATAATATGGCCGTTTTCGTCCTGCGCCAGGGCGTTAATGGTGAGATCGCGGCGCAGTAAGTCCTGCTCCAGCGTCACATCCGGCGCGGCATAGCAGGTGAAGCCGGTATAACCGGAACCGGATTTCCGTTCGGTACGCGCCAGGGCGTACTCTTCCCGGCTTTTCGGATGGAGGAACACAGGAAAATCGCGGCCTACCTGCTGGTAGCCCGCGTCAATCATCGCTTCGGGCGTGGCACCGACCACGACCCAGTCTTTATCTTTGACCGGCAGACCTAATAACGCATCACGTACCGCACCACCGACCAGATAACTCTTCACGCCAACACTCCCGTTTTCTCTTTTCGCAAGATGATACGTAAGTGTGGCAGAGAAGACGAGTTAGTTCATCCAGCGGTCTTTACGTTTACGGCTCGGGATAAGGTGAGGAAGCACCAGACCCAGCACCAGACCGACGCCAAGCACCCCGCCGCCATACATAAACCACTGCATGATGATGGTGCGTTGTTTGTCATCCAGCTGTAGATTCGCGGCGTTCACTTTCTTCTGCGCGACGATGAGCTCATTTTTCAGCTTCTGATTTTCATCTTTCAGACCGGCGATCACGCTGTCGCTTTGCGCCACTTTCTGCTGCATCTCTGCGGTGCGCTGGTTCCAGGTGCCGTCAATGTTGTTCAGCTTATCGGTCAGGGTTTTCACCTGATTTTCCAGGTCCGGCACGCGGGTGCGCAGGCTTGGCACCGTGCTCAGCTCTTTCAGCGGGATCCATGAGGTGCGGCCAGAGCTGTCACGAACCTGACCGTAATTGGTGTCTGCATTGGTTTGCAGCAGAGTCACTTCCTCGCCGGCATTTACCGTACCCACGAGGCGATAATTGTCTCCAGGGCCGCTGCGTACCCAGGTATTCAGTTCATCAGAAACGTAACGTTTCTCTTCAGCGTGGACCGCGGTTGCGGCGCTAAAAGCGAGTAAAGTAAGTCCAATCAGGCGTAATTTAAGCATATCAGTCGTTATTTTCATAAAAAGTGGAACGATAGTAGTGGTATCAGTGTCGCTACGCAAAGGATTCATCATCAATCGGAATCATCTGTGTCATGATTTCCACCGCTTTAAACTTTTACGCCCGTCAAATTGCTCATTGCGTGGCAATTTGGCGCAAAATACTATGTACTGACAAACAAATGGCGAGGAAGTTCGCCTTCATCGACGCGTCTGTGACGCACGCAAAAGTACAAGGCTATGGCACAAGAGATCGAATTAAAGTTTATCGTCGAAAAAGACAGCGCTGACGCGCTCCGCCAGCATCTGAATACGCTGTCCGGCGAGCACCATGAACCCGTACAGCTGCTCAACATCTATTACGAAACGCCGGACAACTGGCTGCGCAACCACGATATGGGCCTGCGCATCCGGGGTGCGAACGGGCGCTACGAGATGACGATGAAAATCGCCGGTCGCGTGGTGGGCGGTTTGCACCAGCGTCCGGAATACAATATCGACATCAGTAAGCCAGAACTTGAGCTGGATCGTTTTCCGGCGGAAGTGTGGCCGGAAGGAACGCTGCCCGCAACGCTGTCGGCAGAGGCGCAACCGCTGTTCAGCACCGATTTCTGGCGCGAAAAATGGCTGGTGTCGGAAGGCAAGAGCCGCATTGAGATCGCGTTCGATCGGGGTGAAATTAAGGCGGGTGAAGAGCAGGAGCCGATCTGCGAATTGGAACTCGAACTGCTGGAAGGCGAGGCGAGTGATGTGCTGAAGCTGGCGCACAAGCTGGTGAACCAGCCTGGCCTGCGTCAGGGCAGCCTGAGTAAAGCGGCACGCGGCTATCACCTGGCCGCCGGGAATGCGCCGCGCGTGCTGCGAGAAACCCCGATTCTGCGCGTTGTGCCGAAAGCCTCCGTTGAGCAGGGCATGGAAGCGGCGCTGGAGCTGGCGCTCTCTCAGTGGCAGTACCACGAGGAGCTGTGGGCGCGTAACGTGAAAAATGCCAAAAAACAGGTGCTGGCCGCTATGGGGCTGGTGCGTCATACCCTGACGCTCTTTGGCGGCATTGTACCGCGTAAAGCCAGCACTCACTTACGTGATTTGCTCACTCAAACCGAAACGCTGATGCTTTCCGACGTGTCGGCACAAACGGCGATCTACAGCCCGCAAAACGCCGGCGCGAAACTGGCGCTGACCGAGTTTCTGGTGACGCGCGGCTGGCGCACGTTCCTCGATGCGAAAGGGCAGACCAAAATTGCGGAAAACTTCAAACGTTTTGCGGATATCCACCTCTCCCGTCACGCGGCCGAGCTGAGAACCACCTTTGCGCATCCGCTGGGCGACCAGTATGGCGATCAGCTTCCCCGCCTGGCGCGTAACATTGACAGCATGTTGCTGCTGTCAGGTGCGTATGAGGGCGTGAAGGCGCAGGCCTGGCTGGAGAACTGGCAGGGGCTGAAGCATGCCATCGAGACCCGTCAGCAGATCGAAATCGAGCATTTCCGCAACGAGGCCATTTCGCAGGATCCGTACTGGCTGCACAGCGGAAAACGTTAATTCTGGCAAGGAACCCCTGATATGCCGCTTTCTTCGCAGTTACAGCAGCACTGGCAGACCGTTTGCGAACGCCTGCCTGAGTCGTTACCCGCGTCATCGTTAAGCGAGCAGGCGAAAAGCGTGCTCACGTTCAGTGATTTTGTGCAGGAGAGCGTCAGCGCCAACCCGGACTGGCTGGCAGAGCTGGAAAGCGCGCCGCCGCAGGCTGACGAGTGGCGGCATTATGCTGGCTGGCTGCAAACCGCGCTGGCAGAGGTGGCAGACGAAGCCACGCTGATGCGCGTACTGCGTCAGTTCCGCCGCCGGGTGATGGTACGCATTGCCTGGGCGCAGGCGCTGGAGCTGGTGAGCGAAGAGAGTACCTTGCAGCAGTTGAGCGAGCTGGCGCAGACGTTGATTGTCGCCGCGCGGGACTGGCTCTACGCCGCCTGCTGTAAAGAGTGGGGCACGCCGTGCAGCGAAGCCGGGGTTCCGCAACCGCTGTTGATTCTGGGGATGGGCAAGCTGGGCGGCTGCGAGCTTAATTTCTCCTCAGACATCGATCTGATTTTTGCCTGGCCGGAGAACGGCTCCACGCGCGGCGGTCGTCGCGAGCTGGACAACGCCCAGTTCTTTACTCGCCTGGGGCAGCGGCTGATTAAGGCACTGGATCAGCCCACCCAGGATGGTTTTGTCTACCGCGTGGATATGCGTTTGCGTCCGTTTGGCGACAGCGGTCCGCTGGTGCTGAGCTTTGCCGCGCTGGAAGATTATTACCAGGAGCAGGGTCGCGACTGGGAGCGTTACGCGATGGTCAAAGCGCGGATCATGGGTGACAGCGACGATGCCTGGGCCAACGAGCTGCGCGCCATGCTGCGCCCGTTTGTGTTCCGCCGCTACATCGACTTCAGCGTGATCCAGTCCCTGCGAAATATGAAAGGGATGATTGCCCGCGAGGTGCGTCGCCGTGGCCTGAAGGACAACATCAAGCTCGGCGCGGGCGGTATTCGTGAGATCGAATTTATCGTCCAGGTCTTCCAGCTGATACGCGGCGGGCGTGAACCTTCTCTGCAATCCCGCTCGCTGCTGCCGACGCTGAGCGCTATCGAGCAGCTGCATCTGCTGCCGGAAGGCGATGCGCAAACGCTGCGTGACTCTTATCTCTTCCTGCGTCGTCTGGAAAATTTGCTGCAAAGTATCAACGACGAACAGACCCAGACGTTACCGGGCGACGAGCTGAACCGGGCGCGTCTGGCCTGGGGGATGCGGGTGGATGACTGGGCGGCGCTGACGGAACGGCTGGAAGCGCAAATGGCGGGCGTGCGCCGCATCTTTAACGATCTGATCGGCGACGACGAAAGTGAATCGCAGGACGATGCGCTCTCCGAGCACTGGCGCGAGCTGTGGCAGGACGCGCTCCAGGAAGATGACACCACGCCGGTGCTGGCGCACTTAAGCGACGATGCCCGCCATCGCGTGGTGGCGCTGATTGCCGATTTCCGCTTCGAACTGAACAAACGCGCCATTGGCCCACGTGGTCGTCAGGTGCTGGATCATCTGATGCCGCATCTGCTGAGCGATGTCTGCTCCCGCGAGGATGCGCCGGTGCCGCTGTCGCGCATGATGCCGCTGCTGAGCGGGATCGTCACGCGTACCACTTACCTTGAACTGTTAAGCGAGTTTCCCGGCGCGCTGAAGCACCTGATTTCTCTCTGCGCCGCCTCGCCGATGGTGGCGAACAAGCTGGCGCGTTATCCGCTGCTGCTGGACGAACTGCTCGACCCGAATACGCTGTATCAGCCGACGGCGACGGATGCCTACCGCGACGAGCTGCGTCAGTATCTGCTGCGCGTACCGGAAGAGGACGAAGAGCAACAGCTTGAGGCGCTTCGTCAGTTTAAGCAGGCGCAGATGCTGCGCGTGGCGGCGGCAGATATCGCCGGTACCCTGCCGGTAATGAAAGTGAGCGATCACTTAACCTGGCTGGCGGAAGCGATCATCGACGCGGTTGTCCATCAGGCGTGGGTGCAGATGGTGGCCCGCTACGGGCAGCCGAAACACCTTGCAGAGCGCGAAGGCCGCGGTTTTGCGGTGGTGGGTTACGGCAAGCTGGGCGGCTGGGAGCTGGGCTACAGCTCCGATCTGGATCTGATTTTCCTCCACGACTGTCCGGCAGACGTCATGACCGACGGCGAACGTGAGATTGACGGGCGGCAGTTCTACCTGCGTCTGGCCCAGCGCATTATGCACCTGTTCAGCACCCGCACCTCATCCGGCATTCTGTATGAAGTGGATGCGCGTCTGCGCCCGTCCGGCGCGGCAGGCATGCTGGTCACCTCGACGGAGGCTTTCGCCGACTATCAGAAGAACGAAGCCTGGACGTGGGAGCATCAGGCGCTGGTGCGCGCCCGCGTTGTATACGGCGATCCGCAGCTCAAAACGCAGTTCGATGCGATCCGCAAGGCGGTCATGACGACCCCGCGCGAGGGCAGTACGCTGCAAACCGAAGTGCGGGAAATGCGGGAGAAGATGCGCGCGCACCTTGGCAACAAACATCGCGATCGCTTTGATATTAAAGCCGATGAAGGCGGCATTACCGATATCGAGTTTATCACTCAGTACCTGGTGCTGCTGCACGCGCACGATAAGCCGAAGCTGACCCGCTGGTCGGATAACGTGCGCATACTGGAACTGCTGGCACAGAACGACATTATGGATGAGCAGGAGGCGCAGGCATTAACCCGCGCCTACACCACGCTGCGTGATGAGTTGCACCATCTGGCCTTACAGGAACAGCCGGGCCATGTGGCGCTGGACTGTTTCGCCGATGAACGCGCGCAGGTGACCACAAGCTGGCAGAAGTGGCTGGTGGAACCGTGCGTAACAAAACAAGTGTGATATTATCGCGCGCAAATTGTGAATCTTTCTGGAGTCAGGAATGAAAGTAACACTGCCAGAGTTTGAACGTGCTGGAGTTATGGTTGTCGGTGATGTGATGCTGGATCGCTACTGGTATGGGCCGACCAGCCGTATCTCTCCGGAAGCGCCGGTGCCGGTAGTTAAGGTCGACACCATTGAAGAGCGTCCAGGCGGCGCGGCAAACGTGGCGATGAACATAGCCTCGCTGGGCGCGCATTCGCGTCTGGTGGGCCTGACCGGCATTGACGATGCGGCGCGTGCCCTGAGTCAGTCGCTGGCGGACGTGAACGTGAAGTGCGACTTCGTTTCTGTTCCGACCCACCCAACCATCACCAAGCTTCGCGTCCTGTCGCGTAATCAGCAGCTGATCCGCCTCGATTTCGAAGAAGGATTCGAAGGCGTTGATCCTGAGCCGCTACACGAGCGTATTAGCCAGGCGCTGGGTAATATCGGCGCGCTGGTGCTGTCTGATTATGCCAAAGGCGCGCTGGCGAGCGTGCAGACCATGATCCAGCTGGCGCGTAAAGCCAGCGTACCGGTGCTGATCGATCCGAAAGGCACCGATTTCGAGCGCTATCGCGGCGCAACCCTGCTGACGCCAAACCTCTCTGAATTCGAAGCGGTGGCGGGCAAGTGCAAAACTGAAGAAGAGCTGGTTGAGCGCGGCATGAAAATCATCGCTGATTTCGAGCTGTCTGCGCTGCTGGTGACCCGTTCCGAGCAGGGCATGACGCTGCTGCAACCGGGCAAGGCGCCGCTGCATATGCCAACCCAGGCGCAGGAAGTGTACGACGTGACCGGTGCCGGTGATACGGTGATTGGCGTGCTGGCGGCGACGCTGGCGGCGGGTAACTCCCTGGAAGAAGCGTGCTACTTCGCGAACGCCGCGGCGGGCGTGGTCGTTGGTAAACTCGGGACCTCCACCGTTTCGCCAATCGAGCTGGAAAACGCGGTGCGTGGGCGTGCGGATACCGGCTTTGGCGTCATGACCGAAGACGAGCTGAAAGTGGCCGTTGCTGCCGCGCGCAAACGCGGTGAAAAAGTGGTGATGACTAACGGCGTGTTCGACATCCTGCATGCGGGTCATGTCTCGTATCTGGCGAATGCGCGTAAGCTGGGCGATCGCCTGATTGTGGCGGTCAACAGTGATGCCTCAACCAAACGTCTGAAGGGTGAAACGCGTCCGGTGAACCCGCTGGAGCAGCGCATGATCGTGCTCGGCGCGCTGGAAGCGGTGGACTGGGTGGTCTCATTTGAAGAAGACACCCCGCAGCGCCTGATTGCCGGAATTCTGCCTGACCTGCTGGTGAAGGGCGGTGATTACAAACCAGAGCAAATCGCAGGTAGCGAAGAGGTCTGGGCAAATGGCGGTGAAGTGATGGTGCTCAACTTTGAGGACGGGTGTTCAACCACCAACATCATTAAGAAGATCCAGAAAGACAGTCAGTAAAAAACGGGCCAACAGGCCCGTTTTTTTATGTCGGATGGCGGCTGCGCCTTACCCGACCTACGCGTTCATCCAGGCCCGGTAAGGCGTAGCCGCCACCGGGCACAGCAGGCCGCACTTATGCCTGGTCATCCACCGGTGGAATAGCTGGCGCTGGCTTCACTTCTTCCGGCGCATTGCGGCTCTCCAGCTCGCTCAGACGCTGTTCCAGCAGCGCCAGTTTCTCGCGGGTGCGCAGCAGCACCTGAGTCTGCACATCAAACTCTTCGCGGCTGACTAAATCAAGGCGAACCAACTGTGCCTGCAACGTCTGGCGGATTTTCTTCTCAACGTCATCACCAAACTCACGAATACCTTTCGGCATGGACTCATGAACCTGACGCGCGATCTGCTCAATTTTCTTTGGGTCAATCATTGTCGTTTCCCTTGATGAAAAGGTGTTAGTGCCTATTGTAGCGCGTCATGCCGTGGGTTAAACAAAATTGTTTGAAGCTTATGCATTGCCCAGGGTAATCAATAGCGTTATAGTTATCTCGCTTATTCTCAGGGCGGGGCGAAATTCCCCACCGGCGGTAAATCAGCTTAACGCTGAAAGCCCGCGAGCGCTTTGGGTGAATTCTCAAAGGTCAGCAGATCCGGTGTAATTCCGGGGCCGACGGTTAGAGTCCGGATGGGAGAGAGTAACGATCCAGTCGGGCATGGCCCGCTCACGTTATTTTTTTGCCGCTAGTACGGCGCTCCTAAGACTGCCCTGATTCTGGTAACCATAAAGTTAATGAGGTTTTTTTACCATGAATCAGACGCTACTTTCCTCTTTTGGCACTTCAACTCAACGTGTTGAGCATGCACTGGATGCACTGCGCGAAGGCCGCGGTGTGATGGTGCTTGACGATGAAAACCGTGAAAACGAAGGCGACATGATTTTTGCCGCCGAGAACATGACCGTTGAGCAGATGGCGCTGACCATCCGTCACGGTAGCGGCATCGTATGCCTGTGCATCACCGAAGACCGTCGCAAGCAGCTTGATCTGCCGATGATGGTTGAAAACAACACCAGCGCCTTTGGTACCGGCTTCACCGTGACCATTGAAGCAGCGCATGGCGTAACCACCGGTGTGTCGGCGGCTGACCGCCTGACTACCGTGCGTGCAGCGATTGCTGATGGTGCGAAACCATCCGATCTGCACCGCCCTGGTCACGTCTTCCCGCTGCGCGCGCAGCCGGGCGGCGTGCTGACCCGTGGTGGTCATACCGAAGCGACCATCGATCTGGTGACGCTGGCTGGCTTCAAACCCGCAGGCGTGCTGTGCGAACTGACCAACGATGATGGCACCATGGCGCGCGCGCCGGAGTGCATCACCTTTGCGCGACTGCACAATATGCCAGTGGTGACGATTGAAGATCTGGTTGAGTACCGCCGGGCGCACGAGCGCAAAGCCAGCTAAACATGCTGATGTGAAAAAGCCGGGGAAACCCGGCTTTTTTGTTTCTAGTGGTAGTTAATTTTGAACAGTACCACGGTTTCAAACGGCCCGGACTGAATCGCTTTCCCTTCTTCCCGTGAAAGTTCAGCCGTGTAGTTTTGCTCAACATTCATCGTATCGCCCGTAAAATCGGCGTACTCCTTGTACTGGTTGAAGGTGTAAGGCTCCGTTCCGTTAAGAATACGCAGCTTTAACCCATTCCCTATCAGTACCGCGGTGTCGTCTGCGCTAAGCGTTTCGGTTGTGTAAAACGACGAGTCCATCTTAAATCCGTCCGAGCATTGGGCATCCTGCACTTTGGTGGTTCGTATTGAAAACGTGCGCATACGCGTCTGCTGATTCACAATGTCGCGCGCGCTGAAGGCGCCGAAGTCGATCTCCTGATTTTCAGGGAAAATGCTAAACGTCGCTCCGCAATCAAGCACCGTAATGTTTTGCAGTCCGTTGATGTGATACTTGAGGTTCTTCGCGTCGGCCATCTGATTAACGCCACCCTTACCGTCAAACTGCACAACGATGTAATCGCTGAGCGAACTGATATAACCATGTGGCGGCATAGCCTTAATTCGCACGAAAAGTCGTAATCGGGCGACGAACGTGCGTGAAATATGGATATCATCCGGATTGCCGGAGCAGATGCGATTCTCCCAACCCATCTGGCGGATTTGATCCGCGGTGTAAATGGTGATGTTATCGTTGTCCAGGCACTGGCGGGTATCCACGCCGTTGGGCTGGCCCGTGGCATCGTAATCTATGCCTTCATAGGTGACGCCCAGTTCATAATAGGGATCGGTTGCGGCAGGATAAGGGTTCACCCATGCAAAGACATCTTCCGGCTCAAAATTGCTCGTGACGTTGTTATCACACGTCACCGGAATTTTAATGTCATCAGACTCCCATATTTTTTGACCAACCTGAGCGTTGCTGGGTATCGCAAAAGGGGTGATCGTTTTTGTCTCCTCGACGGGGCCGCCAGATCCACCCAGATAGCAGTTAAGCGCCAGCGCATCTTTCAAAGGCAGCGCTGAAAGCAGCAGTGTAAACAGGAAACTAGCGAGCTTTTGCATCTTTATCGATTTTCCGTTCGGTAAGTTTACATAGCGCCGTTCCGGTGCACTGCACGTCGACTTTTTTTAGGGCGCCGTAATCGTCGATATAGCCGATGCTGTAATAACTACCGTGGTAATCACCGGTAGAGGCGGTTGCCGTGGCGAAAGGCGCAATCATCAGACTGTCAAAACCCGGCAGCATGGTTTTGGCATTTTTGCTCAGCCACGCCAGCGTGATGTAGTACGGCGTAGGGTTGTGGACCGTGAGTCCTTTCGCGCTGGCGGTAATTTCCATGCGCATTTCAGCCAGTTCGCCGGATTTTTTGCTAATCGCTTCCGGACGCCAGAACAGCTTGATTCGGCTCTGCATGGCAACCTGCATCACGCTGCGCTCCTCGCTGGCGCTGATGCTTTTTGGCGGTACTTCACGCAGGTTGAAATAAAACAGCGATTCCCTGTCTTTTGGCAACTGGCGGGTGGCGGCTTGTTTAACAATTCTTACCTGCGACGAGGCGCCCGCTTCGATACGTTGAATGGGGGGAAGCGCCATAAAGTGCGCATCTTCTTTATGCCCCTTTTCATCTTCAATCCAGGAGAGCGCCAGATAAGGCAGCGCCTTGCTCTGGTTGTCCACTTTCAGGCTGCTGGCCTTGTCGCTTTCTGGAAAAACAATGCGCGTGCGGTCCAGATTAATGGCCGCATGGGTGGTAAATGCTGTGCTGATTAGCATCAGGCACAGGCTTTTAATCGGCGTTAATTTCATGATGATTTCTTACTGACACGGCAGTATCAACTGCATACTGTTTTCTAAGTGAGAAGGTAACGAGAAGCGACACTGTTGGTTGTCGCCCCATGTCACGCGAAACTGCTGTTCTGGCTCAACGGCGCCGAGCCAGACGTGGCCTTCATCGGCCACCATCCCAACCTGCAAATCGTTTGCTTCCAGGCGAACAATCGCCCCGAGCGGTGGCGTTCCTGATGACATCCGCAGAACACCTGCCACGTCCCGACCTGCACGCGTGGCAATCTGACGAAAACCAATGGCCCCCTCAGTCCAGGTTGAGGTCACGACGCGGTTGTCCACGTCCACGCCATCCGGAAGGTTGTTCATATTGATCTGCACGCTGGAGGGGGAATAGCTGGAGAATGACGGTAAAACGCCGATGCCAAAACGGTTGGTCTCATCTCGCGACATGTTCAGCGGGATATTGCCTACCCCGTCGGTGCTGACCATTACGCGGGGTTCATTACCGTAGCTGCGCCGGTGCAGCGCGGCGCCTTTCACCGTTGAGGTGAAGGAACCGCTCCAGCTTGCGCTGAGGGAGTTATATTCGTCAGCTTTATAGCTGCCGGAGAGATTAAGATCGCCGTACGCAGAATAATGCTGATAATTCCCGCTGAACTGCGCCCCGGAGTCTGGCTTCCCGCTCTCCGCGCCCGCGGAAACGCCCCAGGTGTTATTGCGATCCGACGTGTCGTACCACGACACGTTATGGCTCAGCGTGTCGCGGTTACGCAGGTCATAGTTAAGTCGATGATCGGGATCGAGCGGTACGCTGAGCGAGAGATAGAACTGAGTATCGTCACTTTCGTCTTTCTCATCGTAATGCGTTTTACTCCAGGACAGGGTTACGCCAAGGTTCTTCCAGCGGCCCATATCAAAGTTGTAGCCCGCCGTGATACTGCCGGTCGTGGAGGGTGAATCATTCCACCATGTCTGACGCAGCATATTGACGTACAGGTTCAGGGATAACGCCGAAATGTACTGGCTTGCCGTCACGCTCAGGGTTTGTTTTTCCGACTGGCGGTCACCGTCGTCATAATCAAGGTAGCGGGCGTAGCTCAAAAACTGTGGATCTGAGTAGCGGTAGCTGGCGAGCGTAAGCTGACTGCCGGTGGTATCGAAACGCTTGCTGTAGTTAATGCGATAGCTGTAACCCGTCTGGCTGCGCTGGTGTGGCAGCTGGCTGGTGGCCTGCGTGGCGTCAAAAGAGAGCGCCCCCAGCCAGGCCATATTCTGGCCGATTCCGGCAGCGACGGAACGATAGCGGTCGCCATCGGCCAGCGTACCGCCATACAGGGAGGTGTGCGACAGCATGCCCCAGGAAAATTCGCCGCTCATGAAGGCGTTATCTTCAACGTCATGGGAGGCGCCCTGGCGCGCTTTACCCGCCGCGAGCTTGTAGCGCACCTGACCCTTGCGCGTTAAAAATGGTACGGATTCGGCCGAGACCTGGAAGGTGCTGACGCGTCCATCCTCTTCCGTGACTTTGACGTCCAGCGTGCCCTGAACCGACTGGTTAAGATCCTGAATAACAAAAGGACCTGGCGGCACTTTACTCTGGTAAATCACGCGATTGGCAAGGCTTACGGTTACCGTGGCGTTGGTTTGCGCTATCCCGGTAATCTGCGGGGCATAGCCGCGCAGCGACCATGGCAGCATACGTTCATCGCTGATTAGCGATGCGCCGGTGTAGGTAAAGGCGTCAAAAATTGCGGACTGGAAATCCGTTTCACCCAACGTCAGTTTCGCACCGATCGAGGGCAGAGGGCGGAACATATACACGCGTGAAAAACGTCCATTATGCTCCGAGCCTGCGTCAGTATGGCTTTGCGTGTACTGGTAATCGCTGCGTAGCCGCCACGCGCCCATGTTCGCGCCGGCGGTGCCATAGGTATTGGCGTTGTCATTGTTGCTGCCGCTATTGGGCTGATAATGGCTGGCAAAAAGATTGTAATCCAGCAGTACGCCCGGCACGCCGATGTCCCAGGTGGATGGCGGCATCCAGTCAACCGCACGGTATTGCAGCCACGCCTGGGGGATGGTCACTTTCAGGGTCTGGCTGCCTTGCTCAAAAGTAAATCGGATGTCGGGTCTGGCGGAGAAATCAACGCATCCCTCTTTCTCAGGCAAAGCGTGGCGAACGTCATCCTGCAACGCAAAGGTATCGACCAGCTCGGGGGGAATACAGACCTGAACGGCGTTATTTATTTCTCGCCAGCGAAGCTGCCAGCCATTTGCCAGCGGAATATCATTGACGGCAACCGTAACGAAATAGCTTCCCGGCGTAACCGATATTTGATCTTTAAACAGTGATAAATCGACGCTGCCGCGCTGATCTTTATCGATGGCGTTTATATTAAACTCGGTGGCAGAGGCAACTTTCGTCATTAACAGGGACGCAATGATGATTATCCATTGTAATTTGTATGTCATCATCCTGTTACTCGAGTAAATAGAGAGTGCCGACCGGTATGAATTACCAGTCGGCTGGTGCCGTGACGTAACAGAATTATTTGTACATCAGGACGTAGTTAGCCGTGGCTTCAACCTGGCCTGCCGTCGCAGTTTTACCTGTAGGGACTTCCATAACCGCTTTGAAATGCAGCGTCTGGGTGGTTGAACCCGCCAGCAACTCAACCTCGTTGGCCTCTCCCAGCGTGATAGCAGACTCCGCGTTATCCAGCAGACGCACCCCCACGTTCTGCGCACCGCTTGCATAGGTGTTGCTCATCAGGCTGGTATCCGCCGCGTCTGTCGCTGCGCTGGTAAAGGTCACATCCACTTTGGTAATTGGCGTGTCGGTCTCGTCTGCCGGATCGTCAAGCTGGCAGTTTTCCAGATTGATATCGACCGGTACCGGGGTAGATTTTTTGTTGGCGTTGATAACAGCCGTGGTCACTTCACCCAGATCTACTTCTTTATCAACGCTGTCTGGTGCGATACTGCACGGTGCGTCAATAACAATACCTTTGAATGTGATTTTTCCTGAGCCTTGATCATCTGCAAAAGCAGCACCCGATACAATGACTGCCATAGCCGTCGCTAACAGTAGTTTTTTACCCATATACATGAAAATATCCTTTTTCAGAGTGATTCATAATGTGAATATTAATTTCAGAATGCTCGCGAAGTATACGAATTGGGGTGGGGAGACGCGATTAACATGACTTAAATATATTTTTAGATGGTTTTAATTAATATTTGCAGGCTATCTTAAGAGGCGTGGTTTTTCGGGATTTTAACAGGACTATATTTTTCAGGTTATTATAGGTGAAATATATAGGATTGTTTTTTTGAATAATATATAGCCTCCGTATAAAACGGAGGCATAAATTCTTAGCCAATACCGGCCGTTTGCAGCAGTACCAGACTCATCCCCATCACTGACATTCCACACAGTACGCCGTAGCTGGGGTTATTGTTGGGATCGATCTCTTTCGCCAGCGGCATCAGCTCATCGACAGAGAGCGCGACCATAATCCCGGCCACGGCAGCCATAATCGCAGCCATCACAATCGGGGAGACGAGGCTACCGAGGATCAGCCACGCCAGCACGCCGCCGAGAATTTCAGCCATCCCGGAGATACCCGCCCAAAAGACAGCCGTACGTTTTGAACCCGTGGCGGCATAAACGGGCCCGGCAACGGCAAGTCCTTCAGGAATATTGTGCAAAGCCACGGCCAGCGCCACACCAAAACCCATTTCCAGGTTGCTGCTGGCCGTGACATAGGTGGCGATACCTTCCGGAAAGTTATGCAGGCTGATACCCAGCGTCAGCAGAATGGCCGTGCGTTTGATATTGCCCGGGATGGGGGTAACGCTTTTTTGCATTAAATCCTGCGGGTGCGCGTGAGGAAGAATACGGTCGAGCGCAAAATAACCCAGCAGTCCAATGATAAACATGCCATAGCCCAGAACAGGCGACATACCTTCGGTGTGAAGCGCGGCGGGCAGCATCTCCATCAGCGAGATAAGCAGCATGATCCCGGCGGCGAAACCCAGCGAGAAGGCCAGAAGGCGATTAGAGGGTTTTTGCCCGAGTACCCCGAGGAACGCACCGATAAAGGTTGCGGCGCCCGCGAGTAAGGTCAAAATCAACGGTACTGACATGCATTCTCCTTAAGCGATATCTGACATTCAAATTTCCTGATGATGATCTTCACGGTTATCTGCGTTCATCTTCACCTGAATGCGCGTAATGTAGGCCCATCACATTGACACCTTCTCTAAGGATATCACCATGTCTTCTTCTCGTATGCCAGCACTGTTTTTAGGCCATGGCAGCCCAATGAACGTCCTGGAAGATAACGTCTATACCCGTGCCTGGCGTCAGCTGGGTGAGACGTTACCGCGTCCGAAGGCAATTGTGGTGGTCTCTGCGCACTGGTTTACCCGGGGTACCGGTGTGACGGCCATGGAAGCGCCAAAAACGATTCATGATTTTGGCGGCTTTCCGCAGGCGCTGTATGACACGCATTATCCTGCTCCGGGCTCCCCCGAGCTGGCGCAGCGGCTCGTTAATCTGCTCGCCCCTGTTCCGGTTGCGCTGGACAAAGAAGCCTGGGGCTTTGACCACGGCTCATGGGGGGTGTTGATCAAAATGTATCCGGATGCCGATATCCCGATGGTGCAACTGAGTATCGACAGCACCAAACCGGCTGCCTGGCACATGGAGATGGGGCGTAAGCTGGCTTCGCTTCGTGATGAGGGCATCATGCTGATTGCCAGTGGCAACGTGGTACACAATCTGCGTACGGTACGCTGGCACGGTGAAAATACGCCGTACCCCTGGGCAACAGCCTTTAATGACTATGTAAAAGACAACCTGACCTGGCAAGGGCCGGCCGAACGACACCCTTTGGTGAACTATCTGGATCACGACGGCGGTTCGCTCTCTAACCCGACGCCGGAACACTTCTTGCCATTGCTGTATGTACTAGGCGCGTGGGATGGTCAGGAGGTTATTACAATCCCGGTCGACGGTATTGAGATGGGGAGCTTGAGTATGCTGTCGGTGCAGGTGGGGTAAAAACATGTCGGGTGGCGGCTTCGCCTTACCCGACCTACATATTGAGCGTAGGCCCGGTAAGCGTAGCGCCACCGGGCAAGTCTTACTCGACGAAAATATGCGGGTAGAAACGCGACAGATCCTGCGTAATCAGCGCGCGATCTTCGCGAATGCCAATCCCGGCAGGCTGATCGTTAATAAGCCAGCTGCCGATCAACGTATAGCTGTCGCCAAACTTCGGCAGTTGATAAAACGCCTGGACGATCATCCCTTCTTCACCGTACGGCCCTTCAACCGCTTCCAGCGTTTTACCGTTTTCGATAATCGAGACGTTTGCCCCTTCTCGGGAGAAGATTGGCTTAACGACGTATTTCTCCATCGGTGGGAAATCATCTTCAGCAAAGTAAGCAGGCAGCAGGTTCGGGTGATTCGGGAACATCTCCCACAGCATCGGCAGCAGGGCTTTATTGGAGATAATGCTCTTCCAGGCCGGTTCCAGCCAGCGCACGCCGGCGTCTTCCAGTTTGGTAGAGAACATTTCCCGCAGCATGTATTCCCACGGATAGAGCTTGAACAGGTTGCTGATGACCTGATCCTGCATGTCCGTAAACTGACCTTTTTCACCTAAACCGATATCTTCGATATAGAGGAATTCCGTCGCCACTTCCGCTTCGGCTGCGCAGTCCTGCAAATACTGAACCGTACCGCGATCTTCTTCGGTATCGCGGCAGCAGGCGAGGTGCAACAGGTTGAAACCGTGCTGTTCACGCAGTTCGACGAAACGCTCAATCAGCTTTTCCTGAAGGCTGTTGAACTGGTCGCTGCCTTCGGGCAAGTTTCCGGCATTCGCCTGATCTTCCAGCCAGATCCACTGGAAGAACGCGGCTTCGTACAGAGAGGTTGGTGTATCCGCGTTGTTTTCTAAAAGCTTCGGTTCACCCACGCCATCCCATGCCAGATCGAGGCGAGAGTAGAGCGAAGGCTGGTTCGTTTTCCAGGACTGACGAACAAAACTCCAGGTGTGCTTCGGAATGCGGAATTTGGTCATCAGCTCATCGCTGTCGATGACTTTTTCTACTACCTTCAGGCACATCTGGTGCAGCTCTGCGGTTACCTCTTCAAGCTTTTCGACCTGAGCGAGCGTGAGCTTATAGTAAGCATCTTCACACCAGTACGGCTCGCCGTACATGGTGTGAAAGTTGAAACCGTATTCGGTGGCTTTTTCGCGCCAGTCCGGGCGCTCAACAATACTGACTCGTTCCATGATCAGCCGCCCATTGAGCGAGTTGAGGAGCCGGTCGCACTACGCTGCATGGTGGTTTGTTTGGCAACAGACTCACCAAAGCCGCCACGGGTAATGGTGCTGGTGGTGGCTGGTTTCGGCGCCATTGCGGTTTTCGGTACGGTCATCGTACGGCCTGGCGTTGCAGCACCGTAACCCTTGCCGGTGGCATCGGTGTATTTACCGTAGGCCGGGCTGTTCGGGTTTTTGGAGCTAAACAGCGGCTGCTGCTGGTAGCCCGCACCGCCGCTCATCAAACGGCCCATCATATAACCCGCCATCAGCGGCATCCAGAAGCTGCCGCCGGACTGTGCCTGCGCCTGGTTTTCCGGTGCCATACCCGCCTGAGCAGGTGCCTGCTGGCACTGGCCTTCACCGAATTCGGCTACACAGTCTTCGCGAGAGGCATATTTCGGCGCGGTACGTTCCGCTTCTTTGAGGGCGTTGTTATAGGCCGTCGTACACTCAGCGGCTTTACCGGTTGCGCTCGCGCAGTCGTCGGCGTTTTGATACAGCGAAACCGTTTCGTCGTTTTGCTCACAGCCTGCCAGCATAAAGACGGCGGTGACCGCCAGCGCGACAGGTGTCAGGTGGCGTGCGTTCCAGCTTTTGCGGAACGACGCGTGATTCATCGTTTTTGTCCGTTTCATATTTGTCTTCCAGGACCCAGTGGTAATAACGCTCAGGATAGAGGATGAGTGGTTGAAAATGAAGCGAAGAGGGGCGAAATGCGGGGGATCTTTACGTTGGCTTACGTTCAGGTGTGATTTTGCGCCGGGTGGCGCTGTGCTTACCCGGCCTACGGTTAAGTAGGCCCGATAAGCTCAGCGCCATCGGGCAAGGCTTAATGACGGAACGGATTCGTACCGCTGCTGGCAGGTGCGGTGCTACGCGCTGCCGCTGGCTGCGCAAGCGGGGCGCTGCTGTTAGGGGTGAAATTATCAACGGCGGCATCCTGCTGTGGATTTTCCGGCGCGACGCTGTCAGGCGACGTAGGGACCGGTTTGCCTAGCGTGCTGTTCAGCATTTGCAGATCCTGCTCGTTCAGCGTACCCAGCGCCTGCTTGATGTTCAGCTGGTTAATCAGATACTGATAACGTGCGCTGGAGAGCTGCTGTTTCGCGTTATACAGCGTGGTCGTTGCGTCTAACACGTCCACGATGGTACGCGTACCTACGGAGTAACCCGCTTCGTTCGCATCCAGTGAGCTCTGGGCAGAGACGACGGCCTGTTTATAGGCGTTGATGCTGCTGATAGAGGCATTTACGTTGTTGTAGGAAGAACGCACGGTCTGCACCACGTTGCGGTGTGCGCTTTCCAGCTGCTCGCTGGCGCCCACAAAGTTGTACTGCGCCTGTTTCACCTGAGAGTTAACCATCCCGCCCTGGTACAGCGGCAGAGAGAAGCTGAGACCCACTTTGTTCTGGCCAACGTTGCTGTC
Source organism: Enterobacter sp. Res13-Sevr-PEC09-46 (assembly GCF_015672585.1). Lineage (NCBI taxonomy): Bacteria > Pseudomonadati > Pseudomonadota > Gammaproteobacteria > Enterobacterales > Enterobacteriaceae > Enterobacter > Enterobacter sp. Res13-Sevr-PEC09-46. The sequence goes on along the minus strand of NZ_JADABR010000033.1, from coordinate 146,053 downwards.
GTCATAGGCCTGAGAGGTCGTTTTAGACCCGCTGTAGCTGGTGTCCGATACGCCGGTAGAGGCGCTCAGGCTCAGAGTTGGCAGGTGACCATCCTGTGCAAGACGGATCTGTTCGCGCGCCAGATCCTGGCTCAGGCGTGCCTGCAACAAGGTCAGGTTGCGGTTTTCCGCTTCTTTCAGCAGGGCGTTAACCGCCTGCGGTTTGTCCGTTTTGAAACTGTCCACGTTCAGAGAGGCCAGCTCAGGATAGTAGTTACCGGTGACCTGACGCAGTGCTTCCAGGGCGTTGTCGAGGTTGTTACGTGCGGTCACTTCGTTAGCCAGTACGGTATCGTACTGTGAACGGGCGTTCTGCACGTCAGTAATGGCGACCAGGCCCACGTTAAAACGCTGGGTGGTTTGATCTAACTGACGGTAAACCGCCTGTTTCTGCGCTTCGGTGTAGGAGAGGGCGTCAATCGCGCTCAGAACCTGGAAATAGGCGGTCGCGGTATTCAGGATCAGCGTCTGCTGATCGGTTTGATAGGTGACATCCTGAATGCCGGCGCTCTTTTCCTGCAAGCTCAGTTCACGCCATTTGGACATGTCGAACAGGGTTTGTGTAAGCTGTAAAGAGGCGCTGGTGGCATTCGAATCGATGCCATTGTTATCGCGAAAACCGTTAGTGTAGGTATAATCTGCACCTAAGCCTAACTGCGGCAGCAGTGGACTACGTGCTTCGTTAATCTTTTCAAACGCAGCATCACGATCGGCCGCTGATTTACGTAAATCAGGGTTGCCCAGACGTGCCTGCTGGTAGACCTGTAACAGGTTTTCTGCCTGGCTCATTGCACTGAAGCCCGTCAGGCTCAGGCCGATAAGGATGGGGAGCAATTTCTTCATTTGCATTCCTTGTTGTGAAGCAGTATTAGCGCTGATCTAATTAAAAATAATTGCCGATTCTAACAGAATCATCCACACCAAAAGGTTGGCGTAACGTGCCATCTGGCGGTAATTTGCTCCAATCTACCATATAGCCATACAAACGGCAGCCAAACAGCCTTGAAATTCACAATTTCATCACCATTGCTACCAGGACTCGACCGATGCAAAAACCAGAAAACGTGCCTGTCACCTTCGCCAAAAACGATGTAGAAATTATTGCACGAGAAACGCTTTATAGCGGTTTTTTTTCAATGGAACTTTACCGTTTCAGGCATCGTCTGTTTAACGGTGAGATGAGCGGTGAAATCAAACGCGAAATTTTTGAGCGCGGGCATGCGGCTGTGTTGCTACCCTATGACCCAGTGCGTGATGAAGTGGTGCTGGTCGAACAGGTGCGTATTGCGGCTTATGATACCAGCGATACGCCGTGGTTGCTGGAGATGGTGGCCGGGATGATCGAAGAAGGTGAGTCGGTCGAAGACGTCGCTCGCCGTGAGGCGCTGGAAGAGGCGGGCCTGGCGATCGGCCGGACGAAACCGGTGTTGAGCTACCTGGCAAGCCCGGGTGGGACAACGGAACGTTCATCTATTATGGTGGGCGAAGTGGACGCCAAGACAGCGGAAGGGATCCACGGTCTGGCAGATGAAAACGAAGATATTCGGGTTCATGTGGTGAGTCGGGAGCAGGCTTACCAGTGGGTAGAAGAGGGGAAAATCGACAACGCAGCGTCTGTCATCGCCCTGCAATGGCTACAGCTGCATTATCAGACATTACGATACGAGTGGAAAAAATGAAGCGTTATACACCTGACTTCCCAGAAATGATGCGCCTGTGCGAAACCAATTTCGCCCAGCTGCGCCGCCTGCTGCCGCGAAACGACGCGCCCGGCGAAACGGTGAGCTATCAGGTGAGCAACGCGCAGTATCGGTTAACGATAACAGAATCAACGCGCTACACTACGCTGGTGGAGATTGAGCAAACGGCGCCGAGCATCAGCTACTGGAGCCTGCCGTCGATGACGGTACGTCTTTATCATGACGCGATGGTCGCTGAAGTGTGTTCAAGCCAGCAGATCTTTCGCTTTAAAGCGCGGTATGATTACCCGAATAAAAAGTTGCATCAACGCGACGAAAAGCATCAAATTAACCAGTTTTTAGCCGACTGGCTAAGATATTGTTTAGCACATGGAGCAATGGCGATTCCGGTTTGTTAGCGTCATAAACCTACCTAAGGACACCATTTGGAAAGCCTGTTGAACCTGACTGTTGCTGGTGGGGCGCCAGTCAGGATATTACAAATCACCGACACCCACCTTTTTGCCGAAAAGCATGAGACGCTTCTGGGCGTGAACACCTGGGAGAGTTATCAGGCGGTTCTTGACGCGATCCATGCTGAAAAGCGGCCATGCGATCTGATCGTCGCGACGGGCGATCTGGCGCAGGATCAATCCTCCGCAGCCTATCAGCATTTTGCTGAAGGGATTGCGAGCTTTAGCGTGCCTTGCGTCTGGCTACCGGGCAATCACGATTTTCAACCCGCTATGTACAGTTCGCTTCAGGATGCGGGGATTTCACCGGCAAAATGTGTCTTTGCGGGGGACCAGTGGCAAATTCTGCTCCTCGACAGTCAGGTGTTTGGCGTTCCCCACGGTGAGTTGAGCGACTATCAGCTTGACTGGCTGGAGACAAAACTGGCCGCCGAACCGAATCGCAATACGCTGCTGTTGCTGCATCATCACCCGCTGCCGGCGGGCTGTAGCTGGCTCGATCAGCACAGCTTACGCAACTCTGCGGCGCTGGACGGCGTACTGGCGAAATTTCCGCGCGTGAAAAATTTGCTGTGCGGGCACATTCACCAGGAACAGGATCTCGACTGGAATGGTCGCCGCCTGCTCGCGACGCCCTCTACCTGCGTGCAGTTTAAGCCGCACTGCGCCAACTTTACGCTGGATACCATCGCACCGGGCTGGCGCTGGCTGGAGCTGCATGCCGATGGCTCGCTGACCACCGAAGTTTGCCGTCTGACCGGGGCTCAATTCCGCCCGGATACCGCTTCGGAAGGCTATTGATGTCGACGCTTCTCTATCTGCATGGGTTTAACAGCTCACCACGATCGGCGAAAGCGACGCAGCTTCGCCAGTGGCTGAGCGCGAATCATCCCCACGTGGAGATGATTATTCCGCAGTTGCCCCCTTATCCGGCGGATGCGGCAGAGATGCTGGAATCGATCGTGCTTGAACACGGCGGCGAATCGTTTGGCGTTGTCGGGTCGTCGCTCGGCGGCTACTACGCCACCTGGCTGTCGCAGTGCTTTATGTTACCCGCTGTCGTCGTCAACCCGGCGGTCCGGCCATTTGAGCTGTTAAGGGACTTTCTTGGCGAAAACGAGAACCCCTACACCGGCCAACAATATGTGCTAGAGTCACGCCATATTTACGATCTCAAAGTTATGCAGGTCGACCCGCTTGAAGCGCCCGATCTTATCTGGCTGCTGCAACAGACGGGAGATGAAGTGCTGGATTACCGCCAGGCAGTGGCGTATTACGCATCCTGCCGCCAGACTGTAGAAGAGGGCGGTAACCATGCTTTCACGGGCTTTGAAGATCATTTCACCCAGATTGTCGATTTTCTTGGACTGCACAGCCACTGACAATCAATGCGAATTGCTAGCTTAAATCATGACGCAAACCTATAACGCTGATGCCATTGAGGTACTCACCGGGCTTGAGCCGGTTCGCCGCCGCCCGGGGATGTACACCGATACGACGCGCCCAAACCACCTGGGCCAGGAAGTAATTGATAACAGTGTGGACGAAGCGCTGGCAGGCCATGCCAGACGCGTGGACGTTATCCTGCACGCCGATCAGTCGCTGGAAGTTATCGACGACGGCCGCGGCATGCCGGTAGATATCCACCCGGAAGAGGGTGTTCCCGCCGTTGAGCTGATCCTCTGTCGTCTGCACGCGGGCGGTAAGTTCTCCAACAAAAATTACCAGTTCTCCGGCGGCTTGCACGGCGTGGGGATCTCCGTGGTTAACGCCCTGTCAAAGCGCGTGGAAGTGAACGTTCGTCGCGATGGCCAGGTGTATAACATCGCGTTTGAAAACGGCGAAAAAGTGCAGGATTTGCAGGTCGTCGGGACGTGCGGTAAACGCAACACCGGCACCAGCGTCCATTTCTGGCCTGACGAAAGCTTCTTCGACAGCCCACGCTTTTCCGTTTCTCGCCTGACGCACCTGCTGAAAGCCAAAGCGGTGCTGTGCCCGGGCGTGGAAATCACCTTTAAAGATCACGTAAACAACACCGAACAGAGCTGGCGCTACGAAAAGGGTCTGAACGACTACCTGTGCGAAGCGGTTAACGGCCTGCCGACCCTGCCGGAAAAACCGTTCGTCGGGAATTTCGAAGGTGACACCGAAGCGGTGGACTGGGCGCTGCTGTGGCTGCCGGAAGGCGGTGAGCTGCTGACGGAAAGCTACGTCAACCTGATCCCAACGCTGCTCGGCGGGACGCACGTCAACGGCCTGCGTCAGGGGCTGCTGGATGCGATGCGCGAGTTCTGCGAATACCGCAACATTCTGCCGCGCGGCGTGAAGCTTTCCGCAGAAGATATCTGGGACCGCTGCGCCTACGTGCTCTCCGTGAAGATGCAGGATCCGCAGTTTGCCGGTCAGACTAAAGAGCGCCTGTCGTCACGCCAGTGTGCGGCGTTCGTCTCCGGCGTGGTGAAAGATGCGTTTACCCTGTGGCTGAACCAGAACGTTCAGGCCGCAGAAATGCTGGCTGAAATGGCCATCTCCAGCGCCCAGCGTCGCCTGCGCGCGGCGAAGAAAGTGGTGCGTAAAAAGCTGACCAGCGGCCCCGCGCTGCCGGGCAAGCTGGCGGACTGTACCGCCCAGGATCTCAACCGCACCGAGCTGTTCCTGGTGGAAGGGGACTCGGCAGGCGGATCGGCCAAGCAGGCGCGCGATCGTGAATATCAGGCGATCATGCCGCTCAAGGGTAAGATCCTCAACACCTGGGAGGTCTCGTCTGATGAAGTGCTGGCCTCGCAGGAAGTACACGACATCTCCGTGGCGATCGGCATCGATCCGGACAGCGACGATCTGAGCCAGCTGCGCTACGGCAAGATCTGTATCCTCGCGGATGCGGACTCCGATGGTCTGCACATCGCCACGCTGCTCTGTGCGCTGTTCGTGAAGCACTTCCGCACGCTGGTGAAAAACGGTCACGTCCACGTGGCGCTGCCGCCGCTGTACCGTATCGACCTTGGCAAAGAAGTCTACTATGCGCTGACGGAAGAAGAGAAAGCGGGCGTGCTGGAGCAGCTCAAACGCAAGAAGGGCAAACCGAACGTTCAGCGCTTTAAAGGGCTGGGCGAGATGAACCCGATGCAGCTGCGTGAAACCACGCTGGATCCGAACACCCGCCGTCTGGTGCAGCTGACCATCAGCGATGAAGACGAACAGCAAACCAACGCCGTGATGGACATGCTGCTGGCTAAGAAACGTTCTGAAGACCGACGTAACTGGCTACAGGAGAAAGGCGATATGGCGGATATAGAGGCCTGATGTCCCCTCACCCTAACCCTCTCCCACAGGGAGAGGGTTAGGATCGTAGGCCCGGTAAGCGTTAGCGCCACCGGGCTTTTTTACGTCAAAACTCCATCTTCACCGTAAACTGCACTTCACGCGGGTCGCCAATCTGGTTGCCCAGGTTGTTGGTCGCAATCGACGACGTGTAGTAGGTCTTATCGAACAGATTCTTCACGTTCACCTGTAGCGTCACCGGATATTGCAGCTTCATTTTGTACGCCGCAAATGCATCCGCCACGAAATAGCCCGGCAGATAATAATCCGCACCGTTAGTTGCTGAACGACGGCTTACGCCGTGCCCGCCGCCGCCAATTGTCAGCGTATTCCCGGCAAACGCATTGTGAATATCGTACGTCAGGAACAGGGAGCCGGTATGGCGCGGTACGTTCGGCAGCGGTTTGCCCGCGTAGTCCGGGTCTTCCAGCACCTTCGCATCGGTATAGCCGTAGCTGGCGATAATGTTGGTGTTCTCGGTCAGCGATCCGGCGAGATCCACTTCGACACCCTGCGAGCGCACGCGGCCCGCGGTTTTGGCGACGGTTTCATCACCGACGCTTTCGGTGTACAGCACGTTGCGCTTGTGGATATCAAACAGCGCGATGTTGGCGGTAATGCCGTCGAACAGGTCGAATTTAGCGCCTATTTCATACGCGTTCGACGTTTCCGGCGGCAGGTCGCCGATGTAGCTCGCAATGGACGACTGCGGCATAAACGTCTGGGAATAGTTGGCAAACAGGGAGACTGCCGGCGTGAGCTTGTATACCAGGCCCAGCTTCGGCGTCGACTGGTCGTCGCGGCTGTCGGTGTTGACGTTAAACGGACGGCCTTTGCCCGCGTACTGGGTGTAATACTGGTAGCGCAGTCCGGCAACGGCGATCCATTTATCGGTCAGGTACAGCGCGTCCTGCGCGTAGGCGGAGTAGCTCTCCTGCTTGATGGTTTGATCGCTGTCGGCTGCCGAGACGGTGGTGCACTTGCCGAGGCTGCCGTAGCTCGGGTTGTAAATATTGAAATCCTTAACGTTCTTACAACGGATCATGTCCGTGCGCAGCAGATCGTAATTTTCATACGACACGCCGGTCAGTATCTCATTGTAAAAGCCCGCGATGTCCACGTTCCCCTGCAAATCTGCCCGCGTTGTGTGCATACGCTGGGTCGAACCCTGGGTCGCATCCACGCGGCGGGTCAGGTTGCCGGTTTTTGAATCGTAGGCCATCACGCGAGCCTGGTTATCGCTGTACTTATCCTGGCTGTAGCTGTAGTCGAACTTCGCGGTCCACTGGCTGTTGAGCCGATACTCCGCGTTAAGCTGAGCGAGGTCGGACTGACCGTCGGTCACGTTAAATGGCTCATCAAAGCGGGTTTTGCGATCGACGTCGACGGCCTTTTTGGTGTTGAGATCGAAGATCGTTCCGCGATCGAACGGCGTTTTATAGTCGCGATGCGAATAGAGCACGGTCACGGTGGCATCATCGCCGAACCAGGTCAAAGACGGGGCGATAAAGGTGCTGCGTTCGGTGCCGAAATTACGCCAGTAATCCTCGTCCTGATACTCCCCCGTCAGGCGATAGGCCAGACGCGTACCTTCAATTGGACCGGTGACGTCAAACTGTCCGCTACCGCCGCCAAAGCTGGTTGATGTGGCAGAAATCGAGCCGCCGAAGGTTTTCTCCGGGCGTTTGGTCACCACGTTAATCAGGCCGCCGGGGTCGAGAATACCGTAAAGGGTCGAGGCCGGGCCTTTTAGCACCTCCACGCGCTCGGTTGCGGCATTGAAGCTGCGCGGCAGCACGGTGCGCAGGCCGTTGGTCATGATCGAGCCATCGCGGTTTGCGCCGAAGCCACGGCGCACGAAGGCATCCTGCGTGCCGCCCAGGGTGTTGGTCTGCACCACGTTGCTGACGTTATACAGCGCCTCGTCTAGCGTGGTCGCGTTTTGGTCTTCCAGCACTTTATCGCTGACGGTATTGACCACCTGCGGGATGTCCAGCATCGGCATGTTGGTCAGCGTGGCGGTGGAGGTGTTCAGGGGCTGATAGCCGCTGGTGGCGTCGGTGGAAGCGTAAGGATCGGCAGTGACGGTAAGCGTCTCACCGTCTTTTGCTGCTGCGTGCACCAGAGGCGCCATGAACAGGAGTGAAAAGAGCGCGCGCCCTTTTACCCCGGCGAATGAAGGTGTGAACTTAGCCATTACATCTGTTTTCCCAAAATATCCTGCGATGAAATGCTCGCGGAAGAATGTGTGAGTCATTGCCCTTACGGTCTGTCCGTTAGCCTCTACGGCATCGGACTTGTAATTGAGAATCATTCAAGCATGAGGGCATGTAGTAGTAAATGGAATAAATAAAAATTTCGCTACAGAGGTTTCTCTCTGGCTAACACGCTTCGATTTATTGTTTAAGGTATTGAAAATAATCAATAAAAATGAATTTTAATTTGTGCGGTGATGCTCAATTATCCCTGGGTTTTACAGGGTGTATCTTCGCTTGACTACTACATGGAGCGGCGGCAAACTCACAAAAGAGAATGAGTTTTATTTTTATTTGTTGGTTTTTTTTCTTACGTTGGCGTTCACGTGGCTCACTACATCAAAAAGCCGGGACTGGTTCTTGAGAACCTCTCCGCGGGTTACCAGAAAAAAATCATCGTTGATGATATCTCCCTTGCGATCCCCCAGCAGAAAATGACTGTTCTGGTGGGCGCAAACGGCTGCGGAAAATCGACGCTGTTAAGTACCCTCGCACGGCTGCTTCAGCCGCTCGGCGGCAGCGCGGTGCTGGACGGCAAAGCCATCCACTCGCAGCCAACCAAAGCGGTCGCCCGCCAGCTCGGGATCCTGCCGCAGTCTCCGCTGCTTCCAGAAGGGTTAACCGTATTTGAGCTGGTCTCGCGCGGACGTTTCCCCTGGCAGAACGTGATGCGCCAGTGGAGCGAGGAAGACGAGCGGGCCGTGGAAGAGGCGTTACGCCTGACCGGAACGGCAGAGTTTGCCCATCATCTGGTTGAAAGCCTGTCCGGCGGCCAGCGCCAGCGCTGCTGGATCGCTATGGTGCTGGCGCAGCAAACGCCCTATATCCTGCTGGATGAACCCACGACGTACCTCGATCTTCGCTACCAGGTGGAGATCCTCGAACTACTGCACACGCTGACGCGCCGGCACGGGCGCACCGTGGTGGTGGTTCTGCACGATCTCAACTTCGCCGTGAATTACGGTGATTCGCTGGTCTTTTTACGTCAGGGAAAGGTCGAGGGGGTACTGCATGAGGGCGACGCCTGCACGCCGGAGCTAATCAAAGCGGTGTTTGACGTCGACGTGCATATGTCGGTTAACCCGCTGACCGGCAAGCCGTTCTTTATGCCGTTCCGTCAGGCTGACGACAAACCATGATGCGCACATCTGTGGCCTTTATTCTCTTTACGCTGCTGCTTCTGGCAGGCGCGATTGCGCACCTGAGCATCGGGGCGCGCGTTATCTCCCCCCGGACGGTAGTAGACGCATTTTTCCACTTCGACCCGCGCAATTTTGAGCATAGCGTGATCGTCAGGCTGCGCTTGATGCGGCTATGCGCCGCCCTGGTGGCGGGCGCGGCGCTCGGCGTCGCGGGCGTGCTGCTGCAATCAGTGATCCGCAATCCGCTCGGCGAGCCGCATATCCTGGGGCTGAATGCAGGGGCGGCGCTGGCGGTGGTGCTGACGAGTGCCCTCGGGCTGTCGCTGCCGTTTGGCCGCCCTCTGATAGCCGCAGCTGGCGCCGCCGCGCTCTTTTTGCTGGTGCTAACGTTCTCCTCATCCGGGCGTACCGGTCTCACGCCGATGAAGGTCACGCTGTGCGGCGTGGCAATGTCGGCATTTGCCTCATCGATAACCGCCACGGTGTTGATTCTGGATGAACAGACGCTGCTGGCCATGCGGACCTGGCTTGCGGGGGATGTGGCGGGAGTCATCGGCGAGACGATCGCTAGCGCCGCGGGGGCCGCTGCCGTGGGTTTTGCGCTGGCGCTCTGGCTGTCGCCGTCGCTGAACATGCTGGCGCTGGGCGAGAGAATGGCGCAGGGGCTTGGCGTGTCGCTGCTGAAAACGCGCCTGCTCGCGCTGCTGGCCATCGCCCTGCTGTGCGGCGCGGCGGTTTCAGTTGCCGGACCGATCGGGTTTATCGGACTCGTGGTGCCGCAGCTGATTCGCCGTCTGGTATCGGTGGACCTGCGCGTGATGGTGCCGCTTTCAGCCCTCTGCGGGGCGCTGGTTCTGCTGATGGCGGATATCGCCGCCCGTACGCTGTTTACGCCGTATGAGCTGGCAACCGGCGTGATGACTGCGCTGGTCGGCGCGCCGGTCTTTATCCTTATGGCGTCAAGGATGTTCAAATGAACCGGGCTGGATTGAGGGCAGTACGATTTTTCTCCTTCTCGGCGCTGGTTCGCCCGAGGGCGCTGCTGTATCTGGCCGTATTATCGCTTGCCGCTCTCCTGCTGCTAAGTTTTGGCCTGACGCACGGTTCGCTGCCCATTCCTGCTTCCGCCATCGGACGTGCGCTGTTTTATCCTGAACGTCTGACGGCGGATGCGCATTACATTGTGATGGATATCCGCCTGCCGCGCCTGCTGATGGCCGTGCTGTGCGGCGCGATGCTCGGCATGGCGGGGGCGGCCATGCAGTCCATTACCCGCAACGGCCTTGCTGACCCCGGTCTTATCGGCGTGAAAGAGGGCTGTAGCGCGGCGGTGCTGCTGCTGATTTTTCAGTTTCCGGGATTGGGGCCGTACTGGCGTCCACTTATCGGCATGGCCGGTGGGCTGCTGACCGCGCTGCTGGTAGTGGCGCTGGCGCGTGATATCTCGCGCCCGCGATTCATCCTGATCGGCATCGGCGTGTCATGGGCGTTTGCCGCCGCGATGGGGGTCTTTATGACGACCGCCGACGTGCGCGACGTCCAGACGGCGATGCTGTGGCTGGCGGGGAGCCTGCATACGGCAAGCTGGACGCTGGTCAGCATCGCTGCTGCCTGGACAGTGCCGGCGTTTGCGCTGCTGCTCTTTACCGCACGCGCCGCAGACGTAGCCTTGCTCGGCAACCACACTGCGACGGGGCTGGGCGTGCGGACTTCACGCCTCGCTCTGCTGCGCGTGTTTGCCCCCGTGGTGCTCACCGCGGCCTGCGTCTCCTGCGTGGGGAGTATCGGCTTTGTCGGGCTGATTGCCCCGCACATGGCGCGCCTGCTGCTGCGCGGAGGGCAAACGGCACTGCTGACGGGAAGTGCCGTACTGGGCGCGCTGCTGGTGCTGCTGGCGGATAACGTGGGGCGGCTGGCATTTCTCCCGTTGCAGCTGCCGGCGGGAATTGTCATTTCACTGATTGGCGGACCGTTTTTCCTGCTGCTGCTCTGGCAGCGTCGGGATCGATTTTAGGGGATAAAAATGCGCGTATTTTTTGCAATGCTGGTGCTGGTGGGTTTTGCTGTAGGAGCCGCAGAGCCAACGCAGACGTTTACTGACGACCTGAACCGCAACGTGGTGGTGCCGGTTAACCCGAAGCGGATTGTGTCCCTGCACGACCTGGATATCACCATTCCGCTGATCGAGCTTGGCGTACCGCCGGTTGCCAGCCATGGCCGCACCCGACCGGACGGCAGCCATTTTCTGCGTTCCAGCGGTATGCTGACGGGCATCGATTTTGATAATTCCGACATCACATTCATCGGCACCGCGGATATCGATATTGAAGCCATCGCCGCGGCGAAGCCGGATCTTATCATCACCGAGCCGACCCGCAACACGCCGGTCGAACAGCTGGAAAAAATTGCCCCGACGGTGAGTATCGATCACCTCGACGGCGGTGCGCCGGAGATCTACCGCAAGCTGGCGCAGCTTACCGGGACAGAGGCGCGGCTGAAGATTCTGGAGCGTCGCTATCAGGAGCAGATCGAGGCGCTAAAGGCGACCATCGATACGAGCAAACTGACCGTCTCGGTGATTCAGGCCAATCAGGGCAAAATCAACGCCATGCACAGCTACCACTCGCTTGGGCGCGTGCTGCGCGACGCAGGGTTCAGGTTCCCGCCGCTGATTGAGAGCATCCCGGAGGGCGGGCGCATCGACGTCAGCGCCGAGCGCCTGCCGGAGCTGGATGCTGATTTTGTCTTTGCCACCTGGCGCGGGGACACTGGCGGAAAACCGCAGGACGAGCTGGCGGCGATGGATGCGGTGATGCCGGGCTGGTGTCAGTTTCTCAACGCCTGCCGAACCGGGCATTACGTGCTCATCTCCCGCGAGGAAGCGATCTCAAATTCATTTGCCTCGCTGGGGCTGATGGCCGCGCAGGTGCAGTCGCAGATAGCGGGCCGTCCGCTGCCGGAGGCCGCACGATGATCCGAAAAATTGATGTCTACGGCGACCGCCTCCGCTCGCGGGCGCACCAGCTGACGCCGCGTCTGCTGCAGGTGGCGAGCTATATCAATGAAAATCGTGAAGCGGTTATGGAGCAGACGGCAATGGAGATTGCCGCTGTGCTACACACCTCGGACGCCACCGTGGTGCGTGCCATTCAGGCGCTTGGGTTTGGCGGGCTGCGGGATCTCAAGCAGACCCTGGAGCAGTGGTTTGGCCCGGTGGTCACCTCCAGCGAGAAGATGTCCACCACGGTAAACACGCTTACCAGCGACGTCGACGCGAGCATCGATTTTGTGCTGGAAGGCCATCAGCACACCTGCGCGGTGTTGTCCGAACCGGGCAACCGCTACGCGATGGCGCAGGCCGTGTCGCTGCTGGCGCAGGCGAGACAGGTCGCTATTTTTGGCATTGGCGCATCCGGCATTCTGGCCGAGTACACCTCGCGACTGTTTAGCCGTATAGGCCTGCCTGCGATCCCGCTCAACCGCACCGGTATTGGCCTCGCCGAACAGCTGATTGCCCTACAGCGCGGTGACGTGCTGGTAATGATGGCGCAAAAATCCGCGCACCGGGAGGGGCAGACCACGCTGCGCGAAGCGAAGCGCCTGGGTATTCCCACCATTTTGCTGACCAACGCCACGGACTCGCGCTTTAGCAAAGAGGCAAGCGTAGTGATCCACGTCCCGCGCGGCGGCGAGAAGGGCAAAATCCCGCTGCACGGCACGGTGCTGCTGTGCCTGGAGATGATTATTCTGTCCGTCGCCTCCACCGAGCCGCAGCGCACCATCAAGTCGATGAAGCGCATCAACGAGTTACATCGCGGATTAAAGCCGGGGAAAAAGAGCGGTTGATCTTCCCCCTCTCCCCGTGGGAGAGGGCTGGGGTGAGGGCGTCAAACCGCACGATGGTTCTTCCTGTACTGCAACGGCGTCTCGCCAATCCCCTTTTTAAACGCGCTGATAAACCACGTCACGTCGGAAAATCCCGCCTGTGCGGCAATGTCTCGCACGCTCGAATCCGTGTGGAGTAAACACTCGCACGCCTTACGCAACCTTAGCGTGTTCAGGTAGTCGTGAATTTTTTCGCCCGTTTCCGCATGGAATTTTCGCGATACGTAACTGCGCGATTTACCCAGCTCTGCGGCCAGCGCATCCAGACGAAATTTCTCCTGATAATGCTCGTCGAGCCAGAACATGACCTGGCTGGCGATCCCCTGGCTGTTGCCCGGTTCGCCGTCGCGATCGTCGGGCAGCATCGCGAACAGGCCGATCAGCAGGCTGGCGATGCTCTCGCCGTTCATCGGCGGTTTATAGCAGCTAAAGAGATGGTCGATATGGTGGTGACAGTGGGCTAAATCGGCGACCCACGCTTCGCCGCCACGGCGTGACAGCCGCTCCAGGCGCTGCCGGGTCTGGGGAAAATCCCGCAGGATCTTCAGCACCGCGTGCTGGTCGAGATGAATAATGGTGCGGCGGTAAATTGCCTCCGCCTGTTCGTCCACCATGACCTTATGCAGCGTAAAAGGCGGGAAGAAAAACAGTCGTCCGGGGCGCATGGTGTAGTGACGATTATCGACAATCGCCACGCCAAAGCCCTCTTCCACATAGAGGATCTCCAGACACTGATGCCAGTGATGGTAGCGCACCGTATTGGCAAACAGGCGGCTGAACGAGGCCACGGTATCGTTCAGGGCGATCAGTTCCAGAAGGTCGGATGTCGGCGTGTCGCGCATAGTGCAATAAAACTCAACTTTTTCCCGTCTGATCGTCTTTATAAACCACCTTTTTAAATTTTCTCAACTGGAGGTTTATTCATCGTTCATGCCTGTGACATGGCTAACATTTCTGCCCCTTGCGGATTCACTATGCTTTGCCGCAGTTGATTACGAGGGCGAACCGATGTGGGCGGCAAACAAAGAAAAATCAAATCCGTTGTCTTCACGCCAGGAGGTAGTGGCGTCGTTGTATGCACTTTTACAGGCGCTGGACACGCAATTTCCGGCGAACCTTTCACGATTCCCGCTGGGCGACACCTGCGCCCATTACACAGCGGATATTGCGCAGATGGAGGGACTTTCTCGCGCGCTCTGGGGTCTGTTTCCGCTGATGGCGTCCGGCGAAAGCACGCCGTTCAGCGAGAAGTACCTTACTGCCATTAAGCTTGGTACCGACCCGCAAAGCAGCGGCTACTGGGGTGAAACCGGCCCGTACGATCAGCGTCTGGTGGAGATGGCGGCCTACGGTCTGGGGCTCGCTCTGCTGGGGGATAAACTCACCGCGCACTTTACCGGGCGCGAGGTGATGAACCTGCACGCGTGGCTCAACCAAATCACCGACGCGCAGATGCCGGACAGCAACTGGAACTATTTTGCCATTATGGTCCAGCTCGGCTTTAAGCGCGCCGGCCTGCCGTACGATCGGGCCGCCATTGACCACCGCTTTGCGCTGATGGACGCCTACTACCTCGGCGACGGCTGGTATTCCGACGGTCCCGGCCGCCCGAAAGATTACTACATCTCCATGGCTTTCCATTTCTACGGCCTGATTTACGCCACGCTGAGTGACGACGAGGCGAGGGCGAAGGTGCTGCGCGAGCGCTCGCGTCTGTTCGCGGAAGACTTTATCTACTGGTCCGCCGCCGATGGCGCCTCGGTGCCGTTTGGCCGCAGCCTGACCTACCGCTTTGCCATGGTTGCCTTCTGGAGCGCGGTGGCCTTTTCTCAACTGGACGTCTTCACCCCGGGCATCGTGAAGGGCATTGTGCTGCGGCATCTGCGCTGGTGGCAGCAGCAGTCGATTGTCGATCGCGACGGTATTCTCACCCTCGGCTTTGCGTATCCGAACCTGGCGATGTGCGAGGATTACAACTCCCCCGGTTCACCGTACTGGGCGCTGAAAACCTATCTGATCCTGGCGCTGCCGGAAGCACACCCGTTCTGGCAGGCGGAAGAACAACCGCTGCCCGCGCTTGCTGGAAAACATGTGATTCCGCATGCGCAGCAGATCCTGATGCATTCGAAAGATTCGCAGCACGTCGTCATGCTCACCGCCGGTCAGCTGGAGCTGAACAACTACGTCAACACCGAAGCGAAATACACCAAATTTGCCTACTCCAGCCGCTTCGGATTCACCCTTGAGCGCGGGCGTTTTGGCCTGAAGCATGCCGCCTGCGATTCCATGCTGCTGCTGGCGGACGGAGATGACTATTTCCGCGGTCGTCGCGAGTGCGAAGAGGTTCGGGTGGATGAAAATTACATTTTCTCGCGCTGGTCGCCGTGGCGCGACGTGCAGATTGCGACCTGGCAGATCCCGTTCGGGGAGTGGCACCTGCGCCTGCACCGTATCAACAGCGCGCGCACTCTGCAAACCGTCGAGGGCGGCTTTGCGGTGATGAAAACCGCCCACCAGGTGCGCGAACGCGGTTGTTATCTGTTGGCTGAAAACGGCAGCAGCGTCATTGTCGATCTTTCGCCGATCATTCATCGCCAGCCAGACAGCATCGTCACGCCGCCGAACAGCAGCATTATGTTTGCGGAGTGTGCCTCCATTCCGCTGTTAAAAGCTGACCTCCCGCAAGGGGAAAGCTGGCTCTGTTGCGCCGTTCTGGCTGGCGGAAAACAGCCCGCTGCGGCGACGCCGCAGCTGAATATAACCCATAACCAGGTCGTGATTAGCGAACCCGGAAGCGAACGTAAGCTGTCGTTCACATTATAAAAATCTGGCCCTACACCCCGGCGAGGATGATATGAAAAGCACATCGACAACCAACAGAACTGAATATTACAAAATCAGCAGCTTTATCTTTCTCTATTTCTTTACCTGGTCTGCCAGTATTGGTCTGCTGGCAATCTGGCTCGGTCAGAAAGCCAACCTGAGCGGATCGGTGATTGGAACCGTCTTTGCGGTGAACGGGATATTCTCCGTTATTCTCAAGCCGATCTACGGCTATATTCTCGATAAGATCGGCATGAGCAAATATCTGCTCTATTTTGTGGTGATCATGTCGGCCCTGATGGCGCCATTCTTTATTTATGTTTACCAGCCGCTGTTAATGTCTAATACCCTGCTGGGGATTATTATCGGCGCGCTCTATTTAAGCTTTGCCTGGTACGCGGGCGTGGCGGCGTGTGAATCCTATTCCGACCGCTTTAGCCGTTTGAATGGCATGGAGTTCGGGCAGATCCGTATGTGGGGATCGCTCGGCTGGGCGGTGGCGTCATCTTTCTCCGGCCTGCTGTTCAACCTCTCACCGGCGTATAACTTTATTCTCGGCAGCGTGGCGTCGGTGGTGATGCTGATTGTCCTGCTGAGCCTGAAAGTGAACACTAACTCCGCTCACGCAGGCGAGGTGCTGACGAAAGAGAAAATTGCCCCGTCCGACGTTTACGCCCTGCTGCGTAACCGCAAATTCTGGGCCTTCTGCCTGTACGTGGCGGGCGTGGCATGGATGATGTTTATCGCCGAGCAGCAATTCTCGCGCTATTTCGTCACCTTCTTCGATGATATTCATGAGGGCAACGCCGTATTCGGCTATCTCGGGACCGTACAGTCGGGCATGGAATTTGTCATGTATATGGTGGTCCCGCTGTTTGTGAACTTTATTGGCGCCAAACGCGGGCTGTTAATTGTCGGGCTGGTGGTTGGGGCGCGTCTAATTATTTCCGGCATGTGTGATTCACACCTGTTAATTTCAGTGCTTAAGCCGCTGTACGGTCTGGAAATTTGTCTCCTGCTGGTGTCGGTATTTAAATATATCGCCGAGCATTTCGACAAGCGCGTCAATGCCACCATGTATTTACTCGGCTATCAGGCGATGCTCTACGTTGGCAACGTGGTGGTCTCTTCCCCTGCCGGCTATATGTATGACCGTATTGGCTTTGAGCACACCTATATCATCATGGGCGCAACGGCGCTGACCTTTACCCTTATTTCTGCTTTTACGTTATCCGCCTGTCAGAGCAAATGGCGCGGGGCTCGTGCGCTGAACGTAGCAGAAACGTCAACACGATAAATTACGCCGTCAAAGAAGGAACCGAAATATGTTAAGTCGTATCAAAGAAGAACGTCTGCCTGTTATCGCTGCGCCCGTTGACTCCCGCGCATTCAGCGATGAACTGAATTCGGCGCGCAGCCACGTTCTCGACCTGATTAGCCGTCATTTAACGGAGTTCGGCGACAAATTCCCGGCGGAAACCTGCCAGAACGGTTTTTATCCGCTGACTGACAACGTGGAGTGGACCACCAGCTTCTGGACCGGGCAGCTGTGGCTGGCATGGGAGATGAGCGGCGAGGAAAAATTCCGCGCGATGGCGGAAAAACACGTGCGCTCGTTTGGCCTGCGCATCGCCGGGCGCAACGACACCAACACCCACGATTTAGGCTTCCTCTACACGCTCTCCTGCGTAGCCGCGTGGCGGCTGACCGGAAGCCGCGAGGCGCGCGGCTTCTCGCTGCTGGCGGCGGAAGCCCTGCTGGAACGCTTCCACGAGAAGGCGAAAATCATCCAGGCGTGGGGCGATCTCTCCGATCCGGAGCAGGCCGGGCGGATGATCATCGACTGCAACATGAACCTGCCGCTGCTCTACTGGGCAACGGAGCAGACGGGCGATCCGCGCTTTGCCGACGCCGCAAAAGCGCACGTCATGCAGGCCGCGACATACCTCATTCGTGACGATGCCTCCACCTTCCACACCTACTATATGGATGTGGCAACCGGCGCACCGCGCTACGGCAACACCCAGCAGGGCTACGCCGACGACTCCTGCTGGTCGCGCGGGCAGGCTTGGGGCATTTACGGTTTCCTGCTGAGCTATATCTATACCGGCGACGAAACGATGATCGCCCTGTCAAAACGGCTGGCGAACTACTTCCTCAATCGCCTGCCGGAAGACTACGTCTGCCACTGGGATCTGGCGCTGGTGGGCACCGACGCACTGCGTGATTCTTCCTCGGCGGCAATTGCGGTGTGTGGACTGCTGGAGCTGGTGAAACATCTGCCGGTCACAGATCCGGATCGCGAACGTTACCTCGAATGGGCGAAAGGGATTATGTCCTCGCTGACAAAGCACTATCTGATGGGCAAAGAAGAGAAGGGCAACGGGCTGCTTAAGCACTCGGTGTATCACCTGGCGAGCAATAAAGGCGTGGATGAGTGCGCGAGCTGGGGCGATTACTTCTACGTTGAGGCACTGGTGCGTTTTACGCAGAGCTGGAAACTGTACTGGTAAAAACAGTCGGGGGGTAACCCCCGACTTATCGATCACGCTTTCGGAATACGCAGCGTCTGACCGGGATAGATCTTATCCGGGCTGGAGAGCATTGGGCGGTTAGCCTCAAAAATCTTATTGTACTGGTTGGCATCGCCGTACACGGTTTTAGAGATTGCGCTCAGGGTATCGCCGGATTTCACCGTATAGTAGGTGGCTTCATCTTTGGCATCTGTTGCGGTGATATTGTTCTCCACTTCGCTGACGCCCGCGATGTTGCCGACGGCGACCTGGATTTTTTCTTTCTGCTCCTGCGTCAGCCCGTCGCCCGTCACGCTGGCCTTGCCGTCAGTGACGTTAACCTGAACCTTATCGGAACCGGGAATGTTGAGTTTCTTGAGGTGCTCGGTGATTTTGTCGCCCTGACCTTTATGATCGGTCAGGTTATCCCACAGCTTTTCGCCTGCTTCTTTTACGAAGTTAAAAAGTCCCATTCCATCCTCCTGTTAACAATGAAGTCAGAATAAGCATAGCAGTTGAGTATTAAGATGATACAAAAAGCCCGGTGGCGCTAGCGCTTACCGGGCCTACGAGTCAGGTTTTGTAGGCCGGGTAAACGCAGTGCCACCCGGCAAATTTCACGGAACTTAAACCCCTTGCTCCAGAATACGGATGTGGGTTTCCAGAACGTCCCCTTTCACCGCGTCGCTCCACGCTTTCATATGCGCGGTCTGCAAATGCGCTTCAAGGTGCGCGACGGTTTCCCACTGCTCAACCATGATGATTGAGTCTGGCGCGGTCGCCTGAAAGCTTGCGCTGGTGGCGGCGTCCACCATCGGCGCGTAGCCGTGGCAGCCTTCTTCTTTCAGTACGGTCGGGATGATCTTCGCGAACTCATCCAGTACCGCCTGGCGGTGATGTTGGCCAGGACGCGTACGGATTTCAGCAATAACGGTAAGCATAATTAACTCCTTCTAATTCCAGGCTACCAGTTAAGCAAAAATTTCCGCGAGATGCTTGCGATATTCTGCGATATAGCGCGGGACGTCCGGCATTTTAATCACGTCGTTGACGATAAAGGTCGGCAGCGGCTCCATACCCAGGAACTGATTCGCCTTGTGGAACGGCAGATACGCGCCGTCTACGCCCACGCCTTCGAAGAACTGATCTTGCTCAGTGAACGCTTCTAGCGGGGCATTCCAGGTCAGGGAGAGCATGTATTTCTTGCCCTGAATCAGGCCGCCGGAACCGTATTTTTTAGACGCGTCTGAGCGGGTGCGGCCGTCGCTGGCATACAGCGAACCGTGACCTTCGGTAAACACATCGTCCATGTATTTTTTCACGGTCCACGGTGCGCCCATCCACCAGCCCGGCATCTGCCAGATAACCACGTCGGCCCACAGGAAGTTCTGCACTTCGGCCTTCACGTCGTAATCGCTGTCCGCGCGCACGACCTTAACATCATGTCCGGCGTCGCGCAGGAAACCATCCGCGACCTCGGTCAGGGTGTCATTGAGCTGGCCTTTAGAGTGCGCAAATTCTTTCGCGCCGTTGATAATCAGAATATTGCTCATTATTTGTCCTCGATGCTGAGAGTATGCCGGGTATTCTACGCGCGAGGACGGAGCGGAAAAATAAGCAAAATGTGCAAAGTCTTTTGCGCTCAGCGCAATAATGGCTACCAGCTGACGGTCACCTCAAAGCCCCCTTCCGGCGCATTGCCCAGCGAGACGCTCATCCCATGTAACGTCGCGATACGCTTGACGATAGACAACCCCAGACCGCTGCCGGTGGCGTCCTGGCCCGGTGGACGATAAAAGCGCTCGCCGAGACGCGCCAGCGCATCGGAAGAAATGCCCGGGCCGTTGTCGCGCACGGTAAAGCTTTGGGTATGCAGCGTCACGTCCACCACGCTGCCGCGCGGGCTGTAACGAACGGCGTTGTCCAGCAGGTTACGCGCCAGAAGGCTCAGCAGTAGCGGCTGTCCGTGACGCATCACCTCGGGCGCGTTGACGTTGAGCCGAATATCAATGCCCGCCTGCTGCGCCGGATGCCAGATATCCAGCACCGCGGATTGCAGCAAATCGGCCATCATCACGGGTTCGACGTCATCAAGATTATCCAGTGAATCCAGGCGCGACAGGGTGAGAAGCTGGTCCACCAGCCGGGAGGCGCGGTCGATGCCCGCATGCAGCTGCCCCAGCGCTTTAGACTGCGCCCCGGGATCGTCAAGGGAAAGCTGCGCCACGTCGGTTTGCACCTTCAGCGCGGCCAGCGGGCTGCGCAACTCATGGGCGGCATCCGAGGTGAAGCGGCGCTCGCGGGCCATCATCTCCTGCGTACGGGCGAAAAGATGGTTAAGCGCATCAAGCAGCGGGCGAACCTCCGTCGGCACGCCGTGGGTGGGCAGCGTATCGGTCGCATCCGGCGAGCGCGAGCGCAGGGTCTGCGCCAGTTTTTTCAGCGGTTTCAGTTCCCGGCTCAGCAGAACAATCAGCAACAGTAGCATTACGGGCAGCGCCACCAGCCACGGCGTCAGCTGCGAGCTGACCACGTCCAGCGCCATATCCTGTCGGTACTCCCACTCCTGGCCAACCACCACGCGGTATTTCCCGTCCGGAGAAGTCAGCCACAGGAAACGCCATTCGTCGTTGTCATCCTGCAACCGACCGTCATCAAACCCGTCCCGGCGGTAGAGGTAAGGTATGTCGCGCCCGTTTTCGCCGTCGTTAAGCACCATGCTGCCGTCGGCGGTGAAGATTGCGAAGGCCAGCGCATCGTCGTCCAGATGGCCGTGTTTGGCTTTTTTCGGTACCTCGCGCATGCGTTCCGGGGCGCGGAGTTCGTCCACGTCCATCGTCAGCAGCCGTTTGGCAAACAGCATCTGCTGGGTATCGAACAGCTTATCGAGCTTGTCGGTCGTCTGGTGCCAGGCCACCACGCTTGCGGCAAACCAGGCCGCCAGGGACAGCAACAAAAAGAGGAGCGTCAGGCGCAGCTTCAGGCTCAGGCGTTGGGTCAGTTTCATGCGTCACCCAGGGTATAACCGATGCCGTGCACGGTGCGGATAAATTCGCTGCCGAGCTTGCGGCGTAAATGATGAACGTGGACTTCGACGGCGTTGCTGGAGACGTCATCATCCCAGTTGTAGAGTTTCTCCTCGATGGTCTTGCGCGGCAGCACGCGGCCCGCGTTGCGCATCAGCAGCTCCAGCAGGGCGAACTCTTTGGGTTTGAGCACCAGCGTTTCGCCCTCCAGCGTGGCGACAAGGCTTGCCGGATCGAGCGTGACCTTGCCGTGACGCAGCTCGCTGCGCGCCTGCCCGTGACTGCGGCGCACCAGCGCTTCAAGGCGGGCCGCCACTTCAATCAGCGCGAACGGCTTACACAGGTAATCATCCGCCCCCAGGCGTAACCCTTCGACGCGCTGATTCAGCGCATCCCGCGCGGTCAGGATCAGCACCGGTTCGCTCTTACCGCTTTCGCGCCAGGCGCGCAGGATCTCAAGCCCGTCGATTTCTGGCAGCGTCAGGTCCAGCACCACGGCATCATACGGCGCGGTGTACAGGGCCGCCTGCCCGGTTTTACCGTCGGTAAACCAGTCCACGTTAAAGCCCATTTTGCTTAAGCCCGCTTTGATGCCGTCGCCGATGAGCCTGTCGTCTTCTACCAGTAAAATGCGCATATTTCCTCCTTGATGCCGTCAGTAAACCTTCTGCAAGCGCCTGCTGTACAGTAAAAATAAATAAATTTTCCCCTTAAGAAGTTGTTAAGGTTTACCCTGTTTAATGGATTGTGAAACGACATTAAAGGGAGAGATAAAGATGAAAAAATTCGCTGCAATTGCTGCCATCATGATGATGACCACGGCCCCTGTCTTTGCTGCACAGGGTGGCTTCTCTGGCCCATCTGTGACACAGAACCAGACGCAAACCCAGCAGGGTGGCTTTGTCGATAACAACGCCAACCTCACCACCGCGGCTAAAGTGAAAGACCTGAAGGACGATGTCTGGGTGAAGCTGCGCGGGAACATTACCGAGCGCCTGTCCGATGACCGTTACACCTTCCGCGATGAGAGCGGCACGGTGGTGGTGGAGATCGACCACAAGCGCTGGAACGGCGTGACGGTGACGCCCCAGGATAAAGTCGAACTCCAGGGTAAAATCGATAAAGACTGGAACGAGTTTGAAATCGACGTGAAGCAGGTTATCAAGCTGAACAAATAACCCGGAAAGGGCCGCTTATGCGGCCCTTTTTCTTTGTGACTCAACTCGCCAGATGAGGTAGTATCTGCGGCAATATTGCCTGAAACCCATCGGTTTCTGAGTTGAGGAATCACACGTAATGAGCGATATGGCAGAGCGCCTCGCGCTACATGAATTCACGGAAAACGCCTACCTGAACTACTCCATGTACGTCATCATGGACAGGGCGTTGCCGTTTATCGGGGATGGCCTGAAGCCCGTTCAGCGCCGCATCGTCTATGCGATGTCCGAACTGGGGCTGAATGCTACCGCCAAGTTTAAGAAATCCGCCCGTACCGTCGGCGACGTGCTGGGTAAATACCATCCGCACGGCGACAGCGCCTGCTATGAAGCGATGGTGCTGATGGCCCAGCCGTTCTCTTATCGCTATCCGCTGGTGGATGGCCAGGGGAACTGGGGGGCACCGGACGATCCGAAATCCTTCGCGGCAATGCGTTATACCGAATCCCGCCTGTCTAAATATGCCGAAGTGCTGTTGGGCGAGCTGGGGCAGGGGACGGTCGACTGGGTGCCAAACTTCGACGGTACGATGCAGGAGCCGAAGATGCTGCCTGCGCGTCTGCCGAACATCCTGCTGAACGGCACGACCGGTATCGCCGTGGGCATGGCGACGGACATTCCGCCGCACAACCTGCGTGAAGTGGCAAAAGCCGCCATCACCCTGATTGAGCAGCCGAAAACCTCGCTGGACGATCTGCTGGATATTGTGCAGGGGCCGGACTATCCGACCGAAGCCGAGATCATCACCTCGCGCGCGGAAATCCGCAAAATCTACCAGAACGGTCGCGGCTCCGTGCGCATGCGCGCGGTGTGGACCAAAGAAGACGGGGCCGTGGTGATCACCGCGCTGCCGCACCAGGTGTCCGGTGCGAAGGTGCTGGAGCAGATCGCCTCCCAGATGCGCAATAAAAAGCTGCCGATGGTGGACGACCTGCGCGACGAATCGGACCACGAAAACCCGACCCGTCTGGTGATCGTGCCGCGCTCTAACCGCGTGGACATGGAGCAGGTGATGAACCACCTGTTCGCCACTACCGATCTGGAAAAAAGCTACCGCATCAACCTGAACATGATTGGTCTGGACGGTCGTCCGGCGGTGAAAAACCTGCTGGAGATCCTCACCGAATGGCTGGCCTTCCGCCGCGATACGGTGCGCCGTCGTCTGAACCATCGTCTGGAAAAAGTGCTTAAGCGCCTGCATATCCTCGAAGGTTTGCTGGTGGCGTTCATCAACATTGACGAAGTGATCGAGATCATTCGTACCGAGGACGAACCTAAGCCTGCCCTGATGTCGCGCTTTGGCATCAGCGAAACCCAGGCCGAAGCGATCCTCGAACTGAAATTGCGCCATCTCGCCAGACTGGAAGAGATGAAGATCCGCGGCGAGCAGAACGAGCTGGAAAAAGAGCGCGATCAGCTTCAGGCGATTCTGGCATCCGAGCGCAAGATGAACACCCTGCTGAAGAAAGAGTTGCAGGCCGATGCCGACGCCTTTGGCGACGACCGTCGTTCTCCGCTGCACGAGCGCGAAGAGGCGAAGGCGATGAACGAGCACGACATGCTGCCTTCCGAGCCGGTGACCATCGTGCTTTCCCAGAGCGGCTGGGTACGTAGCGCTAAAGGCCACGATATCGACGCGCCGGGTCTGAGCTACAAATCTGGTGACAGCTTCAAGGCGGCGGTGAAGGGCAAGAGTAACCAGCCGGTGGCGTTCATCGACTCCACGGGCCGCAGCTACGCCATCGACCCGATCACGCTGCCGTCTGCGCGCGGCCAGGGCGAACCGCTAACTGGCAAGCTGACGCTGCCGCCGGGCGCCACGGTGGACCATATGCTGATGGAGGCCGACGATCAAAAACTGCTGATGGCGTCTGATGCGGGCTACGGCTTTATCTGTACCTTCAACGATCTGGTGTCGCGTAACCGTGCTGGTAAGGCGCTGATTAGCCTGCCGGATAACGCACACGTCATGCCGCCGCTGATCATCGAGAACGAAAGCGACATGCTGCTGGCGATCACCGCTGCCGGACGCATGCTGATGTTCCCGGTCAGCGATCTGCCGGAGCTGTCGAAAGGGAAGGGCAACAAGATCATCAGTATCCCGTCAGCGGAAGCGGCAAAAGGCGTCGATGGCCTTGCGCATCTCTTCCTGCTGCCGCCGCAGAGCACGCTGACCATTCATGTCGGCAAGCGTAAAATCAAACTGCGTCCGGAAGAGTTGCAGAAGGTGGTGGGTGAGCGTGGACGTCGCGGCTCACTGATGCGCGGCCTCCAGCGAATCGACCGCGTGGAGATCGACTCGCCGGCGCGCAGCAAAGCGGACGACAGCGAAGAGTAACCTGTTTCATCCCCCCTCTTTCCGGAGGGGGAATTACCATAAAATTTCCCGTAAAAACGTTGTTAATTCGTGCGTTGCGATTAACAATACGCGCTCGTAATAAAGTCCTTACCTGGCCACAGGTGAAGTATAATTGTCAGCTGTCAGGGCTTCAGAGGTCGCTATGCTATACATTGTTCGTCTCATTCTTACCGTTATTTATTGCATTCTGGTCTGTATTTTCGGATCGATTTATTGCCTGTTCAGCCCGCGTAACCCAAAGCATGTCGCGACGTTTGGCCACATGTTTGGTCGTCTTGCGCCGCTGTTTGGCCTGAAGGTTGAAAAGCGTCTGCCTGAAGGGGCGGAGAATTTCGGTAACGCCATCTATATCGCTAACCATCAGAACAACTACGATATGGTGACGGCCTCAAATATTGTTCTTCCGCCGACCGTAACCGTGGGTAAAAAAAGCCTGCTGTGGATCCCGTTTTTCGGTCAGCTGTACTGGCTCACCGGTAACTTACTGATTGACCGTAACAACCGCGCCAAAGCGCATGGCACCATTGCGGAAGTGGTGGATCAGTTTAAAAAGCGCCGGATTTCCATCTGGATGTTCCCGGAAGGGACGCGCAGCCGTGGTCGCGGCCTGCTGCCGTTTAAGACCGGCGCGTTTCATGCTGCAATTGCGGCAGGCGTTCCAATTATTCCCGTGTGTGTTTCCAATACATCGAATAAGATTAATCTTAACCGTCTGAATAACGGACTGGTCATTGTCGAAATGCTGCCGCCGGTAGATACCTCAAAATACGGTAAAGACCAGGTGCGCGAGCTGGCCACGCACTGCCGCGAGCTGATGGCTCAGCATATTGCGCAGCTCGATAAAGAAGTTGCAGAGCGAGAAGCCGCCGGTAAGATTTGACCCGGTGTCGTGTAAGGGAAAACGAATTCCCGCGTTGTTAGTCGTTTCAGATGGAGCTTATATGTCACTCAGTCGGCGTCAGTTTATTCAGGCTTCGGGTATCGCCCTTTGTGCGGGTGCGATGCCGCGGACAGCCAGCGCCGCCGGGCAGCAACAGCCGCTGCCTATTCCGCCGTTGATTGAATCCCGTCGCGGGCAGCCGCTATTCCTCACGCTTCAGCGTAGCCACTGGTCCTTTACCCAGGGAACGCGCGCGCAGGTATGGGGCATTAACGGACGCTACCTCGGGCCGACCATTCGCGTGTGGAATGGCGATGACGTTAAGCTCATCTACAGTAACCGTACGACGGAAAATGTCGCGATGACCGTCAGTGGTTTGCAGGTGCCGGGGCCGCTGATTGGCGGCGCGGCACGCATGATGTCGCCGAATGCCGACTGGGCGCCCGTCCTCCCGATTCGTCAGAGCGCGGCGACATTGTGGTATCACGCCAACACCCCGAACCGCACCGCCCAGCAGGTCTACAACGGCCTGGCCGGAATGTGGCTGATTGAAGATGAGGTCAGCAAAACGCTGCCGATCCCGAATCACTACGGCGTTGATGATTTCCCGATCATTATTCAGGACAAGCGGCTGGATAACTTCGGCACGCCGGAGTACAGCGAGCCGGGCAGCGGTGGTTTTGTGGGCGATACGCTGCTGGTTAACGGCGCGCAAAGCCCGTATGTCGAAGTGTCTCGTGGCTGGGTGCGCCTGCGTCTGCTGAATGCCTCTAACTCGCGCCGCTACCAGTTGCAGATGAGCGACGGCCGCGCGCTGCACGTGATTTCAGGCGATCAGGGGTTATTACCTGCGCCGGTATCGGTAAAACAGCTGGCGCTGGCACCGGGCGAACGTCGTGAGATCCTCGTGGATATGACCAACGGGGATGAAGTGTCCGTGACCTGCGGCGAAGCGGCAAGCATTGTTGACCGTATTCGCGGCTTCTTTGAACCGTCGAGCGTGCTGGTCTCCACGCTGGTGCTGACGCTGCGCCCGACCGGCCTGTTGCCGCTGGTGACCGACAGTCTGCCGATGCGCCTGCTGCCGCAGGAGATTGTGACCGGCCCGGCAGTACGCAGTCGCGATATCAGCCTTGGCGACGATCCGGGCATCAACGGTTCGCTGTGGGACGTAAACCGCATTGATATCACCGCCCAACAGGGAACATGGGAGCGCTGGACCGTCCGCTCGGAGATGCCGCAGTCGTTCCATATTGAAGGGGTGTCATTCCTGATCCGCAAAGTCAACGGGGCGATGCCGTTCCCGGAAGACAGGGGCTGGAAAGATACCGTCTGGGTGGATGGCCAGGTCGAACTGCTCGTCTACTACGGCCAGCCTTCCTGGCCGCACTTCCCGTTCCTGTTCCACAGCCAGACGCTGGAGATGATGGACAGGGGATCGGTAGGGCAGATGCTGGTGAATCCGGCACCGTAAAACGAGTCGGGTGGCGGCTTCGCCTTACCCGACCTACAGGCCCGTAGGCCCGGTAAGCGTAGCGTCACCGGGCAATAAATACCCCTTCATTTCCCCCGGTAAACCAGCGTATAATCCCGCTCCTTTTGTCTATTTTTTCTTCGGAAGCATTATGAGCGCTATTTCCCTGATCCAGCCGGATCGCGACCTCTTCTCCTGGCCCCAGTACTGGGCAGCCTGCTTTGGACCGGCGCCGTTCCTGCCGATGTCCCGGGAAGAGATGGATCAACTGGGCTGGGACAGCTGCGATATCATTCTGGTGACGGGCGATGCGTATGTCGATCACCCGAGCTTTGGCATGGCGATCTGTGGCCGTATGCTTGAAGCCCAGGGCTTCCGCGTGGGGATCATCTCCCAGCCTGACTGGAACAGCAAAGACGACTTTATGCGTCTGGGCAAGCCTAACCTGTTCTTCGGCGTGACCGCGGGCAACATGGACTCGATGATCAACCGCTATACCGCCGACCGTAAGCTGCGCCATGACGACGCTTACACGGCTGACAACGTGGCGGGTAAACGTCCCGATCGCGCGACCCTCGTCTACACCCAGCGATGCAAAGAAGCATGGAAAGACGTGCCGGTGATCCTGGGCGGCATCGAGGCGAGCCTGCGCCGCACCGCACACTACGACTACTGGTCTGATACCGTGCGCCGTTCGGTGCTGGTGGATTCGAAAGCCGACATGCTGATCTTCGGCAACGGCGAGCGTCCGCTGGTGGAGGTGGCGCATCGCCTGGCGCAGGGTGAACCGGTCAGCGAGATCCGCGACGTGCGCAACACCGCGATCATGGTGAAAGAGGCGCTGCCGGGCTGGAGCGGGGTGGATTCCCGCATTATCGATATGCCGGGCAAAATCGACCCTATCCCACATCCGTACGGTGACGATCTGCCGTGCGCGGATAACAAACCGGTTGAGCCGAAGAAAGCGGAAGCAAAGGCCGTGGTGGTGCAGCCGCCGCGTCCGAAGCCGTGGGAAAAAACCTATGTGCTGCTGCCGTCTTACGAAAAAGTAAAAAGCGATAAAGTACTTTACGCCCACGCGTCGCGCATCTTACACCATGAAACCAACCCCGGCTGCGCGCGCGCTCTGATGCAAAAGCACGGCGAGCGCTATATCTGGGTTAACCCACCGGCGATCCCGCTCTCTACCGAAGAGATGGACAGCGTCTTTGCTCTGCCGTACAAGCGTGTGCCGCATCCGTCATATGGCAACAGCCGTATTCCGGCGTACGAGATGATCCGTTTCTCAATCAACATCATGCGCGGCTGCTTCGGCGGGTGCTCATTCTGTTCGATCACCGAACATGAAGGCCGTATTATTCAGAGCCGTTCCGAAGAGTCGATTGTTAACGAGATCGAAGCGATTCGCGACACGGTGCCGGGCTTTACCGGCGTGATCTCCGATCTGGGTGGTCCAACGGCCAACATGTACATGCTGCGCTGTAAATCGCCGCGCGCCGAGCAGACCTGCCGTCGTCTCTCCTGCGTCTATCCGAGCATTTGCGAGCATATGGACACCAACCACGAGCCGACTATCAATCTTTACCGTCGCGCCCGTGACCTGAAAGGCATCAAGAAGATCCTGATCGCCTCCGGCGTGCGTTACGACATTGCGGTGGAAGATCCGCGCTACATCAAAGAGCTGGCGACGCACCACGTTGGCGGTTATCTGAAGATCGCCCCGGAGCACACCGAAGAAGGCCCGCTGTCCAAAATGATGAAGCCAGGCATGGGCAGCTATGACCGCTTTAAACAGCTGTTTGATACCTATTCAAAACAGGCGGGGAAAGAGCAGTATCTGATCCCATACTTCATCTCCGCACACCCCGGCACCCGTGATGAAGACATGGTGAATCTGGCGCTGTGGCTGAAGCAGCGTCGATTCCGTCTGGATCAGGTGCAGAACTTCTACCCGTCGCCGCTCGCCAACTCGACGACCATGTATTACACCGGCAAAAACCCGCTGAGTAAGATTGGTTATAAGAGCGAAGACGTGGTGGTGCCGAAAGGGGATAAACAGCGCCGTCTGCATAAAGCGCTGCTGCGCTATCACGATCCGAAAAACTGGCCGCTGATCCGTCAGGCGCTGGAAGAGATGGGGAAAAAGCACCTGATCGGCTCGCGTCGTGATTGCCTGGTGCCAGCGCCAACGCTGGAAGAGATGCGCGAAGCGCGCCGCCAGAACCGCAACACGCGCCCGGCGCTGACCAAGCACACGCCTATTGCGCATCAGCGTTCGAACGGTGTTGCGGGAACGAAGAAGAACGTAAAACGTAAGACCGGTTAAACCTGTAACAATGCCCGGTGGCGCTGCGCTTACCGGGCCTACAGGTCTAACCCTCTCCCCTCCGGGGAGAGGGCAGGGTGAGGGGATTACCCGCCAAACTGATCCGGGTCCGGCCCAAGCCGTTTGCCCTGATCCAGCTTCGCAATTTCACCCAGCTCGTCTTTATCCAGGCGGAAATCCCAGACGTCGAAGTTCTCGGCGATACGCGATGGCGTGACCGATTTCGGGATCACCACCAGACCGCTATCCAGATGCCAGCGAATGACGATCTGCGCCGGGGTTTTACCGTACTTATCCGCCAGTTCACGGATGATTTTCTGGTCAAACACCCCTTCGCCGCCCTGGGCCAACGGGCTCCAGGATTCGGTCTGGATCTTGTGCGTGGCGTTCCATGAATGAAGCTGGCGCTGCTGCATCAGCGGATGCAGCTCAATCTGGTTAATCACCGGCGCGACGCCCGTTTCATCAATCAGGCGTTGCAGATGATGAACCTGGAAATTACAGACGCCGATGCTTTTTATCAGCCCCTCTTTTTGCAGTTCAATCATCCCTTTCCAGGCATCAACGTAATGGTCGATAGCCGGTACCGGCCAGTGCATGAGATAAAGATCGACGAAATCGAGCTGGAGTTTCTCCAGACTCTCCTGCAACGCTTCGCGGGGACGCTTTTGATCGTCGTTCCACAGCTTGGTGGTGATGAAAAGCTCATCCCGGGGAACGCCGGCGCTGGCAAGCGCTTTTCCCACGCCGTCCTCGTTTTTATAGGCGGCGGCGGTATCGATGGACCGATAGCCGACTTCCAGGGCTTTATGAATGGCGGAGACGACCTCGTCGTTACCGGCTTTCCATACACCTAGCCCCAGCTGGGGCATCACGTTGCCGTCCTGTAGCTTGATTACGGTTTGGTTTGCCATTTTTCCTCCTTCAGGTGCTCATCGCCGGAGGGAACCTCCGACGATGTGATGTGCATTAAGTCTGGACGAAATGTCAAAAAACGAAAGTCAGGATCCTAAAAACGCTTAGCGTGCCGCTTCGTAAATACGACGGCTGACGTCCAGGGTGATGTCGCCATGCTCGCCGATCTGCGTCATGCCGTGTGCTTCCAGTTTCGCCAGCAGGGCAGGGATGGAGCTGCCGTCCAGCCCGTAGCCAGAGAGACGCGTTGGCACGCCCAGGCTTTCAAAGAAGTGACGGGTGGCTTCAATCGCGGCATCGATACGCGCATCGTCGGAACCGTCGGTGATGTTCCACACGCGTTCGGCGTACTGGAGCAGTTTGGCGCGTTTAGCGTCACGTTTTTCGTTCCACAGCGCAGGCAGAACCACCGCCAGCGTCTGGGCGTGATCCAGGCCGTGCATCGCCGTCAGCTCGTGGCCGAGCATATGGGTAGCCCAGTCCTGCGGCACGCCTGCGCCGATCAGGCCGTTCAGCGCCTGGGTGGCAGCCCACATCACGTTGGCACGCACGTCGTAATTTTCAGGCTCTTTCAGCGCTTTTGGACCTTCTTCAATCAGCGTCAGCAGAATGCCTTCCGCGAAACGATCCTGAATTTTGGCGTTTACCGGGTAAGTAACGTACTGCTCAACGGTGTGAACAAAGGCGTCGACCACGCCGTTCGCCACCTGACGCGCAGGCAGGGTATAGGTGTAAACCGGATCGAGGATCGCGAACACGGGCTGAACGTGTTCGTTCATAAAGGCCTGCTTGTCACCGGTGGTTTTACGAGAGATGACCGCGCCTTTGTTGGACTCTGATCCGGTGGCCGGCAGCGTCAGCACGGAGCCCATCGGGATCGCACTGCTGATGTCGCTGCCGCCCGTTTCCAGAATATGCCACGGGTCGATGCCGTCAGCGTAATGGGCCGCCGCCGCGATGAATTTGGTGCCGTCCAGCACGGAACCGCCGCCCACCGCCAGCAGGAAGGTAATTTGCTTCTCACGGGCGATTTTTACCGCGTTCATCAGCGTTTCATAAGACGGGTTAGGCTCGATACCGCCGAACTCGCGCACGTCCAGACCTTCCAGAGCGCTGTACACCTGATCCAGTACGCCGGTTTTTTTCACGCTGCCGCCGCCGTAGGTGATCAGCACGCGGGCGTCAGCGGGGATTTGCGCGCGCAGGTCGGCGATGGCGTCTTTACCAAACAGAATGCGGGTTGGGGTATGAAGATTAAAGTTGTTCATGGCTTGTTCCCTGTAGTGGGTAAAAAATCGTGGTGGCGCAGAAGGCAACCTGATGCTGCTCATTGTGGCGGGCAGGCGCTATCCTCTCAATGCACATTCCTGCCGATGTCTTGCCCATTTCTACAGCGCGCTGGAGAAACGGTAAGAAAATGCGCACACTGTCAGCGTCGGAAACCGTACCCGGAGTAACTGAAAATGAACCGTGATGCCATCTGCCGCCAGCTAACGTCGCAGATTAAAAGACTGATAGATAACGGAAATGATTCGGTTGAGCTGTTGCCGG
The DNA here is from genome assembly GCF_015672585.1 of Enterobacter sp. Res13-Sevr-PEC09-46. Lineage (NCBI taxonomy): Bacteria > Pseudomonadati > Pseudomonadota > Gammaproteobacteria > Enterobacterales > Enterobacteriaceae > Enterobacter > Enterobacter sp. Res13-Sevr-PEC09-46. The sequence goes on along the minus strand of NZ_JADABR010000033.1, from coordinate 114,175 downwards.
ATATCCGATTGCTGTACGGTACCCAGCCCGGGACGCGCACCCCGGTGATGTATCAGCCCGGCATCGTGTTTCTCTTTTCTGGCCATAAGATTGGCTATATCAATGAGCGCGTGTTCCGTTACGACACCAATGAATATCTGCTTCTGACAGTACCTTTACCCTTCGAATGTGAAACTTTCGCGACAGAGGAGGTACCGCTGGCCGGGATCCGCGTCAACGTCGACATCCTCCAGTTGCAGGAGCTGCTGATGGAGATTGGGGAGGACGAACTTTTCCGGCCGTCAATGGCGGCAAGCGGTATCAACTCCGCGACCCTGTCGGAGGAAATTCTCTGCGCGATTGAACGCCTGTTAGACGTGATGGAAAGGCCGCTGGATGCGCGTATTCTCGGAAAACAGATTATCCGCGAAATTCTTTACCATGTGCTGCTGGGACCGGGCGGCGGGGCGCTGCTGGCGCTGGTAAGCCGGCAAACGCACTTCAGCCTGATTAGCCGCGTGCTGAAGCGCATCGAGAGCCAGTACACGGAAAACCTCAGCGTTGACCAGCTGGCGGCGGAAGCCAATATGAGCGTCTCGGCGTTTCACCATAACTTTAAATCTGTCACCAGCACGTCGCCGTTGCAGTACCTCAAAACCTACCGTCTGCATAAGGCGCGGATGCTGATGATCCACGATGGCATGAAGGCCAGCGCCGCGGCGATGCGGGTCGGGTATGAAAGCGCGTCGCAGTTTAGTCGGGAGTTTAAGCGCTACTTCGGCGTCACACCGGGGGAAGATGCGTCACGTATAAGAACCATGCAGGGAGCCTGAGGGGAAACGGAGGCCGGGTAAGCGGTAGCGCCACCCGGCTTTTATTTATGCGCTGCAATACTTTTTCTTAATCACCACCGCAATGGTACCCACCAGCCCTGCAACCAGCAGGAAAATCGGCAGGATCATCAGGAAGGTCATCACCTGGTCTTCATGGCGCTTAACAAAGGGGATCATATTCAGCGCGTAGCCGAGCGTGGTGACCACGCCTACCCAGAGCAGGGCGCTCAGCCAGTTGAAGAACTGGAAGCGGCGGTTAGAGAGGCCTGAAATACCCGCCATGGTAGGCAACAGGGTACGAACAAACGCCAGAAAACGCCCGGCAAGTAACGCCAGCAGGCCGTGACGGTCAAACATGCAGGTCGCGCGCTGGTGATATTTATGCGGCAGCTGCGCCAGCCAGCCTTTCACCACGCGAGTGTTTCCAAGCCAGCGCCCTTGCAGGTAGCTCAGCCAACAGCCGAGACTGGCCGCAGAGGTGAGGATCACCATTGTCGGTGCGAAGTCCATCACGCCCTTGCCGATTAACGCCCCTGCGAGCAGGAGCAGGCTGTCACCGGGTAAAAATGAGGCTGGCAGTAATCCATTTTCCAGAAACAGCGTCGCGAACATCACGAAATAGACAATCCCGACGACATGCGGGTCCGCCAGCGCGGCAAAATCGTGTTGCCAGAGCGCCGTGATGATATTTTGAATAACAGCCATGGACTTTCCTGTGGAACAGCAGATATAACGCTATTGTACTCCCAATTTTGCCTGTCGGGGTTGATCGCAGGCGCATCTCATACAGACTTTTCTGCTTGCGGTGTTCAGAATAGCGTCCGGGGAGTACATTTCAGCCAGCACTTTACACGATGCGCTCAAATCCTGCCGATAAATCCGCAATTAAATCGTCCACATTTTCCAGCCCGATATGCAGGCGGATTAAGGTCCCCTCGAAGTCCACCTCGCCGCCCGGGCGCAGGGCCGCAATCTGCTCCGGCTGGTTGGGCAGGATCAGCGATTCAAACCCACCCCATGAATAGGCCATGCTGAAGAGGGTAAAGTTATCCAGATAGCTTGCCAGTTCGGCGTCATTCAGGCGCTTTTTAAGAACAAATGAGAACAACCCGCTGCTGCCCGTAAAGTCACGTTGCCAGTATTCGTGGCCCTTGCTGCCCGGCAGCGCCGGATGGTTAACGCGCTCCACCTGCGGATGCAGTGCCAGCCACTGTGCAATTTGCAGGCTGCTTTCGTGATGCTGACGCAAACGTACGCCGAGCGTACGGATGCCCCGGCTGGTCATGTAGGCGGTATCGGCATCCACCATCTGGCCCATCAGGTAGGCGTTTTCACGCAATTGATCCCAGCAGCGGGCGTTAGACACCGCCGTACCGATCATGCCGTCGGAATGGCCAATCAGGTATTTGGTTGCCGCCTGAATGGAGATATCGATGTCAAATTCCAGGGCTTTAAACAGCACACCTGCCGCCCAGGTGTTGTCGATCATGATGATCGCTTCCGGCGCTATGCTGCGCACCGCCTTCACGATGGCCGGGACGTCATGCACTTCCATGGTGATGGAGCCGGGAGATTCCAGGAACACAACGCGCGTGTTGGGCTGAATAAGCCCGGCAATACCGGCCCCAATCAGCGGATCGAACCAGCTGGTGGTGACGCCGAGCTTGCTGAGTATTTTGGTGCAGAAGTCCTGGCTTGGCTCGTAAGCGGTATTGGTCATCAGGACGTGGTCACCCTGTTCCACAAACGCCAGAATGGTATTGGCGACCGCCGCCGCGCCGCACGGGAACAGCGCGCAGCCCGCGCCGCCCTCCAGTTCACACATGGCTTCCTGCAACGAGAAATGGGTTAACGTGCCACGACGACCGTAAAACAGCCCGCCCTTCGCGCGATTACGCGTAGCGATTTTTTTATCTTCAACGGTATCAAACACCAGCGAGGAGGCGCGCTGGATCACGCTGTTGACCGAGCCCTGCGTGTATTTCTTACTGCGTCCTGCCTGCACCAGCGTGGTCTCAAGCTGCTTTTTAGTCATGTTCGCTAACCCTATTTTTATACGTCTGGACGTCCAGACTACCACGATTGTCAGAATGTGCATCCGGATGCTTATCGAATAAGCAGAAAATATTATCAAAAATTCGCATAAGAAATTTTTACTGCGTAAGCGCAAGGAAAGTGAGCGAAAATTACGGCACTATGTAAATACTAATGAGAACTACTATCAATTCGACGACGTTTTGATATTATTACGTTCAGATTTTGTGATTTGCGTCCTGGAGATACAGAGTGGGTAATAATTTGATGCAGACGGATCTCTCCGTTTGGGGCATGTATCAACATGCTGACATCGTAGTTAAGATTGTGATGATCGGCCTGATTCTGGCGTCCGTGATCACCTGGGCTATCTTCTTCAGCAAGAGCGCCGAACTTCTTTCACAAAAACGCCGCCTCAAGCGTGAGCAGAAGCAGCTGGCGGAAGCCCGCTCTCTGGATCAGGCTTCTGATATCACCTCATCCTTCCATGCGAAAAGCCTGACTACCCTGTTAGTGAACGAAGCTCAGAACGAGCTGGAACTCTCCGCAGGCAGTGAAGATAACGAAGGCATTAAAGAGCGTACCGGCTTCCGTCTGGAGCGTCGCGTTGCGGCCGTGGGTCGTCATATGGGCCGCGGTAACGGCTACCTGGCGACTATCGGCGCCATCTCCCCGTTCGTTGGCCTGTTCGGTACCGTCTGGGGCATCATGAACAGCTTTATCGGTATCGCCCAGACGCAAACCACTAACCTTGCGGTCGTCGCGCCGGGTATCGCAGAAGCGCTGCTGGCCACGGCTATCGGTCTGGTTGCTGCTATCCCGGCGGTTGTTATCTATAACATCTTCGCGCGCATGATTGGCAGTTACAAAGCCACACTGGGTGACGTTGCCGCGCAGGTTCTGCTGCTGCAAAGCCGCGATCTGGACCTGAACGCCAGCGCCGTTAAACCGGTACATGCGGCGTCCAAACTGCGCGTAGGTTGATTGTATGGCAATGCGTCTTAATGAAAATCTGGACGATAACGGAGAAATGCATGAGATCAACGTGACGCCGTTTATCGACGTCATGCTGGTTCTGCTGATTATCTTTATGGTTGCCGCACCGCTGGCGACGGTGGACGTGAAGGTGAATCTGCCTGCGTCCTCCAGCCAGCCGCAGCCGCGTCCGGAAAAACCTATCTACCTGTCCGTGAAGGCCGATAAGTCCATGTTCCTGGGCAACGACCCGGTGACGGATGCCTCGGTTATTCCGGCGCTGGACCAGCTGACCGGCGGCAAGAAAGACACCACCGTCTTCTTCCGCGCGGATAAAACCGTCGATTATGAAACCATGATGAAGGTAATGGACACGCTGCATCAGGCGGGATACCTGAAGATTGGTCTGGTCGGCGAAGAGAAAGCGGCCGCGAAGTAAAGCGAAGGCTTTTGCAGCCTTCCCTGCCGGGTGGCGGCGTCGCCTTACCCGGCCTGCATTCCGCAACAATCATTGTTGACTCACACTGAAGGCGCCGTCGGCGCCTCTTCATCAAGCGCTACACAGGTCACGTTTGAAGTTCGGTAATGACCTTCCGAGAGTTTACGGGTCAGGCGCAGGGTGGCTGTCTCGCGTGCCAGCAGGTACTGATAGTTCGCCTCCAGTCGCCCGAGGATCTTCTCTTTAAGCTCAGGGCGCTGTTCAATAATGGCGTTCATCACCGCGCCGTAAATCTCCTCCTTGGCCTGCAAGGCGTAAATCTCCCGACGATTCTGCCATTTCAGGCGCACCAGCGTGGCCGGAATCGAAACCAAATCCTGCGTAATTCGCGTCATCTCGTCATTTTTTATCTTTTTCAGGGCGTCGAGATTCTGCTTTAAGATAAATTCATCGCTTTTCTTATCATCTAAAGTCAAATAAACGTTATTACCGCTGTCATCATTCACGTTAATCTTCCCCCAGGTTATAAAAAATGGGATTGTTTTTTTCACGCGTAATTAAATTAAGCCAAATTTCATTGCCGGCCTCATTTATTTGCTGCGTTTTCTCGGTCATTATTTGACTTAGCGTCTGGGCATCTATTTCCCCTTCGGCCTGTAAATCATTTAGTAGATGAACTAAGGCTTCAATCTTGATGGCGCGAAATAAACGCTCTTTTAAATGGCGATCGTGCTCTTCCAGCACCATATTACGGGATTTGCCGGTGCGTGAAACACCAATTAATATGTCGGCTTCATAGTCGGAGAGTTTTCTTTTTCCTTGAGTGAAATTCGCCTCTTTATCTGCTTCCGTCGAAGGCTGTTCCACAGGCGTAATGTGGTACTTTGCCGGGACAAGATTGTCGGGCAGCATTTTAATTTCCTTTAATTTCAAAAAAGGTGGGGGTGGAAAAAGGGTGAGATTCGTTGACAATAACATGAGGCAATTTTAAAATCAAAAAAAATGGAGCCTACCCATGAACAGCATTTTCTTTACGGTCATAACGTTACTATTACTGACCGCTGGCGTGCTTTTATTGATGCAAGCGTTAAATAAAACGAAAGCGTCAAAAGACGCCAGTGAACCGCCGCAGCCTGAATTGATGTCGAAAGAGGAGGGGGAAGATCATTTCTCCGTATTGATGAACGCCGTGACGCCGGTCTGGTACTGGCGGGTTAATCACGAATATATCGATTTTCTCCATGCGACAATTAAGCGAATGAAAATGGCTGAAATTAATGATACGCCCGGCCTGTTCGACGCGCAGCGCCGTTGTAGCGACCTTAATTCGGCGGTTTATAAATATTACGACAATATCAAAAAGCGCTGTCTGAATGGCGAGAAGGTGTCGTACTCCGATTTAGACGTATTAAATCTGCGCCAGTGTTTTCGCGAGTTTAGCCTGGAAGCCTACCCGGAACTGGTCGCGCTGGTCTGGCCGGAGTATGCGCGTCCGGATGTGGATCCCAACGAGGTATAGTTGAGATATACTGAGCGCTGGTTTCGTTTGCAGACAGGATTTTATGGAACGCTTCTTTGAAAACGCAATGTATGCCTCTCGCTGGCTGCTCGCACCCGTCTATTTTGGTCTCTCCCTGGCGTTGGTCGCCCTGACGATCAAGTTCTTCCAGGAGATATTTCACGTCCTGCCAAACATTTTTTCCGTGGCAGAAGCCGATTTGATTCTGGTTCTGCTGTCGCTGGTGGATATGACGCTGGTGGGGGGGTTACTGGTGATGGTGATGTTCTCCGGTTATGAGAATTTCGTCTCTCAGCTTGATATCGCCGAGCACAAAGAAAAGCTCAACTGGCTGGGGAAAATGGATGCCTCATCGCTGAAGAATAAAGTCGCGGCGTCGATTGTGGCGATTTCGTCTATACACCTGTTACGCGTCTTTATGGACGCGAAAAACGTCCCGGATAATAAGCTGATGTGGTATGTGATTATCCACCTGACGTTTGTGCTGTCGGCGTTTGTGATGGGGTATCTGGATAAGATCAGTAAGAAATAAATTCACCATGCCCCTCACCCTAACCCTCTCCCCTCTGGGGAGAGGGTTAGGGTGAGGGGCGAAAGCATCGGACCGCACTATTTATTTGTCCGACGACGCCTGCCACAAATTCAGCTCACCATCCGCAACGTGCTGGTCAATCCGCGTCAGTTCATCTTCGCTAAAGCGCAGGTTATTCAGCGCCTGAACGTTCTCTTCCAGCTGCTCCGGGCGGCTCGCGCCAATCAGCACCGACGTTACACGCTCATCTTTCAACAGCCAGCTTAGCGCCATCTGCGCCATCGTCTGCCCGCGCGCGTGCGCCATCTCGTTCAGCAAACGAAGGCTGCTCAGGTTGGCTTCCGTCAGCATTTTCTCCGTCAGGCCGCGCACTTTTTTCCCTTCGCGTTGCATACGTGAACCGTCCGGAATACCGTTCAGGTATTTTCCGGTGAGCAGGCCCTGTGCCAGCGGGGTAAAGGCGATACAGCCCGTTCCGTTTTTCTCCAGCGCGTCCAGCAGGCCGGTCTTGTCGACCCAGCGGTTAAGCAGGTTGTAAGACGGCTGGTGGATCAAAAGCGGGATCTTCCACTCGCGCAGCAATTCGGCCATTACCGCCGTGCGTTCCGTGGAGTAGGACGAAATGCCGACGTACAGCGCTTTTCCGCTCTGCACCGCGTGCGCCAGCGCGGAGGCGGTCTCTTCCATCGGCGTGTTTTCGTCTACGCGGTGAGAATAGAAAATATCCACATACTCCACACCCATGCGTTTCAGGCTCTGGTCGAGGCTGGCGAGCAGGTATTTACGTGAACCGCCCGAACCATAAGGCCCTGGCCACATGTCGTAGCCCGCTTTGGTGGAGATGATCAGCTCGTCACGATACCCGGCAAAATCCTCCCGCAGCAGACGGCCAAAATTCTCTTCAGCGCTGCCTGGTGGGGGGCCGTAGTTGTTGGCAAGGTCAAAGTGGGTAATACCGAGATCGAAGGCCTTACGCAGCAGCGCGCGCTGGGAATCGAGCGGCTGAACGTGACCGAAGCTGTGCCACAGGCCTAGCGACAGTGCCGGTAAGCGCAGGCCGCTTTTGCCGCAGTATCGGTACTGCATGTTTTCGTATCGGCCAGTGTAAGGGTGCCAGGACATGATGTCTCCTTTCTTGTCGGTGAATTTTCGAAACAACGTTTTCATTCTATGCCGACTCGATAACAAAAAAGTATATTTTCTGCGGTATCTGCCGATAAAGAGGGTAGTACTCGCCTCTGGGCGAATTCACCCTCACGGCAAGGAATACTCAATGAAGATGCTTCGTAATTTCACCATCCGTTTCGTCATGCTGACGATACTGGGGATCTTTTGTGTCATGTGGGCAGGCGTGGGGCTTTACAGCACCTGGTCTCTGTCTCGTGTTTCTGATGGTAATGATGTTGACCGCCAGCTGGTCCGGCAAATGACGGTGCTGAGCCAGGGCAACGATCAGTATTTCCGTTTCGTCACCCGCCTGAGCCGGGCGATGGAAGTCAAAGCGGCGGGCGGCACGCCGGACCTGGCTCCTGCTCAGCAGGCGCTGGATAACATGAGTAAAAAGCTGGCAGAGATGAAAGCTATCTCTCCGGGCCCGATGGATGAAAAGGTGTCTGCGCAGGTGATTTCCACCTGGCAGGCGCTGCTCGATCGTGGCGTGACGCCGCAGATGGCGCAGGCGAAGCAGGCGACGCTCGAAGGCTATCGTCAGCATGCCAACAACGTCACGCCGCCGCTAAGCCGTGCATTCGGGTCAGCGGCTGAGAACTTTAACAACACCGCGGCGAAGGCGCTCGACAGCACGCGCGTGGTGGTCGACGGCCTCACCAGTATGACCCGGACGGTGATTATCACCGCCACGATCGTGGGTCTGTTGATCCTGCTGTTCACCGACCGCTACCTGGTGGCGATACTGGTAAAACCGCTGGATCGTATCCGTCAGCAGTTCCGCCAGATTGCGCAGGGCGATCTCAGCCAGCCGATTGAATCCTTTGGCCGCAACTGCGTGGGGCAACTGGTGCCGCTGCTGAGCGCCATGCAGGACAGCCTGCGGGAAGCGGTCAGCACGATTCGTTCCGGCAGCGAGAATATCTGGCGCGGGGCAACGGAGATCTCCAGCGGGAATAACGATCTCTCTTCGCGTACCGAAGAGCAGGCCGCCGCGCTGGAAGAGACCGCGGCCAGCATGGAGCAGCTAACCGCAACGGTGAAGCTGAACGCCGAAAGCGCGCGCCAGGCCAGCCAGCTTGCGGATGTCGCCTCCAGTACGGCCAGCCGCGGCGGCTCGCTGGTGGAAGATGTGGTCACAACCATGAGCGGCATTTCGGACAGCTCGAAAAAAATCGCTGAAATCACTACCGTCATCAACAGCATCGCCTTCCAGACCAATATTCTGGCGCTGAACGCCGCGGTGGAAGCGGCCCGGGCCGGGGAGCAGGGGCGGGGCTTTGCGGTCGTGGCGGGTGAGGTGCGTAATCTGGCCAGCCGCAGCGCGAATGCGGCAAAAGAGATCGAAGGGCTGATTGCAGATTCCGTTGCCCGCGTGGAGCATGGGGCGCAGCTGGTGAACGATACCGGCACCACGATGGAAGCGATCCTGCGCGACGTGACGGAAGTGACCGTCATTATGAAGCAGATCGCCACCGCGTCAGAGGAGCAGAGCAAAGGTATTTCTCAGGTCGGCGTTGCCATCACGCAGATGGACGGCGTGACCCAGCAGAACGCCTCGCTGGTGGAGCAGGTTTCCGCCGCCGCCGCCGCACTTGAACGGCAGACCGAAGAACTCCAGCGCTCAGTGCAGAAATTCCGTCTCACCGCGTAACCTCTCGTGTCAGGCCGTCTCTGGCGGCCTGACGTTTATCGCTCTGAATAATCTGTGTCACCTGCGACAGCTGACCAATTTTCACTTCACTTGCCCGCATAAATTTACTTTTGTCGATCAGCAGCAGCGACTGGCTGGCGCGGTTTAACAGCAGCGCCTTAAAGCCCGCGTTGTGCTCGGACGGATCCCAAAGGACGCCATGCTCATCGACCCCTTCACACGAGAAGATGAACAGATCGATCTCCAGCCCTTTTAGCTGCGTCACCAGCGCCGGGTTAACATAGCAGCGATACTTACGCTCAAGCGTTCCGCCGGAGCAGATAAGCGTGATCCGCTCGCGCTTTGCCATCTCGTGGCAGATAGGCAGACTGTTGGTAAATACGGTGAGGTCGATGTCCGGCAACTGGCGCGCCAGATGAAAGCAGGTTGAGCTGGCGTCGAGGGCGATGGTCATCCCTTCGCTGATCCAGCCCAGCGCGTGGCGGGCAATATCGGCTTTGTCGGCATAATGGCTTTTCAGGCGTGCGCCAAAGGGTTCACCGCTGTCGCGGCTGTCCGGGTGAATCAGACGCGCGCGCCCGTGCTGGCGCAGAAGCTTCCCCTGCTGCTGCAACGACTTCAGATCCCGGCGGATCGTCTCTTTGCTGACGGAGAGCTTTTCAGCCAGCACATCGGTAGTCAGCCAGTCGCTTTTACTCAGCAAGGTGATAAGACTCTGCTGTCGGGTCGCTTTTAGCGTCTGGTCTGACATACGAGGCTCCTTGCGCACGCGTGCTGACGCATTTTTCTCATCGCGGAAGAAGGGCGGCGAACCGCCCGGTCATGGATCAACCCTGACGTTTATCTTCCGTCTGGGTATCGAAGTCGCTTGCTGAATGACGCTCATGTAACTGCTCGTTCAGCTCGCCGTTGGTACGGTTAACAATGCGCCCGCGTTTAACGGCCGGACGATTCGCCACATCTTTTGCCCAGCGCTGCACGTTGGTGTACTTCCCGGCATCCAGGAACTCGGCGGCGTTATACACGCTGCCCAGCGCCACGCAGCCAAACCATGGCCAGACTGCCATATCCGCAATGGTATATTCCTCACCCGCTACGTAACGACCGCGCGCCAGCTGTTTGTCCAGCACGTCGAACAGGCGTTTAGCTTCCATAGTGAAGCGATCGATAGCGTACTCAATCTTCACCGGTGCGTAGTTATAGAAGTGGCCAAAACCGCCGCCGAGGAACGGGGCCGCGCCCTGTAACCAGAACAGCCAGTTCAGGGTTTCCGTTCGTCCTGCCGGATCTTTTGGCAGGAAGTGACCAAATTTCTCGGCCAGGTAGAGCAGGATATTGCCGGATTCAAAGACGCGCGTCGGCGGGGTGGTGGAGTGGTCACGCAGGGCCGGGATCTTCGAGTTCGGGTTCACGTCGACAAAACCGCTGGAGAACTGATCGCCCTCACCAATGCGGATTAACCATGCGTCGTATTCCGCGCCCGTCACGCCCAGCGCCAGCAGCTCTTCCAGCATGATGGTAACTTTCTGTCCATTCGGCGTACCGAGAGAGTACAGCTGGAGCGGGTGCGCGCCCACAGGTAGCTCTTTCTCATGCGTCGCGCCCGAGACGGTACGGTTGATATTGGCGAACGCGCCGCCGTTATTCTGTTTCCATTCCCACACTTTCGGTGGCTGATAGGTGTTATCTGACATGTTGGCCTGCCTTTTTGGTGTTGTGTTGAGGCAGTGTAGCAGGAGATGCAGGAACCGTTTAACGATGCGAGCGTAATGGGCAGGGCGGGTGTATGATAACGCCACCTCTGTCAGTTAATTACAACGTGCAGACGACGACAACCCCACAAAAAAATTGCCGCCTGCCTGTTTTAGGTTGGACACATGCGTAAAGGAACGTTAAGCAGTGACGCACCCTTCGGGACGTTATTAGGTTATGCGCCGGGTGGCGTGGCGATTTACTCTTCAAATTACGGCAGTCTCGATCCGCGTCACTATCCGGAAGACGCGGAATTTCGCAGCTATATCGGCAACGAATACATGGGCCATAAATGGCAGTGCGTTGAGTTTGCGCGCCGTTTCTTGTTTCTCAATCACGGGTTTGTCTTTACCGACGTCGGGATGGCGTGGGAGATCTTCTCCCTGCGTTTTTTGCGCCAGGTGGTAAACGACAATATTTTGCCGCTACAGGCCTTTGCTAATGGCTCAAAACGCGCGCCGCAGGCCGGTGCGCTGCTCATCTGGCAAAAGGGCGGTGAGTTTCATGAAACCGGCCACGTCGCCGTCATTACCCAGCTGCTGGATGACAGAGTGCGCATTGCCGAGCAGAACGTTATTCACTCCCCGCTGCCGATGGGGCAGCAGTGGACGCGCGAGCTGCGTCTGAGCGTGGAGGACGGTTGCTATACGCTTCATGACACGTTCAACGATACCGAGATCCTCGGCTGGATGATCCAGACGGAGGAGACGGAACACAGTATTCCTCAGCCGGAGATCGACGGTGAACTGCTGAAAATCAGCGGCGCGCGATTGAAGAACAACCGTCAGTTCGACGGAAAATGGCTCAATGAAAACGACGCCCTGCAACAGGCGTACGTTCGCGCCAACGGCCACGTTATCAACAACGATCCCTGCCAGTACTTCACCATTACCGAAAGCGCCGAGCAGGAGCTGATCAAAGCCACCAACGAACTGCATCTGATGTACCTTCATGCCACCGACAAGGTGCTGAAAGACGACAGCTTACTCGCGCTTTTCGACATCCCGAAAATTCTCTGGCCGCGTCTGCGCCTTTCCTGGCAGTGGCGTCGTCACCATATGATCACCGGTCGTATGGATTTCTGCATGGATGAACGCGGCATCAAGGTTTACGAGTACAACGCGGATTCCGCCTCCTGCCATACCGAGGGCGGGCTCATTCTTGAAGAGTGGGTGAAAAACGGCTATCGCGGCACCGGCCACAATCCGGCGGAAGGCTTGCTGGAGGAGCTGACCGGCGCATGGAAGCACAGCCACGCGCGGCCGTTCGTCCATATCATGCAGGACAACGATATCGAAGAGGATTACCACGCGCTCTTTATTCAGCGCTCGCTGATCCAGGCCGGGTTTGAAACCAAAATCCTGCATGGACTGGGGGCGCTGAGCTGGGATGCCGCCGGGCAACTGATTGATGATGAAGGCCGTCACGTCAACTGCGTATGGAAAACCTGGGCGTGGGAAACGGCGATTGAGCAGATCCGCGAGGTGAGCGAAACCGAGTACGCCGCCGTGCCTATCCGCACCGGTCACCCGCAAGGTGAAGTGCGCCTGATTGACGTCCTGCTGCGCCCGGAAGTGCTGGTCTTTGAACCGCTGTGGACGGTGATCCCAGGTAACAAGGCGATCCTGCCGGTGCTGTGGCAGCTGTTCCCGAACCACCGTTACCTGCTGGATACCGATTTTGAGGTCAACGATCTGCTCAAACGGACCGGTTATGCCGTTAAACCGATCGCCGGACGCTGCGGGAGCAATATCGATCTGATCGGCGCCCAGGACGAACTGCTGGACCAGTCCAGCGGCAAGTTTGTTGACCGCAAAAATATCTACCAGCAGCTATGGTGCCTGCCGAAAGTTGACGGCAGATACATTCAGGTCTGCACCTTTACCGTGGGCGGGAACTATGGCGGAACCTGTCTGCGCGGGGATGACTCGCTGGTGGTGAAGAAAGAGAGCGATATTGAACCGCTGATTGTGGTGAAAGATAAATAACGTCTCCCTGTTATAAAAACGCCCCCGCAGGGCATGTTGCGGGGGCGTTTCATTACTGCTCTTCCTCTTCCTGCTGCTCGCTGATCTTCAAATCAATGATCCGGCCAATCTGGTCATGGTAAACCGTCAGCAGGTTGTACTGGCTCATCTCGGACATAATTTGCGGCGTGACGTTAAAACTTTGGGCAAGCTCGTCATGGCGCAACATTTCCGGATGACGCCGCCTCACATGCGCGCGGCGGCGATTGTACTGATACCACAGGATCAGCAGCCAGCCGTTGAACGCGGCAATCAGCAGATAGACCAGCACCGTATTAAAAGAGGCGATAATCACGCTCCAGCGGTGATCGCCCTCCTCGGTTAACTGCATCCACAGCCTGGCGTAAAGGAAAAACAGGAATCCTCCCCAGGCTATCAGCGTTAATGCGGCATCGAAAAGACGCGGTGCCAGCCGCTGTTCAGTCAAAATTAACGTATTCTCGTTCATTGAATGCTCCCTTTACCCCGGTCCGGACTGATCCAGCGCGCGCGGGCGCGTTTACGTTTAAGCATGACTTTCGGAAATGCCACGAGGGTGGTAAACAGGCCAATCATCCAGTACACCATCGGGAACCAGATTACCCAGAACAGCGAGCCTGCCACTTTCCGCTCGTAGCGCCGCTCGATATACAAACTGACGAGGAATTGCAGCAGGCACATCACACCCAGCAGCAGCCCGGTAAACGCCGGGGGAAACAGGCTCGCAACGGCCAGGTTCGCGGGAAGAGGGATAATATGGCTGAGAATGAACAACACCACGGTTGCCCCATAGGCAAACGCCCACAGCGTTGATAGCGCGTACTCAAGAAACAGGGGCCACATGCGATGATGCTCCCAGCGGGCCATCTTGCGCAGGTTAACCAGAAACACCTCTGCCCCCCCCTGCGCCCAGCGCAGACGCTGTTTCCACAGCCCCTTTAGCGTCTCCGGCATCAGGATCCAGCACAGTGCCCGCGGCTCGAAAAAGATATCCCAGTGGCGAAGCTGAAGCTTCCAGCTTATGTCGATATCCTCTGTGATCATGTCCGGGCTCCAGTACCCGACATCCGCCAGCGCCTGTCGGCGAAAGGCGGCGATGACGCCGGAGACGGTAAAGACCCGGCCATAGATCCGCTGCGTTCGCTTGATAAGGCCAATAATGGAAGAAAACTCGCCCACCTGAATGCGGCCAATCAGCGTTGAGCGCGTGCGAATACGCGGATTCCCGGTGACGGCCCCAACGTGGGGATACTGAATCAGCGGTGCCACCAGATACGCCGCGGTGTCGCGGTCGAGCAGGGCGTCGCCGTCAATGCAGACCAGCAAATCGCCCCGGGCCGCCGCAGCGCCGGCCTTGAGCGCCACGGCTTTCCCCTGGTTCTCCGCGAGATTAATCACCCGCAGGCGCGGTTGCTCTCGCGCCAGCTGTTGCAGTACCTCCGCCGTGTTATCAGAAGAACCGTCGTTGATGGCGATAACTTCCACATTCCAGTACCGCTGACCCAGCGCGGCGCTAATGGTCTCCCGTGCGTTGCGTTCCTCATTGAAGCAGGGAATAAGAATCGAGATTAACGGCTCACCGGCTAAGGCGGGGGCGGGTGTTGCGTTATCCCACGACCAGTGCCGTTCAAGCTGAAACCAGAAATAGAGGCCGCCGGTTACCCAGAGCACGGACATAAACAGCGGCCAGAAAAAGACAAAGTCCAGAATCAGTTCGCCGGTAAACAGCGCGGCTACGCCTAACGGCAACCCGAATACCAGACACAAAATAGAGAAGGCGATAATGCGATCAGTCATTGTCAGGATACCAGTACGAAGAAAATTCAGGTCTGATACGTGAGATATCAGGTTGGTTGTTGAGGAAGTCGTCGGGGTAATAACCGTAATTTTTGATGCCGTTCAGCTGGAGCACCCGCATCCACTCCATCAGACGTTCATCGGCTACGGCACGCTGCGGTTTCTGTGCCCAGTCCCTGGCCTGTAGCTCAAAAATCGTTTTATTCAGCGCGCCGGGGCGTGCGGCGACGGCTTTGACTAAACGCGTCAGCCAGGCATTGCTCTCTTCTGCCGGGACGGACTCCATCAGCGGCATTGCCATCGGCACCGTCCAGTCGTAGGCCGCCAGAAAATCATCCAGATTTTGCGCAAACCATGCCTCGCTTTCCGGCTCGAGAATGGGCAACGCGAACATGTTCCGCGCGGTTTTGATCTGCGGGCCACGGATGTTTTTCACCGCCTGGCTCAGGGTGCGGGTAAAGCCGATAAGCCGCAGACTCTTCTGCCGGGTCGTGTCCTGCCCGGCATCGTCAACGTCCGTCAGCACCGCATCGTCATGAAATAAGATGCCATTGAAGCTGGCATAGCGGGCCAGATCTTCATAGATCTCCGTCACCTGCTGGCGAACCTGCGGACTCCACGGGGAGAGCCTGATATAGGGCTCGGCGGCCACGGTCAACGCTCCCGTTTGACGATCCCGGCGCTGCACGCGCGGCAAGGCTGGACTGAGATCGAAAGAGAGAACCGGCATCCACGCGAAGACTTTCACTCCCGCGCGGGTTTGTAGCTGCCAGGCGACAAAATTAAAGAGATCGGCCCGGACCGGGAGCCGACGGTTGGGGAAATAGAGCGCATCGATCCTGCCGTCGCCCCGCGGATCCGAAAACGCCTGGAGAAACACATGGCTGATTTTCATGTCGTAGACCCGCTGGACGAGTTTGTTGATGTTTTTCGTCTGCTGGGCCGGATCGGGATCGTAGACGTAATCGAGATCGACATGCATGACGCGCACCGGGTCAAACTCCTGAACGCGGCTAACCGTGTTGGCAAAGGTTTTTATCGACGGATTTCCGGCGATCAGCAGGCGCGGGATGTTGCCGAGGTCGCGCACGTTTCCCAGCCCGTCCTCCAGGGTAAAGGCCAACTGATAGCCCTGTTTCTGGGCGATAGCGAGCGACGTACCGTTGGCAGCCCCATAGGGCCACACCCAGGCACGCGGCGCTTTTCCCGTCACCTGGGTGATTTTATCGGTGACTTTCCGTACGTCTGCGGCGATCCGCTGGTTGAAGTGTTCATCGGTTTCGTAATGCCCCGTCGCGTTATCGAAAAAACGGTTGGCGATGGCGGGTTCACGGCTTCCCTGCGGGTTGGCCGGAATGCCGTAATGCGAGTCCCAGGTATGCGAGCCAATCTCAATCAGCGGGGACTGGCTGAGCTCTCGTACCATATCCCAGGTGGCAAAGCGATCGCGGGGCGTCATCAGACCGCCGAAGTTAACTTTTTGATTTGCCGGCGTATCCACCCAACTGCCCACCGGCGCCCACAGCGCAGGAACGTTCCAGGCCTGAAGCAGAGGCCAGACCCGGGTGTAAAAGCTGCTGTAGCCGTCGTCAAAGCTGAGCAAAACGGCTTTCGGCGGCAGCGCTTTTTTCCCTTCATGCGCATCCAGAATGTCCTGCACGCTGATGGCGTGATAGCCGTTGTGCAAAAGCCAGCTTATCTGCTCGTTTAACGCGCTGGTGCGAACGGAGAGGTAGCGCTGATCGGCGGCATCATCTTCAACGTCGTGGTAGGCCAGGACCAGAAACTGATTCTCCGGCCAGGGTTTGCTGGCCTCCAGCTGCGGCCTCTTTTCAGGGGCCATAAAGGAGAGCGGCTGCGCGCAGAGGTTCGCGCTGAGGCAGAGCCAGCCGATGACGATCAGGCTTATAGAAAAACGTGTGTTCAGCATATTCATCCTTAAAAGCGTAAAGTCGCATCTAACGTGACGGAGAGATTGCTCTCGCGTTTGCCGTCGTAAGGGCGCTTATCCCAGTTCAGCATCACGCCAGTATCGACAACGTTGTTCCACTGGATGCGTTGCCCGTAACCCAGCAGGGTAACGGCACCCGCGGACTGATTTTTCTGCCAGTAGCTGCCCCCTCCTGCCACGAACTGCTGGCTCCAGAGGGTGTCGTAGTGGCGGTACATCTCATGGTCAACGGACAGGGCAGCCGTCACGGACAGATCCCGTGCCGGGTTGTAATAGAGCGTATTCCGCAGGCTGTTTTTACTGGCGGCGATCCCCGGTTCGAGATCCAGCGTCAGGGTCGGGGTCTGCCAGAGACGCTCTTTCCCAGAGAGGGTGTATTCCTGACGGCGGTTGTGGTCCGAGAAGCGGCTGACGGCGGCGTTGAACTGGTATTCACGTCGCTCGTTTTGATACCAGCGCACCCCACCTTCACCCCGGTTGGCGCTGATCCCATTGCGTAATGCCCGTAAGGGTGTCGCACGTGACAAGTGTTCGAGGTTACCGCTGACCTGCCAGTTATCACTCAGGCTGTAGGTTGTTGAGAGCCGTGCGCCCGGCCTGTTTGTGCCGTGATAGCGGTTGCTGGAGAGCTCGGCTTCGAGCGTGAGGTCACGTGGGCGCCACTCAACGCCGCCCAACAGGTGGCGGCTGATGCCTTTACCTTCGTCGAAATTCCCCTGGGCATAGCGGGCGCCGGCAAACAGCCGCCAGTTATCCGCCACGGGCGGGCCATAGAGCGTGGCGTCCCAGCTCATGTCGTGGCTACCGCTGACGGGGTTATCTGAGTGCAATCCTTTACCCGCGTTCAGACGCAGCTCAGACATGTGGTGGACCGCTCTGAGCCTGTCCAGGCGACGGGCGCTGCGATCGGCGGGGGCGCGAGCAATCACGTCATCAGCCAGTAAATCCATCTGACGCCACTCCTGAAGGTCCATTGCGACGTAAGCCTGCTGTTTTTCAAGCTCCAGATTCGCGGGTTCAAGCGCCTCTGCTCGTTTAAGCTTTTGCTCGGCCGCGCGCGGCAGGCCTCTGGCCTGAAGCAGGGCGGCATAATCAATCTGTAACCCCTGATTTCCCGGCGCCGTTGATGCCAGACGATACGACAGCTTTTCGGCCTCCGGCAGGGCGTTGGTCGCCAGCAAATAGTTAAGTTTGAGAGACTGTCCGGTGAGCCACCGATCGTTCGGCTGAGCGGTCGGGGATCCGAAATCGTAGCGGGTCCAGGGAACGCTGCGGGTCTCGCGCTCAACGTAGCGGCGGGCGGTCTGATACTGCCCCGTATCCAGCCAGGCGTAGAAAAGCGCATGCTCCTCATCCTGCGGATCGGAGGCGTAGTGTGGATAGCGTTGCACAAGCGAGAAGGCGGCGACGGTGTTTTTCTCCTGCAAATATGCCGAGATCACCCAGCCGATGGCCCAGTCCGGTACCGGATGCTGTGCGGCCGTCAACGCCTCATATTCGCTAATGACCTGCCGGTAATTACCCTGCGCATACAGGGCGCCAAGCCGATCGATACGGGCAAGGACGACGTCTTCAGCCGCCTGCGGTTCGTTTTGCCAGCGGGAAAGCAGGGTGTGATAGCGATCTAACGCGTTTTGTGCCAGCCGCAGGCGCTCTTTCTCCGTTCTGCCAGGCACATCCGCCAGGCGTACCCTTTCAGCCGCGGCGTTACGCTCAAGGCGGCGGCGCTCCGCGGGAGACATCGCCGCGCTTTGCGACAGCCAGAGTGCAGGCGTGCTTACCCGGTTTTCCGTTAACGCATCGATCGTCTCGCGAAGAAGGGCATTATTCTCGGGAGCGGCGTTCAGTGCACGCATGTCCGCCAGCAGCCGGTCCCCGTTTTTTCCCTGGCGCATCCAGACATAGGAGAGCGTCTCAAGGTGCGCGGGAGAAGGATCGTCCTTAACCAGCTGCCGGGCTTCCGAAAGCGCGAGGCGATCTCTGCGGGCATCGGCCAGGGTCTTAACATAGCCGATGCGGTAATCGTCGTTATCTGGCGCAAGGCTGAGCGCCTCTTTCCACAGCGATAAGGCGGATGGCCAGGCTTTTTGGTTTCTTCTGGACTGGGCGACAGCAGCGATGGCGCGAGCGGGCAGCGGCATATAAATACCATAACGCTGCCAGACCCGGATAACCTCATCATCGCGTCCTGCCCAGGAGGCTACCTGTAACCAGTCCGCAACCTGTCCGGGTGTTAAAGCATGCTGTTGCTCATAGCGCTGTAGGTAATCAAGAAACAGAGCGTAATTACCGTTACGTGCCTGTTGTATCTGATGCTCATAAACGGATTCATCAGCCTGAACCAGAACAGGAAAGAGTAAAAGCAGGAGCAATAATATTGTGGTGCGATAAAAGAATAACGTAGTGAAGCTAAGCGATCTTTCCATATCTATTTGCCATTTGTTTATCGTGAATCCATTGCATAACACGGCCGCCTTTTAACTCTGTGTTAAAGGGCATAAAGGAGAACATTAAATCTGAATGATGCTACGTTATGGGGTACTTACTTAAAGGTAATTATGAGCCCTCATCTCAGTGGTCTGATTGGGCTTAATGTACACCCGATATGTTGGGGGATAAATAAGTTGAAAAGCGGCTGGGAGGTTTTGAGATAATTCTGGAAGAAGTAAGTTTTTTAGATAATTCAGTGCAGGATTGTTCTTTTTAACTGATTGATGTTAAATATTTTTTCTTTTGCTGCTTCCTGTTTTTTTATATTAGAAATGAAGTTCTGCTGAGTTAATTAAAGTACTTTCTGGTGCATGTTTGGGAAGTTTCATGACAAAAATTCTTAATGTTCAGAGAAGTGACTTTTCTGAAATTCTTTTTTATTTATAATTAACGCCAGGCATTGAGTGATAGTCTACAAAAAGTCTAGCTCACCAATGTCATATTGAGGGATGATCAAAGCCAGAAAACATTTGCCGTTAATGTAAAACGCTATAAACGAAAGCGTTCTTGTTTCTTAAGAGGCGGGCTTGCTTTAATCTAAAAGGGATGGTTAGTGGCGACTTCAATAGTGTTAGTGACTCAGGATTGTTTCCTTGTCAGGGGGATGCGGCTATTTTTCCCGGATATAATTTGCCTCAGTTCGATAGACAGAAACATATTTGATACCGACGCAAATGAATATACTGTACTGATTGATAGCCGTACGCCGCTCCGTTTATATGATTACCTGATACGCCATCCGGCCAGAACGAGAAAAACGATCTGCTGCGTTATGCTGGATATGCGTCCTCGAGAGGAGGATCTTCTCAGTATGAAGCTGTTTATGAACACGTCGCTTACGGCTCCGGATATGGCGTCGTTATTCAATCTGGTGCTTGATATGAAAGGCAGGCGTCTGACAACCAAATGGCTGCTTAACTTACGGCTGAGTCGACACGAAGCGATAATGATCAGGTTGCTGAAGGCAGGGAGGTCAATGGAAGAGATTGCAGATAAGCTGAATATGTCGGTTAAAAGCCTCTATCGCAAGCGAACGGTGCTGTCGGAGCGGTTAGGAGCAGGTAACTTCAACGAGGCGTGTTTGTTTATCTTTAAAAACAAACTGCTGGACGTGGTTGGGAACGATCCCTAGCTTCGTCAGAAGCCAAAAGCAGAAACCCGCCACGAGGGCGGGTTCTTTTAATGGAAATAATTCAGAACGACCAGCGCAGATTGGCGTTAACAGAGTTGACGCGGGTATCCGCACCATATTGTCCCTGGTAACCCACATCCAGCGTCGCAGCACGCGACAGCTGTACGCTCACGCCGATATCACCGACCATCACATCCTCATCCACGGCCTGTCCCTGAGTAATGAACGCGTCGCTGCCCGCAAACGCCATGCGCGAAGAGGTATTCTTATCGCCATAGGCGTGCTGCCAGCCCAACGAACCGTAGAGGTTAACGTGCTTCGGCAACTCGGTCACACCGCGCAACCCGAGTGTCGTATAGAAGGTGTTCATCGTTTCGTTACGGACGCTCAGCGCAGCGGCACCGCCGTCTTCCCTGAAGCTGTCGGTATGCAGCCGGATGTACGATAAATTGACGAACGGCTCAATATTCCTGTCTGGCTGGCCGAAACGGTAGCCCGCTTCGGTGAACGCCAGCAGGGAGTTCGCGTCGTAATCTGACTTCAGCCGATCCGAGAAGCCGCTGAAATCAACATTGCGCTCGCCTTCGATCTTGTGCCAGGTGTATCCCAGCGCGCCGCGAAGGGAGAACGCATCCTGTTGACCCGCCGCATACAGGCCAAGGTGATAGTTGTCGGTATCCGTTGAGGAGCGACGGCTGTCGACGTCGTAATCACCCCGGCTGTAGCCGAAGTAGCCGCCGACACGCACATTATGGTCCGCCAGCTTGCGATCTGCCCCCAGCAGGAAGCCGGTGGTGTTGCCGTCCAGCTTGCCCACGTTACCGTCGCCGCTGTTTCGGCTCCATGAACTGAAGGTCTGGCCCCAGACGCCATTGTTTTGCGGCTCCGGCTGCTGCACCAGCGACATGGCTAACGGTGGTATCGGCAGGCTGTCGTTATCAAACGCGCGCTGCATCCGCTGGTTTAACACGTTAAACACCTGCGTGCTGCCAGCGATCAGGTTGGACTGCATTGACGGATAAACTTCACCCGAAAGCTGGTTGAACGCCTCGCGCGCTTGCGGTGCGCTCAGCAGAAGCAGCGAGTTATACAGCGCCAGCGACGGGCCGCTCTGCGTCAGCGTGGAAAGCGCGCCCGCGGTATTCCACTGGTTGCTGCTTTGGGCCACGGTCTGGAAAATGCCCGGCTTGCCGCTGCCCGGGTTTTCACCGCCAGGATTCTCACCGCCCGGGTTTTCACCTCCGGGGTTTTCACCGCCCGGATTTTCGCCTCCGGGGTTTTCACCGCCAGGATTCTCACCGCCAGGGTTTTCGCCTCCGGGGTTTTCTCCTCCAGGATTCTCGCCACCGGTCTCTTTCTGCGCGATGGTCAGATCGACGGCGTTGGTGCTTTGCTTAAGCGCCACGTCGAGGAAGGCGGATTTGGAGATCGCTCCGGCGAACTCACCGTCGATTCCCCCGTCGGAGGTCAAAATGCGGTAGCTTTGGCCCGTTTTATAGCTGGTTTGCGGATCCAGCGCGGTGACCTGTACCTTAGCCTGATTGCTGATGGTAGTTTTGCCCGATACCAGTAGCTGGTCGCTACGGCCATCTCCTGCGATATCCACGTCATAGAAGGATTCGCCGATAAAGTTCAGATAGCGTTTCAGCGTCAACGTACCGATATTGCCGTCGCCGGGCGAGATATGTCCGCCGGACAGGATCTCGGTCTGGCCCAGCGTCCCGTTGCCGCCCAGCGTGCCGCCGGACTTGATTGACGCGGCGCTGCTGTAACCCACCCCGTTGCTGACGTCTGAACCCGCCGTCGCGTTGAGGATCAGCGTACCGCCGTTCTCCGCGCTAAGGGTCTGGACGTCAAAGATATCGTCTTCTGGCTGGGTATTAATATTGCTGGCAAGGATGACTTTACCGCCCCGCGCGGTTACGTTCGCCTTGAGTGCCGAAAGATCGCCGTTCAGCGTCGTCTGCCCGGAGGTGTTGATCACATCACCTTCACCGCTCATCGTGTTGCTGAAGAGGTAATTTCCGTCGGTATGGTTGAAGTAGACATAGCTGCCGAACAGTCCGCCACGAAGGCTGATTGCCGTCTTCGCATCGAGGGTACCTGCGCCGCCCGCCGTGCCAAGCGTTGGCTCAGTTAAACCCGTGCCGGTGTCCATATTGCCGCGGCTGCCGATGATGAGCGCACCCCGGTTCGAGCCGGAACCCGATGTCCCCACGATCAGCGCATTGCTGCCAGCGGAAAATGAACCGCCGTCAATCACAGACAGCACGCCATTGCCGTAATCGCCCACGCTCACGCTGCTGCCGCTGGTAAAGCGCGAGTCCTTGCCTGCAATAACCAGTTCGGCAGTTTTCCCTGCGCCGGAGACGCCCGCCACCTGCACGCCGCCAACGTTAACCGTTCCGCCGTTCAGCACATCCAGGTCGCCATATAGCGTCAACGTACGGCCAACGTTCCACTGTGACCCGCTCCCCGTGACGGTGGCTTTCGGGCTCAGCGTGTCGGTTTCACCCGGCCCGGTACCGTTGCCGATGCGCGCATCGTAAGCGGTGCTGAGCGACGCGCCGTCTTCAATCGCAAGCGTGGAGCGTGCGCCCAGATCGGTGCCTACACTGAGAAAATTACTGGTCACACGAGAGCCGGCACCCGTGGCGATTAGGTGGCTGTCGTAGCCGCGGGTGGTGCCGACAACGATCTCCTTTGCGCTCGCCAGCGCGCCCTCTTCGACTCGCAGGGTGCCGAGGCCAAGATTCAGGTCGCCGCGAAGGACGTACCGATCGTTCACCGCGTTAAGCTCAGCGTCTGGCCCACGGACCGTGACCACGCTTTCATAAATTTTGCCGTCGAACAGCCGACCGATATTGATGTTATAGGCGGTGATTTTGCCATTATCGATCAGCAGGTTTCCGCGTTGGTTACGTCCAACATAAACATCTCCGGTGTAACCCAGCGTTTCGGTAATACGCGACTCGCCATCAAAAAAGGCATCGGCTGCACGCGCGACATCGGCAGGTAAAAAAAGTAACAGCGGCGCGGAAAATAGAGCGAGGTAAAGTCTGGAAAGCGGTGTCTTAACCGCTAAAGAATGTGATGTAGAGTTATTCACGGGCTATCTCCGTACTCATTAGCATGATGTCAGGAACATCGTTTTTATATGAAAACTCAGATACGTCAGATAACGTAAAAGGCGTTATTTCAGTACGCCTTTTAATGCGGTGCTAATTATTTATGTGTGACAACTGGTGTACAGGTTGGCGCGCTCAGCGTCGGTGCAGATCCTAAAATTCCCGGCATCATCATCGATGAACAATCGAAAATACGCCCTTTTTCTGTCGTGGCGCGATAAGAGAGTTTTTGTCCTCCCAGTGCGTCCGGCTGGGCGCCATTAACGTTGGATACGGTTATTTCATCCGATGAGCCCAGTCCCAGCATTTTAGCGGTCTCCGCCTGTAGGAGTGGAATAGCCTGATCGGTTTTCAACGTGGAACAACCGGCTAGCATCAACGTAACGGTTAAAACGATGAGTGGTTTTTTCATAAATTATCCTTGATATCCAACCAGTTAATTTCACTGATTGTATTTATGTTTTCTTTTACCCAAATCAGCGAATAATATATTTCTCTTTCCTAATCGAAAAAACCCTCCTAAAGTAGGGTGGGTAGATAATAATTCATCTGTACTCTAAGATATGCGAAGGTAAAAGGAGGCTCCTTTGGGACAGAATTATGCGTTAGTCGTTGATGACCATCCATTGGTAGCAAGCGGCATCGCCAATTTTCTGATTACACATTGCCATTTTAAGCAGGCGTGTGTGGTGACGAATGAGGATGATTGCTACCGCCAAATTAGGGATCATGGCCCGCCACGTTTGCTGGTAATCGATTTTTGGCTCTCTTCCGGAACGGCCCTGAAATTACTCAAAGAAGTAAAGCAACTTTACCCACAGGTACGACTCCTGGTGGTCAGCGGGGATGACAATAATGATATCTGGCGCAAAGTTAATGCCGCCGGGGGACACGGTTTTGTATTGAAAAGCGAGCCACCTGAGATGTTCTCGCGGGCCGTTTTCGCACTCACTGATAATCAGACATGGTTTCCTGAGGGAAACGAAATTTCCGTTAAGACGAATAATGAGAAGTTAAGTAAATTTAACTTAACGCCGCGACAAATAGACGTGTTAAATATGATTATGCGCGGCCTGCCAAATAAACGCATCGCCGCCCAGCTTTCAATTTCTGAGCCCACGGTCAAAGAACACATCAGCAATATATTGAAAAAGATAGGCGTTAACAGCCGGGTCGAAGCCATCACGCTTCTGCATGGCAAGCAGGAACCGTCGGAATGAGGTTTTTTCAGAGCTTACAAAATGATGGTATCTCTGCTCCGGCGCAGATCCGTTTGCTAAACAACACCTTTCTGCGGCTGGTATTTAGCTTTAGTGCAGTGCCCTTTGTTGGTATTCCTTTCGCCATCTGGATTTATATGCTTGGGGACGAACTCGGCCCAACGATTATCTGGATAATTATTTATCTGCTATGTGCCGTGGCGATACGAATATTGCACCGACGCTATCAGCGTGAAGCGAAAGAAAACGGTGAAAGGGACGTTCTGCGGCGCTGGCTTCCGCGTATTAATAATATCGCCTTTATTCACGGGCTGGGAATTTCATCACTCTATTTAATTACGCCACAGACGCAGAATTTTGACTTTTTCCTGTTACTTAATATCAGCATTGCCGCCATCGTCGCCGCCAATGCGACGCATCTGACGCCTGTCATCAGTACCTTTACGCGTTTTTTCTTCGCCTCCTGGGGGGTGCTTAACCTCGGTATTATCTGGCGGCTGGATGAGTTGATGTTCATCGTGCTCATGCTGAATCTGCTTTACGGCTTCGCGATTTACCGCCATGCGTTAACTTCCCATGCGTTCTTTATTCAGCAAGCGCTGCTTGAGGAAAAAAGCTCACGCCTTGCGGAACAGTTTCGTCAGGCCAAAGAGGACGCGGAGCAGGCATTGCTGGATAAAAATCAGTTTCTGACCACCGCCAGCCACGATCTGCGCCAGCCCGTGCACGCTATGGGCTTTCTGATCGAAGCCATCCTCCACCGAAACCGGGACGACAGCCTGACGCCGCAACTCCTTGACCTTCAGCAGAGCGTTCGCTCGGTGCATTTAATGCTCAATTCTCTGCTCGATCTGAGCAAAATAGAATCCGGGAATGTCCTCTCTGCCCCGACCAAAGTGGATATCGGCGCTCTGCTCGACTCGGTCATCACGCTGTTTCGTGAAGAGGCCAACAGTCGCGCGCTTAGGCTGTGCATCCGGCGGCCTAAACGCCGTATCGACGTGATGGGCGATCCGTTGCTGGTGCGACAGTCCCTGATTAACCTGATTCAAAACGCCCTTCGCTACACGCTCCAGGGCGGGGTGCTGGTCGCCATCCGACCGCGCGGTGACGAGTGTATGGTGGAGGTGTGGGACACGGGAGTCGGTATCGCCGATGAAGAGAAGGGCAAAATCTTCTCACCTTACTACCGCCCCGAGCTGGCATGGAAGATCGACAGCGCCGGACACGGGCTGGGGCTGGCCGTCGTTGCCCGTTGTGCCAAGCTCATGAAGGTAAAATACGGAATGCAATCCATTGAAGGGAAAGGCTCCCGCTTCTGGATGCGCTTTACCCAATATGCTGGCGAAGACATTGCGCTGGACATCCCGCCCGCCGCTGACAACACCGCCACGCCGGTACGCTATGCGCCGCTGCACGGTTCCTGCCTGGTCGTTGATGACGACCCGCTGGTGACGTCTGCCTGGGAGAGCCTGATGAGCGTCTGGGGAATCGATGTACGCTGTGCGGCCTCGGCTGAAGAAGCGTTTGCCATAATCGACGACGGCTTTACGCCGTTCGCCGTGCTGTGCGACCAGCGCCTGCGATCCGGCGAAAGCGGCTTCGATATCCTGAAAGCGCTTTTTGAACGTCTGCCGGATATGAGCGGCGCGATAGTCAGCGGCGAATTTAATTCACCGGTTCTGCTGGAGGCGGAGCAGGAGGGTTACCTGGTGCTCCGCAAGCCTCTGGAGCCGGCTAAACTGCATGCGCTGCTGACGCAGTGGTCGGGATGTCATTAAGGGAATGCAGAAGTGTCGATTCTGGCGGGTTCATAATGCAAAAACGGACCTCCGTGGAGGTCCGTTAATATAAATTTGGTGCCCGGACTCGGAATCGAACCAAGGACACGGGGATTTTCAATCCCCTGCTCTACCGACTGAGCTATCCGGGCAACGGGGCGCATTAAACCCGATCCTCCCTCCGGCGTCAACGAAATTTGTTGCTTTCGGTGCAGACTGCACACTCTCTCACCATTTCGTCGCAAACTTAAGCGAAAAAGCGCGTCCAGAGCGCGGAAAGCGGCATCGCGAGCAGCAGGGCAGGGAGCATGTTCACCACTGCAAACATCTTAATGCCACAGATGCGCAGCCCTGTCGCCAGCAGCAACAGGCCGCCGACGGCGGTAAAGTCTGCCATCATCGCTGGCGTTGTCAGCGGCAGGATCAGCGTGGCGCAGGTGGCCAGCGCCAGCTGAATAAGCAACATCGGCACACAAATCGCGGCGACGGCGATGCCGAGGGTGGTGGCAAAAATGGTGGCAGTAAAGAAATCCAGAAACGCTTTCGCAATCAATATGCTGGGATCGCCGGTCATCCCTTCCTGCATCGAACCGAATATCCCCGTGCCGCTGGCGCAGAACAGAATAATGATCGCAACGTAGTTCTGAATAAACGACTCGTGCGTGCCGTGCTTTGCCTTGCCTGGTCGGGCAATCAGATTTTTGGCTTTGCCTACCGCGTGATTAATACCTTTTTCCAGATAGCAAAACTCGCCGATGAGCGCGCCGAGCAGCGTCGCCAGTACCATCACCGGCAGGTTGGCGCATTTCACCACTAAAAGGATACCAATCCCTAACGACGCCAGGCCAAAAATAGAAGGCATGGAGACGCGAATACGCTCCGGCAGGCGCTGACTTAATACTGCCCCAAGTACACCGCCCAGCAATACGGCTCCCGCATTGATAAAGGGTCCAATTACCACGTTTAACTCCTGTTATTTAAGCACTGGCATTGCATGATTATGGCACGTTCGTCCCTGATTACGCTTAGCTTTGGGAGGCGTAACGCATACTGATTCCTTCTTGCACCTGAAAATAAAAGGTGACATGATTGCGCGAATTTTCTCCTTCCTGTCTCGCCGTTCGGTGAGGGTGTTTGCGCTTATGAAAACCATGAAAATTGCCGTCAGCCGTGAGCTGGTATCCAAAGTTTCTACGCATCGCGAAAAAGTTATGCTGGATAACACTGATTTCACCGATGTGGCGGCAGTCGTCATTACGGTTGTTGAAAGCTACAGCGGCATTCTCGCATTGCTGAAGCGTACGGGCTTTCAGCTACCGGTATTTATGTTCTCAACAGAGCCAGGAGAGATGCCAGAGGGTGTCACGGCGATCATCTCAGGTAAAGCACAGGAATTGCTGGAACTGGAATCTGCCGCCTGCCGGTATGAAGAGAACCTGCTGCCACCCTTTTTTGACACCCTGAGCCAGTATGTGGCGATGGGAAACAGCACCTTTGCCTGTCCGGGTCACCAGCACGGCGCCTTTTTCAAAAAACACCCGGCGGGGCGGCAGTTTTACGACTTCTTCGGTGAAAACGTGTTTCGTGCTGATATGTGCAATGCCGACGTGAAGCTCGGTGATTTGCTGATCCACGAAGGCTCCGCCAAGCACGCGCAAAAGTTCGCGGCGAAAGTGTTCAACGCGGATAAAACCTACTTCGTGCTGAACGGCACGTCGGCGGCCAATAAAGTGGTGACCAATGCGCTGCTGACCCGTGGCGATCTGGTGCTGTTCGATCGTAACAACCACAAGTCCAACCATCATGGAGCGCTGATCCAGGCCGGGGCAACGCCTGTCTATCTTGAGGCAGCCCGTAATCCGTTTGGTTTTATCGGCGGGATTGATGAGCACTGCTTTGATGAGGCCTGGCTGCGGGAACTGATCCGTGACGTCGCGCCGCAGAAAGCCACCGAGGCGCGCCCGTTCCGTCTGGCGATCATTCAGCTCGGCACCTACGATGGCACGATCTACAACGCCCGTCAGGTGATCGACAAGATCGGTCACCTTTGCGACTACATCCTCTTTGACTCCGCCTGGGTCGGCTACGAGCAATTTATCCCGATGATGGCGGAAACGTCTCCGCTTCTGCTGGAACTGAACGAGAACGATCCGGGAATTTTCGTGACCCAGTCGGTCCACAAGCAGCAGGCCGGGTTCTCGCAAACGTCGCAGATCCATAAAAAGGATAACCATATTCGCGGTCAGTCGCGCTTCTGCCCGCACAAGCGGTTGAACAATGCGTTCATGCTGCATGCCTCCACCAGCCCGTTTTACCCGCTGTTTGCGGCGCTGGACGTGAACGCCAAGATCCACGAGGGCGAGAGCGGACGCAGGCTGTGGGCGGAGTGCGTCGAGCTGGGCATTGAAGCACGCAAGGCCATCATCGCCAACTGCAATATGATCAAACCGTTTATCCCGCCGGTGGTGGCGGGGCGGCCATGGCAGGATCACCCCACACAGGCTATCGCCAGCGAGCGTCGCTTCTTTAGTTTTGAACCGGGTGCAAAATGGCACGGTTTTGAAGGCTATGCCCGCGAGCAGTATTTCGTCGATCCGTGCAAGCTGCTGCTGACCACGCCGGGCATTGATGCTGAAACAGGTCACTATACCGATTTCGGCATTCCGGCGACCATTCTCGCCCACTACCTGCGCGAGAACGGCATTGTGCCGGAGAAGTGCGATCTCAACTCCATCCTGTTCCTGCTGACGCCAGCCGAGAGCGCGGAGAAGCTAATGCAGCTGGTGGCAATGCTGGGGCAGTTTGAACAGCATATTGAAGACGACACACCGCTCGCGGATGTGCTTCCGACTATCTATCAGAAATACCCGGTGCGTTACCGCGACTACACGATCCGTCAGCTGTGCCAGGAGATGCACGATCTCTACGTCAGCTTTAACGTGAAGGATTTACAGAAGGCGATGTTCCGTCAGGAGAGTCTGCCTGCCGTGGTGATGAACCCGCAGGATGCCAACCAGGAGTACATTCGCGGGAACGTCGAACTGGTGCGTATTCGTGACGCTGAAGGACGCATTGCCGCCGAAGGTGCGCTGCCATACCCGCCGGGCGTGCTGTGTGTGGTGCCCGGGGAAGTCTGGGGTGGAGCAGTACAGCGCTATTTCCTGGCGCTGGAAGAGGGCATTAATATGCTGCCGGGTTTCTCCCCAGAGTTGCAGGGCGTTTACAGCGAGAAAGATGCGGACGGGATTAAGCGGCTGTATGGATACGTATTGAATGTCTGAACGTAGGCCGGGTAAGCGTTAGCGCCACCCGGCGAGTTGCCCGGTGGCGCAAGCTTACCGGGCCTACAATACTGCGTCAGGCTTCTGCGCGGCGGTACATCCTTCTCGGATGCCCAATCTTCCCGTACAGCATCTCCACTGTCAGAAAACCCACCTCCACGCAGTGTTCCAGATAGCGCCGGGTGGTGGTTTTACTCAGGCCCGTCTCGCTCACCACCTCATCCACCGTAAAACAGTGCGCCGCCTTGTTGTTAAACAGCATTTGCACCCGCGCCAGCGTGTTCTCCTCTATCCCTTTGCTGCCGTTGTCCAGGCGATAGTTTTTCGCCTGCAATTGATAGAGTGAATCTACGTTCTGCTGGTCGACAATCTTCCAGACGCGCTGCTGTTCGGCAAACTGCACAAAACGTTCCAGCGACTGGCTCAGGCGCTTCCAGGAAACCGGCTTGAGGATGTAGTCGAACGCGCCGTTACGAATTGCCTGGCTACAGGTGTCCATATCGCTGGCGGCGGTGATGAAAATCACCGAGCAGTTGGCGCGGGTGAGCATCGGGTTGCTGATAAGGGTGATGCCTTTGCCGTCCGGCAGGTAGTTATCCAGCAGCATCAGCTTCGGCTGTTTGCTCTCCAGTTGTACCTGCGCGTCGGCCAGCGACGCGGCAATCCCCACCAGCCTCAGGCGCGGATGTTTACCGATAAGCTCCGCGTGCAGTTGCGCCAGTTCGTTCTCGTCTTCAACAATCAGTACGTCGATAAGTTCATGTTGCATAGTCGGTATCTTCCAGTTCCTGTACGGGGTGCCGGGCCGTTCCCGTGGCGGGAATAAACAGTGAGAAAATGGCACCGCGTGGGGTGTTATCGGCAACTTCAATTGCACCGCCAGCCTGTGTGACATAGCTTTCAATCAGATACAGGCCAATACCATGATCGCCGCGCGTTTTGGTGGTGATGCCGCGCTCAAAGATCCGGTCGCGGATCTCCGGTGTGATGCCGACGCCCTGGTCGGCGACTTCAATAATCAGTTCCTGCTCGTTCAGCTTTATCAGCACGTCCACCGGGGCATGCGGGAGCGGTGCACGCTGGGTCGCTTCAATGGCGTTATCCAGCAAGTTCCCGATGATCGAGATAAGTTCCGATTCGAGCAGCGGCAGGAACGGTTTATCCACCCGGCAGGCCGGGTCGAAACTCAGCTCAACGCCTTTTTCACGCGCGCGGGCGGCCTTTCCAAGCAGCAAACCACACAGCGTCGGAGAGCTAAAGCGGGACGAGATAAAGTCCAGCAGCTCCTGAGCGTGTTCCGACTGCGCCTGTATGTAGCGAATCGCTTCGTCATAACGGCCCATATGCAGCAGGCCGGACAGCGTAGTCATGCGGTTCAGCTGTTCATGGCGCATGATGCGCAGGTTATCAACGTAGCGCTTCACCTGGCTGAGCTGGGCGCTGAGCGAGTCGATCTCGTTGCGATCGCGAAAGGTGATCACCCAGCCCTGCAACGCATCTTCCAGCATGATCCGCACCCGGCTGGCAATAACTGTGAGATCGTTAAAGCGACAGATCTCATCGTGGGTGTCTTTCGCAAGCATGGTTTGCGCGTTGAAGAACGGGACGGGCGCGATCACCTGGCTGATGAGCTGACCCCGCAGTTCGCGGGCGGGCTGGCGTAAGCCTAATAATTTACGCGCCGCCTGGTTGATCACCTCAATGCGGAGATCGTCGTCGATGGCAATCACCCCTTCATAAATGGATTCCATCATCGCCTTTTGCTGGCGCACCAGCAGGCCGATTTCGCGCGGCTCCAGAGAGAATATCTGCTTCTTGATGCTGCGGGTGAAGAACCAGGAGAAAATAAACAGGGCGATAAGCAGCAGCACGGCGGCAATCAGGATATTAACCACCTTGTTGACGGTGATGGTGTCCAGATAGCTCGTGAGATAGCCTACCGAAACAATCCCCACCACCTGCCCGGCATCATTAAAAATGGGCGCTTTGCTGCGCAGCGAAATGCCTAACCCGCCCTTGCGGATGGTGATGGTGCTTTTGCCGTGTAATACCTCGTCGTTATCTCCGCCAACCAGCGTTTTGCCTACCCGGTCGGCAAACACGGAGTGGAAAAGATGCAGCCCCTTATTGTCACCAATCACAATAAAACTGGCGTCGCTGCGGGCGGCTATTTTCTGCATAAAGTCATGGATACCCAGGATATCCTTTTGTTCGACTTCTTTTCGCAGGGTAGGAATAAGCGCAATTTCTTCGGCCTGTATTTTTGCGCGCGCGCTCATTTCCTGATAAAGCTGCCTGCCGACATCGACATAATAATATCCGCCCAGTAATGCGAACAGCACTGAGAAAAAGGCGACCAGCGAAATAAACAGCTTGATCTGAAACGATACTTTCATAACTATCACGCGAGATATCAACAGGTCGGCTGAATATATCATCTTTTAAAGCCAGGATGCCCGCTTTGCCGAAAACTTGTGATCCCTTGCACAGCGCAGCCTGTAAAAGATTTTTCCGAAAGTCTCATCCTCTTAAGGTTAAATGAATAAATGTTATTTCTTTGTTCAGTTAAGAAAAGAAACCATAAAAACCACGGCAATAAATAAGGCGTAAATCACATTAAATAAAAGAAACCATTAAAACCATAGCGTCCATTAAAACTTCGCTTTTAATATGCCATCCCTCACATAAAGTAAGCCTTTGTGACTCTAAGCTGAACGCACAAAATAACTAAGGGGCTTATTATGAGCACAACTGACGATTCATTCTCTGTTACCCACGACCCGATTGATATTCAGCGGCCATCGCTCAAAGAGCGCTGGTGGCATATTATGGATACCTGGAAAATCGGGATTATTCCTCTGCCGCTGTTCGTTCTGGCGGGCGCGCTGATTGCGATTGATTGCCTGGGCGGAAAACTGCCGAGCGACATTGTGGTCATGGTGGCCACGCTGGCCTTCTTCGGCTTTGCCTGCGGTGAGTTCGGCAAACGCCTGCCGATTGTCGGCAAGCTCGGTGCGGCGGCAATTTGCGCCACCTTTATCCCTTCCGCGCTGGTCTATTACGGCCTGCTGCCGGACGTGGTGGTTGAGTCCACGACCAAATTCTATAAATCCACCAATATTCTCTACCTCTATATCTGCTGCATTATCGTCGGCAGCATCATGAGTATGAACCGCACCGTGCTGATCCAGGGCTTCCTGCGCATCTTCTTCCCGATGCTGTGCGGTGAAATCGTCGGCATGATTGTCGGCATGGGTGTTGGGCTGGCGCTGGGCCTCGAGCCGTTCCAGATCTTCTTCTTTATCATTCTGCCGATCATGGCGGGCGGCGTCGGGGAAGGGGCGATCCCGCTCTCTATCGGCTATGCCACCCTGCTGCATATGGATCAGGGCGTGGCGCTCGGCCGCGTGCTGCCGATGGTGATGCTCGGCGGCCTGACGGCGATCATTATCTCCGGTTGCCTCAACCAGCTCGGTAAACGCTACCCGCACCTGACCGGTGAAGGCCAGCTGATGCCGAATCGCGCCAACGCTGATGCCACTGTTTCCCAACCTGCGTTCTCCGGCAAAGCGGACGTGACGACAATCGCCTCGGGCGCGCTGCTGGCGGTGCTGCTGTACATGCTGGGCATGCTCGGTCACAAGCTGATTGGTCTGCCAGCGCCGGTGGGCATGTTGTTTATGGCGGTGCTGGTGAAGCTCTGCAACGGCGCCTCTCCGCGTCTGCTGGAGGGTTCCCAGGTGGTGTACAAATTCTTCCAGACCTCCGTGACCTACCCAATCCTCTTCGCTGTCGGCGTGGCGATTACCCCATGGCATGAACTGGTGGCGGCGTTCACCGTCAGCAACCTGCTGGTGATTGTCAGCACCGTTTCCGCGCTGGTGGCGACCGGATTCTTCGTTGGCAAAAAGATTGGTATGCACCCGATTGATGTCGCCATCGTCTCCTGCTGTCAGAGCGGGCAGGGCGGCACCGGTGACGTGGCGATCCTGACCGCAGGCAACCGCATGAGCCTGATGCCATTCGCCCAGATTGCTACCCGTATCGGCGGCGCGATTAACGTCTCTGTCTCACTGCTGATTCTGGGCAACTTCCTCGTTTAAGTTTTCAGGAAAGAACAATGAAACTCGCAAGCTTTTTATACCAGGGAAAACGCAGCTACGGCATCGTACAGGCCGAAGGCGTGATTGATTTGGGCCGCCGCCTGGGCGACCGCTATGGCGACCTTAAAGCGCTGTTGCAGGGGAACGGGCTGGCGCAGGCCACCCGTTTTCTGAACGACGCGGTGGATGTACCGCTGAACGCCATCACCTTCTTACCGGTGATTGTCCAGCCGGAAAAAATCCTCTGCGTGGGCATGAACTATGCCGACAAGCGCAAGGAGTTTGACCAGCACAACCCGGCCCCGACGCTGTTTGTCCGCTTCCCGGATTCACAGACCGGCCACAACGAGCCGGTGCTGAAGCCGCGCCACTCCAGCGAGTTCGACTACGAAGGCGAGCTGGCGGTGATCATCGGCAAAGGCGGGGAGAACATCAGCCGCGACGACGCCCTGCGCCACGTGGCGGGCTACAGCTGTTACATGGACGGCTCCGCCCGCGACTGGCAGCACACCTGGTTCACCGCCGGGAAAAACTGGCGCCAGACCGGGGCGTTCGGCCCGTGGATGGCGACGGCGGATGAGATCCCGGACCCGCACAGCCTGGCGATCCGCACCTGGCTGAACGGCCGCATGGTGCAGGAAGACAACACCAGCAGCATGATCCACAAGGTGGCGGAGCTGATCGAGTACATCAGCACCTTCACCCGTCTCAGCCCGGGCGACGTGATCATCACCGGCTCGCCTGGTGGCGTGGGTAAAAAGCGCAACCCGCCGCTGTTTATGAAGGAGGGGGATCGCATTGAGGTGGAGATCGAGCATATCGGTCATCTGAGCAACGTGATCGTGGAAGCGCCAGCCGTCGGGCTCGCGGCAGCGCACTGAGTAAGGCGGCAGCATGCAATCGCAACCCATTGATTTTCGGCACACCGTTGTGGCGAAACACCCAGAACGCTTAAGCCAGATCCGCTACCTGCTGGCAGACAGCGGCCTTGGCCTGGACAACGACATCACGCTGTTTGTCGAAGCCTGGTCCGGCGCGCAGCTGGTGGGTTGCGCCGGGCTGGCTGCCAACGTCATCAAATGCGTGGCGGTCAACGAGCAGCTTCGTGGGGAAAACCTCAGCGCGCGTCTGCTTGCAGAGGTGGAAAACGCGGCGCTGGAGCGCGGCCATTTTCACCTCTTCCTCTGCACCCGTCCGTGCAATAAGGAGCGCTTTGGCCGCAGCGGTTTCTGGCCGATTGCCCAGAGCGGGAACAACGCGGTGCTAATGGAGAACACTCCGCAGGGGATCGCGCGCTACTGCCGATCCCTGCGCGCGAAGCGCCGGTGTGGGGAAAAAACGGGCGCGATCGTGATGAACGCCAATCCGTTCACCCTCGGCCACCGTCATCTGGTGGAGCAGGCGGCGGCGCAGTGCGATGCCCTGCATCTGTTTGTGGTGCGTGAAGACGCCTCGTTCTTCCCGTTCAGCGCGCGCATTGAGATGGTGCGTGCGGGCGTGGCGCATCTGCCGAACGTGGTGGTGCATGAAGGCTCGCAGTACATCATCTCCCGCGCCACGTTTCCGGCCTACTTCCTGAAGGAGACCGGCAAAGTGCAGCAGGCGTGGAGCGAGATCGACGTGCTGATCTTCCGGGACTATATCGCCCCGGCGCTGGGCATCACGCACCGCTTCATCGGCTCGGAGCCGTTCTGCGACATCACGCGGCAATACAACCAGACGCTGCACGACCTGCTGGCCTCGCACATCGACGTGGTGGAGATGCCGCGCATCAAAGCCACCGGCAACGCCATTTCGGCCTCGGAAGTGCGCCGTTTACTCAAGACACAGCAGTTTTCCCGGATCCGGGAGATTGTCCCGGACTCCACCTTCGCGCACCTCGAAGCACATTATCGTGCGAGTGCGGAAGTCGCATAACTATCAGGAATTTATCATGAATATTGTAAGGGAGGCGCTGGCCGGAACGCAGGAGTCCAGCGACCTGATGGTGAAAATCGCCCCCGCTCACGGTGAGCTGGAGATTGTCATCCACAGTGAAGTGATTAAGCAGTTTGGCGAGCAAATACGCCAGGTGGTCAACGACACATTGCGCGCCATGAACGTGCACCAGGGATTAATCATTATTGAAGACAAAGGGGCGCTGGACTGTGTGATCCGCGCTCGCCTGCAAAGCGCGCTTCTGCGTGCCGCCGATGAACAGGCCATCAACTGGGGGGCGCTGAAATGAGCAAACTCCGCCGCAGTATGCTGTTCCTGCCAGGCGCCAATGCCGCCATGCTCTCTACCGCCTTTATCTACCGCCCCGACTCCATCATGTTTGACCTTGAGGACGCCGTGGCCCTGCGCGAGAAAGACACCGCACGCATGCTGGTGTTCCACGCGTTGCAGCACCCAATGTATCAGGATATCGAAACCGTGGTGCGCATTAACCCGCTGAGCACGCCGTTTGGTCTGCTGGATCTGGAGGCCGCCGTGCGCGCGGGCGTGGACGTGATTCGCCTGCCGAAAACCGACACCCCGGACGATATTTACGAGCTGGAAGGCCACCTCGAGCGTATCGAGAAGGAGTGCGGGCGTGATGTGGGTTCCACCCGCGTGATGGCGGCGATTGAATCGGCCATTGGCGTCATCAACGCCGTGGCGATTGCCCGCAGCTCCCCGCGCCTGATCGGCATCGCGCTGGCCGCCTTTGACTACGTGATGGACATGCAGACCGAGCGCGGCGACGGCACCGAGCTGTTCTATGCCCGCTGCGCCGTGCTGCACGCCGCACGCGCCGCCGGTATCGACGCCTTCGACGTGGTGTGGTCCGACGTTAACGACGAAGCCGGGTTCCTGCGCGAGGTCGACCTGATCCGCAAGATGGGCTTCAACGGCAAATCGCTGATTAACCCGCGCCAGATAGACCTGCTGCACAACGCCTACGCCCCGACTCAGGAAGAGGTGGATCACGCCAAAAGGGTGATTGAGGCGGCAGAAGAGGGCGAGCGTAACGGCCTGGGCGTGGTGTCGCTCAACGGCAAAATGGTGGATGCACCGATTATTAACCACGCGCAGGTGGTGCTGGAGCGCGCGGCGGCCTCTGGCGTGCGTCGGTAAGGATGACATAATGAATCAGACAGAACTTCTCCATGTAAATTTCCCCCATCTGCGGGATCTGAAACCCTTTGATACCGCCCACAGCGCGACGCCGTGGCTGGCGGACAGCGAGGCGAAGCACAGCCGCAAGCTCTGCGCCTCAATTGAAGAGGCGGTTAAGCGCAGCGGCTTGCAGGACGGGATGACCATCTCCTTCCACCATGCCTTTCGCGAAGGCGACCGGGTGATCAACACCGTCGTGGCGCTGCTGGCGCGGATGGGTTTCAAAAATCTGACCCTGGCTTCCAGCTCGCTGATGACCTGCAACGACGCGCTGATCGAGCATATCGAGAGTGGCGTCATCACCCGGATTTACACCTCCGGCATGCGCGGCAGGCTGGCGGATGCCATCTCCCACGGGCTGATGGACGAGCCGGTGCAAATTCACTCCCACGGCGGGCGCGTGAAGCTGCTCCAGGACGGCGAGCTGAATATCGACGTGGCGTTTCTCGGCGTGCCGTGCAGCGATGAGTTTGGCAACGCCAACGGGACGCACGGCAAATCCTGCTGCGGCTCGCTGGGCTACGCCATGGTGGATGCGCACTTTGCCCGTAAGGTGGTGCTGCTGACCGAAGCGCTGGTGCCATTCCCCAATATGCCCGCCAGCCTGGTGCAGGATCAGGTGGACTACATCGTGCAGGTGGAGAGCGTGGGCGACCCGGCGAAAATCAGCGTCGGCGCGGCGCGCGTCACCAGCAACCCGCGCGAGCTGATGATCGCCCGATATGCGGCGGACGTGATTGAACACTCTGGCTATTTCAAACCAGGCTTCTCGATGCAGACCGGCTCCGGTGCAGCGGCTACCGCCTGCACCCGTTTTATGGAAGAGAAGATGGAGCGCGGCGGCGTGAAGGCGCGCTTCGCCCTTGGCGGCATCACCGGCAGCCTGGTGGATCTGCACGAGAAGGGGCTCATCGAAAAGCTGCTCGACACCCAGTGCTTTGACGGCCAGGCAGCGGCCTCGCTGGCGCGCAACCCGAACCACGTGGAGATCTCCACCAACGTCTACGCCAACCCCGGCAGCAAGGCGGCAAGCTGCGACCAGCTCGACGTGGTGATCCTCAGCGCCCTGGAAATCGACGTCGACTTTAACGTCAATGTCATCACCGGCTCCGATGGCGTGATGCGTGGCGCATCCGGCGGACACTGCGACGTGGCGGCGGCAGCCAACCTGACCATTGTGGTCGCGCCGCTGCTGCGAAGCCGCATCCCGACCGTCGTGAAGCGCGTTACCACCCGCCTCACGCCGGGGGAGAGCATTGACGTGCTGGTCACCGACCACGGTATTGCGGTCAACCCGGCGCGCCCGGAGATCCGCGAACGACTTATGGAAGCAGGGCTGAAGGTTGTAGATATCAACGCGCTGTATGAGCGAGCGATTTCGTTGACAGGCGTACCGAAACCGATTGAGTTCACCGACAAAATCGTCGGGGTGATCCGCTACCGCGACGGCAGCGTGATCGACACCGTTCGACAGGTAAAGGAGGAAGTGTGACTATTGCGACACCCGTGCGGACGGGTGTCAGCCTGGACGAACTGCTGGCGGCGAAAGAGCGCCGCGCAGCGCGCCAGGCTGACATGCTTGCGCACTATCAACAACCGGTGATCTCCCTCACGCTGGTTACGCCCGGGGAAATCAAAGACAGCCTTCGCTATCGCAACACCATGGGCGTGGCGCTGCAAATGTGCGACCAGCTGCTGTGGGAAAACCGCTGGCAGGTGCTGGACCGTAAGGTGCTGTGGCTACCCACCGGACCTGAAGCCTTGTGGTGCATCGCGCATCCGGCGGCGGAAATTAAGGCGCACTGTGCAGAACTGGAGCAGACGCACCCACTCGGCAGGCTGTGGGATCTGGATGTGATCTGCCCTGAAAACGGCCACGTCGGGCGTCAGTCGCTGGGGGCGAATCTCAGACGCTGCCTGATCTGTGACGAGCCCGCCCACGCCTGTTCCCGTTCGCGCAATCACCCCGCTGAGCAGGTGGTTTCCCGCGTGGAGAAGATGATCGATGACTGGTTTGCTCGCGACTGAACCGCGCCCGGTTGACGTGCCTGCGCTTGCCGAAGCGGCGCTGTGGCAGGAGCTGGAGCTGACGCCAAAACCGGGGCTGGTGGACAGGCTCAATAACGGCTCCCATCGCGATATGGACCATGCCTTGTTTGTCCGCAGCATTATGGCGATTACGCCGTGGTTTGCCCGGTTTGCGGAACTGGGGGAAGCACATGCGGCCAAACCTGCCGATCGGCAGTTGCGGATTCTTCGCCCAATGGGAATGGCCTGCGAGCAGGCAATGTACGCCGCCACGGGCGGGGTAAATACCCACAAGGGCGGGATTTTTGCCCTCGGTTTGCTCTGCTTCGCCGCCGGGCGTGTGAAAAATATCTCTGCGGATAGCCTCTGTTGTGAGGTAAGTAACATCTGTCATGGGCTGGTGGCGAGGGAGCTGGCCGGGCGCAGTGGGCAGGCAACGGCGGGGGAGCGGCAGTTTCAGCTGTACGGTTTAACCGGCGCGCGTGGCGAGGCAGAAAGCGGCTTTGCCACGGTGCGTAAGGCTTTGGATGCGTGGAACGGTCAGTCGCTTCACGGCCTGCTGTTGCGCCTGATGGCGGTAAATCAGGACAGCAATCTCGTTTCGCGCGGCGGCATTGAGGGGCTGCGCTACGTTCAGGGCTACGCGCGGGAACTGCTGGCTAACGGCTGGGACTGCGAGGCGTTGCTGAAGATGGATAAGGCATTGATTGAACGCAACCTGAGCCCGGGCGGCAGCGCGGATTTGCTGTCGGTGGGGTGGGTACTTTCTGGAATAAAATAGCCGGGTGGCGGCTACGCCTTACCCGGCCTACGGTCTGGTTTTGTAGGCCCGGTAAGCGCAGCGCCACCGGGCACAACAATCAATGCGCGATCGGCTGCGCACCGTGCGGTTCGCGCACGTGCTTGTACTTGAACAGCGCGATGAACGCGAAGAACAGCACCAGCGAGTACCCGGCGAAGATCAGCCACACTGGTTGCCAGTTGGTGATGCCGTTAGTGGTATACATCTCAACCACTTTGCCGCTCACCACGCCGCCCAGAATACAGCCGAAGCCGTTGGTCATCATCAGGAACATGCCCTGCGCACTGGCGCGGATTTCAGGCTTCACCTCTTTTTCCACAAACACCGAGCCGGAGATGTTGAAGAAGTCGAAGGCACAGCCGTAAACAATCATCGACAGAACCAGCAGCACGGTGCCGAACGCGCTCGGGTCGCCATAGGCGAACAGACCGAAGCGCAACATCCAGGCGGCGATACTGATCAGCATGACGTTCTTGATACCGTAGCGGCTCAGGAAGAACGGGATGGTCAGGATGAACAGCGTCTCGGAGATCTGCGAGATGGACATCATCACCGACGCGTGTTCGACGATAAAGCTCCCGGCAAACAGCGGATCGTTATCGAAGCTGTGCAGGAAGGTATTACCGAACATGTTGGTGATTTGCAGTTCCGCGCCCAGCAGCATGGAGAAGATAAAGAAGATCGCCATGCGCTTGTTTTTAAACAGTGCGAAGGCGTCCAGGCCAAGCATGGTGCTCCAGCTCTGGTTTTTCTGCTGATTAGATACCGGAATGGTGGGCAGTGTCAGGGTGAACAGCGCCAGCAGTACGGAGAGCGCCGCGCCGATGTAGAGCTGCATATGGCTCAGCTCGAAGCCCGCGAAGCTCACGCCCCACATCGCCATGATAAAGCCGATGGTGCCCCAGATACGGATTGGCGGGAAGTCGGTGACGATATCCAGACCGGCAGATTTCAGGCGATAGTAGGAGATGGTGTTGATCAGGCCAAGCGTTGGCATATAGGCCAGCGAGTTAAGCAGGATCACCATGAACATCGCCCCCGGCGTGGTCACTTCGGCCGCCATAAACAGCGTCCCCGCACCCACCAGGTGGCAAAGCATATACAGCCATTTCGCGCTTAGCCATTTATCCGCCACGATACCAAGCAGCGTTGGCATGAAGACAGCCGCAATACCCAGCGAGCTGTAAACGGCACCGATCGACGCACCATCGAACTTGAGCGTCACAAACATATAGGAGCCGAGTGTAGTCAGCCAGCTACCCCACAGGCAGAACTGCAGAAACGACAAGATTTTAAGCTGCAGCTTAAGGTTCATGTTACTTTCCTCACAAGTGAGCGGGAGATATGTTGTTTTGGGAACATTCAGGGTTGTTATTTGATGCAATTCTATCAGTTGGCAACGATATGTTTTGTTACCTCCCGCAAAAAAATGCAATCCACATTAATTTGCAGTCTGGATTGTGATGCAAATAGCATTTTCGTATGGGTGGGGTGAGATGGGTGCGGTCTGATGTCCCCTCACCCTAACCCTCTCCCAGAGGGAGAGGGAACTTGAATACCCTCTCCCTCTGGGAGAGGGCAGGGTGAGGGGTAGTTTTCTAGCGGCGACGGTAGTTCTTCTGCGCCGTATTCACCTTATACAGATAGCGGCGTGATTCCGCAGACGGGTGGCGGGTGGTGAGGGTTGAGTAGACATCCCCCGGCGCCATGCTGTTGATGATGTTCGCGGCCTGCACTTTGTCATTTGAGAAGACGCGCAGCACGCTGCCCGCGCCACCGTTATAGGCGGTGATCACCGCATAGCGGCGTGAGGTTGGGTTATCAATCCCGCCCAGGTAGACATTGTTCAGCATCGCCAGGTAGGCCGTACCGGTATCAATGTTGCTTTGCGGATCGAACAGGTAGCTGCGGCTCGGCGTGCCGGATTTCCCCTGTGCGCGGAACACGTCTTTACCGGCGCTGTGCTGTACAACCTGCATCAGCCCCAGCGCGTCGGAACGGCTTACCGCGTAGGGGTTGAACGAGGACTCGGTCTGCATAATCGCCAGGATCAGCGACTCATCCACGCCATACTTACGCGACGCCTGACGCACCATGCCCAGATACTTATGCGCACGCTTGTCGAGGTGGTTCGGCACCAGGTTGATCGTGACGCTGTAGATCACTTTCAGGCCGTTGGTGCGGCTTTTCAGGCGCGTTTGCAGCAGGTAGTCGGCAAATTTCGTGGCGCGGCCTTCCCAGCGGATCGGCTGACCGGTCTGGTCAACGACCTGGCCATACAGAAACGGCTCTTTGGAGATGGTGATGTCATCGGCATCAGAGTAGAGGTCGATAGACCCCGGATCGTCGCCCATCAGCAGGGTTTTGATGATGGCCTGACGTAAATGCGCCGCAGGTTCAGTCCCTGCGATGGTTTCAACCGTAATCGTACCGTCATCGAAGTTGATGTGGCTACGGGTCTGATAGGCGTCGGTGTACTTAACGTAGTCCTTCGGTCCGGCAATAAGAACTTCGTTAAATCCCCATATGTTCTCGATGTTGTGGGCAAACTGCCCCATCAAAATGTCAAAACCGTTGGTGTCCTTGACCCAGGCTTCGTTGTATTCATCGCCTTTTTTGGAAGAACAAGACACAAGCAACGGCGCAACAAGGGCTAGCGCTAAAAGTTTTTTCATCATTCCGGGAGTGCGTGTTGTGTTTGCTTTGGGGTTGCTGTTGCCGGGTGGCGCTGCGCTTACCCGGCCTACGAAACCGTAGGCCCGTGCAAGCGCAGCGCCGCCGGGCAGTAGCCGCAGAGTATTATTTTTCCGGTGGCGTATAGCCTTCGATATGGACGTCTTTACCCTCGAACAGGAAGTTCACCATCTCCTGCTCCAGCAGTTTGCGGTGTTCCGGGTTCATCATGCTGAGCTTTTTCTCGTTGATCAGCATGGTCTGCTTCTTCTGCCACTGTCCCCAGGCTTCTTTGGAGATCTCGTTGTAAATGCGCTTACCCAGGTCGCCCGGGTAGAGCTGGAAATCCTGGCCTTCAGCGTCGCGCTGTAGGAAAGTACAAAAAATGGTTCTGGCCATACTCATTCCTCTTTGTCTTGCCGATGCTAAACCATTGCACCGACACGTAATTGCTGTAACAGGCGCTCCACGGGAGCCGCCAGCCCGACTGATGGCGGTTGCGCTAAGTTATACCAGAGAGCGTTGCCTTCATCCATGCACGACGTGAATGAGGACACGGGAAGCCACATCGGCACAATATCCAGATGGAAATGGCTGAAGGTATGACGGAACGCGTTGAGTTGCGTCAGGGTATCGGCCGCAATGCCGCGCTGTTCAAGCCATGCCCGAAGCGAGGCTTCATCCTCAAACTGTGGGAAGCAGTATAGACCACCCCACAGGCCACTCGGCGGGCGCTGAGCGAGAAACACCTCGTCGCCATGCTGCATCAGCAGCATGTACCCGGTGCGTTCAGGCAGCGTCTGCTTCGGTTTTTTCCCCGGATACTGCGCCCAGGTGTGGTTCGCATACGCCACGCAGAGGTTGTTTACCGGGCAAAGTTCGCACTTCGGTTTTGAACGGGTGCAGACCATCGCGCCCAGATCCATCATCGCCTGGTTAAAACGCTCCACCCCTTTCGCCGGAGTGACCGCTTCACTGATCTCCCACAGGCGTTTCTCAACCTCTTTCTTGCCCGGCCAGCCATCTATGGCGTAGCAGCGTGCGAGCACGCGCTTGACGTTGCCGTCGAGAATAGGGAAATGTTTGCCTAAAGAGAGGGAGAGGATTGCGCCTGCGGTTGAACGCCCGACGCCGGGCAAATCCGCCACCTCGTCAAAGGTCTCCGGGAATTTACCGTTGTGGCGGGTGGCGACCTGCTTTGCGGCTTTGTGCAGGTTGCGCGCGCGGGCGTAATAGCCGAGGCCTGTCCACAGGTGCAGTACCTCGTCCAGCGGCGCGTTGGCCAGATCGGTGATTGTCGGGAAGCGCGCCATAAAACGCTCGAAGTAAGGAATGACCGTCGCGACCTGCGTTTGTTGCAACATCACCTCGGAGAGCCATACTTTGTACGGCGTTTTTTCAATTTGCCAGGGCAGGGTTTTACGCCCGTATTTGTCGTACCAGTCCAGCACCTGGGCTGAAAATTGAGAGGCTTGCATGGTCATCGATTCGCTTAATCAGGGACGCAGATTGCAGCACAGCGTCAATCTGCTGTAAACCGGATCTTTCCCATGCTTGCATAGAAGCCTTAACTTTGGATAATGCCCGTTTCCCGAACATTCTCACAAGCAGACAACTCTTTTATGAAAAACGACGTCATTTCACCGGAATTTGATGAAAACGGTCGCCCGCTGCGCCGTATTCGCAGCTTTGTCCGCCGTCAGGGGCG
Source organism: Enterobacter sp. Res13-Sevr-PEC09-46 (assembly GCF_015672585.1). Taxonomy (NCBI): domain Bacteria; kingdom Pseudomonadati; phylum Pseudomonadota; class Gammaproteobacteria; order Enterobacterales; family Enterobacteriaceae; genus Enterobacter; species Enterobacter sp. Res13-Sevr-PEC09-46. Next base: position 70,050 of record NZ_JADABR010000033.1, on the reverse strand, counting down.
CCTGACAAAAGGGCAGCAACACGCGCTGGACAACTACTGGCCGGTGATGGGCGTTGAGTTCAGCGAGCAACCGCTCGACTTCACCGACCTGTTTGGCCGCGACGCGCCAGTGACGCTGGAGATTGGTTTTGGCATGGGCACCTCGCTGGTGACCATGGCAAAAGCGCGCCCGGAGCAGAACTTCCTCGGTATCGAAGTTCACTCGCCGGGCGTCGGCGCGTGCCTGGCAACGGCCCACGAAGAGGGCGTTGAGAACCTGCGCGTCATGTGTCACGACGCGGTGGAAGTGCTGCACAAAATGATTCCTGACAATTCTTTGAACATGGTTCAGCTCTTTTTCCCTGACCCATGGCACAAAGCGCGTCATAATAAACGCCGTATCGTTCAGGCGCCGTTTGCCGAGCTGGTGAAAAGTAAGCTCAAGCTGGGCGGCGTTTTCCACATGGCAACCGACTGGGAACCTTATGCGGAACATATGCTGGAAGTGATGTCGTCCCTGGACGGGTATAAAAATCAGTCTGAAAGCAACGACTACGTACCGCGTCCGGATTCACGTCCGGTGACAAAATTTGAACAGCGTGGCCATCGTCTTGGTCACGGCGTATGGGACTTAATGTTCGAGAGGGTGAAATAATGGCAAAGAATCGTAGCCGTCGTCTGCGTAAAAAGATGCACATCGAAGAATTCCAGGAAGTGGGTTTCTCCGTTGCCTGGCGTTTCCCGGAAGGCACCAGCGTTGAGCAGATCGATCAGGACGTTGATGCGTTTATCAACGAGGTGATCGAGCCAAACAAGCTGGCCTTCGACGGTAGCGGCTATCTGGCGTGGGAAGGTCTGATTTGCACCCAGGAAGTGGGGAAATGCACCGAAGAGCATCAGGCGCTGGTACGCAAATGGCTTGAAGACCACAAACTGGAAGATGTCCGCGTTAGCGAACTTTTCGACGTTTGGTGGGACTAATAAAGCAAGAACGGGCCAGCATTAGCTGGCCCATTTTGTCTGAGGGAGTGTTAAAGATGCGCAAAACGTTGCTGGCTGTTGCTTTACTGGCAATCGGATCCACCGCCCATGCGGAGTATAAATGTAGCGTCACCCCGCGTGATGACGTGGTGCTGAGTCCGCAAACCGTGCAGGTTAAGGGCGAGAACGGCAATCTGGTGATTACGCCGGATGGCAACGTGACCTTTAACGGCAAACCGCAAAACCTGACGGCCGCCCAGCGCGAGCAGGCGATGGACTACCAGGCCGAGTTGCGTACCGCGCTGCCCTGGATCAACGATGGCGCGCTGACCCGCGTTGAAAAGAGCCGCGTGGCGCTGGATAAAATCATCACCAAAGAGGTGGGGGAGAGCAGCAATATGCGCACCCGCCTGACGAAGCTGGATAAACAGCTGAAAGAGCAGATGAACCGTATTATCGAGACGCGCTCTGATGGCCTGACGTTCCACTATAAGGCGATCGATCAGGTGCGTGCCGACGGTCAGCAGCTGGTGAACCAGGCGATGGGCGGCATTCTCCAGGACAGCATCAACGAGATGGGCGCCAAAGCGGTGCTGAAGGGTGGCGGTAATCCGTTGCAGGGTGTACTGGGTAGCCTGGGCGGACTGCAAACCTCGATTCAGAACGAGTGGAAGAATCAGGAAGCCGATTTCCAGCAGTTCGGCAAAGACGTGTGTAAACGCGTGGTGTCGCTGGAAGACAGTCGGAAGGCGCTGGTGGGGACGCTGAAGTAACGCCTCTGCGCGCAGGACCCCTCACCCCGGCCCTCTCCCACAGGGAGAGGGAGTAACCAGTTCCCTCTCCCTGTGGGAGAGGGTTAGGGTGAGGGCATCAGGCATTGCAATCGTTGCAAAATAGCCATCAGCACCTGCTCCTCATTAGTCCTGAATTCATTATTCCAGAACCGTACGACTTCCCAGCCGTTCGCATTCAAAAACTCGGTACGGTGAGAATCATACTTCTCTTTGTTCTGATGCTGCCCACCGTCCAGCTCAATAATCAGCTTCGCCTTAAAGCAGGCAAAATCCACGATATACGGCCCAACCGGCATCTGACGACGAAACTTATACCCGAAGAAACGACGACCTCTGAGCAAATACCAGAGGCGTACTTCTTCGGGTGTCATTTGTTTGCGGAGTTGTTTTGATTTTTCCATCCCCACACTCTGCCAGCCTTTCCCTCAGCCAGCAGAACGGGATGTAAAATTCTGAATCAGCCTTCAGGATTTTCAGCGAGGAACAGCTCAAGAAGGGAGTTTAAGAACAGCTTGCCGTGCTCGGTGATCTGCCAGGACTCATCACACTCGGTCAGATACCCCTGCGCCAGCGCCTCGTCAATCTGCGGACGAATCACTGACTCCGGCAGCCCGGTATAACGCGTAAATTCCGCGCGCGGTGCGGCTTCCAGCAGACGGAAGCGGTTCATAAAGAACTCAAACGGCTTATCCGCCGCCTCGACGTCGTGCTGACGCTCCAGGTAGCGGCCTTCCATATACCCGCGCGGGTGACGCGTTTTGGCGGTACGCAGAATGCGTCCGTCCGGGAAGGTCACTTTGCCATGTGCGCCGCAGCCAATTCCCAGATAATCACCAAAACGCCAGTAGTTCAGATTGTGCTGACACTGATAGCCCGGCTTCGCATACGCCGACGTTTCGTATTGCTGATACCCCGCCGCGGTCAAAAGCTGGTGGCCCTGCTCGAAGATATCCCACAGCGCGTCGTCGTCCGGCAGCACCGGAGGACGGGAACCAAACAGGGTGTTCGGCTCAATGGTCAGCTGATACCACGACAGATGCGGCGGATTCAGTTCAATCGCCTGACGCAGGTCGTCCAGCGCTTCTTCGAGAGACTGATCCGGCAGGCCGTGCATCAGGTCGAGGTTAAAGCTGCGCAGCCCAAGCCCTGTTGCCAGGTTTGCCGCGCGCTTTGCCTCTTCCGGACCGTGGATACGCCCCAGACGCTTCAGCTTTGGCTCGCTAAAGCTCTGCACGCCGATAGAGATACGGTTCACGCCCGCGCGTTGATACTCGACAAAACGATCGGCCTCAACGGTACCGGGGTTGGCTTCCATCGTAATTTCAGCATCCACTGCCAGGTTCAGGCGTGCGCGCACTCCATCCAGCAGCGTCTGCATCGCCGGGCCTGAAAGAAGGCTCGGTGTACCGCCACCAATAAAAATGGTCTTCACTTCACGTCCCTGTGCGTACGATACATCAGCATCCAGATCGGCCAGCAGATGCGCGACGTAATCATCGTGCGGCACTTCGCCCTTCAGCGCGTGCGAGTTGAAATCGCAGTACGGGCATTTCTGCACGCACCATGGGATGTGAATATAAAGACTCAGAGGCGGCAAATTAGCCATTACGCAGTGCTTCCAGTAACAGTTTCAGGGCGCGTCCACGGTGGGAGATCGCGCTTTTCTCTTCGCAGGTGAGTTCCGCAGCGGTTTTTCCCTCGGTCGGGACAAAGAAAATCGGGTCGTAACCAAAGCCGCCGTTGCCCGCCGCTTCACGGGTGATCACGCCCGGCCAGCTGCCGTGACAGACAATCGGCGTGGGATCTTCCGCGTGACGCATGTAGACCAGCACGCAGTGGAACTGCGCGGTACGCTGTTCGTCAGGGACGTCTTTCAGGGCCACAAGCAGCTTTTCCAGATTCTGCTGGTCGGTGGCGTCCACCCCGGAATAGCGGGCGGAGTAAATCCCCGGCGCACCGCCCAGAAAATCCACGGCCAGACCGGAGTCATCGGCTATCGCGGGCAGTCCGGTGATATGCGCCGCATGGCGCGCTTTCAGAATGGCGTTTTCGATAAACGTCAGGCCGGTCTCTTCGGCGGAGTCCACGCCCAGCTCGGTCTGAGCCACCACGTCCAGCCCAAAATCATTTAATAGCGAGGCCAGCTCGCGCACTTTACCGGCGTTACCGGTGGCGAGAACAACTTTCTGCATGGTTTAGTCCTGTTCTGTCAGAGCCGCGACTTCCGTCGGGATAGATTGCGGGTTAAGGATTTTTACCTGTTTATGCCGGCCAAGTTCACCTTTCTCAATGATGACCTGGCTTTTAGCGACGCGAAACTGTTTAGCCAGATATTTGGTCAGATGCGCATTCGCCTGGCCGTCAACCGGCGGGGCAGTGATGGCGACTTTTAGCTCGTCGCCATGCAGCCCAACAATACTGTCGCGGCTGGCTTTCGGCTGAATGTACAGCCGTAAAACCAGCCCGTCGGCGCAGGGGCTAACTGCACTCATAACGCCATCCACAGCCCCGGCAGCAGCATATTACCCGTCGCCTGTAACAGTTCCGCGATACCCATATTCAGCACGTACAGCAGCAGAACGAGAAGCATCGGGGAGAAGTCGATTCCGCCCATTGCAGGCAGCAGGCTACGAATCGGACGCAGCAACGGTTCAGTCAGCTGAATCAACGCGTACTCCACCGGGCTACGGCCCCGGCTTACCCAGCTCATGATCGCCATCACCAGCAGGACCCAGAAGATCAGCGAGCCGACGGTTTTAACCAGGATCAGAACGGCTGAAATCCAGATAATCGGCTGGAAAGTGATGACCATAAACAGCACGATCGCTTTGATAACGCTCAGAATAAACGCCATCAGCAGAGATGAACTGTCAATTGGCCCCATTGCCGGAATGACGCGGCGAAGCGGCCCCACAACGGGCTGCGTGATTTTCACGATAAATTGTGAGAATGGATTGTAAAAATCACAACGGGCCCACTGCATCCAGACGCGCAACAGCAGCGCCATCGTATACAGTTCAATGACCGTTGAAAGCAGGAAAGTCAACGTCTTCATGGCGTTCCTCAGGTTTCCTTATTATTGGGGGTAATCGCGCGCACCGAAAATTGCCGTGCCGATGCGCACCATGGTGCTGCCTGCCGCGATGGCGGCTTCCATATCGTCCGACATGCCCAGAGAAAGCGTGTCTACCGTGTCATAGCGCGCTTTAAGCGCCTCAAATGCTACAGCCATTTGCTGTGCCACGGCAAACTGCCTTTCATAACTTGACTCTGGCGCCGGGATAGCCATCAGCCCGCGCAGGGTTAAGCGCGGCAGCGCCGCCACGTCTGCCGCCAGCGCCTCCAGTTCGCCCAGCGTAATGCCGGACTTGCTGTTTTCATCGCTGATGTTGATTTGAATCAGCACGTTAAGCGCTGGCATCTCCATAGGGCGCTGGTCGCTCAGACGGGTAGCGATGCGCAGACGATCGATGGTGTGGCACCAGTCAAAGTGCTCTGCTACCAGACGGCTTTTGTTCGACTGTAGCGGACCGATAAAGTGCCATTGCAGGTCTGTATTTCCCCGTTCCCGGAAAGCGCGAATTTTATCCACGCCTTCCTGCACATAGTTTTCACCAAAGGCACGATGACCGGCGGCTATCGCTTCTGCGATGGCGCTCGCAGGCTTAGTTTTGCTGACTGCAAGCAACGTAATTTCTTCTGGAGCACGGCCGCAACGCGTTGCCGCGGCTGAGATTTTGTCCCGGACCTGTGCCAGGTTATGCGCAATGTCGTTCATTTTCCGAGGAGTAGTCTATGGATGTGGAAGAAATTGTGGCCCTTAGTGTAAAGCATAACGTCTCCGATCTACACCTGTGCAGTGATTCGCCACCGCGCTGGCGCAGGTCAGGCCGTCTTGAACCTGCGCCGTTTCCGCCCCCGGATGTGGAGGCGTTATTAAAAGCGTGGCTCAACGACGAACAGCAGGGCGCATGGTGGGCAAACGGGCAGGTGGATTTTGCCGTTACCCTCGCAGGCCGTCAGCGGCTGCGCGGCAGTGCGTTTAAGCATATGCTCGGCGTTTCGATTGCGCTGCGGCTGTTGCCGCTGACGTGCCCGCAGCTCTCTGCGCTAGGTGTGCCGCGAGCGATCCCGGAACTACTGTCCAATGACAATGGCCTGATTCTGGTCACCGGCGCCACCGGCAGTGGGAAATCGACCACCCTGGCCGCTATGGTCGATTTCCTCAATCACCAGACGGACGGGCATATTCTGACCCTGGAAGATCCGGTGGAGTTTATGTACCAGAGCGAACGTTGCCTGATTCAGCAGCGGGAGATAGGCCAGCACAGCCCGTCCTTTGCCGAGGCGCTGCGCAGCGCGCTGCGTGAAGATCCGGATGTGATTCTGCTTGGTGAGCTGCGCGACAGCGAGACGATACGCCTGGCGCTGACGGCGGCGGAAACCGGCCATCTGGTGTTAGCCACGCTGCACACGCGCGGTGCGGCGCAGGCGATCGAGCGCCTGGTCGACACCTTTCCGGCTCAGGAGAAAGATCCGGTGCGTAATCAGCTGGCGGGAAGCCTGCGTGCGGTCCTGGCGCAGAAGCTACGTCAGGATGTCCAGGGCGGGCGCGTGGCGCTGTATGAGCTACTGGTGAATACCTCGGCGGCGGCAAACCTGATCCGCGAAGGCAAAACCTGGCAACTGCCGGGCATTATTCAAACGGGGCAGCAGGCGGGAATGCAGAACTTTGAGCAGAGTCTGGCGGAGCGACGGGCGCAGGGGCGGCTGTAGCCCCGGCGCTCAGTAACCCTGTTCGAAATAGCTTTCGAGGATAATGACGGCTGAAGCTGAATCCACGCTGCCTTTGTTCAGCGCCCGGAAGCCACCGTGCTCGAACAGGCCAGCGCGTGCCTCGACGGTGCTCAAACGTTCATCGTGCAGCTTAACGGAGACGCCAAAGCGGCCATGGATTTTGTTCGCGAATTTGCGCGCGCGGGCGGTAAGCGGTTGCTCGGTGCCGTCCATGTTTAGCGGCAGGCCGACAATCACGTCGTCCGGCTGCCACTCTTTGAGCAAGCGCTCAATAAGGTTCCAGTCCGGCGTGCCGTCGTTAGCTTTCAGCGCCGTGAGCGGGCGAGCGGTGCCGGTGATCCGTTGACCCACAGCGACGCCGATGCTTTTGGTGCCGAAGTCGAAGGCGAGAAGGGTGCCGCTCATTACGCGTGCCCCGCAACACCAGGCATGGTCAGAATATCAATGCCAATCAGTTTTGCCGCGTCACGCCAGCGATCGGCGATAGGGGTTTTAAACAGGATATTCATATCCGCAGGGGCTGTCAGCCAGGCGTTGTCCAGAATTTCTTGTTCCAGCTGCCCTTTTTCCCAGGAGGCGTAGCCGAGCGCAACCAGCACCTCAGAAGGCTGACTGGCAGTGCCTAGCGTTTCAAGCACGTCGCGAGAGGTGGTGACGACGGTGTTATCGGAGATACGAATGCTGGACGAGAAAACCGGCGGGGTATGCAGGATAAAGCCACGATCTTCTGCAAGCGGGCCGCCGAGCATCACCGGTTTATCGAGACGGATTTCCGGCAGCCGCGCTTCAGCAGGGATTTTCAGCTTGTCCAGAATGCCTTCCACCTGGAGGTTTTCCAGCGGCTTATTGATGATAATCCCCATCGCGCCGTCTTCGTTGTATTCGCAAATATAGACCACGGAGCGGCGGAAAATCGGATCCTGGAGAGCAGGCATGGCAATAAGAAAGTGATGCTGTAAATTCATTGTCAGAGGTACTGTTTCCTGGTTTAAAAAGCGACAGCGCCCAGTATGGGGATAAACACAGGCGCTGTCACAGGTTATTTCTGTAAACGTTTTTCGATAGCGTCCATCAGCATTCCGGTGATCGAGATCGGGAATTCCGCTTCGATTTCACGAATGCAGGTCGGGCTGGTGACGTTCACTTCGGTCAGGCGATCGCCGATGATATCGAGGCCGACGAAGATCAGGCCTTTGGCTTTCAGCGTAGGGCCGACGCGGCGGGCAATTTCCCAGTCGCTTTCGCTTAACGGACGCGGTTCGCCACGGCCGCCAGCCGCCAGGTTGCCACGGGTTTCCCCTCCCTGCGGGATACGCGCCAGGCAGTAAGGCACCGGCTCGCCGTCTACGACCAGCACACGCTTGTCGCCGTCTTTAATGGCCGGCAGATAGTTCTGCGCCATGCAGTAGCGGGTTCCCAGCTCGGTCAGCGTTTCGGCAATCACGCCAATGTTCGGATCGCCCTCTTTCACGCGGAAGATCGACGCGCCACCCATGCCGTCCAGCGGTTTCATGATGATGTCGCCGTGCTTCTGCCAGAATTCTTTCAGCTGCGTTTTGCTGCGGGTGACGAGCGTTTCCGGCGTCAGGTCAGAGAACCATGCGGTATAGAGCTTCTCGTTGCAGTCGCGCAGGCTCTGCGGCTTGTTGACGATCAGCGTTCCTTTCTCTTCGGCACGCTCAAGGATATAGGTGGCGTAAATATATTCGGTGTCGAACGGCGGATCTTTACGCATCAGGATCACGTTAAGGTCGGCCAGGGCAATATCCTGCTCGGTACCGAATTCGTACCATTTTTCGTAGTTCTGCTCGACGTTAACGATGCGGGTGCGTGCGCGGGCTTCACCGTTGATCAGGTAAAGATCGTTCATCTCCATATAGTGGAGTTCATAGCCGCGACGCTGCGCTTCCAGCAGCATAGCGAAGCTGGAGTCTTTCTTGATGTTAATGTTTGCGATGGGGTCCATCACGATGCCGAGCTTAATCATCTTCTTCTCCGGTTATGGGTCAGGCTTTGCTTCAACCCAGATCGCCAAATCGCACCTGTAGCGCGGTAATGGCGGTGAGTGCCGTTGTCTCAGTGCGCAGAACGCGAGGTCCCAACAGAATATCAGTAAACTGGTAACGCGCCGTCATGGCAATTTCGTCAGCCGACAGGCCGCCTTCCGGGCCAATCAGCAGGCGTACACGCTCAACGGGCAGCGGCAGCGTATTGATGCTGGCGCTGGCGCGCGGATGAAGATTGAGCTTAAGCCCGCTTTCCTCTTCTGCACACCAGTCCTCCAGATCCATCGCCGGGCGGATCTCCGGGATACGGTTGCGGCCGCTCTGTTCGCAGGCCGCAATGGCAATTTTTTGCCACTGCTGGATCTTTTTGTTCAGACGTTCCGCATCCAGTTTAACGCCGCAGCGCTCAGAAAAAAGTGGCGTAATGAGGCTTACACCCAGTTCAATGGATTTCTGAATGGTGAACTCCATCTTTTCCCCACGCGACATCACCTGGCCCAGGTGAATGTGCAGCGGGGATTCCCGGTCGTCCACGTCGCCACGCAGCACCTTCACGTGCACGCTTTTTTTATCGGCGCGCGTAATTTCAGCGTCGAAAACCTGATTAGAGCCGTCAAAGAGCTGAATCGCCTGGCCTGCCCCCATGCGCAGCACGCGACCTACATGGTTAGCGGCATCATCAGACAGGGCGATTTCGCCGCCTGGGGTAATCAGTTCAGGGTGATAGATGCGAGGGATGCGCATAGTCAGAAATTCCATGTGTCATGCGATATAAGCGAATTGCCGTAGTGTAGGTTAGCTCTTTTGCGCCTGGCAAGCCCGCTGGACGTAAGGGTTGTGATTCCCCTGGACTTTGGCGATACGTTCATCGCGCTGGCATTCCCAGTCCGTCACCGGGTAGAGCTTGTCCCAGGCATTGAAGAGCTGCGTCTGCTGGCGGGAAAGATTGAGATCGTAGCGGTCGCGCATATAAAAATAAGTGCGGGCGATGCTGCCGCGCGCGCGGGCAGGTGGTTCGGCGACTTTCTCTTTGAAATCGACCTTCATGGCGCACTGACCGTACTGGCCTTCGCCACCGTTCCACTGGCTGTACATGAAGTTTCCGCGGTCGCCATTGACCTCACCCACGGCGGGTTGCAGGTTGTGCATATCGCTTTCCATCTGGCGGTAGACCGGATCTTTTGCGCAATTTTTACGTCCACCGTCCTGCCAGCACTGGCGCTGGTGGCCAAACTGCCAGGCCGGAACAACGTGTTCCCATTCGATTCGGCTGGCGCGATTCTCGTTCTTGCGCACCTTATAGCCGCAGGATCCAAGATCCACGACCCCTTTCTTACCCTGCCAGTTAATTTTACAGCCGCAGTAGAAATCACCCGGTACGTCGGCGTTAATCTTTACGCCCGCGGTTTTTGCCTGAGAGAAACTGTGAATACCGTCGGCCAGAGCATGGCCGGAGAGCGCTGTCGCCAGAAAAGCGACCGCGAGAGAAACATTACGGGACATCTTACACTCCGTGTCAAAACGAGCCCGCAACGTAACGAATGTTGTTCCCGTATGCAATCAGTCAGATCAGGAAAGTTCCTGAAAGTTCGAGTGATTATTCCGCAACCAGCGGTTCGCCGCATTTAACGCAGCGATAGGTCGCCTCGCCGCGCACCACGCGGTTATGGCGGCGGACGGTAAGCTGGTGCTGCTGACACTGGCAGCGGTAAGGGAAGGTATTGCGGCGTACCGATTCCAGCTCGAACTGATGGGTGCGGCGAGCCGGAACCCCGAGCACCGCCTCCATCATCCATTTCCACTCTTTGCCGTGCGGCGCGACGCGGCCAAAGTGTTTCCACACCAGCAGGTGCGCCAGTTCGTGCGGGACGACTTCGTCGATAAACGCCTGCTGGTTTTCCATCATCAGCACCGGATTCAGGCGGATCTCATACGATTCCAGCCAGGCGGTGCCTGCCGCGGTGCCACGCTGCTGATAGACCAGCTTCGGTTCAGGATAATTGCGGCCGAGCTTCAGGTTGGCCTGGGCGAGTTTTTCCCGCAGGCTGCGCATGACGGCTTGCTGAATGGCGATGGGGAGACGGGGAGCTTTCATAGGGGCAGAGCATAAAGCGGGAAGCGGGGAGGCGCAAGAGGCGCCTCCCGCAGGAGGATCAGTCGTGTGCGCCGATTTCGCGCAGAGGACGACCTTTCATCAGGTTACGTTCAATGTGTTCCAGTGAAACATGTTTGGTTTCAGGAACCAGCCAGATAGTGAGAACGATAAAGAACAGGTTCAGACCGGCGTAGACCCAGAAGGTATTGGCGTTACCCAGGGTATTGAGCATGGTCAGGAACGTTGCGCCGACGATCATGTTGGCAATCCAGTTGGTCGCGGTAGAACAGGTGATACCAAAATCACGCCCTTTCAGCGGCTGGATCTCAGAGCACAGCACCCAAATCAGCGGACCGGCGCTCATCGCAAACCCAATGATAAACATCAGCAGCATCGCCACGGCGAAGTACTGTGCCGTTGGAGAGTGAATGCCCATGTGCATCATGGTACCCAGCACGCCCATCCCGACGGCCATCACCAGGAAGCCCAGCGTCAGGGTTGGCTTACGTCCCCAGCGGTCCACCAGACCGATAGCGATAAAGGTCGCCAGCACGTTGGTCAGGCCGACGATCACGGTGCCCCACATCTGCTCGGTGGTGTTGGTGTAGCCCGCCAGTTCGAAGATTTTCGGCGCGTAATACATGATGACGTTCATCCCGGTGAACTGTTGCATGATCTGTAACAGCACACCGAGGAACACCGCGCGGCGGAAGTTGCTGTTCTCTTTGAACAGCGCCCAGCCGGACTGTTTGACCTTCAGGCTTTCGCGGATCTCTTCCAGCTCGTTTTTGGCTTCGGCGCTGGTATCACGCAGGCGTAAGAGCACGCGTTCGGCATCATGGAAGCGGCGTTTGGCGGCGAACCAGCGCGGACTGTCCGGCAGGAAGAAGACGCCAATCAGCAGCAGGATGGCTGGAATGATGATTACGCCCAGCATCCAGCGCCATGCGCCGCTGTAGCTGAATGCGGTATCCGAGAGATAAGCCCCCAGAATACCGATAGTGATCATCAGCTGATACATGGAAATCATGCTGCCGCGGATTTTTTCCGGAGCGATTTCAGACAGGTACAGCGGGGCAGTATAAGACGCCACGCCCACTGCCAGACCGAGCAGCACGCGGGAGATGATCAGCACTTCAACGTTAGGCGCAGCGGCAGAGAACAGTGAGCCGGCAACGAACAGGATCGCGCCGATCATCAGGCTCTTTTTACGCCCGAGCTTAAAGGAGAGCCAGCCGCTACCGACCGCGCCGACGGCGGCACCGAACATCATGGAGCTAACCACCCATTCCTGAGTGTGTGCGCTAATCTGGAACTCATCGGTGATGAAAGGTAATGCACCGGCAATTACGCCAATATCCAGGCCAAAGAGTAATCCTGCCAGAGCGGCGAGGAAGCAGACGAAGAACGTCATTGCCTTATTGGACGTACGCCCCTGTTTATTATTGTCAGGCATTATGCCCTCCAGTTGGGTTATCAGTTTTTACGATATTAAGAGTAGGTGAGCGGCTCATAAAAATATGTGAGTCAAATCACAACGGTGTAATCGGTTACACTGGCTTGTAACCGTAAAAATAATTAAAGCTTTGAAAATATAGAGGTAAATTAATTGATGTGCATCGCGTTTGCACAAATTTCAGACTTAACTGAAAGGGAATGTAACAGCAGAAGAAATGCGTTCATGCAAAGAGAATATTCTGAAAGCGGGGTATAGAGAGTGAGGTGTAAACGGTTCCAAACATTGCCGGGTGGCGGCTGCGCCTTACCCGGCCTACAAAAACTCACTACCCGTAGGTCGGGTAAGGCATAGCCGCCACCCGACATAAAAAAGGCCAGCACAAAGGCTGGCCTGTTTAAGCTACTGGCAGTCGATTATTTCAGACCGGCAGCATCACGCAGCAGGGCGGCTTTATCGGTTTTTTCCCATGGGAAATGTTCGCGGCCAAAGTGACCGTACGCTGCGGTTTCCTGGTAGATTGGGTGCAGCAGATCCAGCATCTGAATCAGACCGTATGGACGCAGGTCGAAGAACTCACGCACCAGCAGGGTCAGCTGTTCAGAAGGCACTTTTTCAGTACCGAAGGTTTCCACCATGATGGAGGTTGGCTCAGCCACGCCGATAGCGTAGGAAACCTGGATCTCACAGCGGTCAGCCAGACCGGCAGCGACGATATTTTTCGCCACATAACGTGCAGCGTACGCCGCAGAACGGTCAACTTTAGACGGATCTTTACCGGAGAATGCGCCGCCGCCGTGACGTGCCATGCCGCCGTAGGTATCTACGATGATTTTACGACCGGTCAGACCGCAGTCACCCATTGGGCCGCCGATAACAAAGCGTCCGGTTGGGTTGATGAAGAATTTGGTCGCAGAGCTCAGCCATTCAGTTGGCAGAACCGGCTTGATGATCTCTTCCATCACCGCTTCTTGCAGGGATTTCTGGTCAATCTCTTCAGCATGCTGCGTGGAAAGAACCACTGCATCGATACCGACGATTTTCCCGTCGTCATACTGGAAGGTCACCTGGCTTTTCGCATCCGGACGCAGCCACGGCAGGGTGCCGTTTTTACGCACTTCAGCCTGACGCTGCACCAGACGATGGGCGTAGGTTACCGGCGCTGGCATCAGCACGTCGGTTTCGTTGGTTGCATAGCCGAACATCAGGCCCTGGTCACCCGCGCCCTGTTCCAGCGGATCGGCACGGTCAACGCCCTGGTTGATGTCCGGAGACTGTTTGCCAATCGCGCTCAGTACGGCGCAGGAGTTGGCATCAAAGCCCATATCAGAATGTACATAGCCAATCTCACGCACCGTGTTACGGGTGATCTCTTCGATATCAACCCATGCGCTGGTGGTGATCTCACCGCCAACCAGAACCATGCCGGTTTTGACATAGGTTTCACACGCTACGCGCGCCTTTGGATCCTGCGCGAGGATCGCATCCAGCACCGCATCGGAGATTTGGTCAGCAATTTTATCAGGATGTCCTTCTGATACGGACTCGGACGTAAACAGGTGTTTTGCCATGTTTTATTTCACCTAAGAGGAATTTGGTTAGCTCAAGCTGCTGTGTGGAATAGCCATAGGAGATAATTCTACCAAGGCCTACAGGATTTTGACACTGGCAGTCTGAGTGTTAATCGGTATGGATGGATTAACATCTGGACGTCTATTTTAGGTCACTTCTTCACCCGATTTCCAGTTTTTTTTGACTCACCTCTCACTGCGTTGAAAACACGGCTGGAAATTTTTCCTGACGACGCTGGCAACCTGCGCATTTTTGTTTTGCTTTTTAGCAACCTTATCGGTATAAAACGCGGCGCGCGGCTCATATAAAATAAGCGCTCGATGAACACATCGTGTCGCCACTTCCAGCCGGGTTAAGCAGTGAACTTTTAGCTTTGGCTTGTGGTCCGTTTCAGCAGAGGCGGCCGTGGAGGTGATACGAGATAATGAACCATCGTTTTCCGCTCATTCAGCGCAGCCGTTCTGGCGCGCATTTGATTCCCACCCGCACTTCTGGTCTAAACACCTGCCGATGTTATACCCATCTCGGTGCTTCTCAGGATTCCAGAGCCGGTCACGCTTTGTGAAAACTGAACAAGGGCGCTCTTGTTAATACAGGAGTTTTCTCGTGGTTTCGCCGAACCTTGTCATACAGAGTTCGGATACGTGTTTTACAATGATATGAATAAGAAACCGGTCGCACGGTCTGGATTTCAGCATACTCTGCTGGGAAATGGAGCCGTTAATGGGTTGTTATCGCCGTATAACGCTGCGATAGTAGTCAACTGTTTTACACTTAATACAAAGAGTTGAGGTTCGCTATGTCTGACGACATGTCTTCGCTTTCGCCTTCGTCAGCAGGCGAACAGGGTGTACTACGTTCTATGCAGGAGGTTGCGATGAGCTCCCAGGAAGCCAGCAAGATGCTGCGCACTTACAATATTGCCTGGTGGGGCAATAACTACTACGACGTTAACGAGCTGGGCCACATCAGTGTCTGCCCGGATCCGGACGTCCCGGAAGCGCGCGTGGATCTCGCTAAACTGGTGAAAACCCGTGAAGCGCAGGGTCAGCGCTTGCCTGCACTGTTCTGCTTCCCGCAGATCCTGCAACATCGCCTGCGTTCTATTAATGCCGCGTTCAAACGCGCGCGGGAATCGTATGGTTATAACGGCGACTATTTCCTCGTTTACCCGATCAAGGTCAATCAGCACCGTCGCGTGATTGAGTCCCTGATCCACTCCGGCGAGCCGCTGGGCCTGGAAGCAGGCTCTAAAGCGGAGCTGATGGCGGTTCTGGCGCACGCGGGCATGACCCGGTCGGTGATCGTCTGTAACGGCTATAAAGACCGCGAATACATTCGTCTGGCGCTGATTGGCGAGAAGATGGGCCACAAGGTCTATCTGGTGATCGAGAAGATGACCGAAATCGCGATCGTGCTGGAAGAGGCCGAGCGTCTGAACGTGATCCCACGCCTTGGCGTGCGTGCGCGACTGGCGTCGCAGGGTTCCGGTAAATGGCAGTCTTCCGGCGGTGAAAAATCCAAGTTTGGCCTCGCGGCGAACCAGGTGCTTCAGCTGGTGGAAATTCTGCGCGAGCGCGGTCGTCTGGACAGCATTCAGTTGCTGCACTTCCACCTCGGCTCGCAGATGGCCAATATTCGCGACATCGCCACTGGTGTGCGTGAATCCGCGCGTTTCTACGTTGAGCTGCATAAGCTCGGCGTGAATATTCAGTGCTTTGACGTGGGCGGCGGCCTGGGCGTGGACTACGAAGGGACCCGCTCGCAGTCTGACTGCTCGGTAAACTATGGCCTGAACGAATATGCCAACAACATCATCTGGGCGATTGGCGATGCCTGCGAAGAGCACGGCCTGCCGCACCCGACGGTAATCACCGAATCCGGCCGCGCGGTCACTGCACACCATACGGTGCTGGTCTCTAACATCATCGGCGTTGAGCGTAGCGAAATCACCGAAGCCACGCCTCCGGCAGACGATGCTCCACGTTCCCTGCAAAGCATGTGGGAAACCTGGCAGGAGATGCACGAGCCGGGCACGCGTCGTTCCCTGCGCGAATGGCTGCACGACAGCCAGATGGACCTGCACGATATTCACGTCGGCTACTCGTCAGGCACCTTCAGCCTGCAAGAGCGCGCGTGGGCGGAGCAGCTCTATCTGAATATGTGCCACGAAGTGCAGAAACAGCTCGATCCGAGCAACCGCGCGCACCGTCCAATTATCGACGAGTTGCAGGAGCGTATGGCGGACAAAATGTACGTCAACTTCTCCCTGTTCCAGTCGATGCCGGATGCCTGGGGTATCGACCAGCTGTTCCCGGTTCTGCCGCTGGAAGGGCTGAACCACGCCCCGGAACGCCGCGCCGTGCTGCTGGACATCACCTGTGACTCCGACGGCGCAATTGACCACTACGTCGATGGCGACGGTATCGCAACGACGATGCCAATGCCGGAGTACGATCCGGAGAACCCGCCAATGCTGGGCTTCTTTATGGTGGGGGCGTATCAGGAGATCCTCGGTAACATGCACAACCTGTTCGGTGATACCGAAGCGGTTGACGTGTTTGTCTTCCCTGACGGCAGCGTGGAGGTTGAGCTGTCCGACGAAGGGGACACCGTGGCGGACATGCTCGAATACGTTCAGCTGGATCCGAAAAAACTGCTCACCCAGTTCCGCGATCAGGTGAAAAACACCGGTCTGGACGATGCCTTGCAGCAGCAGTTCCTGGAAGAGTTTGAAGCGGGTCTGTACGGGTATACGTATCTGGAAGACGAGTAAGAAAACCTCCCTCTCCCTGTGGGAGAGGGGCGGGGTGAGGGCATCAGGCCGCTGTGCCGCCGATGCCCGGTGGCGCTGCGCTTACCGGGCCTACGAATGTAGGCCGGAGAAGGCGAAGCCGCCATCCGGCAGAATGCTATACTCACTTGAACCCATATGGATTAACGGCGATAATTCGCCCCAATATGCGATTTACGAATCAATCCCTTCCTCGTCGGGTTTAACGACGCGGAGGGGATTTTTTTTCATCTGTTTTTAATGTATCGACTTTATAAGAGGTCAGGACATGAGCACTTTAGGTCATCAGTACGATAACTCTCTGGTATCTAACGCGTTTGGTTTTTTACGCCTTCCGATGAACTTCCAGCCGTACGACAGCGATGCGGACTGGGTGATCACCGGCGTACCGTTCGACATGGCAACGTCCGGTCGCGCGGGTGGACGTCATGGCCCGGCGGCGATCCGTCAGGTTTCCACCAACCTGGCCTGGGAGCACAACCGCTTCCCGTGGAACTTCGACATGCGCGAGCGCCTGAACGTGGTGGACTGCGGCGATCTGGTGTACGCCTTCGGCGACGCGCGTGAGATGAGCGAAAAATTGCAGGCGCACGCCGAGAAGCTGCTGGCGGCCGGTAAACGCATGCTCTCCTTCGGCGGTGACCACTTCGTGACCCTGCCGCTGCTGCGCGCCCACGCGAAGCACTTCGGTAAAATGGCGCTGGTGCACTTCGATGCGCACACCGACACCTACGCGAACGGCTGCGAGTTCGACCACGGCACCATGTTCTACACCGCGCCGAAAGAAGGCCTGATCGATCCGAACCACTCCGTGCAGATCGGCATCCGCACCGAGTTCGACAAAGACAACGGCTTCACCGTACTCGACGCGGGCCAGGTGAACGATCGCGGCGTGGACGATATTCTGGCTCAGGTTAAGCAGATCGTCGGCGACATGCCTGTCTATCTGACCTTCGATATCGACTGCCTGGATCCGGCATTCGCACCGGGTACCGGTACGCCGGTGATCGGCGGCCTGACATCAGACCGCGCCATCAAGCTGGTGCGCGGCCTGAAGGATCTGAACATCGTCGGGATGGACGTGGTGGAAGTAGCTCCGGCCTATGACCAGTCCGAGATCACCGCGCTGGCCGCGGCGACCCTGGCGCTGGAAATGCTCTACATCCAGGCGGCGAAAAAAGGCGAATAAGCCTTACGCGCTGATTGCTGCTGCGCGCCGCATGCGCAGCAGCAACATTCCCCCGGCAAGCAGGGTGACAACCTGCGAGACGACCAGCACCGAAAAGCCTGAACTGACCGACCCCACCGATCTCATCACCATCCCCATCAGCAGCGGAATAAACGCCGCGCAGATATTGCCGATCCCATTGATTATGCCGTAAGCGCTGCCCACCGCTTCCCGCGCGGCGTGATGCTGGATCACCGCCGGAATAGCCGCTCCCTGTAGCCCCCAGAAGACGTTAGCCGAAAGCATAAACAGCGCCAGCCAGGCAGGCTGATGGCTGAGCATCAGCGCGACCACGGACAGCGCCGTCATCGCCCCGCCCACCACAAACAGCACCGGTGCCTGTTCCGGACGCATTTTGTCGAGCAGCACGCCACCCAGAAACTTTGACCCCAGGCTGAGCAGGAAGGGGATCGCCGCAAGCCAGCCCGTGGCATGCAGCGAGAAGTGATGCTCGTCACGCAGCCACGCGGGTAACCAGGCGCTGCTCCCCCAGAGATAGCTCAGGGTGGCGATTTCAACCACCATGATCCAGCCCAGCAGCGGCGTCTGCCAGGCCAGCGTGAAGGTGTGGACAAATCCCGGTTTTTTCGCGGTCGGGAGCTTGCGCGGCGCGGGCAGAAAACGCCAGATTAAGCCGCCGCCGAGGAGAAGGTTGATTGCCGCCAGTGCATAAAACGATCCGGCCCAGCCCAGATGCGACATCAGCCAGGTCACCAGCGGAAAGCCCACGGCCAGCCCGAGCGAGACGCCCAGCGCGGTCACGGCGTTGGGTTTGCCGATCTCTTGCGCGCTAAAGTTATCGCTGATAAAGCGCGTTTTCAGTGAAAAAAGCGGTCCCTCCGCGATCCCCAGAATCACGCGAGCGATGAGCATTCCCGTCAGCGAGCCGAGCAAAGGTGAAGCCGCGCAGACCGCGGCCCAAATCGCAATGCTGCTTAATAATCCCTGCCGATAATGAAGTTTGCTTTCAATAACCGGCGTTAATAATAAAGCGGAAAATCCATAACCCAGAAGAAAGCAGGTCATGAGCAGGCCCTGTAACATTCTGTTTTCATTTAACTGAAAATGTTCGGCAAATTCCGGGTTTAAAATCATTACCGAGATATTTACCCGATCGACGTAGGAAATAATAATGAGTAATAACAGTGCAATTGTACCTTGCCATCTTGCCGTCATCATGCCCGCCTTACGTTTTCATCTATTTATATTTTTATCAAAGTGATTGTCACGGATCTAAAATGGTTCACTGGTGAAACTCATTGTTTATTAAGAGTAAATAAATTTTTTGTTTCACAGGTGAAACGCCGAAGATGTGACGTTACTTTATTTTTAAGGAACAAAAAGAAAAGAAGTCAATATCTTTTATTGAAATGTCGAGGGCATTAATAAATCGTATTTATCACGCCGCGATAATGAAAATTTCATATCGCTGCATTTTTTCGTGATCCTTTGCACACTTAGTTAATTAATACCTGTTTGATTAACAAATTCGTCACATTGTCGCTTGACGAAACATTCATCGCTTTTATATTGACCGTATTAAATAAGAAACAGAGTTTCATATATGAAACAAAAGCCTGGAGGATCGTGATGAGCTGGATAGGCGTATGTGACGCAGAACAAGTACAGGAAGATTTCCCTTTTAGCGGCAACGTCGACGGTAAAGAGATCGGCGTTTACCTGATCGACGGTGAATATTACGCGCTGGAGGACGTATGCCCGCACGCCTATGCCCTGCTGAGTCAGGGCTTCGTGGAAGACGGCAAGGTGGAATGCCCGCTGCACGAGGCGGTGTTCGACGTCAAAACTGGCCAGTGCCTGCACGGCCCCGGTGGTCGCAACCTCAACCGCTACCCGGTTCGGGTCTTTGAAAATCAAATCCAGATTACCTTCGTCGAGGAGACCGTGGCATGAGCGACACCCTGAACTACAACCCGGCGTTGCCGGAAAGCCGCCAGTTTACCCCACCGGCAGAGGGCGGTAACGGTGCCATTCATAAGCCAGGCGATTACACCAACCTGATCTGGCAAACCCGCAGCCGCGAGCCGGAAAGCTGGGAAGTGAAGCTGATTGCGACGCTGGAAGATCTCTTCGAGCAGGGCGTTGAAACCTTGCCGGAGCTGGTAAGCGGGCTGAACGCGGTGCGTATGCACGACCAGCAGGGCGAGCCGTGGAGCGACGCCAGCTTCCAGGCATTCTTACAGGTTAACGGCTACTGAGGGCAACGCGATGACGACGACCGTACAAAACTATCTTGATAAAGGCCTGCGCGGCCTCTGGTATCCGGTGCTGGCGAGCTGGGAAGTGCAGTCTGCGCCGGTGGGCATCACCCGCCTGGGCGAGCAGATTGTGGTCTGGCGCAATAAAGATGGACAGGTTCAGGCGCTGGAGGACCGCTGTCCGCATCGCGGTGCGCGCCTGTCGATGGGCTGGAACCTCGGGGACCGCATTGCCTGCTGGTATCACGGCGTAGAGGTGGCGGGCAACGGCGAGGTGAAAGACGTGCCCGCCGTGGATAAATGTCCGCTGGTCGGCCAGCAGTGCGTGCGCAGCTATAACGTGCAGGAGGCGCACGGCGCCATCTTCCTGTGGTTTGGCGTCACCGCGGACCAGCAGCCGGACGAACTGACCTTCCCGGATGAACTCGCCGACACGGAAAACTTCAGCAACTTCCTCTGCACCGCCGCGTGGAAATGTAATTACCAGTACGCGCTGGAAAACGTGATGGACCCGATGCACGGCACCTATCTGCACTCCTCGTCGCACTCGATGGCGGAAGGGGATCGCAAGGCCGACATGGTGCTCCAGCCGACCAAAACCGGCTTTATTTTCGAGAAAAAAGGGCAGAGCGGCGTCAATTTTGACTGGGTGGAGCTGGGCAACAGCGGCACCTGCTGGATGCGCCTCTCCATTCCGTACAAGAAGCGCTTCGGACCGGGCGGCCACTTCTTTATCGTCGGCATGGTGGTGCCGGAAGATAACGACAACTGCCGCGTCTTCTTCTGGCGCATCCGCCGCGTACAGGGCTGGCAGCGCGATATGTGGCGCTTCATGTACCGCAACCGGCTGGAAAAACTGCACTGGGAAGTGCTGGAGCAGGACCGCGTGGTGCTGGAGAGCCTGGCGCCAAACGCGCGCGATCATGAATACCTGTATCAACACGACGTTGGCCTCTCGCGCCTGCGCCGCATGATGCAAAAAGCCGCCAAAGAGCAGCTGGCGATGCGTGAAGCACAGCAGGGAGCCGCCTGATGAAGGGGCTGCTGAGCGGCAAGCGCATCGTGGTGACCGGTGCCGCGCGCGGGCTGGGCTACCACTTTGCCCAGGCCTGCGCGGAGCAGGGCGCGGCGGTGGTGATGTGCGACATCCTCAAAGGCGAGCTGGCCGAGAGCGCCCACCGGCTGCGCGAGCAGGGCTATGCGATCGAATCGCACGTTATTGATCTGGCCGATCAGCACTCCATCGACCAGGTGTTCAGCGCCATTGGCGAGCAGGGGCAGATTGACGGCCTGGTGAACAACGCGGCGATGGCGACGGGCGTCGGCGGCAAAAACATGCTTGATTACGATCCGGATCTCTGGGATCGGGTGATGAGCGTCAATGTCAAAGGCACCTGGCTGGTGACGCGCGCCGCCGTGCCGCTGCTGCGCGAAGGGGCAGGCATTGTGAACGTGGCGTCCGACACCGCGCTGTGGGGCGCGCCGCGCCTGATGGCCTACGTCGCCAGTAAAGGGGCCGTGATTGCCATGACCCGCTCAATGGCGCGCGAGCTGGGGGAAAAACGTATCCGTATCAACGCCATCGCACCAGGGCTAACCCGCGTCGAGGCGACGGAATATGTCCCCGCCGAACGGCATCAGCTCTACGAAAACGGACGCGCGTTAACCGGGGCACAGCAGCCGGAAGACGTCACCGGCAGCGTGGTCTGGCTGTTAAGCGATCTGTCGCGGTTTATCACCGGACAGCTGATCCCGGTCAACGGCGGTTTTGTCTTTAACTAAGGTAGGGCGATGATGGCAAACGATCAGGAAGTGAAGTATCTGGTGCCGGGGCTGGAGCGCGGTTTACAGCTGCTGTTGGCCTTTGGCGAACAGCATCGCGATCTGACCTTTGCCGAACTGCACCGGCTGGTGGATATGCCAAAGGCTACCGCCTATCGCGTGGTCCAGACGCTGGAGTACATGGGATTTCTGGAGCGCAACACGCGCACCAATACCTTTTCGCTGGGCATGAACGTGCTGCGTCTTGGCTTTGAGTACATCGCCTCGCTGGACGTGGCGCAGGTCGGCCAGCCGGTGATCGAGCAATTGCGCGACGTGAGCCAGTGCAGCAGCCATCTGGCGATCCGCGACGGGCGCGACATTATCTACATCGCCCGCGTCAGCGCCGCCGGGTCGCGCATCAACCAGGTCAGTATTGGTACCCGTCTGCCGGTGCACTGCACCTCGCTGGGCCGCATGCTATTGACCGATATTTCCCGCGCTGATTTCGAACAGCTGTTCCCGCATGAGCGTCTGCCGGGCAACACGCCGGGGCAGCTTCACGACCGTGAAGCCCTGTGGCAGATGGTGCAGCAGGACAAAGCCCGCGGGTATGTCATCGGCGAATCCTTCTTCCGCCACGGCATCTCCTCCATCGTCTACCCGGTGTATGACCGAAGCGGCCGCGTGGCGGCGGTGGTCAGCATTCTGGTGCCGTCGGAGGAGATCCCGCAGAGCGACCGCGAGCGCCTGCAAAACGAGGTTCGCCTCGCGGCGGATAAAATTTCTGGCTTCTTAGGGTATTTGTCACAGGCCAGTTAAATCAGTGAGTTAACGTCAGGCGCTTGACTGCGTCGGGCATGTTTTACGCCCAATCTGGGCCAGATGAGGCAACGAACGATGAGTGTAACCGGAATTGAAAAGCTGGAATTTGGTGTGGAAGACCTGACGCACTGCGCCAAATTTATGCGTGATTTTGGCCTGACGGGCGATGCCAGCGGCCAGCGTTTCACCACCCTGAGCGGCGCGCGCGTGGAGCTTAACCCGATCGACAGCCCCGACCTGCCGCCCGCGTTTGAAGCGGGCAACACCCTGCGCCGCATGACCTGGGCGGTTGCCAGCCAGTCTGATCTGGACGCGCTGCGCCCGAAGCTGGCGCAACAGCCAGGTTTTCGTGAAGTGGGCGACGCGCTGGAGTTCCTGGACCCGAACGGCATGACGCTGCGCGTGCAGGTGACCCAGCAAACTGACGTGGAGCTGAACGTCGAGCCGATTAACCAGTGGGGCGATGCCCGCCGTATCGACACCCCCAGCCCGGTTTACGATCGCGCCCAGCCGATCAACGTGGGGCATGTGGTGTTCTTCGTGGAAGAGCTGGCGGCAGTGGAGAAATTCTACCGCGAGGTGCTCGGCTTCCAGGTCTCGGACCGCTATATCAACCGCGCCGTGTTCCTGCGCTGCGGCGTGCGCGGCGGCCATCACAACCTGTTCCTGCTGCAACTGCCGAACCGCAAGCGCGGCCTCAACCACGTGGCCTTCACCGTGCGCGACATCCACGAGGTGATCGGCGGCGGTATCGCGATGAATAAACATGACTGGAGCACCTTTATCGGGCCGGGCCGTCATCCGGTGTCGTCGGCGTACTTCTGGTACGTCAACAGCCCGACCGGCGGGGCGTTTGAGTATTACACCAACGATGATTATCTGACGGAAAACTGGCAGCCGCGCGAGCTGGAGCATTCGCTGGTCTCCTTTACCGAGTGGGCGGTGGAAGGCGGGATTGACCACGACACGCGCCGTCAGCAGAAAAAGCCGGAGGCGGTATGACATCGCGCATTGTCATTATCGGCGGCGGTCAGGCGGGCGGCTGGGCGGCGAAAACCCTGCGCGATGAGGGTTTCGACGGCGAGATTTGCGTGGTAGCGGAAGAAGAATGGGATTTCTACGAGCGCCCGCCGCTGTCGAAAGCGTCTTTGCTGGAGCCGAACGCGGCGCTCCCAAGGCTGTTTACCGACGAGGTGCAGCAGGCGCTGAACCTGGCCTGGTACCGGCCGCTGCGCGCTGAATCTGTCGATCGCGATGAGAAAAAAGTCGTTCTTAGCAACGGCGAGCGGCTTAGTTACAACATCCTTTTAATCGCTACCGGCGGTCGGGCGCGCCTGCCTTCGCAGGCGTGGGCCAGCCATCCGCAGGTCTATACCCTGCGCCACTGGCAGGACGCGCAGCGCCTGAAAAGTCGTCTGGCGGAAAGTAAAAAACTGGCGATCGTCGGCGGCGGCTGGATCGGACTGGAGATTGCTGCCTCGGCGCGGAAAAGCGGCGTGGCGGTCACCCTGTTCGAGCAGCAGCCCGCGCTCTGCATGCGCTCGGTGAGCGGCGAGGTGTCGCAGCGCCTGGAGGCCATCCACCGCGAGCAGGGGGTGGAGATCCGTACCGGCTGCGGTGCGCTGGAGCTGGAGGACGACGGCGGCCTGCCGGTCATCCACTGCGACGGCCAGCGTGAAACCTTTGATGCGGTCGTGGTTGGGATCGGCGTCGATCTCAATCTGGAGCTGGCGCGCGATGCGGGGCTGAAAACCGGGCGCGGGATCGTGGTGGATGCCCAGGGACGCACCTCGGATCCATTCATCTTTGCCGCAGGAGATGTCGCCCAGCACCATCACTACGGCTTGTGCATCCAGTCCTGGGCCTTCGCCCAGAATCAGGCGGTGGCGACGGCGAAAGCGATGCTCAACCCGGATGCGCCAGGCTACGACGACGCGCCGTGGCTGTGGTCGGATCAATACCAGCACAATATTCAGATCCTCGGTATTCCGCAGCCAGGCAGCAGAACGGTCGTGCGTGAAGAGGCGCTGTACTTCTCGCTGGACGACAACGGGAGGCTGACGCAGCTGGTGGCGTTCGACGATGCGCGTACCGTCAAGCTGGCGAAGCGCTGGATGGCGGCGGGGCGGGATCTGTCCGACGTGCCGCTCGCCGACCCGACCTTTTCACTGATGTCACTGCGATAGCTAACCCGCACCCGTAGGGGGAGAGATGACCACACTAGAGACTAACACCGCGCCGGTTGAGGCGAGCGGTGAGGGGACCCGCACGCCCGAAAAAGCGGTGCGCTGGGCCATCCCGCTGTCGCTGCTGGCCTGCGTGCTGCTGGCGTTTTTCGACAAAATCAGCATCGCGGCGCTCTTTTCGGATACCCATTTCCAGCAGGCGATGGGCATTGATTTCGACACCACGCGTCTCGGCATTTTGATGAGCGCTTTCCTGCTGAGCTATGGCTTCTCATCGGTGTTTTTAAGCGGTTTAGGCGACAAAATCGCGCCGCTGCGCCTGCTCACCGGGATGATGGCGGTGTGGTGCGTGCTGATGGTGGCGATGGGCTTTACCCATAACTACACGCTGATGATCGTCCTGCGTATTCTGCTGGGCGTGGCGGAAGGACCGCTGTTCCCGCTGGCCTTCGCCATCGTACGTCACAACTTCCCCCAGCATTTGCAGGCGCGCGCCACCATGCTGTGGCTGCTGGGGACCCCGGTGGGCGCGGCGATTGGTTTCCCGCTTTCCCTCTGGCTGCTGAACACCTTTGGCTGGCAGAGCACTTTCTTTGTGATGGCCATGCTTACCGTGCCGGTGCTTATCTTTGTGCGCATAGGTCTGCGCGGGATCCGCCTGGAGGCAAAACCCGGCATCTCGCAGGCGTCCCGGGACGAGCGGCGCGCGGCGCGGCGTGAGCTGTTCGTCAGCCCGCACTTCTGGATCATCTGCATCTTTAACATCGCTTTCCTGACCTATCTGTGGGGCATCAACGGCTGGCTGCCGGGCTACCTGATCAAAGGCAAAGGCATTCATCTGGAGCACGCGGGCTGGCTGTCGTCGATGCCGTTCATCGCCATGCTGGCAGGGGAAGTGATTGGCGCGTGGCTCTCGGACAGGGTCGATAAGCGCGCGGCGGCATGCTTTATCTCCATGGCGGGGGCGGCCGTCGGGCTGGCGGCGGTGATGCACCTTGATACCCCGCTGGCCGTCATCGCGGCGATGAGCTTCAGCACCTTTATGTGGGGCACCGGCGCGCCCAACATTTTCGCCCTGCTGGCGAAGGCCACCCATCCCCGGGTGAGCGCCACGGCGGGCGGTATCTTCAACGGGCTGGGAAACTTTGCGGGCGCGCTGTCGCCGGCGGTGATGGGCGCGCTTATCGCCTTCACCCACAGCATGGATTCCGGGCTGATTTTTCTGGCGGTGATGGCGGCGGTGGGCTGCGTCCTGTTACTGCCGCTGCTGAGACGTTACTGAGGAGAGTGTCATGACTGATTCAACCGTAACCAACAAAACGGGCATCAAACCTGACCATCTGACGATGGAAGAGTGGGTCGAGTCGCGCATCGCGCGCTTCGAAGGGCGTAAATACGACTGGAACGCGCTGAAGTTCCAGGCCGATTTTGACCCGAAATACCGCCGGGCGCAGATGCGCTACATCGGCACTGGCGCAACCGGCGTGGCGAACGACACCAACACCGTGCAGGCGGACCATTTTACCTTCTCCACCATGGTGCTGCCGTCGAAGTGCGAAGGACCGCTGCACCTGCACGACGACGTGGAAGAGGTGTTCTTCATGCTCAAGGGGCAGATCACGCTGATGATCCAGGACGGCGACAACTACACAGAAACCGTGCTGCGTGAGCGTGACCTGATCTCCGTTCCGCCGGGCATCTATCGCGGCCTGTTTAACCACGGCGAAGAAGAAGCGCTGATGTGCGTCATGCTGGGGACCAACAAGCCGGAAATCCCGACCTATCCGTCCGACCATCCGCTTTCCAAAGTGAAGCGGAACTAAGGGGGGCATGATGACGGGTTTTCGTGAACAGGGAAGCGGCATTCCGCTGATGCTGCTGCACGGGATCAGCTCCGGCGCCGCTTCCTGGCACAAGCAGATGGCGCTGAACGATTTTCGCGTGCTGGCGTGGGACATGCCCGGTTACGGCGAAAGCCCGATGCTGGCCGTAGCGCGGGCAAACGCGGGGGATTACGCCGACGCGCTGGCGGCCATGCTGGATCGCGCCGGTGTCTGGCAGGCAGTGCTGGTCGGCCATTCCCTGGGGGCGCTGGTGGCCAGCGCCTTTGCGGCAAAGTTCCCGGATCGCGTCATTCATCTGGTGCTGGCCGACGCCGCGCAGGGGTACGGCAATGCCGCGCCGGAGCAGCGGGAGCATGTCTGGCGCAACCGCGAGCAGCAGATGGCGCTGGGGGGCGACATCCTCGCCCAGACCCGCGCCGCGAAACTGCTGCGCCCCGGCGCGCGCGCGGAAGATATCGCCACCGTCGCGTCGGGCATGCGGGCGCTGCGCCCGGAAGGCTATCTCGCTGCCGCGTGGATGCTGGCACATGACGACATTCACGGCTGGCTTAAACGCTACTCCGGCACGTTTGAAGTCTGGTGCGGCGAGCAGGATGCCATCACCCAGCCGGAACTGGTTCAGGGTCTGGCGCTGCGCTACGGCATGCCGTTTATCGCCATTCCGCAGGCCGGGCACGCCAGCTATCTCGATAACGACGCGTTTTTCAACCAACAGCTTTTACGCATTAACGAAGAGGTGCGCGATGAATGCACAAATTGACGGGCGCGTAGCGGTCGTTACCGGCGGTTCTTCCGGCATTGGCTTTGAAACGCTGCGCCTGCTGCTGGGTGAAGGGGCGAAAGTCGCCTTCTGCGGCCGTGACCCGGATCGGCTCGCCAGCGCCCATGCGACGCTGCAAAACGAATTTCCCCACGGGGAGATTTTCGCTTACCGCTGCGACGTGCTGAACGCCGACGAAGTTCAGGCCTTCGCGGATGCGGTGCAGGCGCGTTTTGGCGCGGCGGATATGCTGATCAACAACGCCGGGCAGGGCTACGTGGCGCACTTCCATGACACCCCGCGCGAGGCGTGGCTGCACGAAGCCGAACTCAAACTGTTCGGGGTGATTAACCCGGTGCAGGCGTTTCAGCCTCTGCTGGAGCAGTCCGACATTGCCTCTGTTACCTGCGTGAACTCCCTGCTGGCGCTACAGCCGGAGGAGCACATGATCGCCACCTCTGCCGCTCGTGCCGCGCTGCTGAACATGACGCTGACGCTCTCGAAAGAGCTGGTGGGCAAAGGTATTCGCGTCAATTCCATTCTGCTCGGCATGGTGGAATCCGGCCAGTGGCAGCGCCGCTTTGAACACCGGGCGGACAAAAGCCAGAGCTGGCCGGAATGGACGGCGGATATCGCGCGCAAGCGCGGCATTCCGATGGCGCGCCTCGGCAAGCCGCAGGAGCCCGCGCAGGCGCTGCTGTTCCTCGCTTCGCCGCTGGCCTCGTTTACCACCGGCGCGGCGCTGGACGTTTCCGGCGGCTTCTGCCGACATCTGTAAGGACACATCATGAAAAAGGTAATGTTGATTGGTTTTGGCGCCATGGCGCAGGCGGTGATTGAGCGTCTGCCCGCCGGCGTGGCTATCGGCTGGATCGTGGCGCGCGCGTCTCACCATGCCGCTATTCACGACCAGTTTGGCGATGCGGTTGAGGCGCTGACGTCGCCGATGGCGTGCGCACAAACGCCGGATCTTGTGCTGGAATGCGCCAGCCAGCAGGCGGTGGCCCAGTACGGGGAAGAGATCCTGCGTCGCGGCTGGCATCTGGCCGTCATTTCCACCGGCGCGCTGGCGGACAGCGCGCTGGAGCAGCGTCTGCTCGCTGCGGGCGGAAAACTGACCCTGCTTTCCGGTGCGGTGGCCGGTATCGACGGGCTGGCGGCGGCGAAAGAGGGCGGCCTTGAGCGCGTCACCTATCAGTCGCGCAAAAGCCCGGCCAGCTGGCGCGGCAGCTATGCCGAGCAGCTTATCGATCTGAATGCGGTGTCAGAGGCAAAGGTTTTCTTCGAGGGCAGCGCCCGCGAGGCGGCGCGCCTGTTCCCGGCGAACGCCAACGTGGCGGCGACCGTGGCGCTCGGCGGCGTCGGGATGGACGACACCCGGGTGCAGCTGATGGTTGACCCGGCAACGAAACGCAATACCCACACGCTCCACGTGGAAGGATTGTTCGGCGAGTTTCATCTGGAGCTGAGCGGACTGCCGCTGGCTTCTAATCCTAAAACCTCCACCCTGGCGGCACTGAGCGCGGTGCGCGCCTGCCGCGAGCTGGCCCTGAGCTGAGGAGTGACGATGGACGATCTGAAGATTTTTATCGGCGGCCAGTGGCGACACGGCGGCGGCAACCCGATGCAGAGCCACTTCCCGGCAGACAGGTCGATCAACGCGACGCTGAATGCCGCCAGTCTGGATGACCTGGAGGAGGCGGTAGCCGCCGGAGAGCGCGCCTGGCGCGATCCCGCCTGGCGTAACAGCCTGCCGCATATGCGCGCGAAGATCCTGCATAAGGTTGCCGATCTCATTGAATCCCGCGTCGACGCGCTGGCGCAGATGCAGAGCCGCGATAACGGCAAGCCGCTGGCGGAAGCGCGCGGGCTGGTGTTGAGCGCGGCGGGAACGGCGCGCTACTTTGCAGCTGCCTGCGAGCTGCTGGAAGGGGAACTTCCGACGCCGCGCCAGCCGGATCTGCTGACGCTGAGCCGCTACGAGCCCCTTGGCGTGGTGGCGGCCATCACGCCGTGGAACTCGCCGATTGCCAGCGAAATGCAGAAGGTCGCACCGGCGATTGCCGCCGGAAACGCGGTGATCCTCAAGCCGGCCGAAGCCACGCCGCTGATGGCGCTGGAGCTGGCGCGGATTTTTGAACAGGCCGGGCTGCCTGCCGGGCTGCTGAGCGTGCTGCCGGGCAAAGGCTCGGTGATTGGCGATGCGCTGGCGCGCCATCCTCGCGTGCGCAAAATCTCCTTTACCGGTGGAACCACCACGGGCCGCCATCTGGCGCACGTGGCGGCGGAAAAACTGATCCCGGCCTCGCTGGAGCTGGGCGGCAAATCGCCGACCATCGTGCTGGAGGATGCTGATATCGAACAGGCCGCGCGCGGGATCTGCTATGGCATTTTCAGCTCGGCGGGGCAGGCGTGTATCGCCGGATCGCGGCTGTTTATCCACGAGAGCATTTACGCCCCGCTGATGGCGAGGCTGCTGGAATTAACTCGCGGGCTGCGCGTCGGACACCCGTTTACCGACGGCGTGCATGTCGGACCGCTGATCGGCGAAAAACATCGCCAGAGCGTGATCGAGTACGTCGAACTGGCGAAGCGTGAAGGGGGCCGCGTGCTGTGCGGCGGCGAGATCCCCGCCGATCCCGCTCTGGCAAACGGCAGCTTTTTCCTGCCCACGATTATCGAAGGGTTGAGCAACAGCGCCCGCGCCTGTCAGGAAGAGATCTTCGGCCCGGTACTGGTGGCGATGCCGTTTGCCGATGAAGCCACGCTTATCCGCGAGGCGAACGACTCGGTTTACGGCCTGGCAGCGGGGATCTGGACACGCGATACCGGTCGCGCCCTGCGTCTCAGCGAGCAGCTGGAGGCAGGCACGGTGTGGATCAACACCTACAAAGTCTTTGCGATTTCGACCCCGTTCGGGGGCTTTAAAGAGAGCGGTCTGGGCCGCGAGAAGGGTATCCAGGGGCTGAAAGCCTGGATGCAACAAAAGAGCATTTATCTGGCGACGGGTAACAGCGTCAACCACTGGTGCGACTGAGAAAGGGTGAGCAATGAGCGAAATGATAACCGTCGGCGACGCCATCGCCAGAACGCTGGAGCAGTATCAGGTTGAGGCCATCTACGGCGTCATCTCCATTCACAACCTGCCGATCGCGGATGCGGTTGGGCAGCGGGGCAATATCCGCTTTGTGCCCTCCCGCGGTGAAGCCGGTTCCGTCACCATGGCCGACGCCCACGGGCGCTTTTCCGGCCTCGGCGTGGCGCTGACCAGCACCGGCGCGGGGGCGGGTAATGCGGTAGGCGCGCTGGTGGAAGCCATGAATGCCTGCACGCCGCTGCTGCATTTAACCGGGCAGGTTGAGAAAGCCTGGCTGGACGCCGACACCGGGTTTATCCATGAAACCCGTGACCAGCTGACCTTCCTGAAGGCCAGCTCAAAACGGGCGTACCGCATCAGCAATGCGAATCAGGCGATAGCGATTCTGCATAAAGCTATCCAGGACGCGCAGACCCCGCCGTGCGGACCGGTCTCGGTGGAAATCCCGATTGATATTCAGGGCGCCAAAATTCCGCTGTCGCTGGTGACTAAACCGGTTAAACCGGCATCGGTTCCAGCCGTGGATACCGGAATGGTTGACGCGCTGTGGGCGCAGCTCAAACAGGCGAAACAGCCGCTGCTGTGGCTGGGGGGCGGGGCGCTGGGCAGCGCAGACGCGGTTAAAACGCTGGCGGATGCGGGCATCACCGTGATTTCCAGCACCCATGCGCGCGGCGTGCTGCCGGACAGCCACCGCGCCAGCCTTCGCGCGTTCCACAACTCGCCGTCGGTGGAGGCGCTGATTGCGCAGTGTGATTTTACGCTGGTGGCCGGTTCTCGCCTGCGCAGCAACGAAACCCGATCCTGGACGCTTGAGCTGCCTTCCCCGCGGGTGCAGATCGATATCGACCCGGCGGCGGCGAGCCGTAACTACCTGATGGATAGCACGTTGATAGCCGATTGTTCAGCGGTGCTTGGCGCGCTGGCTGAAAAAGTACAGGGCCGCGAGTGGGGCAGTCCCCAGTGGGATATGCAGGTGCAGCAGGCGGTCGGGCAAGCTGAGCAGGGGCTGCGCGAGCAGTGCGGCGCCTATGCGAAGCTTAACGACGCCATAGCAAAAGCCCTGCCGAAAGACGGCCTGCTTGTGCGCGATATCACCGTGTCCGGCAGCCTGTGGGGTAGCCGCCTGTTCAGGGCTAACGGTCCGATGATGAACATTCACTCCCTCGCCGGGGCGATTGGTATGGGGCTGCCGATGGCCATCGGCACCGCGATTGCCAACCCGCAGCGCAAGGTGGTGGGGCTGGTGGGCGACGGCGGCCTGAGCCTCAATTTAGGCGAGCTGGCGACGCTGGCGCAGGAGAAAGCCAACGTGACGCTGCTGGTCATGAACGACGGCGGCTACGGGGTGATGCGCGGTATTCAGGATAAGTATTTCGGCGGGCGTCAGTATTATAACGCGCTGCATACGCCGGACTTTACCCTGCTGGCGCAGGCGATTGGCCTTCAGGCGTGGAGCGTTGAGCGGGCAGAGGATTTTGATGCGGTGATGACGGAGGCGCTGGCGATGCCGGGGCCGTCGGTAGTGGAAGTGCGGATGGGGCAGATTGGCGCCCTGAAGTTTGCCGGGCCGCCGCAGAAGACGCTTTACTAGCTGTTTCCCCTCATCCTAACCCTCTCCCACAGGGAGAAAACGGTAGGCCGGGTAAGGCGAAGCCGCCACCCGGCTTTTTTCATCAGAACACGTTAAACGGGTATTCCACGTAAGCGCGGATCTCGTCCCCGCCCACGTTGTACTCGCTGGCGTTGCTGGAGACGCGCAGTACGGAGTAGCGCAGCTTCAGCTTCAGATCTTTCGCCGGGCCATCCTGCACCTGGTACTGGATCTGGTTAAACCACTCGTGCTCTTTGCCATTGCTGGTTTCAGAGGTTTTGATGTTATCGCCGCGCACGTAGGCGGTGGTCCAGCTCAGGCCCGGTAAACCAAGGCCGCCAAAGTCCAGACCGTAGGATGCCTGCCAGGAACGTTCATCTTCGCCGTTGAAATCAGACCAGTAGGAGTTCGCCAGCCAGATGGTGTTACCGCCGTCACCCACGCCGCCTTTGTCGCGATAGCCGCCGTAGTTGTAGCCGGTACTGCCGCTGCTCTGCTGGTACGCCACTTTGAACGTGTGAATGTCCCAGATATAGCTCGCTGCCAGGCTCCAGATGGTGTTGCTGCGGCCCGTGTCGAGGCTGTCCGCGTAATGCTGGTTGAGACGGGAGTTATAGCCGTTGAAGTCGAGCACCAGCTGCTGCCCGGTACTGAACGGCTGTTTGAAGTTCATGCCCAGGTACTGCTTGTTCATCACCTCTTCGTTATGAGAGGCGTACAGCGCGCCGCTGAACTGGTCGTTAAACTGATAGCTCGCACCGCCGAAGGAGAGGCTCTTCAGTCCGCTGTCGTGGCGGTCATCGCTTTTACGCTGCTCGTCGGTGAAGTAACCGGCGTTGACTTCCAGACCGTCGATCTCTTTCGAGGTCAGCATGGTGCCGGTGTAGCTTTCAAACAGCAGGCGGGAGCTGTCGGCATTCACGATGGGCAGCTCAGGGCGCTGATTCCCGTAGCTCAGTACGGTATTGGAGATGCGCATTTTGGCGGTTGCGCCAAACTTTGCCAGATCGGATTTTGCCCGGCCGTCGTCTTCCTGCTTAAAGAAGTCGATGCCGCCCGCGCCGCTCTTGCCGCGGCCACCGTCCAGACGCACGCCATACTGCGCGATACCGTCCACGCCGAAGCCCACCAGCCCTTCGGTATAGCCGGATGCAAACGTGGCGATGATCCCCTGACCCCATTCGGCTTTGTCCTGCTGGCCCTGATGGTAGTCGCGGCTGATATACGCATTGCGTAAAAACAGATCCAGATGGCTGTCGTCAATAAAACCCTTGCTGTCGGATTGCTGGCTTGCGGCGGCAGGTAATGCGGCAAATAAACTTAAAGCAATTAATGATAATTCTTTTTTCACGGAGGGAACGTCTCTGTCTGGATATATTAATTTGAATAACTGCGGAAGAGATAATTACCGGAAAAAGTAACCTTTGCAATAATTATGTGACCAGACATTTCAGAGTGGCAGGGTAGATTTGGCGGGGCTTTCAGGGGTGTTATCGATACGTGCTTTTAAGTTAACAATTCATGCGAAATAAAAAGGAGGCAAAACTGCCTCCTTCCGAAATTATTTAATTCCGTCTGCCGCCATACGGTCGCGAATATGCTGTGCACGCTCTTCCGAAGCCGGGTGATCGTCAAACATGGAGCTTTGACGGCCCTCCTCCAGTTTCGCCAGTTTTTCGAAGCTGGTAGCTAAACCCGATGGATTGATGCCGCGTTTGCGCAACAGATCGTAAGAGTAGTCATCCGCTTCCGACTCCTGACGCTGGGAGAACTGCGAGTTCACCAGTTTTTCGCCCACGTCGCCCAGCTGCGACTGGGACAGGCTGCCGACGATGCCGCCCGCAGAGGCCGCCGCTGCGCGCACGGCATTGGTGCCCAGCGCAACCTGCATCCCTTTCTTCACGTGACCCAGTGCAACGTGACCCATTTCATGGCCGATCACCGCTTCCACTTCGTTGTCGGTCATCATGTCCATCAGGCCGCTGTAAACGCGGATACAGCCGTTCGCCATCGCAAAGGCGTTGACGTCTTTCGCCATATACACCTTGTAGTTCACCGGCTGACCGTTAATGTTGTCGCCCAGCGCGGAAGCAATCTTGTTCAGACGCTGCGTGTAGGTGCTGTTTGCCGGGGCAAGCGTAGCTTTTCCATCCATATCCTTACAGGCCTCGTCGCTCAACGCTTTCACCTGCGCATCGCTCAATGAGTAGGCCTGAAAAGCTTCTGCGCCTGAGGTCATCAGGCCGTTAGAATCCATATTCTGACAGCCGCTTAGCAGGAGCGTTGTTCCCACAGCCAGCCCGATTGCACGCATTTTCATGATGTTGCTTCCGTACTCGTTAATCTGAATTAATTCCGAAAAATGCACCGTCAACGAAGCCGGTGTCGGGCTAAGTATAAGGAATATCGACAGAGGCGGGCGAGCAGATTGCGCAACATGCGAGCATGATCCAGAGATTTCTTAAGCTGCAAAAGAATGGTCCATGTACATGCCCTGCGGCTTGGGTTACATTGTTGGCACTTTTTTCCGGCGTAGCCCAAAACGCGCTGTCGTCAAGGGCATGGCCTTTAACAGTCCGATCTGGAGTTAAAATGTCCTCACGTAAAGAGCTTGCTAATGCTATTCGTGCGCTGAGCATGGACGCAGTACAGAAAGCCAAATCCGGCCACCCGGGCGCCCCTATGGGCATGGCTGACATCGCCGAAGTCCTGTGGCGTGATTTCCTTAACCACAACCCGCAGAACCCGGCATGGGCAGACCGCGACCGTTTCGTGCTGTCTAACGGCCACGGCTCTATGCTGATCTACAGCCTGCTGCACCTCACTGGCTACGATCTGCCAATCGAAGAGCTGAAAAACTTCCGTCAGCTGCACTCCAAAACTCCAGGTCACCCGGAAGTGGGCTACACCGCTGGCGTTGAAACCACTACCGGTCCGCTGGGTCAGGGCATCGCTAACGCCGTAGGGATGGCGATTGCAGAGAAGACCCTGGCGGCGCAGTTTAACCGTCCTGGCCACGACATCGTTGACCACTTCACCTACGCCTTCCTGGGCGACGGCTGCATGATGGAAGGCATTTCTCACGAAGTGTGCTCCCTGGCAGGCACCCTGAAGCTGGGTAAACTGGTTGCGTTCTACGACGACAACGGCATCTCCATCGACGGTCATGTTGAAGGCTGGTTCACTGACGACACCGCCGCACGTTTCGAAGCCTACGGCTGGCACGTTGTGCGCGGCGTTGATGGCCACGATGCTGACTCGATTAAACGTGCCGTAGAAGAAGCGCGCGCCGTGACCGACAAACCGTCCCTGCTGATGTGCAAAACCATCATCGGCTTCGGTTCTCCGAACAAAGCGGGCACTCACGACTCCCACGGCGCACCGCTGGGCGACGCGGAAATTGCACTGACCCGTGAAGCGCTTGGCTGGAAACACCCTGCCTTCGAAATCCCGTCTGAAATCTACGCTCAGTGGGATGCGAAAGAAGTGGGCCAGGCGAAAGAAGCGGCCTGGAACGAGAAGTTCGCGGCATACGCGAAAGCCTTCCCTCAGGAAGCGGCTGAATTCACCCGTCGTATGAAAGGCGACATGCCGTCTGACTTCGACGCGAAAGCGAACGAGTTCATCGCGAAGTTGCAGGCGAACCCAGCCAAGATCGCCAGCCGTAAAGCATCTCAGAATGCGATCGAAGCGTTTGGTCCTCTGCTTCCAGAATTCCTCGGCGGCTCCGCTGACCTGGCGCCATCAAACCTGACCCTGTGGTCCGGATCTAAGCCAATCAACGAAGATACTGCCGGTAACTACATCCATTACGGTGTACGTGAGTTCGGGATGACCGCGATTGCCAACGGTATCGCTCTGCACGGTGGTTTCCTGCCGTACACCTCTACCTTCCTGATGTTTGTGGAATATGCACGTAACGCCGTGCGTATGGCTGCGCTGATGAAACAGCGTCAGGTGATGGTCTACACCCACGACTCCATCGGTCTGGGCGAAGACGGTCCTACCCACCAGCCGGTAGAGCAGGTGGCTTCCCTGCGCGTGACCCCGAACATGAGCACATGGCGTCCATGTGACCAGGTTGAATCTGCGGTGGCGTGGAAATACGGCGTTGAGCGTCAGGATGGCCCGACCGCGCTGATCCTCTCCCGTCAGAACCTGGCGCAGCAGGAGCGTACCCCAGAGCAGCTGGCAAATATCGCGCGCGGTGGTTACGTGCTGAAAGATTGCGCAGGCCAGCCTGAGCTGATCTTCATCGCGACCGGTTCTGAAGTTGAACTGGCCGTTGCCGCATGGGAAAAACTGACTGCCGAAGGCGTGAAAGCGCGCGTGGTCTCCATGCCGTCTACCGATGCGTTCGACAAGCAGGATGCCGCGTACCGCGAATCCGTACTGCCTAAAGCGGTCTCCGCTCGCGTGGCAGTGGAAGCGGGTATCGCTGACTACTGGTTCAAATACGTGGGCCTGAACGGTGCTATCGTCGGTATGACCACGTTCGGTGAGTCTGCGCCGGCTGAACAGCTGTTTGAAGAGTTCGGCTTCACCGTTGAGAACGTTGTCGCTAAGGCGAAAGAACTGCTGTAACTCTCCCAGTGAGGCAAAACGGGTCGCTAAGGCGGCCCGTTTTTATTTCGATGGTATTTTTTTGTGTTAACAACATATATTTGGTGATTCCCATCACAAATACGTAAAGTCATAATATGTGTAATTTGCAATGGATATCACATATATAGACTTGCTTTTTTATTTCTTGTTTTTAACGATATGTTTTCATTCGTTTTATTAAAATGCGTTCTGACACGCTCGCCATTTTCTCCCCGTTTGATTTCATTTTACCGCAGGCGTATTTTGTTTTTAGCGATACGTTGTACCCTAAAAATAAAATAAGGATGATATATGCGGTTAATTGATTATTTCCCTGAATCCTCAATATCAATAAAATCCGCAGCAAAGGACTGGCAGGAAGCCATTGATTTGTCCATGTCGTCTTTGCTGCAAAATCATTATATTAACGCTGGTTATATTGAAGCAATTAAAACCTCGACGCTCACTAATGGTCCTTATTACATTCTCGCTCCGGGTGTAGCGATGCCTCATGCCCGTCCGGAGTGCGGTGCCTTAAAAACAGGTATGTCATTAACGCTTCTTAAACAGGAAGTGCAGTTTGCCGACGACGATGAGCCCGTGAAATTACTCATTGGTTTATCGGCGGCGGATGCGGATTCACATATCGGCGCTATCCAGGCATTAAGCGAATTATTATGTGAAGAAGATAAACTGTCGGCGTTGTTAACCGCTAAGTCAGAAAAGCAGTTGGCGGATATTATCGCTCGCGCATAATTATTCTCTCCTTTACAGGACATTATTATGGAACACAAGTCTGCTCGTGCAAAGGTCCAGGCTTTTGGGGGCTTTTTGACTGCAATGGTCATCCCGAATATTGGCGCTTTTATTGCCTGGGGATTTATTACCGCATTATTTATTCCAACCGGCTGGATGCCAAATGAGCATTTTGCCAAAATTGTAGGTCCGATGATCACCTATTTATTGCCGGTGATGATTGGCTCTACCGGTGGACACCTGGTTGGCGGCAAACGTGGGGCGGTGATGGGGGGGATCGGCACTATCGGCGTGATTATCGGCGCGGATATTCCTATGTTCCTCGGCTCAATGATCATGGGGCCACTTGGCGGTCTGGTGATTAAGCACATCGATCGGCTGCTGGATAAACGCATTCCCGCTGGTTTTGAGATGGTCATCAACAACTTCTCGCTGGGTATTGCGGGCATGCTCCTCTGCCTGCTGGGATTTGAAGTGATCGGCCCTGCGGTGTTAATTGCCAATAACTTTATCAAAGAATGTATTGAAGCACTGGTGCATGCGGGCTATTTGCCGCTGCTGTCGCTGATTAACGAACCGGCAAAAATCCTGTTTTTAAATAACGCTATCGATCAGGGTGTTTATTATCCGCTGGGAATGCAGCAGGCTTCCGAAACGGGTAAATCCATCTTCTTTATGGTGGCCTCCAACCCCGGGCCGGGATTAGGTCTGCTGCTGGCTTTTACTTTTTTTGGCAAAGGGATGGCAAAGAAATCAGCCCCTGGCGCGATGATTATTCACTTCCTGGGCGGCATTCATGAGCTCTATTTCCCTTACGTACTGATGAAACCGCTGACGCTGATTGCGATGATTGCTGGCGGCATGAGCGGAACGTGGATATTTAATATGTTGGGCGGTGGTCTGGTAGCTGGCCCAAGTCCGGGTTCGATTTTCGCCTATCTCGCGTTAACACCTAAGGGTGCTTTTCTCGCAACGATTGCTGGCGTAACGGCAGGCACTCTGGTCTCTTTTGCAGTCACCTCCCTGATCTTAAAAATGGATAAAAGCCATGAAGCTGAAACGGAAGATACTTTCAATGATTCTGCCAACGCCGTAAAAGCCATGAAGCAGGAAGGCAAGTTTTCTTATCGGGATATTAAGCGCATCGCTTTTGTCTGCGATGCCGGAATGGGCTCCAGCGCTATGGGCGCGACGACATTCCGCAAGCGTCTGGAAAAGGCCGGGCGAGATATCGACGTAAAACATTACGCCATCGAAAATGTGCCTGACGATGCGGACATTATTGTTACCCATGCCAGCCTGGAGGGGCGTGCTAAACGGGTCAGTGACAAACCGTTAGTGCTGATAAAAAACTATCTCGGCGATCCGCAGCTTGACGATCTCTTTAAGCATTTAACGGCGAATTAATCTATCTGGTTCCTGGAGTCATTATGAAAACGAAAGTGGCTGCCATTTATGGCAAGCAGGATGTTCGTATCCGTGAATTTGAACTGCCCGAAATAAGCGACAATGAACTGCTGGTGAGCGTAATTTCTGACAGCGTTTGTTTATCAACCTGGAAGGCAGCGAAATTAGGCAGTGAACATAAACGTGTGCCTGACGATCTGGAAAATCATCCGGTCATCACCGGACATGAATGCGCCGGGGTGATTGTTGAGGTCGGGAAAAATCTGACCGAAAAATATAAAAAAGGTCAGCGCTTTGTTTTACAACCGGCAATGGGATTACCGACCGGTTATTCTGCTGGCTACAGCTATGAATATTTTGGCGGCAATGCGACGTATATGATTATTCCAGAAGTCGCAATTAATCTGGGCTGCGTTTTACCTTATCACGGCTCCTATTTTGCGGCGGCTTCGCTGGCGGAACCCATGTGCTGCATTATCGGCGCGTATAACGCCAATTATCATACGACGCAATATGTCTATGAGCACCGGATGGGCGTGAAACCGGGAGGTAATATTGCGCTTCTGGCCTGCGCCGGGCCGATGGGAATTGGCGCTATTGATTATGCGATTAACGGCGGGATTCAGCCGTCGCGCGTTGTGGTGGTGGATATCGATGAGGCTCGCCTTGCGCAGGCGGAAAAACTCCTGCCGGTTGAGCTGGCGGCACAAAAGGGTATTGAGCTTATCTATGTCAATACCTCCGAACTGGAGAACCCTGCCGCTACGTTACGCGCATTGACTGACAATGCAGGCTTTGACGACGTGTTTGTCTATGCCGCGGTTCCGGCGGTCATTGAACTAGCAGACGATCTTCTCGCCGAGGACGGGTGCCTGAATTTCTTCGCCGGACCAACGGACAGCAATTTCAAGGTGCCGTTTAATTTTTACAACGTCCATTACAACAGTACCCACGTGGTGGGCACCTCCGGCGGCTCGACGGAGGACATGAAAGAGGCGATTGCGCTGAGTGCGACGGGCCAGCTCCAGCCGTCGTTTATGGTGACCCACATCGGCGGCCTTGATGCGGTGCCGCATACGGTACTCAATCTTCCGGACATTCCTGGAGGCAAGAAGCTTATCTATAACGGTGTCACCATGCCGTTAACGGCCATTGCCGATTTTGCCGAAAAGGGCAAAACCGATCCGCTTTTCCGGGAGCTGGCAAGGCTTGTGGAAGAGACGCACGGCATCTGGAATGAAAAAGCAGAGCGCTATCTGCTGGCGCAGTTTGGTGTGGATATTGGGGAGGCGGCGGCATGATGTCTCTGGCATGGCCGCTCTTTCGCGTTACGGAACAGGCGGCGTTGGCCGCCTGGCCGCAAACCGGGTGCGGCGATAAAAACCGAATCGACGGGCTGGCGGTAACCGCCATGCGCGAGGCGCTAAACGCGATAGCGATGCGCGGGCGTATTGTCATCGGCGAAGGTGAGATCGACCATGCGCCAATGCTGTGGATTGGCGAGGAGGTCGGAAGCGGTGTCGGCCCGGCGGTGGATATTGCCGTCGATCCCATCGAGGGCACCCGCATGGTGGCGATGGGGCAAAGCAATGCGCTGGCAGTGATGGCGTTTGCGCCTGAGGGCAGCCTGTTTCATGCCCCTGATATGTACATGAAAAAACTGGTGGTTAACGCAGAGGCAGCCGGGGCAATCAGCCTCGATCTCCCGCTGGCAGAAAACCTTCGCAACGTTGCCCGGGCGCTGGGCAAGCCGCTGGAGCATCTGCGGATGGTGACGCTGGACAAACCGCGCCTGCAAAATGCAATTGCCGAGGCGACGCAACTGGGCGTGAAAGTGTTTGCGCTGCCCGATGGCGACGTCGCCGCCAGCGTTCTGACCTGCTTACAGGATAATCCCTATGATCTGATGTACACCACAGGCGGCGCGCCGGAAGGGGTGATCTCCGCCTGCGCGGTGAAAGCGCTGGGTGGCGATATGCAGGCTGAGCTGATCGATTTTTGTGAAGCGAAAGGGGAGAGTCCTGAGAACCGTAGGGTCGCCGTGCAGGAGCACCGTCGCTGTGCGGAGATGAAGGTGGAAGTCAATCGTATCTATACCCTTAGCGAACTGGTAAAGGGCAATGACATTCTGTTCAGCGCGACGGGCGTGACGGGCGGCGAACTGGTTAAAGGTATTCAACAGGTTGCGAAGGGTGTGCGCACGCAAACTTTACTGATCGGCGGCGCAGATCGAACGTGTAATATAATAGACTCTCTGCATTCACGGTGATTTATCGAGATACAAATGACGACACTGACAGAAGACGATGTGCTTGAGCAACTGGATGCTCAGAATAACCTCCTCGCATTTATGACGACGGCACAGTCTTTTTTACTCCAGGGCATTAAATGTTTTCTGCCGTCGCTGTTTGTCGATAACGATGAAGAGATCGTGGAATATGCAGTGAAGCCGTTACTCGCCCGGAGTGGGCCGCTTGATGACATCGATGTGGCGTTACGCCTGATCTATGCGCTGGGGAAAATGGAAAAATGGCTCTACGCCGACATAACGCATTTTTCGCAGTTTTATCAGTATCTGAACGAGCAGGATACGATCCCTGGCTTCGCCGATGACATCACCTGGGATTTTATCAGCAACGTTAATTGCATCACCCGTAACGTGACGTTATTCAGCGCGCTGGAGTCGATGAAATTTGCTGACTTTGCCGCATGGTCTGAGGTGCGCTTTACCGCAATGATCAAGACGGCGCTCACCCTGGCGGTAACGACAATTTTAAAGGAACTTACGCCGTGAAAATTGGGCTAACGGTCAATGGGCTATATGTAGAAGCACATTATCCTGACGACGAAATTGAAAATGTTCATAAGCCTTTGCTGCGGCAACTGGCGAAACGGCATTTCGCCAGCGCCAGCAGACGTACGATTGTTTTTCTCAGCGCCCCGCCCGGTACGGGCAAGTCCACGCTGACCGCCTTCTGGGAATATCTCTCTCGTCAGATGGAGGGGCTCGCTCCGATTCAGACGTTGCCAATGGATGGATTTCATCACTACAACGTCTGGCTGGAAGCGCATAACCTGCGCGCGTACAAAGGCGCCCCGGAGACCTTTGATGTCGACAGGCTGGCGCAACATCTGCGGCAGATAAAAGAGGGCGACGGTACCTGGCCGCAGTATGACCGGCAAACGCACGACCCTGTCGAAGATGCAATCGTGGTAACGGCCCCGGTCGTGATTGTTGAGGGTAACTGGCTGCTGCTTGATGACGAACGATGGCGAACGCTGATGGAATACTGTGATTTTTCATTGTTTATTCGCGCCCCCGCCGAAGCCTTACGTACGCGCCTGGTTGGACGTAAGCTGGCCGGCGGACTCTCTCAGGCCGACGCCGACGCGTTTTATGCGCGCACCGACGGGCCAAACGTGGAGCGTGTTTTGCGTCACAGCCGTCCTGCCAATGTTGAACTGATGATGTCGGCAAATGGCGAATACCGACTCGTCTGATCCTCAGCGGCTTTCAGTAGGGGCTCCGGTCGACCCGCCGCGTTTTTACGTGGCGGGATGAAAAGGGATTATTCCGGAAAAATGTGATGGAGATCAGATAAAATCGCTCTTAATCTGGACAGAGATTCCTTTTATTCCCCGATTCGCTTATTCTTGCTGAAGCGTTTCAGTCGATTAAATGTTCGACAATTGACCAATCAATCGCAGTTTGTGACAGCAAGGATTCCCCTTCGGGCGTCGCTGGATTACTCTTTCAGCCACCTCAAACTCAGGGATAGCTTTGCAGGAGATCTATGACCGTACGCGTAGCGATTAATGGCTTCGGTCGCATCGGACGCAACGTGGTTCGTGCTTTATATGAATCCGGGCGTCGTGCGGAAATCACCGTGGTGGCAATCAATGAACTGGCGGATGCTGCGGGCATGGCGCATTTGTTGAAATATGATACCAGCCACGGTCGCTTTGCCTGGGACGTTCGCCAGGAAAGGGAACAGCTGTTCGTCGGTGACGATGCCATCCGCGTGCTGCATGAGAACAGTATTGAAGGGCTGCCCTGGCGCGAACTGGGTGTGGATGTGGTGCTGGACTGTACCGGCGTGTACGGTAACCGTGAACATGGCGAAGCGCATCTGAATGCTGGCGCGAAAAAAGTGCTGTTCTCCCATCCCGGCAGTAACGACCTCGACGCCACCGTCGTGTTTGGCGTCAACCAGCACGAGCTGCAAGCTGAACACCGCATTGTCTCCAACGCCTCCTGCACCACCAACTGCATTATTCCGGTCATTAAACTGTTAGACGATGCGTATGGCATTGAATCCGGCACCGTGACCACGATTCACTCCGCCATGCACGATCAGCAGGTCATCGACGCCTACCATCCGGATTTACGGCGCACTCGCGCGGCGAGCCAGTCCATCATTCCGGTGGATACGAAACTGGCTGCCGGGATCACCCGTATTTTCCCGCAGTTTAACGACCGTTTCGAAGCGATTGCCGTGCGCGTGCCGACGATAAACGTCACCGCAATCGATCTTAGCGTGACGGTGAAAAAACCGGTAAAAGCCTGTGAAGTCAACCTGTTGCTGCAAAAAGCGGCACAGGGAGCATTTCATGGTATAGTTGACTATACGGAATTACCGTTGGTCTCAGTAGATTTTAACCACGACCCGCACAGCGCCATCGTGGATGGCACGCAGACGCGAGTCAGTGGTGCGCACCTTATCAAGACGCTGGTCTGGTGTGATAACGAATGGGGCTTTGCTAACCGAATGCTCGACACCACGTTAGCCATGGCCGCAAAAGGTTTCAGGTAGAGCGCACCTTGCGCTTGCAAAACTTTAAGAATCAACGAGAGGATTCACCATGTCTGTAATTAAGATGACCGATCTGGATCTGGCAGGTAAACGCGTTTTCATCCGTGCCGATCTGAACGTACCGGTTAAAGATGGCAAAGTGACCAGCGACGCGCGTATCCGTGCATCTCTGCCAACCATTGAACTGGCTCTGAAGCAGGGCGCTAAAGTGATGGTCACCTCCCACCTGGGCCGTCCAACTGAAGGCGAGTACAACGAAGAGTTCTCTCTGCTGCCGGTTGTTAATTACCTGAAAGACAAACTGTCCAGCCCGGTTCGCCTGGTGAAAGATTACCTGGACGGCGTGGAAGTTGCCGAAGGTGAGCTGGTTGTTCTGGAAAACGTTCGCTTCAACAAAGGCGAAAAGAAAGACGACGAAACCCTGTCCAAAAAATACGCTGCGCTGTGCGACGTATTCGTGATGGATGCATTCGGTACGGCTCACCGTGCGCAGGCATCTACCCACGGT
Source organism: Enterobacter sp. Res13-Sevr-PEC09-46 (assembly GCF_015672585.1). NCBI lineage: Bacteria > Pseudomonadati > Pseudomonadota > Gammaproteobacteria > Enterobacterales > Enterobacteriaceae > Enterobacter > Enterobacter sp. Res13-Sevr-PEC09-46. Next base: position 25,993 of record NZ_JADABR010000033.1, on the reverse strand, counting down.
ATCGGTAAATTCGCAGACGTCGCCTGTGCAGGTCCGCTGCTGGCTGACGAACTGGAAGCGCTGGGTAAAGCTCTGAAAGAACCTGCTCGTCCAATGGTCGCTATCGTTGGTGGTTCTAAAGTTTCTACCAAACTGACCGTACTGGATTCCCTGTCCAAAATCGCTGACCAGCTGATCGTTGGCGGTGGTATCGCGAACACCTTCGTTGCTGCGCAAGGCCACAACGTGGGTAAATCCCTGTACGAAGCGGATCTGGTTGACGAAGCCAAACGTCTGCTGAGCACCTGTGATATCCCGGTTCCAACTGACGTTCGTGTAGCTACCGAGTTCTCCGAAACCGCTACCGCAACCCTGAAATCTGTTAACGACATCAAAGATGAAGAGCAGATTCTGGACCTGGGCGACGTTTCTGCACAGAAACTGGCTGAAATCCTGAAAAACGCAAAAACTATCCTGTGGAACGGTCCTGTCGGCGTGTTCGAATTCCCGAACTTCCGCAAAGGGACTGAGATCGTGGCTAACGCTATCGCAGACAGCGAAGCGTTCTCTATCGCAGGCGGTGGTGACACCCTGGCAGCTATCGATCTGTTCGGTATCGCTGACAAGATCTCCTACATCTCCACTGGTGGCGGCGCATTCCTCGAATTCGTGGAAGGTAAAGTCCTGCCAGCAGTAGCAATGCTCGAAGAGCGCGCTAAGAAGTAAGCCATTCAGGGGCAGGGAAACCTGCCCAATTTTCAGCGCGCTTATCAGAGCTCGCACCTTTTCTAACGGCCGAAGATACAGGACTAAGCAACATGTCTAAAATTTTTGATTTCGTAAAACCTGGCGTTATCACTGGTGATGACGTACAGAAAGTGTTCCAGGTAGCTAAAGAAAACAACTTCGCTCTGCCAGCAGTTAACTGCGTAGGTACCGACTCCATCAACGCCGTGCTGGAAACCGCTGCAAAAGTTAAAGCACCGGTTATCGTTCAGTTCTCTAACGGCGGCGCTGCGTTCATCGCAGGTAAAGGCGTGAAAACTGACGTTCCTCAGGGCGCTGCTATCTTGGGTGCTATCTCTGGCGCACATCACGTTCACCAGATGGCTGAGCACTACGGTGTTCCGGTTATCCTGCACACTGACCACTGCGCGAAAAAACTGCTGCCGTGGATCGACGGTCTGCTGGACGCAGGTGAAAAACACTTCGCAGCAACCGGTAAGCCACTGTTCTCTTCTCACATGATCGACCTGTCCGAAGAGTCTCTGGAAGAAAACATCGAGATCTGCTCTAAGTACCTGGCGCGTATGTCCAAAATGGGCATGACCCTGGAAATCGAACTGGGTTGCACCGGCGGTGAAGAAGACGGTGTGGACAACAGCCACATGGACGCTTCTGCTCTGTACACTCAGCCAGAAGATGTTGATTACGCTTACACCGAGCTGAGCAAAATCAGCCCACGCTTCACCATCGCAGCGTCCTTCGGTAACGTACACGGCGTATACAAACCAGGTAACGTGGTTCTGACCCCGACCATCCTGCGTGATTCTCAGGAATACGTGTCTAAGAAACACAACCTGCCGCACAACAGCCTGAACTTCGTCTTCCACGGCGGTTCCGGTTCTTCTGCTCAGGAAATCAAAGATTCCGTAAGCTACGGCGTAGTGAAAATGAACATCGATACCGACACCCAATGGGCAACCTGGGACGGTATCCTGCAATACTACAAAACCAACGAAGCTTACCTGCAAGGTCAGCTGGGCAACCCGAAAGGCGAAGACCAGCCGAACAAGAAATACTACGATCCACGCGTATGGCTGCGCGCTGCCCAGACTTCTATGATTACTCGTCTGGAACAGGCATTCAAAGAACTGAACGCGGTTGACGTTCTGTAATTTGAGCTGTTCATAGCGTCAAGAAGGTCCGCATATGCGGGCCTTTTTTTATGCCTTTTCAATAGCCTGATGCCTCTGTTTTTGTGATCTGTTTGGCAATATCATGGCTTTTTGTTTACCCTTTACTGACCTGCCTGTCTCCGTGTGGGATAGATTTTGTGGTTTTTATGAGCATAAGGAAAGATAAATGGAAGATCTCGGTGTTGTAGATAGCATCAATAACGCTGGCTCCTGGCTGGTGCGCAACCAGGCGCTCCTGATTAGTTACGCTGTGAATATTGCGGCGGCAATTGCCATCATTGTCGTGGGGATGATTATTGCCCGCACGGTTTCCCGGGGCGTTAATCGCGTAATGCTATCCCGTCATATCGATGCAACCGTTGCTGATTTCCTTTCTGCGCTGGTGCGTTACGGGATTATTGCGTTTACCCTCATTGCGGCAATGGGGCGGGTCGGTGTACAAACCGCTTCGGTCATTGCTGTACTTGGTGCCGCTGGTCTGGCCGTAGGTCTCGCTCTTCAGGGCTCGCTGGCTAACCTTGCAGCTGGCGTACTGTTAGTGACGTTCCGTCCTTTCCGTGCCGGAGAGTATGTTGATCTCGGTGGCACTGCGGGCACCGTGCTGAACGTGCAGATTTTTTCTACCACGCTGCGTTCGGCAGACGGCAAAATCGTCATTGTGCCAAACAAGAAAGTGATTGATGGCAACATTACTAACTTCTCTCGTGAGCCGGTTCGCCGTAATGAACTCATTATCGGGGTTGGCTATGATTCAGATACTGAGCTGGTGAAAAAGCTGATTACCGATATCATCGAATCAGATGACCGCATTCTTAAAGATCGCGAAATGACCGTTCGCCTGAACGAGCTGGGCGCGTCATCCATTAATTTTGTGGTGCGCATCTGGAGTAAAAGCGGCGATCTGCAAAACGTTTACTGGGACGTGCTGGAGCGCATCAAGCGTGATTTCGATGCTAACGGTATCAGCTTCCCTTATCCGCAGATGGACGTAAATCTCAAACGCGAGAAAGCAGCCGAATAATTTGCTTTAACGTAGGCCCGGTAAGCGTCAGCGACACCGGGCTTTTCTTTTATTAGCCCGGCTAATCCCCAATTAATATTATCAATTTCCTCTAATACCGTTCCCGCAGTATAGTCTGCCTCCAGGACAACTCTGCGAGAATTACGTCATGTTATCTTATTATTTTCAAGGGCTTGCATTAGGTGCGGCCATGATCCTTCCCCTTGGTCCACAAAATGCGTTTGTGATGAACCAGGGCATTCGCCGTCAGTATCATCTGATGATTGCCCTGCTGTGCGCGGTGAGCGATCTGCTGCTGATTTGCGCCGGGATTTTTGGCGGCAGCGCCCTGTTGATGCAGTCGCCGTGGCTGCTGGCGCTGGTTACCTGGGGCGGCGTAGCGTTTCTGCTGTGGTACGGGTTTGGCGCCCTGAAAACGGCCATGAGCAGCAATCTTGAGCTGGCGAGCGCCGAAGTGATGAAGCAGGGGCGCTGGAAGATTATCGTCACCATGCTCGCCGTGACGTGGCTTAACCCGCACGTTTATCTTGATACGTTCGTGGTGCTCGGCAGCCTGGGTGGACAGCTGGACGTTGAGCCCAAGCGCTGGTTTGCGCTCGGTACGGTCAGCGCCTCCTTCCTCTGGTTCTTTGGTCTTGCGATCCTGGCGGCATGGCTGGCGCCACGTCTGCGCACCGCTAAAGCGCAGCGCATTATCAATACCCTGGTTGGGCTGGTGATGTGGTTTATTGCCTTCCAGCTGGCGAAAGAGGGGATTCATCACGTACAGGGACTGTTCAACTAAGCGTTGTCTTATGGACATCTGAACAAGACCCGCTAAGCTTGCTGGCATGAGCCCTGTTGATGGGGCACTCTTCGCAACATGGAGGAATGACAGTGAAGTTTAAGGTGATGGCCCTGGCGGCATTAGTAAGTTTAGGTGCGGTGTCGGTGCAGGCGAATGAACTGCCAAACGGCCCGCACATTGTCACTTCAGGCACGGCAAGCGTGGATGCGGTACCGGATGTTGCAACCCTGGCAATTGAAGTGAACGTGGCGGCGAAAGATGCTGCTTCCGCCAAGAAACAGGCAGACGATCGTGTTGCGCAATACCTCTCTTTCCTGGAACAGAACGGTGTCGCGAAAAAAGACATCAGCTCTGCGAACCTGCGTACCCAACCGGATTACGACTACCAGAACGGCAAAAGCATCCTGAAAGGCTATCGCGCCGTGCGTACTGTGGAAGTGACTGTACGCCAGCTTGATAAGCTCAACGGATTGCTGGATGGTGCGCTGAAGGCAGGGCTGAACGAAATTCGTTCCGTCTCGCTGGGCGTTGCGCAACCGGAGAAATATAAAGACGAAGCGCGTAAAGCGGCGATTGATGATGCCATTCATCAGGCGCAGCAGCTGGCTTCCGGCTTCAAGACCAAGCTCGGTCCGGTTTACAGCGTGCGTTACCACGTTTCAAACTACCAGCCAAGCCCGATGGTGCGGATGATGAAGGCGGACGCCGCGCCGGTTTCTGCTCAGGAAACCTACGAGCAGCCAACCATTCAGTTCGACGATCAGGTTGATGTGGTGTTCCAGCTGGAGCCGACTGAAAAGCCCGCTCAGTAACCCGTAGGCCGGGTAAGGCGAAGCCGCCACCCGGCTAGTTTTTCAATCCTGTCTTAACACCTTGTGCCCAAACGCCAGCAGCGCGTCGGTGACGTTGCGCATCATGCGGCTTTCCGGGGCAAAACGGTGCCAGTACAGCATCCGGCGCTGATACAGCCCCGGGGTTAAATCAATCAGCTCACCGCTTTTCAACTCTTTCTCAATCTGCAAATGCGGGATCATGCAGCAGGTGGTTCCCTGACGCGCGAGCTGTACGAAGGCCTCGGACGAGTTAACGATATGACACGGCACGCTGCCCGGCGGCAGATCGAAGTTTTGTTGCAGGAAAGCCTGATGCATATCGTCCAGATGGTCGAACGCGACGGCAGGCGCTTTCAGCAGCGCGGCGCGGGTCACGCCGTTCGGGAAGTAGCGCTCGGCAAAGGCTTTTGAACCGACAAACAGATAATCCAGCGCGCCCAGCTGATCCACCAGACAGCTTGGCAACGCCTGAGGCTGAATACTGACCGCGCCAACCACTTCACCGCGACGCAGGCGTTCCTGGGTGCGGGTTTCGTCTTCAACCTGGAGATTCAGGCGGATAGGGGAGTCGGCCAGCACCGGCGCAAGGGCCGGCAGCAGCCAGGTTGCCAGACTGTCGGCGTTCACCGCCAGCGACAGTAGCAGCGGCGTGGAGCCGGTCTGTTCATCGCCCAGCCACTCATCTTCCAGCAGTTCAACCTGACGCAGCAGGGCGAGGAGCTTTTGTCCTTGCTCCGTCGGACGCGGCGGCACGGTACGCACCAGCAGCGGCTGCCCGAACATGTTTTCAAGCTGTTTGATACGCTGTGATACGGCGGACTGGGTGATGCACAGCTTTTGCGCCGCGCGCTCAAAACCGCGTTCACGAATAACTGCATCAAGTGCCTGTAGTGTTCTGTAGTCCGGACGTTTCATTGCTCTGGCTGACTCCTTAATTTTGCTTAATCTGCACTATGACACAATTTTCCCTTCGTGGCAGACGAAATCCATTCGACGTGTTCTATAATGCGCCCTGAGTTTTCACACCACAGGCAAAACGATCATGACGCAGGATGAACTGAAAAAAGCAGTAGGATGGGCCGCTCTCCAGTACGTACAGCCGGGTACCATTGTCGGTGTTGGTACGGGGTCGACGGCGGCGCACTTTATCGATGCGCTGGGCACGATGAAGGGGCAGATCGAGGGCGCGGTTTCCAGCTCCGATGCTTCCACGGAAAAGCTGAAAAGCCTCGGCATTACCGTTTTCGACCTCAACGAAGTGGACCGTCTGGGCATTTACGTTGATGGCGCGGATGAAATCAACGGCCACATGCAGATGATCAAAGGCGGCGGCGCGGCGCTGACCCGCGAAAAAATCATCGCTTCCGTGGCGGATAAGTTCATCTGCATCGCGGACGCCTCCAAGCAGGTCGACATTCTGGGGAATTTCCCGCTGCCGGTCGAAGTGATCCCGATGGCGCGCAGCGCCGTGGCACGTCAACTGGTGAAGCTGGGTGGTCGTCCGGAATACCGTCAGGGTGTGGTGACCGACAACGGCAACGTGATCCTCGACGTTCACGGCCTTGAGATCCTCGATGCCATTGCGCTGGAAAATGCGATCAACGGCATTCCAGGCGTCGTTACCGTAGGGTTATTTGCCAACCGTGGCGCGGACGTGGCGCTGATCGGCACGGCTGACGGTGTAAAAACCATCGTAAAATGATCTGACGGGGGGAGCGCTCCCCCCGCTAAAAAATTTTTGAAAAGCTAAATTCGGTGACTTGTGTCACGTTTTTCCGCCTCTTTTGCCGATCCTGCCACGTTCGTAATTTTCCGCAGCATTTTCCTCTGCCATTTTGCTCTGTATGACTTTTCTTCAGATTGCCGACGCAAACGTTCATATTGCTGCAATAGTTTTTTTTGATATGTTGGCTACACGGGATTTATATCCAGCACAACATCAGTTCAGATAAAAACAGGGTCGGGTAAATGGCAAAGGTATCACTGGAGAAAGACAAGATTAAATTCCTGCTGGTTGAAGGCGTGCACCAGAAAGCGCTCGATAGCCTTCGCGCAGCAGGCTACACCAACATCGAATTTCACAAAGGCGCGCTGGACACTGAAGAGCTGAAAGCGTCCATCCGTGATGCCCATTTCATTGGCCTGCGATCCCGTACCCAACTGACTGAAGACGTTATTGCTGCGGCGGAAAAGCTGGTGGCGATTGGCTGTTTCTGCATCGGTACCAATCAGGTTGATCTGAATGCCGCCGCCAAACGCGGTATCCCGGTCTTTAACGCGCCGTTCTCCAACACCCGTTCCGTGGCGGAGCTGGTGATTGGCGAGCTGCTGCTGCTCCTTCGCGGCATTCCGGAAGCTAACGCCAAAGCGCACCGCGGCGTGTGGAATAAGCTGGCTGCGGGCTCCTACGAAGCGCGTGGTAAAAAGCTCGGGATTATCGGTTACGGCCACATCGGTACGCAGCTCGGTATTCTGGCGGAATCCCTCGGCATGCACGTGTTTTTCTACGATATCGAAAGCAAGCTGCCGCTGGGTAACGCGACGCAGGTGCAGCATCTCTCTGATCTGCTGAATATGAGCGACGTGGTCAGCCTGCACGTGCCGGAAAATGCGTCCACCAAAAACATGATGGGGGCGGAAGAGCTGGCGCTTATGAAGCCGGGCTCTCTGCTGATCAACGCCGCGCGCGGTACGGTGGTCGATATTCCTGCACTGTGCGACGCGCTGAAGCGTAAGCATCTGGCGGGTGCGGCGATTGACGTGTTCCCGACGGAACCGGCCACCAACAGCGATCCGTTCACCTCTCCGCTGTGCGAGTTCGACAACGTGATCCTGACGCCGCACATCGGCGGTTCTACTCAGGAAGCGCAGGAGAATATCGGCCTGGAAGTGGCGGGTAAACTGAGCAAATATTCCGACAACGGTTCAACGCTCTCTGCGGTGAACTTCCCGGAGGTGTCTCTGCCGCTGCACGGTGGGCGTCGTCTCCTGCATATCCACGAAAACCGTCCTGGCGTGCTGACCGCCATCAACCAGATCTTTGCCGAGCAGGGCGTTAACATTGCCGCGCAGTATCTGCAAACTAACTCGCAGATGGGTTATGTGGTGATTGATATCGAAGCGGATGAAGACATCGCCGAGAAAGCATTGCAGAGCATGAAGGCCATTCCGGGGACGATTCGCGCGCGCCTGTTGTACTGATGGTGCGGTCTGTGGTGTCGGGTGGCGGCTGCGCCTTACCCGACCTACAGTTGTCGTGCGGTTTGTGTGTCGGGTGGCGCTAACGCTTACCCGACCTACAATGGTTGTGCGGTTTGTGTGTCGGGTGGCGCTTACGCTTACCCGACCTGCAATGTTCGAGGATTTATGTAGGCCGGGTAAGGCGTAGCCGCCACCCGGCTTTGTTCTACCAGGTCCAGGTTTTACTGGGCGTCACCACCGCCGGCAACGGCACATCCCATTTCTCTACGGGTAATGCCTCCACGCCCTGGCAATCATGCGCATACCCCACCGGCTGCAATCCGTACTGCTGCCAGTTTTGTAGCGTCCTGTCATAGAATCCCCCGCCCATGCCTAATCGCTGGCCCTGCTCGTCAAACGCCACCAGCGGCGTAATCAGCACATCCAGCCCGGAAAGCGGCAGTACGTCGCGCACGTCCAGTTTGGGTTCGGTGATTTTCAGACGATTCACCACCAGCTCGCTGTGCGGATGGTAGTGCAGAAACAGCAGATTGCCCGAGCTAAAAGGATGCAGCACCGGCAGGTAAACTTTTTTCCCGGCGCGCCAGAGCTGGTCGATAAGCGGTTGGGTATCCAGCTCACCGTCAAACGAGAGAAACAGGGCGACGGTGTTGGCCATCACTACAGGCGGATAGGCCATCATGCGGGCGGCGGCCTGCTGGGCAAACTGTGCCTGTTGCTCGGCGCTTAAGGCGCGACGACGCTGGCGAATAAGCTGACGGATGTCCTGGCGTGAAGCAGAAACTTCAGGGAGTTGAGTCATGGTAGTCGGTAGAAGAAAAGAGAGGGAATCTCCGAGATGCCGCCGCAGGCTGTAACCCTTGAACCCTTGGTTCAAGGTGAATGTGTCGTCATAGTTTTAAGGCTTCTCGGACGGACCGAGCATGCTCACCAACCATGGAGCGCCACATTCTTGTGGTATGAAATATCGGCTCAGGGGACTGGCCCGCTTGCGAACATCTCAGAGAAATTTTGTCTTCACAGTTACTCTACCATAGTCAACTGAGAAGTGTTATTCAAACTTTGGTCCCGGTCTTTCGGGACTGCGACCTTGATCAAGCAATGCCTGTTCTATGGTCTGCTGGAGCATTTTAATGCGCTGCTCCATGCTTGCCGCGTAATCGCGGGTCTTCGCTTTTTCCTGAGTCAGTTCATAGCTGATGTTCAACGCGGCGATGAAAACCAGCTGCTCAGTATTTGTGACTCTAGTGCGTTCTTTTAGATCTTGCAACCGCTGATTCAAATCGTCCGCAGCCTGATTCAAGGCATCCCTTTGTTCAGGCGGACAATTCACTCGCAGTGAACGGCCAAAAATCTGGAGATCGACGGGTTGTGCAGACATGCCACCTTCCTGCTGATTGACTGCGCTGCCTTCGCTTACTGCCCCGGGGGCTGCGAAGGGGCGACACTATAGCTACCCTGATGTGAAGATACAAGCCCTTTTCTGGTATCACCAGGGTCCAAAGTGGTAGCATATCATGAATATCCTCCCTTTGATGACGAATGCGTATGTCTATACAGAACGAAATGCCTGGTTACAAGGATTTAAACCAGTTACTGAACCAGCAGGGAGTCGGTCTGACCCCTGCCGAAATGCACGGTCTGATCAGCGGCATACTGTGCGGCGGAAACAGCGACAGCTCATGGCAGCCGCTGATCCACGACCTCACCAACGAAGGGCTGGCGTTTGGCCACGAACTGGCGGAAGCGCTGCGTAAAATGCACGCCGCAACCAGCGATTCCCTGGAAGACGATGGCTTTCTTTTTCAGCTTTATCTGCCTGAAGGCGACGATGTCAGCGTCTTCGATCGCGCTGATGCGCTCGCGGGTTGGGTAAACCACTATCTTCTTGGCCTGGGCGTAACCCAGCCTAAACTGGATAAAGTGACCGGCGAAGCGGGTGAAGCGATCGACGATCTGCGTAACATCGCCCAGCTCGGCTACGATGAAGACGAAGACCAGGAAGAGCTGGAAATGTCTCTCGAAGAGATTATCGAGTACGTGCGCGTGGCGTCTCTGCTGTGCCACGACAACTTTACGCGCTCGCAGCCGACCGCGCCGGAAGTTCGCAAGCCAACATTACACTAAGAAAAATAACGCACAGGAGGGTGTCATGGTTATCTCCAGTCAAGAGTATTCTCGCCGTCGTCAGGCGCTGCTGGCGAAAATGCAGCCGGGAAGCGCTGCCCTGATTTTCGCCGCGCCGGAAGTGACGCGCAGCGCCGACAGCGAATACCCCTATCGCCAGAGCAGTGATTTCTGGTACTTCACCGGGTTTAACGAGCCGGAAGCGGTACTGGTGCTGATTAAAAGCAATGACACCCACAACCACAGCGTGATTTTTAACCGCGTGCGCGATCTGACCGCGGAAATCTGGTTTGGTCGCCGCTTAGGGCAGGAGGCGGCGCCAGAAAAACTGGGCGTGGACCGCGCGCTGGCCTACAGCGAAATCAACCAGCAGCTCTACCAACTGCTGAACGGTCTGGACGTGCTCTATCACGCCCAGGGCGAATACGCGTATGCGGATGACATTGTTTTCACCGCGCTGGATAAGCTGCGTAAAGGCTCACGTCAGAATTTGTCTGCACCCGCCACCCTGACGGACTGGCGACCGATGGTGCATGAGATGCGCCTGTTCAAGTCTGAAGAAGAGCTGAACGTGATGCGCCGCGCGGGCGAAATCAGCGCCCTGGCGCATACCCGCGCCATGGAAAAGTGCCGTCCCGGTATGTTCGAGTACCAGCTTGAAGGCGAAATTCACCATGAATTTAACCGTCACGGTGCGCGCTTCCCGTCCTATAACACGATCGTAGGCGGCGGGGAAAATGGCTGCATTCTGCACTACACCGAAAACGAAAGTGAACTGCGCGACGGCGATCTGGTGCTGATTGACGCCGGCTGTGAATATCAGGGTTACGCGGGCGACATCACCCGTACCTTCCCGGTGAACGGTAAATTCACCACCGCGCAGCGTGAAATCTATGACATCGTGCTTGAGTCTCTGGAGACCGCGCTGACGCTGTTCCGCCCTGGCACCTCCATTCAGGAGGTTACGGGCGAGGTGGTACGCATCATGATTACCGGGCTGGTGAAGCTCGGCATTCTGAAAGGCGATGTGGACACCCTTATATCCGAAAACGCCCATCGTCCGTACTTTATGCACGGCCTGAGCCACTGGCTGGGGCTGGATGTGCATGACGTCGGGGCATACGGTCCGGAACGTTCGCGCGTGCTGGAGCCAGGCATGGTGCTGACCGTTGAGCCGGGGCTGTACATCGCGCCGGATGCCGACGTGCCGGAACAGTACCGCGGGATCGGCATTCGTATTGAAGATGACATCGTCATCACCGAAACCGGTAACGAAAACCTGACCGCGACCGTGGTGAAAAAAGCCGACGACATCGAGGCGCTGATGGCGGCGGCACGCGAATGAGCGTAATCATCGTTGGCGGAGGCATGACCGGCGCTACTCTGGCGCTGGCTATTTCGCAGTTAACCCAGGGCCAGCTTCCGGTGCATCTCGTTGAGGCGGTCGCGCCGCAGGCGGCCGATCATCCCGGTTTCGACGCCCGCGCTATCGCGCTGGCGCAGGGAACCTGTCAGCAGCTTGCGCGTATTGGGATCTGGCAGGCGATAGCGGATTGCGCAACGGCGATCGGCACCGTTCACGTCAGCGATCGCGGGCATGCCGGGTTTGTGACGCTGGATGCCCGCGATTACCGGATCGAGGCGCTGGGGCAGGTTGTCGAGCTGCATGATGTAGGGCTGCGGCTGTTCCGTCTGTTACAGGACGCGCCTGGCGTCACGCTGCACTGTCCGGCGCGCGTCGCCAGCTTCAGCCGCCGTGACGAGGCCGTCAGCGTGACGCTGGACAACGGCACCACGCTGGAGGGGCAACTGCTGGTGGCGGCAGATGGTTCACGCTCCGCGATCGCCACGCAGTGCGGCGTCGAATGGCGCTCTGAACCTTATGGGCAGGCGGCGGTCATCGCTAACGTCTCCACGGCTGGCGCGCATAACGGCAGGGCATTTGAGCGCTTCACGGAGCACGGCCCGCTGGCCATGCTGCCGATGTCGAACGGGCGCTGCTCGCTGGTATGGTGCCATGCGCAGGATCGGGCCGATGAGGTTCTCTCCTGGTCCGACGAACGTTTTTGTTCCGAGCTGCAAAAAGCTTTCGGCTGGCGGCTTGGGCGCATCACCCATGCCGGAAAACGCGTGGCCTATCCGCTCGCGCTGACGACCGCATCGCAGACTGTCTCCCATCGCGTCGCCCTGGTCGGCAACGCCGCGCAGACGCTGCACCCCATCGCCGGGCAAGGCTTCAACCTTGGCCTCCGTGACGTGATAAGCCTGGCAGAGCTCCTGGCCCGGACGTGGAGCGAACAACAGGATTGTGGCGCATACTCAGTGCTGAGCCATTACCAGAAACGACGCCAGGCGGACAAAGCGGCGACCATTGGCGTCACCGACGGTTTAGTCCACCTGTTTGCCAATCGCTGGGCACCGCTGGTTGCGGGTCGCAACCTTGGGCTGATGGCGATGGAACTGTTCATTCCGGCACGTGACGTGCTGGCGCAGCGGACCCTGGGTTGGGTCGCGCGTTAAGGAGTATTGACCGTGCAAAATGTTGATGTCGCCATTGTGGGTGGCGGAATGGTAGGACTGGCGCTGGCCTGTGGTTTACAGGGCAGCGGCCTGCGCGTGGCCGTGCTTGAGCAAAAAGCGCCGCAGCCTGTGGCGCAGGATGCACCGCCGGAGCTGCGCGTCTCGGCGATCAATGCCGCCAGCGAAAAGCTACTGACGCACCTTGGCGTCTGGTCTGAAATCGTGGCGCTGCGTGCCAGCTGTTACCATGGCATGGAAGTGTGGGACAAAGACAGCTTCGGCCATATCGCGTTTGACGATGAAAGCATGGGCTACAGCCATCTTGGACACATCGTTGAAAACGCGGTGATCCACCACGCGCTGTGGCAGAAAGCACAGCAGTGCAGCGACGTCACGCTGATCGCACCGGCGAAACTCCAGCAGGTGGCGTGGGGCGAAAACGACGCGTTTATCACTCTTGAAAGTGGCGACATGCTGACCGCGCGTCTGGTGGTGGGTGCCGACGGCGCCAATTCCTGGCTGCGTAACAAAGCGGATATTCCGCTGACCTTCTGGGATTACCGCCATCACGCGTTGGTGGCCACAATCCGCACCGAAGAGCCGCACGGCGGCGTGGCGCGCCAGATTTTCCATAATGACGGCATTCTGGCCTTCCTGCCGCTTGCCGATCCGCATCTCTGCTCCATCGTCTGGTCCTTAGAGCCGGAGAAAGCGCAGCAGATGCAGGAGGCGACGCCGGATGCCTTCAGTCAGGCGCTATGCGTGGCGTTTGATAACCGTCTGGGCCTGTGCATGCTTGAAAGCGAACGCCAGACGTTTCCGTTAACCGGTCGCTACGCGCGTCAGTTTGCCGCGCACCGTCTGGCGCTGGTGGGGGATGCGGCGCATACCATTCATCCGCTGGCCGGGCAGGGGGTGAACCTCGGCTTTATGGACGCGGCTGAGCTGGTTGAAGAGCTGCGTCGCCTGCATCGGGAAGGCAAAGATATTGGTCAGCATCTGTATCTGCGTCGCTACGAGCGCAGCCGCAAACACAGTGCGGCGATGATGCTGGCGGGTATGCAGGGCTTCCGCGAGCTGTTTGCCGGAGCGAATCCGGCGAAAAAACTGCTGCGCGATATTGGCCTCAAGCTGGCCGACACCCTTCCCGGCGTAAAACCGCAGCTTCTTCGTCAGGCAATGGGCCTCAACGATCTTCCCGACTGGTTACGTTAATCTCGATCCCCGTCACACTTTATTTTCCCGGCCTCCGCGCCGGGGAAATTTCCTCGTTTGAAATAATCTAATTTCACGTCATTTTTCGCATTAGAAAATCTAATCTTACTATTTTTATGTTACGGAAATTCGGCCCGTTTTTCCGCACGAAATATCACCATCTGCTAAATTCTGTTAGATCATTGTTAATTTTATGCGGGTTTAATCGCATTTTCCCAGTGAATAACTCTGTAGGCTTTTCAGCGATTTTTGGTCATAAGCTAATGTGATGACCCGTTTTACCTTATGGTTAACCGCCGGTTTCGGTGGTAAGTTCAGGTAAAAGAGAACGTTTGCGTCGGCCCCCGATCGCGAGGCCGACACCGGGTTTCACGGTGAATTTTTCAACGAGGAAAAGATGGCTCAACAGACTCCTTTGTACGAACAGCACGTGTTGTGCGGCGCCCGCATGGTGGACTTCCACGGCTGGATGATGCCGCTGCACTACGGCTCGCAGATTGATGAGCACCACGCGGTGCGCACCGATGCCGGTATGTTCGACGTGTCTCATATGACGATTGTCGACCTGCGCGGTAGCCGCACCCGGGAGTTTTTGCGTTATCTGCTGGCAAATGACGTCGCCAAACTGAAGACGCCGGGCAAAGCGCTCTATACCGGCATGCTGAATGCCTCGGGCGGCGTGATTGATGACCTTATCGTCTATTACTTCACTGAAGATTTCTTCCGCCTCGTTGTAAACTCCGCCACCCGCGAAAAAGACCTCTCCTGGATCACCCAACACGCCGAACCTTATGCCATCGACATCACCGTCCGTGACGATCTGTCACTGATCGCCGTGCAGGGGCCGAACGCGCAGGCGAAAGCCGCGTCTCTGTTCAGCGACGAGCAGCGCAAAGCCACCGAAGGCATGAAGCCGTTCTTCGGCGTGCAGGCGGGCGATCTGTTTATCGCCACCACCGGCTACACCGGTGAAGCGGGCTACGAAATTGCCATGCCAAACGATAAGGCCGCTGATTTCTGGCGTGCGCTGGTGGAGGCGGGCGTGAAGCCTGCGGGCCTGGGCGCGCGCGATACGCTGCGTCTGGAAGCGGGGATGAACCTCTACGGTCAGGAGATGGACGAAGGCGTCTCTCCGCTGGCGGCCAACATGGGCTGGACCATCGCGTGGGAACCGGCTGACCGTGATTTTATTGGTCGTGAAGCGCTGGAGATGCAGCGCGAGAAGGGCACTGAACAGCTGGTTGGCCTGGTGATGAAAGAAAAAGGCGTGCTGCGCGGCGAGCTGCCGGTGCGCTTCACCGATGCCGATGGCAATCATCGCGAAGGCGTGATCACCAGCGGAACGTTCTCCCCGACGCTCAGCTACAGTATTGCCCTGGCACGCGTGCCGGCGGGGATTGGCGAAACGGCGGTGGTGCAGATCCGCAACCGCGAAATGCCGGTCAACGTGACCAAACCGATTTTTGTTCGCGCCGGTAAGCCGGTCGCCTAACTATTTTTATCAGGAGAACTTCAATGAGCAATGTGCCAGCAGAACTGAAATACAGCAAAGAACACGAGTGGCTGCGCAAAGAGGCGGACGGCACTTACACCGTTGGGATCACCGAGCACGCGCAGGAGCTGCTGGGCGACATGGTGTTTGTTGATCTGCCGGAAGTGGGCGCAACCGTGAGCGCAGGCGACGACTGTGCGGTGGCGGAATCCGTTAAAGCGGCCTCTGACATCTACGCCCCGGTGAGCGGTGAAATTGTTGCCGTGAACGACGCGCTGAGCGACTCCCCGGAGCTGGTCAACAGCGAACCGTATGAAGGCGGCTGGATCTTCAAGATCAAAGCCAGCGACGAAGCGCAGGTTGCCGCGCTGCTGGATGCGACCGCGTACGAAGCACTACTGGAAGACGAATAGCGTTGTGCCGGATGGCGCTGCGCTTATCCGGCCTACAGGTCAACGTAGGCCCGGTAAGCGTTAGCGCCACCGGGCAACAGCGTTACAGATAACTACGATTCACTGCACGTTTCAGGAACCATCGCTCATGACACAGACTTTAAGCCAGCTTGAAAACCGTGGCGCTTTCATTGAACGTCACATTGGGCCGGATGCTCAGCAACAGCAGGAGATGCTGAAGACAGTTGGCGCGGATTCATTAAACGCACTGATCGGCCAGATCGTGCCAAAAGACATCCAGCTTGCTACGCCGCCGCAGGTAGGCGAGTCCACGACGGAGTTCGCCGCGCTGGCGGAGCTGAAGGCCATCGCCGGCCTTAACAAGCGCTATAAGTCTTACATCGGCATGGGCTACACCAACGTGCAGTTACCGCCGGTGATCCTGCGTAATATGCTGGAAAACCCGGGCTGGTACACCGCTTATACCCCGTATCAGCCAGAAGTCTCCCAGGGCCGTCTGGAAGCGCTACTGAACTTCCAGCAGGTGACGCTGGATCTGACCGGTATGGATATCGCCTCTGCCTCGCTGCTGGATGAAGCGACCGCCGCCGCCGAAGCGATGGCGATGGCGAAGCGCGTGAGCAAGCTGAAAAACGCCAACCGCTTCTTCGTGGCGGCGGACGTGCATCCCCAGACGCTGGACGTGGTGCGCACCCGTGCGGAAACCTTCGGCTTTGAGGTGATTGTCGACGACGCTGAAAAAGTGCTGGATCACCAGGACGTCTTCGGCGTGCTGTTGCAGCAGGTGGGCACCACCGGGGAAGTGCACGACTACGGCGCACTGATCGCCGAGCTGAAATCCCGTAAGGTTATTGTTAGCGTCGCCGCTGATTTTATGGCGCTGGTGCTGCTGACGGCGCCAGGCAAACAGGGCGCGGATATTGTCTTCGGCTCAGCCCAGCGTTTCGGCGTGCCGATGGGCTACGGCGGCCCGCACGCGGCGTTCTTTGGCGCGAAAGATGAATTTAAACGTTCCATGCCAGGCCGTATTATCGGCGTATCGAAAGATGCCGCCGGTAACACCGCGCTGCGCATGGCGATGCAGACCCGCGAGCAGCATATCCGCCGCGAGAAAGCGAACTCCAACATCTGTACCTCGCAGGTGCTGCTGGCTAACATTGCCAGCCTGTACGCGGTGTTCCACGGTCCGGCAGGCCTGAAACGTATTGCCAGCCGCATCCACCGTCTGGCCGATATTCTGGCCTGCGGTCTGCAACAGAAAGGTCTCAGACTGCGTCATGCACACTACTTCGACACCCTGTGCGTCGAGGTGGCAGACAAAGCGGCCGTGCTGGCGCGCGCCGAGGCAGCGCAAATCAACCTGCGCAGCGACATTCACAATGCGGTCGGCATTACGCTGGACGAAAGCACCACCCGTGACGATATCCTGACCCTGTTCAATGTATTGCTGGGTGACGCACACGGTCTGGACGTTGATACGCTCGACAAAGAGGTTGCGCTCGACAGCCGCTCCATTCAGGAAAGCATGCTGCGCGACGACGCGATCCTGACTCACCCGGTGTTCAACCGCTATCACAGCGAAACCGAGATGATGCGTTACATGCACTCTCTGGAACGTAAAGATCTGGCGTTGAACCAGGCGATGATCCCGCTGGGCTCCTGCACCATGAAGCTGAACGCCGCGGCTGAGATGATCCCAATTACCTGGCCTGAATTCTCTGAGCTGCACCCGTTCTGCCCGGCTGAGCAGGCGGAAGGTTATCACATGATGATCAACCAGCTCTCCGACTGGCTGGTGAAGCTGACCGGGTACGACGCGCTCTGCATGCAGCCGAACTCCGGTGCGCAGGGTGAATACGCCGGTCTGCTGGCGATCCGTCACTATCACGAAAGCCGCAACGAAGGCCACCGTGATATCTGCCTGATCCCAAGCTCTGCCCACGGTACCAACCCGGCTTCTGCCCAGATGGCAGGAATGGAAGTGGTGGTTGTGGCGTGCGACAAAAACGGCAACATCGATCTGGCCGACCTGCGCGCCAAAGCCGAGCAGGCGGGCGACAAACTCTCCTGCATTATGGTGACCTACCCGTCCACCCACGGCGTGTACGAAGAAACTATCCGTGAAGTGTGTGAAGTGGTGCATCAGTTCGGCGGCCAGGTTTACCTCGACGGCGCAAACATGAACGCCCAGGTGGGCATCACCTCTCCGGGCTTTATTGGCGCGGACGTGTCGCACCTGAACCTGCATAAAACGTTCTGCATTCCGCACGGCGGTGGCGGCCCGGGGATGGGTCCTATCGGCGTGAAGGCGCACCTGGCGCCGTTTGTCCCAGGCCACAGCGTGGTGCAGATCGAAGGCATGCTGACCCGTCAGGGCGCGGTCTCTGCGGCACCGTTCGGCAGCGCCTCTATCCTGCCAATCAGCTGGATGTACATCCGCATGATGGGCGCGGAAGGGCTGAAGCAGGCCAGCCAGGTGGCGATCCTCAACGCCAACTACATCGCAACGCGTCTGAAGGACGCCTATCCGGTGCTCTACACCGGCCGCGACGGTCGCGTGGCGCACGAATGCATCCTCGATATTCGTCCTCTGAAAGAAGAGACGGGCATCAGCGAGCTGGATATTGCCAAGCGCCTGATCGACTACGGCTTCCACGCGCCAACCATGTCCTTCCCGGTTGCGGGAACGCTGATGGTTGAGCCGACTGAATCTGAAAGCAAGGTGGAGCTGGATCGCTTTATCGACGCGATGCTGGCGATCCGCAGCGAAATCGACCGCGTGAAAGGCGGGGAGTGGACGCTGGAAGATAACCCGCTGGTGAACGCGCCGCATACCCAGAACGAACTGGTGGCAGAGTGGAACCATGGTTATACCCGCGAACTGGCTGTCTTCCCGGCAGGTGTGGCAAACAAATACTGGCCAACCGTGAAACGTCTTGATGATGTTTACGGCGACCGTAACCTGTTCTGCTCCTGCGTACCGATGAGCGAATACCAGTAACGTTGTTCCTGTAGTAACGTAGGCCGGGTAAGGCGAAGCCGCCACCCGGCTTTTTTATTGGGAGAAAAGAATGGCAATTGCACTGGTCACCGGCGCCAGCCGGGGTATTGGTAAAGCCACCGCGCTACAGCTGGCAAGCGAAGGCTACACCGTTGCGGTGAATTTTCATCACAACATCAAAGCCGCGACGGAGGTCATTAATCAGATCGTGGACGCGGGTGGTAAAGCCTTTGCCGTGCGCGCGGACATCAGCGATGAAGCGCAGGTAATGGCGATGTTCGACAGCATCGATCGCGAAGGTGAGCCGCTCGCCGCACTGGTGAACAACGCCGGAATTTTGTTTGAACAATCCACCATCGAAAACCTCTCCGCTGAACGTATTAACCGCGTGCTGGCTACCAACGTCACCGGCTATTTTCTCTGTTGCCGTGAAGCGGTTAAGCGCATGTCGCATAAACACGGCGGCAAGGGCGGCGCGATTGTGAATGTCTCCTCGGCGGCCTCCCGACTGGGCGCGCCAGGGGAATATGTGGATTATGCCGCCTCAAAAGGGGCGGTGGATTCCCTGACCACCGGCCTCGCGCTGGAGGTGGCGGCGCAGGGCATTCGCGTTAACGGCGTGCGGCCAGGCCTGATTTATACCGATATTCACGCCTCCGGCGGCGAGCCGGGGCGTGTGGATCGGGTGAAGTCGATGTTACCGATGCAGCGTGGCGGTCAGCCGGAGGAGGTTGCCCAGGCCATTGTCTGGCTGCTGAGCGACAAAGCCTCCTATGTCACCGGTAGCTTCCTGGAGCTGGCTGGCGGGAAGTAACGCTACGACGCCAGCCACAGCCGCAGGCGCATTCCCCAGCCGCTGGTCCAGCCGGTGGTGATCGACTTTACCTCGCCGTGAGAGATCACCACCAGCGTTGGCGTCACCTTAACATCCCACTCACGCGCCAGTTCTCCGCTGGCGTCGTTGACCGTGGGCATCATCGCCTTCTTCTTCCTCATCCATGTTTCGAGCGTCGCGTTATCGCCCGAGCGCAGCGCAACCGACATCACGTTACCCCCGTCCGCGGCAAGCGTCGCCACCGACGGCGTGGTGTAGCGGCAGACGCCGCACCATGTCGCCCAGACGTAGACCAGCAGCGGCCGCTCCTTACTCATGGCGATAAGATCGACGGGCTGACCGTCGAGGGTGTGCAGTGCCGTCGCGGGGAAATTCTGCGGCAGCGCGGGCTGGCGGAAATAGTCCACCGCCAGGCTCACGGCTACGCCAATCAGCAGCCACACGCCCAGCTCGCGCAGCAGGCGCGGAAGCTTACTTGCCACGGGCGTTTGCCAGCTGTTCTTTGACCAGCCCCTCCAGGTCGTCATACGGGATTGCGCCCGCCACCATCTGGTCGCCGATAATGGTCGCCGGGGTACCCTGAATATTCAGCACCTGCGCCAGGATGAGGTTCATCTTTAGGCTGTCCATGGTTTTATCATCCGTTTTAATGCTGTCCGTTCCGGTCTTTACCTTCGCGGCGGCGATGCTGGCGTCATCGTGATAGCCCTTTTTCATCATCAGCCGCTGGTGCAGCGCCCAGAATTTATCCGGCGCCTGCTGCCACGTTGAGAGCGCCGCTTTCGCGGCATTTACCGAGCTTTGTCCCTTGAACGGCAGCAGTTTGACGATGAGCTGCACGTCGGGATTTTCCTGCACGATTTTCTCAAGCATTGGGTCGAACTGCTTGCAATACGGGCAGTTGTAGTCAGTGAAGGAGACGATGGTCAGCTTCGGCGATGTCGCGCCGGTTTGCGGGCTGTTGGGGTCGTTAAACAGCAGTTTTGCCAGCTGGTCGCTGGAAGCGTCATCAGAAGGTGCGGCGAAACCGAACGTTGATAACGACAGCAGAAGTAAGGCAACGAAGGCTCTCATGTTATTTTCCTTTTGCATCGGACAGGGTGCTCAGCACCGCTTCGCGGCTTAACAACGCAGGCAGCACGTGGCCCTGCGGTAATCCCGGTCCGTAGATCTGGTTAAACGGCACGGCGGCGCTGCCGCGCGTGGTTAAGAACTGGCTGATGGTATCTGAGGGGCGGCTCCAGTCGCCGCGCAGGGCGACAACGTCCGGGGCGGAGAGCGCATCCTGCACGTCGTCGCGTAGCAGCACGTTGTATTTATTGGCTTTACAGGTCACGCACCAGTCGGCGGTCACGTCGACGAACACCCGTTTGTTCTCCGCCAGCGCGCGGGCAATGGCCTGCTCGCTGAGCGGCTGCCAGTGAATACGATCGCGGCGGGAACCCTCGCCGCCGGAACCGGATACAAACGCGACCGCCCCGGCCACCACTACAGCTAATACCCCGGCGCGCAGTGCCGTTTGCCAGCGGTAGCGCCAGGCGGTGACCAGCAGCAGCGTAAGGATCAGGAGCACGCCCAGCGTGATGACGGGCAGGCTGCCAATGTGCACCGTCAGCAGGCTCAGCAGCCACAGCGATGAGCCGAGCATCATCATCCCCAGCACTACGCGTACGACGTTCATCCAGCGTCCCGGACGCGGCAACCGCTGGGCCAGCCCCGGCCAGGCCGCCACCAGCAGCCACGGCAGGCTCATGCCGATACCCATCGCCAGGAAGATCCCCCACAGCAGGGGAAGCGGTGCCGCCAGCGCGACTGAGACCGCCGTACCCAGGAACGGCGCGGTGCAGGGTGTCGCCAGCAGCGTGGCAAACGCGCCTTGCCAGAAATGACCCGCAAGCCCGTTGCCGCCGCGCGTGGCGATGAAGGTGCTGGCGCCGGAAGGGAGACGGATTTCAAACAACCCCAGCAGGCTGGCGCTGAAAAGCACCATCACCAGCGCCATCGCGCCAATAAACCACGGATTCTGGAACTGGATCCCCCAGCCGAGCGCCTGATTGCCTAAGCGTAAAACCGTCATCATCAGCGCCAGCGCGAGGAACGAGATCACGATCCCGGCTACCGACGCAAGAAACTGTCGGCGTACCTGACCCCGCGCCTGCCGTTCGGTTTGCATCAGCGTGCCCAGCTTCATGGCCAGCACGGGCAGTACGCAGGGCATGACGTTAAGGATCAGACCGCCCGCCAGCGCCATCAGCAACACCCAGCCTAACGAGAGCGTCGGCGCGGCGTTCCCCGGCTGAATGCTCAGGCTGGACTCCTGCGCCTGCCCGCTATCGGCCAGAACCAGCGACAGGGTTTTGCCGCTGAGGTTGGGCGCGGCCTCGCCCCAGCTGTCCGTCACGGGCACGGTGGCGACCAGCGAGTCACCGCGCACGGTGAGGGCCGGTTTGCCGAAATCAACATCATCCATACCGTCGATAAACAGGGACGGCGCCTGCCAGCCTGCGTCACGCTGCGCCGTTACGGTCAGCTTGCCGGGGGCATAGGTGGCGTTAAGCGTTGAGGTCAACCCGCCGCTGAGCGGAAGGGTGCCCATGGCCCGACTGAAATCGTAATCAAAACCGGCGCCTGCGGATGCGGTCATGTTCAGCGAAAACGGGTAGTCGGTAAGAATACAGACGTTGCTACAGGTGGAGAGCGTCAGTACGCCGCTCAGGATCTTCGGGACGTCGCCCCGCAGAGTGATGGGAAAGCTGACATCGCCGTGGTAGCCCTGCGTGGTGATGCCCGCGACGTCGAAACGCTGCGGCACAGGCCAGCGCCAGATCGCCTCGACGGGCTGATGCCATTTAATCGCGGGTGCGACGCCGCCTTCGCCCGGCGAGCGCCAGTAGGTTTTCCAGCCTTTTTGCAGGGCGACGTCCAGCAGCAGGCGGGTTTCGCCAGTGCTTTCGGGTTGCGCACGCAGCCTGACGCTGGCGTGCTGATTATCGGCGGCGCGCAGCCAGCCGCTGTCGGCAGCCTGGCTGAGGGGCAGCCATAGCCAAAGCAGGCAGACCAGCAGTCGCCTGAATACAGTAAACATAAATTTTCTCCGTAAATGATGAATTAACCTGAAGTAACAGGCGAAGGCTCATTCACGGAAGACGCATAATCGCAGATGCACCCTTAACCGGGGCGAGGAGATAACGCGGGGAGGCCACTGCCGTTCGCGGCGCGGTGGACTGGCTGCCAGCAACGCCAGCAGCAGGGTGACGGCACTCAGGGCGCCTTCAAATAAAACAGGCGGGACCGACATCAGCGACTTGGCGCTAAGCTCACATGGGGTTACCGGTGCGTCGGCACTCTCCTGCCCCTGCTGGACAGACTGGCTCGTGGTGGTGACGTTCATGACAAGCGCGTGCATCCCGGCCATCCGCTGGGCGGTGCATATCAGCACCACCAGGCAGGCCAGGGCTACAAGCAGGATAGCGTTGCGTTGTCGCTTGATCATGTTCGCCTCAAATATTCAGGACGCCTATATTATCGGGCGAACATATTTTGGCAACGCAAAAGCTGTAAAGAAGTGTCTGGAAGATAAGCGGTTTGCCCTCTCCGCTTGCAGAGAGGGCGAGCCATTACAGCGTTTCGCCGTTGCTGGCGATGACGGTTTTATACCACTCGAAACTCTTCTTACGGGAGCGGGACATGTCACCGGTACCGTCATCGTGCTTGTTGACGTAGATAAAGCCGTAGCGCTTACTGTACTGGCCGGTGGTGAAGGAGACGCAGTCGATGCAGCCCCACGGCGTGTAGCCCATCAGATCCACGCCATCCCAGGTCACCGCCTTCATCATCTCTTCCACGTGGGCGCGCAGGTAGTCGATGCGATAGTCATCGTTGATGCTGCCGTCCTCTTCCACGGTGTCGTAGGCGCCGAAACCATTTTCCACGATAAACAGCGGCTTCTGATAACGCTCGTACAGTTCACACAGCGAATAGCGCAGGCCTACCGGATCAATCTGCCAGCCCCAGTCGGACGCCTTGACGTGTGGGTTCGGCACGCTGCCCTCGAAGCCGGAAATGGCGTCACCGGTACCGCCTTCCGCTTTGACCGCGTTGGTCATGTAGTAGCTGAAACCTAAGTAATCGCAGGTGCCTTCACGCAGGATCTGCTCGTCGCCAGCTTCCATTTTGATGGAGAAGCCACGGCGCTCCCACTCGTTCAGCACGTAAGACGGGTAGTAGCCGCGCAGCTGTACGTCGGTAAAGACGTAGCGCTCGCGCATGGATTCCTGAGCGAACATGACATCTTCTGGCTTGCAGGAGTACGGATAGAGCGCCACCATCGCCAGCATGCAGCCGACTTTCATTTCCGGGTTAATGCGGCGTGCGGCTTTCACCGCCAGCGCGCTGGCCACGAACTGGTGGTGCAGCACCTGGTACATGGTCTCTTCCGGGTTGTCGTGCTCGGTATAGACCACGCCAGAGCAGCAGTAGCCGAACAGCGGCGCACGCCAGTTGCGCTGGTTGTTGATTTCGTTGAAGGTCATCCAGTATTTGACCTTATTTTTGTAGCGCTCAAATACCACTTCCGAGAAGCGCACAAAGAAATCGACCACTTTACGGTTGGTCCATCCGCCATATTCCTGAACGAGGTGCAGCGGCATTTCAAAGTGGGAGAGGGTGATCACCGGCTCGATATTGTACTTCAGCAGTTCATCGAACATGTCGTCGTAAAACTTCAGCCCCTCTTCGTTTGGCTGAGTTTCGTCGCCTTTCGGGAAGATGCGCGTCCAGGCGATGGAGGTACGGAAACATTTGAAGCCCATCTCGGCAAACAGCCTGATGTCTTCTTTGTAATGGCCGTAGAAGTCGACGGCTTCGTGGTTGGGGTAATATTTGCCTTCAATCACTTCCTGCGTGATTTCTCGCGGAACGCCGTGTGCGCCGCCGGTGAGCACGTCGCAGATGCTTGGCCCTTTGCCGCCTTTGTTCCAGCCGCCTTCAACCTGGTGCGCCGCTACCGCGCCGCCCCATAAAAAATCTTTCGGTAAGGTGAGTTTTTTCATCTTTGCTATTCTCAATTCAGGACTTATTGATTTCGAGTCTAGCAAAGCGGAATTAAATGTCACGATATAACATTTTGCGGAAATTGTAATTTGTCACATCAAAAAAACAGGATGTTTTATTCTGTTAATTTCTTCGCCAGTTTCCGGCCTAATGATTCCAGAATATAGATGACGGGAATTTGCGTGGTGATATCGTAAACGCCGCCAATGCGCGTTTGCGGTACGTGCCAGGAGAGGTTAAAGTCCGCCAGCTTTGCGAGACGTGAATGTTCGTGGCTGGTGACTGAGAGCACCTTGCAGTGGTGCAGGCTGAACTGGCTGGCGAAGCGCAGGATCTCCTCGGTCTCGCCGGAGACGGAGAGTACAATGGCCAGCGCATTTTTAGCCATGTCGTTAGTGACCGGGAAATAAGGATCGTCGATATGGTTACTGAATTTCCCGATATTTGAAAAGAAACGTGCGCCATATTTTGCCAGCGATCCGGAGGTGCCCGCACCGACAAAAATAATTCGTTCAGATGATAAAATAATATCGACGGCGTTATCTAATAGCGCATCAAACTCTTCGTTATTTACGCTTTTAAAGAAGCTGATGATTTCACTGGCACCAAAATTCGCCTGCTGCGGCTCGTTCTGCTCCAGATAGAGTTTAAAGCGCACCCGAAATTCCGAGTAACCATCGCAGTTGAGCTTGCGGCAGAAGCGCAGGATAGTGGTAGTGGAAACGCCCGCCGCATCCGCCAGCTCGCGGATGGTCATGTACATCACTTTATCGCGGTTCTTAATGACATAGTTGTAGACCATCATTTCCAGATTGTTGAGGCTGGCAATGGCGGAATGGCTGAACATACTCACAATGGCTAAACTCGCTGTCGGACACTATTCCTGAAGCATACCATGATGACGAAGGGCGGGAGACGGATTTATCTCCTTGATTACTTAGATGTTAATGAAATCATTTACACCTGTGCGGTGGATTGTTTTTACATTATGCTGATTTATAAGGATAAATCTTGAATGTGGATTTATTTTAGCTAACAGGTGTTCACTGGAATCATTCTCAGTTAGCATAGGCTGGCGATGAATAATCATCTTTTGTTTTCCCGGAGTTAAGTATGGTGAGCAGACCATTAATCGCACAGGGATATTCGCTGGCTGAGGAAGTAGCCAACAGTATAAGCCACGGCATTGGCCTGGTTTTTGGGATTGTCGGCTTAGTGTTATTGCTGGTACAGGCAGTGGATACCAACGCCAGCGCGATGGCCATTACCAGCTACAGTCTGTATGGCGGGAGTATGATCCTGCTTTTCCTGGCCTCAACGCTGTATCACGCTATTCCGCATCAACGGGCGAAGATATGGCTCAAGAAATTTGACCACTGCGCTATCTATCTTCTTATTGCGGGTACCTATACACCGTTTTTGCTGGTGGGGCTCAACTCACCGCTGTCGCGTGGCCTGATGATTGTGATCTGGAGCCTGGCGCTGCTGGGGATCCTGTTTAAGCTGACTATTGCGCACCGGTTTAAAGTGTTGTCGCTGGTTACCTATCTGACAATGGGCTGGCTGTCGCTGATTGTGGTGTATCAGTTAGCTATTAA